>JAGCPD010000012.1 GCA_017645305.1 Bacteroidaceae bacterium | reverse complement strand
GTTATGAAATACATTAAGCCAATTTTAAAGATTGAGGAGGCTCAGGTTGTCAACATGTTGGCAGAGAGCCTGGCCATAAACAATGACACCAAAGTAGATGGCAGCGATGCCTTGACAAAGGAAAGCAGTTGGGACATTTGGACTGACGAGGAATAGTCATCGCCCTGACTAGCATACATTATTATATTTAATAAGAGAGGCGGAAGCGGAAACGTTTCTGCCTCTCTTTGTGTAAAAAACAAAGTTTTTTTTGTCGTAATCCATTTATTATTGCTACCTTTGTGGCAAAGAATGCATATTAAGACTATTATTAACTCATGAACATTATGAAAAACATGACAGCAGCGGCAATTTTCTTTGCTGTCACCTCTCTTGCAGGACACGCCGCACCGGTTAAAGAGATTGTTTCCCCCAACGGGACATTACGTGTACAGCTCCAGCAAAGTCCTTTGGGCTGGACGGTTACTAAAAACGGCACTACCCTTTATACTGTAAAGGATGTAAGTATGCAGATTGGCGATAAAACATTTGCCGGCAATATTCCTTTTAAGAGTGTTAAGACAATTGCAGCCAAAGAGACTATTACCCCTGTTGTCCCCATAAAGTTCAGTACGGTAGAGAGTTCTTATACACAGGCAACGCTTTCGTACGGCAGTTATACAGTAGAGATGCGTGTGATGGACAATGCTGTTGCCTATCGTTTTGTCACCAAGATCAAGGGCGAAGTAGAGGTACAGGCAGATAACTTCACGTTGGTTCCTGAAGCAGGATATATCGCCCACCGTCAGACAACAGGTAACTTCAACACCTCTTACGAAGAAGCATACAGACACGAGACCCTGGAACAGTGGAACCAGAGCGACCGCAAGCTTTCTACTATCCCTTGTCTGCTTTCCGGCCCTAACGACAGTCAGTTGCTGATGGGTGAGGCTGATGTGGATGACTATCCCCGCCTCTTCCTGCAGCCTACAGCCGAGGGCATTGAGGCCACCTACCCCAAGGCTCCTGTTAAGTGGGAGCCCAGAGGCGACCGCAGCGAGAATATTACCGAGGAAGGTAATTACATTGCCAAAACTGCCGGAACCCGTTCTTTCCCTTGGCGCTATGTTGCCTGCACAGACAGCAAGGGCATTGTTGAACAGACTATCACCCTGCAGCTCTCTCGCAAACCCGTACTTACAGATACCAGTTGGATTAAACCCGGTCAGGTAAGCTGGGAATGGTGGAACGGTGCTGCTCCTTTCGGTCCTGATGTTGACTTTGTGTCTGGTTGTAACTATGAGACTTACGCCTACTTTGCTGATTTTGCAGCCAAGTACGGTGTAGAATATATCCTGCTGGATGAGGGTTGGGCCAAGAATACCCGTGACCCTTATACCGCCAATGACAATATGCGCCTGAAAGACCTGATTCAGTATTGTAAGGGCAAGGGCGTAGGTGTTATCCTGTGGCTGCCCTGGCTGACAGTGGAACAGCACTGGGATCTCTTCAAGACATACGCAGAATGGGGCGTTGCCGGTGTGAAAATCGACTTCATGGACCATGCCGACCAGTGGATGGTGAACTTCTACAAGCGCGTTGTCTCTGAGGCTGCCAAGTACAAGCTGTTGGTTGACCTGCACGGATCATTTACCCCCGCCGGTTTGGAATATGAGTATCCCAACTTCCTGTCTTACGAGGGTATTCGCGGTTTGGAGCAGATGGGCAGCTGCCGTCCTGAGAACACCACCTATCTTCCTTTCATCCGTAATGCCGTAGGTCCTGCCGACTTCACTCCCGGTGGTATGAACAACATGCAGCCCGACCGTTACCATGCCAGTCGTCCTAACAGCGGCGCCATGGGAACACGCTGCTTCCAGATGGCTCTCTATGTAGTGTTGGAGAGCGGTATTCAGATGCTTGCCGACAATCCTACCCGTTACTATCAGAATGACGACTGTACCCGTTACATAGCCTCTGTCCCCACTACATGGGACGAGACGCGTTGCCTGGCCGCAGAAGCCGGTAAGTATGTGATTACCGCCAAGCGTAAGGGCAATAAGTGGTTCATTGGCGGCATCTGCAACGGTGATCAGGATTCACGCACCTTTAGTTTGAAGTTGGATTTCCTGAGCGCCGGCAATCATACGCTTACTGCCTACAAGGATGGTTTGAATGCCAACTGGCAGGCTATGCACTATAACAAGGAGCAGCGTCAGGTAAGCGCATCCACAACACTTGACATCAAGATGATGAAGAATGGTGGCTATGCTGCTGTTATAGAATGAAAAAATGAAAAAATGAAAAGGATATTCTTTGCATTAGCTTTGGCTTGCGCATCACTGGTAATGTTTGCGCAGCCAAGGGTAGTGGCACATCGCGGTTACTGGCGCACGGAAGGCAGTGCCCAGAATTCCATTACCTCCCTGCAGAAGGCAGCAGCCATTGGCTGTTACGGTTCTGAGTTTGATGTTTGGATAACCGTGGACGGTGTTCCTGTTGTCTTTCATGATGCCACTATTAATGGCATAAGGATAGAAGATGCCACCTATGCGGAACTGATGAACCATCGCTTGGCAAACGGCGAGTTTATCCCTACCCTACAGCAGTATTTGTTGGAAGCTACAAAGACGGAAGGCTGCCAACTTATTCTGGAAATCAAACCTCACAGCACTGCACAGCGTGACGAACGCATTGTGCAGCGCTGTCTGGAATTGATTCACATGCTTAAACTCCAACCGCGTACCGAGTACATTTCTTTTAGCAAACATGTCTGTGAATACCTGCATTCCCAGGAGCCTAAAGCCAAGATAGCCTATCTGAACGGTGACATTTCACCCAAAGACATCAAGGCTATGGGACTGACAGGTATCGACTACCATTTCAACGTCTTCAGGAAACACCCTGAATGGCTGCAGGAATCGCAGCAGTTGGGAGTAGAAGTAAACGTGTGGACTGTTGACGGGGCAGAAGCCCTGACGGAATTCGCCAATATGCAGGGCATTGACATTATCACAACCAACGACCCTGAGATTTTGCAGGATATTCTCAAGAAAAAGCGCTAAGTCGCTTTTTCTTGTTTTTAAACACCCATATCATTCACTTGGCTTGCAGCTTGACATTTTTTTTCATTATTTTTTTCGTACTTCTGCACATTTTCCTTAAAAAAACATTAACTTTGCAGCCAAATCATCCAGATTAATGGAAAAGAAAAAGAAAAAACAATCAATAAAGATGAAACGTAACTTTTTTCTCTTTGCCATCCTTTTGATGGTAAGTGTGATGGCAAGCGCCCAGCGTCTTGACATTACTTTGGACGACAATTCCGTCGTCTCCTTCGATGTGAGCAAGGTTAAGAGCCTGGAGTTTATGCCAGAGTCTTTACCCGGTCAGATTAGCGGATATTGGTATCTTGGATGGCGTGTGATGTCTTCCACCACCACTCATTATGACGGCGATGAGAAATGGATTTTCAACGGTACTGTCCTGAAGCAAGTGAAAGCCTCGGGTGCCGAAACCGTTTATGATTTGGAATATGCCGAGAATATGAAGAGCTTTAAGGCTGTGCCGCGCGAATCGGGCACCTCCTACACCTATAGCATCATTGCCAACGAGGAAGGACTGCTGGTATTGAAAAGGGGTACTTCCATAAACTATCACTTTTATAAGACAATGACAGCTGCACATGATGCAGAAACAATAACTTCCTTCCCTAACCGCGCCGAATATACGGATACGGCAAAAGTGTGGGCGCAGAAGGGCGGCTCTTCACATTCCGACAAATCCCCTATGGGCAACAAATATGCCAAGTATGCTGCTGCTACACAAGAACAGATAGAATGGCTGGCAAATGCAAGCAATCAGCCTGATTTAACACTTGCTGACGCAAATAGCGAATACGACCGCTGGACAGCCAAGACCATTAATCTGTACCCCCTCAATAATGGTAATCCCACACCTGCCGACGTGAACCAGCATGGTATTGGCGACTGCTGCATGTGTGCCGTATTTGCCTCGTTCGCTTATATCTATCCGGACTTCATCAAGAGCATTATCACCATCACCGGTGGAACCTCAACCAGGCCGACATCCTTTATTGTAAAAATGTATGACCCCCAAGGCAATCCCATCGATGTGGCGGTTGATAACAAACTGCTTTGCAACAGTAGCGGTGGCTGTGTACAGGTAAGCGGTAAGAATGGCGTGTTTACCTGGTCAACCATTATGGAGAAGGCGCTTATGAAGTGGCTCACCTGCTTTAAAACAGGCGGCTTGGGCGGCATCGGAACGGAACATGCTGCTCCCCCATTTACGGGCGACGGCGACAGTTGGTCAATAGAGCCCGGCAAACTTTTCAATGGTGAACTGACCATGGTTGTTGACTATGCCCTGAAGAACGGTATGATTAGCGTAGGAGGTTTCAACGTGGGTGGTATTCTCTGTGGAACATTGGAGACCGTAACAGGTCATGCCTTTACCGTTATGTACACACGGCATCCCGACAAGTACGAATTCACCATGCGTAACCCCTGGGGTATTACCGAAGTGGATGGAGCCCTGGAAATTGCCAACAAGCGTGAAATCATGAAGACAATCGACTTCCGTCTGGTTATGCCGGGTGCTGCAGCTCCCTATAAGCGTCAGGATCTGGGTGGCTACATTCCTCCCAAGTTCACGATGGGCCAGTACGACAGATTCCTCAGCCCAGCCATTCTTAAGATGTACAACCTGAGATCTTACGGTCCCACCCAAGAGCAGGAAGACGAAGAAGAGGAAGAGGAATGACAATATTGGTAACGGGAGCCAGCGGCTTCATAGGCAGTTATATCGTTCAGGAGGGACTGGACAAAGGGTTCGAGGTTTGGGCCGGCGTTCGAGGTACCAGTAGCCGCGGCTATCTGCAGGACGAGCGTATCCTTTTTGCCCAACTCGACCTTTCCAACCCCGACCTCTTGCGCCGTCAGCTCTTGCAGTACAAGGAGCAGATGGGCGGAAAGGGATGGGACTATGTAGTACATGCTGCAGGAGCCACCAAATGTCTGAACGAGCAGGATTTCTACCGGACAAATACAGACGGAACCCGTAATCTTATTGATGCTCTTCGAGCAGCAGACATGATTCCCAAACGGTTTGTCTTTGTGAGCAGTCTCAGTGTCTTTGGAGCTATCAGGGAGACACCTGTCCGTAAGCCCTCTGCCGATAACCCCTGGATTTACAGCCCTATTTTACTGACCGACGAGCCAAAGCCCAACACGGTTTATGGCAGCAGCAAGCTGAAGGCCGAAGCGTATCTGTGCAGTCAGCAGGATTTCCCCTACACCATCCTCAGACCTACGGGAGTGTACGGCCCACGCGAGAAAGACTATTTTATGATGGCAAAGAGCATTAAGCAGCATATAGACTTTGCTGTGGGCTACCGTCCGCAGGAGATAACCTTTGTCTATATGATGGATGTGGTTCAAGCTATATATAAATGTATAAAGGCTCCGGCAGCCGAGGGGAAAGCCTACTTCCTTAGTGACGGAGAGGTATATAACAGCCGCCGTTTCAGCGATCTGCTGCAACAGCACCTTGGCAATCCCTGGGTATTGCATATCAAGGCTCCCTTATGGCTACTGCGCGTCATCTGCTGGGTAAGCACACGGGTAAGCCATTTCACGGGCAAGATGAATGCTCTGAACGACGACAAATTTCACATCCTTAGTCAGCGCAACTGGCAATGTGACATAGAGCCTGCCAGACGTGATTTCGACTACCAGCCCGAATGGAAATTAGAGGAGGGCGTGGCCGCCACAATTAGATGGTATCAAAAGAACGGATGGATATAGCATTGGCCGCTTTAACCCCCTATAATCACAGAAAAAGACATTTTCTATCAAAAAAACCAAAAAAAAAACAAAATAATCTTTGGCGGTTGGAAAAAAATGTGTAAGTTTGCAACGTATAATAGTGTTTAGACCTAAAAAGCTAACTATAAACAATAACGAAACAAATAAAATTAACAATTTATTCACTTTAAAAATTTATCTTATGAAAAGAAGATTTTTATTCTTGATGATGGCAGTTTGCTCCTTCGTAGGCGCTAATGCTGCTATTAACCGTGCCAACAACTATTTGGCAGCTGACGATGCTACTGGTGAGCAAGGCAAGACAGTAGAGGTAACTCTGAGAATGACAAATGACAAGCAAATCATCAACTGGCAGACCGACCTTGTTCTTCCCGAAGGTGTTACCTTGGTAAGTGTTGCTAAGGCTGGTGTATGGGCTGAGGATATTACTGTTACTGGTAACAAGTTGTTCTCAGAGACCGAGACTCCTGTTGGTGCAAACCAGAAGGCAGAGATTGCTACAATTACCCTGCAGATTGATGCTGCTGTAGCTGCCGGTGAGTATGAGCTTAAGCTTGACAACATCGTTATGAACGCTGTTAATGATGTTTCCATTGCACAGACCGAGGCTAAGGTATTTAAGTTGACTGTAACAGAGCCTGTTAATCCTGGTATTAAGGGTGACGTTAACGGTGACGGTGAAGTAAACGTAATGGATGCTGTTGCCGTTTACGACATTATGGCAGGTAATGCAGAAAGAACAGATGTAGCTGACGTTAACAATGACGGTGATGTCAACGTAATGGATGTTGTTGCCATTTACGACATTATGGCAGGTAATAACTAATCTCAGTATTTCACCAGAAAATAATTTAATAACAATTTTAATATTATAGACAATGAAAAAGCTTTTACTTTCAGTTGTAGCCTTGATGGCTACATTTACAGCAAATGCACAGTTTTCTACAGATCCCGCTGTGCTGCAGATTGCTAAAGGTGAATCTAAGGATGTCGTAATTTCACTTAAGACAGAAGAGGCACCCGTTGCTTATAACCTTTATGTACAGTGCCCAGAGGGTATTGACGTTGCCACTTATTTGAATGATGATGAAGAGGAAGTTCCCGCTATCGTTCAGGAGGGTTCACGTTATAAATCTCACCACTCTCTTACTGTTAAGCCCGTAAATGGTGTTCCTGGCAGATATATGGTTGCATGTGCCAGCACCAATGGTTCTGCTTCAAATGCAACATTAAAGAATGTAGATGGCAATCCAGAAGGAGCTATTTTGAAGATTACATTCACGGCAACACAAGATAATGTTGTTGGTTCTATTTCTCTCGAAGAGTTGCTGGCTGGATTTGTAGGCGGTACATCTACCAAATTCGATCCAATCACCATCGGTGTTAATGCTACTGCTATTAACAGCATTTCTGCTGAGCAGACAAAGAGCGGTGCTATCTACAACCTGAGCGGCCAGCGCGTAAGCAAGGCTACTAAGGGTATCTTCATCGTTGATGGCAAGAAGGTAGCAGTTCAGTAATCCTGAGATTTACATTTTTAAAATAAACAATTAGGGCTCGACATTCGTCGGGCCCTTTTTTGTATAGTTATTGTATGCTCATCGAATTATAACTTTAGCTACCGAAAAGTAGTGTCAACGGGAATTACAAATTACGTTTAGTCGGCTCAATACTTATCGTGAGTAGGACTATAGATAGGTCAACAAAAATCTTTAAACTACAATCGTTAAATAACTAATACAGCCGCAAAAAATATACCCCTTTTCTGTCAAAAATCCGCAGTAGTCGGACAAAAAGCACAAAAATATGGGAGCTGCGTTTGCGGCTCCCATATTTTTTCTTTCGCTTCTCTCACTTAATCGCAACCTTTTTGCCATTAATAATGTAAATGCCCTTCTGAGCCTTACCAACACGCTGGCCAGCCAGGTTGTAGATAACGGTGTTAGGATTATTGATATCTGAGATAAGCTGTTGGATAGAGGTTGATTCACCCTCGATAACAAACTCCAGATCATAACTGCCTTCGCTGATAACATTCTCCTCGGGAACAATATAACCGGTATTAGCCGAAACGTCGCGTGTGCAATCAGTGTTTTCTTTACCGGTAGCCTCTACCAGATTGTTGCCCCAACTTGCAATATCGCCACCATAGACTACAATGACACCCGGATCTACCCACTGATAGATATAGGTTCCGTAGAAACCGTCCTCCTGCAATGCATCGGGAGCAAAGCCAGTGGTTGCCAAGGTAAGAGATTCTTCTTCGTTCTCAGCTTCCTTGTCGAAATCCGCAACGTCGCCGTTAACATACAGAACAGGCTGACCGGCCTTGGCAGCATCTATTTTATTGAAAGCATAGTGCCAAGCATCGTCCTTCTGGTATGCACCCTTGTATTCGTACAGCTGACCATCGGTTACACTGAAACCTACAGGATAACACCAGATACGCATACTATTGGGCTTAACAGACATCATTACACTTTCCTGAACGTCATCGCCTTCTGAGAAGTCACCTTCACTGATAGGCTCGATATAGAGGCCGCTGTTAGAGCTGGCATCCTTAGCGTTCCATGTAACAAGGCTGTGACCGGCATTCTGAGCATGGAGGTAAACGGGCTCGGTATAGTATCCCTGTCCCTTGAGGTCGCGTGCTTCGATAATAACCTTACCATAACCGACTGCTGCCACGTTGAAGAGTGCAGGTGCAAGTCCAAGGGTCAGGGTCGTGCTGCGGGCAGCGCCGTTAAGGTAGAGTCCGCTCTTATGCTGAATAACGTATGCACTGTCGCCCTGAGCAATAAAGCGGAAGGCAATCTGATCCATCTGCTCTATGATGTCTTCGCTGATGAAGCGTACGCCTTGACCGATAGTAACCTCCTCAAGACTCTGGAAACCTACAAGGTTGTCTTCCTCTACATTAGCAGGAGCAACGTAGTTGTTATAGAGGTCGCCAAGGGTTTCGTTAACTACACCGGCCTTACTCCACTGGCGAGCATCGTAGTTCTCTTCGCTGTCGAACTTGAAGGCATACCATTTACCGGCTACAACGGGATTGGCAGTGGCAAAAATATCGTCTGCGCTCTTTGTAATGGCTTCTGTATATGCATCTATCTGAGACTGTGTATAGACACCACCTTTCAGGTATGCCGTGGCCTCTGCTATGGTGTTTGCCAGCGAACCAACTTCACTGCTTTCATTCCAGAAACCTGGGTTTTCACCGACAACGACAACATCAGTAACATTCTTGTTTGCATTGATGGCTGCTGCCAAGTCGCTCAGATCAACCAGTAAGGGTTTGAACTCATCAAGGGCGGCCTGCAGAGCATCCAGGTCGGATTTTACCATCTCGTCCTGATCCAATTCCTTGGCTGTATTGAGTGCCGTTTCTATGGCGGTAGCAGCCTCGCCCAACTGACTCCACTGGGTATTACCGTCAATGGTCAGACTGTAGAGCTGGAACGTTGCGAAGTGACCGTAACCACGACCTGTTGTGGTACCGTCGATGTAGAAGCGCAGATACTGATAGCCTTCGGGGAACTCAATACTGTTTGAATAGACGGTCTGGCCTGACGATGCATTCTTAGAAAGGTCGTAAGTGCCAAGTTCTGTCCATCCATCCTCGGAAGTGCTTTCAAGGACACTTGCATCGTTAGAACCGAACACACCAAGGTAGGTGACATGGTCGTTTACAACATTACGACGCCGTACAAAGCATTGAATGTTACCCTCTATGGGTTCTTCGAAGGAAACCTGTAGGTAATGTGTGTGGTTGGCCACATTGCCGCCACTCCATGCACTGTGCCAGAAAGTACTGGCATCGTCGGTAAGCAGATTGTCGAGACTGCCTTCCGAACTTTCTGTCCAAGGACTGCTGAACTGTGATGTAGAAGTAATGAGTCCTGCACTACGCTCTGTGATATAAGTATCGTCCTTAGACTTGGCAATGGCTGCCTCTGTTTCTGAGATAAGGTCCTGGAACATTGAAACAAGCAGTTCGTGATCCTTGATGGGAGCATAGTCGTCAATCAGTTTCTGTGCCTCCTCGTCGCTGACGGGTTCCAGAATCCAGTTGCTGGCTCCTGCACTGGATGTCCAGCCCACAATGTTGCTGGCCTTGCCTGAGCCACTACTATGTCCGTTGCAGTGCAGATAGGCATAGTCACCGCCAGTGCTGGGCTTCATGGCAACTACCACCTTTCCGTCCTCGGTACGCTGGATGTACTCAAACTTCATCTCTGTCTCGCTATCTTCGGTCAAAGTAGCCTGAGTACTCTGAGAGCATGTGGCCAGAATGCCGTCGGTTGCGATGTTCATCATCTTGACAAACCCCGTCTCCGGATTGTTGGTCATTTTCCAGAGGTAGCGGCAGTCTGTACTGTCGATGTTGGCCCACATGGCTTTTCCCTCGAGAGTGGCATACATGGCTTTGGTAGGATGAGTATCAACGGTTTCGTAGATGGGATTGTCTTGCTCATCATATTCGCCAGTCTCCCTTTGTTCCGTGTTGGTCCACTCCAGAGCACTGACAATGCGATAATTGCCGTCGGCAATGGTAAGCTTAACAAGAGATGCCATGATGGCATCATAACCGTCCTCGATATCCTGGATGAGAGCATTTATCATCTCCACGGTAACTTCTGAGGCAGGAATGGTTTCGTCAAGAATCTCGTGTGCCTTTTTCAGATTACTGAGGAATAAGTCGTGAACCTCGTCGCTGCAGTTGTACTGGCCAATCTCGGTACCACGGTCGAAGGTTGCAGAACCCCAGTTAGGCAGATATTGTTCATATTTGCCGAAACAGGTATTAAGACGGCTGAGCGCAACTTCGAGATCTTCAACAGCTTCGATAACAGCCTCGTAGATAGTCAGACGACGAGAACCGGTTGCTCCGCCTGACCATGAAACGGGACCTACACCACTGTAGCCCATATCAATGCACTGACCGTTAGCATTCTTGAAGGCAACATAGCCCTCATTTTCATCCGTACCTTCTTCAATGGTAAAGTAGGCGGGTTCTGTCCTCATCTTGATATTGCCGCCACTGCTTGTCCCCTCAATAAAGATGTAGCGCCCGGTAGAAAGGTTCTTTGCAGCATAACCGTCGTCAGAAACCTCAAACGTCCAGACATACTTCAATGCATCGGGACCTGTAGGAACCTCACTCGATGCTGTTGCAGCGAAGGTACCGTCGTTGTCAAACAGCCAAGAGACAATGTTGTCATGCTGTCCATTTCCTTGAATCACATAGTACTTTCCCTCTTCGGGTACAGTCAGGTAGTTGCCGATTCCTGTCAGACTCTGTTGGTCAGCCAGCGCGGGAACTGCCATCAGGCAAGAGAGAAGTAACGCGGCATAAAAAGTAATTTTTCTTTTCATGTGTTGACTTATGTTTAGTTAATAATAGATAAATAGATAATGATGCAAAGATAGACAAATATATATAATGTACGCACGCGAGCCCCCGCGTTAACCTTGCCTTTAATAAAAATTAACAAAAAAACGGCTCTTCGCCTTGTCTTTTATGTAGAAAATGTATAACTTCGCTTAAATTATGAAGAGATTCACCAATCCTTTTATCTGGTTACGTCGCATCAGACACAGGTGCGGATACGGGGTCCATTCTCCTTTTGCCTACCGGTTTATTACCGAAGTGCTGTACATGGATCTTCCCTATTATGCGTATGATGAGTTGGACAAGGAACTGCCCCTATCAGATATGTTCAGGGTTCGTAAGATTCTGCACATGCTGCTGCGCCTAAGCAATTGGAGACAACCTGGCGTTATCGCCTGCCTTTCCCCCTCCTCGCCCAACGTAAAGCATTACCTACACGCAGGATGCAAAAAAGCCATGCTGACAGACCATCTGCCTGAAGGAAGGGTGGATATGTGCTGGCTGGACGCACCCGAAGAGAGGATTCTTGCCCATATATATGAGCATTCGGTGTTAATACTGGACCACTTAGACAAACACAGGGAATGGTTCAACGGACTCCCCTCAGTTGTGACCTTCGATCTTTACGATATAGGCATAGCCTTCTTCGATACCAAATATAACAAACAACACTATATAATAAATTTCTGATGAAAAAATGTAATGTATATACACGCACAGGTGACCAGGGACAGACCAGCCTTGTGGGTGGGAAGCGTATATCCAAAGCCAGTTTGCGATTAGAGAGTTACGGGTCTGTTGATGAGCTGAACAGCCAGATAGGTCTCCTGCTTACCTATCTGACAGAGCCTGCAGACCGCGAGTGCCTGACAAAGATTCAATGTCAGCTGTTCAGTATCGGAAATATTCTGGCAACAGACCCCGGCAGTGAGAAACCTTCCAAATGCCAGATAACAGAAGGGGATATTATCGATCTGGAACATTGCATAGACCTTGCCAACGAAAATCTGCCTGGATGGCGCGGTTTCACATTGCCCGGAGGCTGCCAGGCTGCTGCATTGGCCCACGTGTGCCGGACTGTATGCCGTAGAGCAGAGCGTCAAATATATGCCTTGGATGCAAAGGAGCCTGTTGACAAAAATGTCACGGCTTACATGAACCGTTTGAGTGATTACCTGTATATTCTGGCTTGTCGTCTGAACTTTTTGAATGGTACAGATGAAATTTTATGGCACAAAGCATGATAATTTCAGAAATTATTGTAACTTTGCGCGACCAAAAGGGAAAAGGGCCCTTTGAGAGTCGAATTATAAGCCCGAAAGGACCTATAAGACCTATAAAAAGAAGTATAAATTAAGAATAGAATAAAACATGTACTGGACTTTGGAATTAGCCTCAAAATTGGAGGATGCTCCCTGGCCTGCGACCAAAGAGGAGCTTATAGATTATGCGACACGAAGCGGCGCTCCTCTTGAAGTGATTGAAAATCTCTCTGAGATTGAAGACGAAGGCGATGTATATGAAAACATCGAAGATATTTGGCCAGATTATCCCACCAAGGAAGACTTCCTCTTCAACGAGGACGAATATTAGACGCCTGTTTTAAGCATAACTAATTATGAGCCAATGATGTGTGCAAATCGTAAATATTTGTACACATCATTTTTTTTGTCCTGTTGGCTCAATTCATTGTTGTTCCACATCTGAAGGACTGTAGTTGTTCTCCCATCATTTCCTTCATTACCTCAAACACATTATCACCTGTGCAATGGCTTGTATAGAACCGTGTCGTTGGATAGTGTTTTTTCAGTCTTTCTGCCAGTTCCAATAGTTCTTCTTCCGATTCCTGGCCGTCGAGTAAGTGGAAACCGCCAACTACAAACTTTACAGGATAAGGGCAAGCAGCAAGAATGTTCTCCAGTCCGCTATGAGCGCAGCCCGTGAACAAGAAGCCATCAGTATAAAGAGCCAGTTCGTGACGGAAATCATCATGCACATAGTCGCCATTAGAATCTTCTACGAAAAGGTGCTGATTTCCTTTTGGCAATGGGTGAATCAGAGCGATATGGGCTATGACATAGAGACCGTCAGCAATCTCGCATGTCCGTTCTATTGTTATGAGTCTGTCCTTTAAATCCTCTGGCCACACCGTCATTATGCTATGCAGATTCCCTCGTTTGGAGTAGAACTTTCCGCTCATTGCATCAGGTGATACGATGACCCTAGCTTGTTGGTTCTGATTCAAGAAGTATCGTAAGCCCCCAGCATGGTCAGCATGTCCGTGAGATATGAAAACATAGTCAACTGTGCTGAGGTCTATGCCTAAGACCTCGGCATTTCTGACAAACACATCACTTGCTCCTGTATCAAGCAGAATCCTATGTCGTTTTGTTTCCAAAAGAATAGAAAGGCCATGCTCTGTAGAAAGACGGTTGTCATTGCTTCGATTATCAGATAATACAGTCCACTTCATAACACTTCACTTAATTGGGTCTGAACAATATTCTCTACGGCCACATTCTTTGCAGAACTTGCCTATCCACACTGTCCGCTTGGCTTTAGCTACCAATGAAAGGACTTCCTTGTAGTGGTACTCGTCTGCTATGTACTTGATGAAACTCATGTCTAATATCCAAGGTTCTCCCCTACAAGCACTACTACGTGACGGCCTTTAGGTGAACTTCTGAGGAAGTGGACGTAGTTGCATATGGATTCTGGGGAATTGCAGTTATGACATACACCATCAACCTGACAAGGGGTCTTGATGTCAAATCTGGCTGCATTGATGGGGGATGCAGTACCTCTTGCCCTTGTAAGAGCTGCTTCTACTGTCTGGGCTACTTTGTTCATGCCAATCACAAAGATAACCTTTTTGGGTCCCCATGTGATAGCAGCTACCCGATTGCCGTTCCCGTCAATGTTCACGATAACGCCATCCTCTGAGATAGCATTGGCACTGGTCAGATAAACGTCTGTCGAGAACGCCCTGAGATACATGGCTTGTTTTTCTTCTGGAGTCTCTGCCAGGTCGCGGTCAAGCACTTCCAGCGTACCACGATTCCTGAGATAATCTGGAACACCAAGGTCTCTTACGGTCATCGTACCGCCCCAAGTCACACTGTTCCCGTCTTCAATTAGTTCAGATACTTTCCTTACAGCTTCTTCACCTGTGGGACAATAGAAGCCCTCGATGTGGCGGCGTTGCAGGTTCTTGATAAGTGTCTTTGCCAGACGCTCGTTTCTTTCTTCTTGTGGTGTCATACAGAGTGTTTATTTAATTTGTTTCCCGTCAGAGAAAGCATTACCAATAGTCTTTCCCAACTGAATGTAAGTGTGATGTACCGGGTCGAAGGTGATAAGCTCCATCTGGGCTACATCGGGCTTGCCATCTTCTGCCAGGTACTTTTCATCACAGAGGATATTGACGATTTCTGCCACGAGATAATAGCCAGTCTCACTCTCGTCAATCTTCTGCTTAACCCGACATTCAAGCGTCATCGGGAATTCTTTGAATACAGGAGCATTGACATTCGGAGCCTTCTCAACAGTCCAACCTGTCTTATCCATCTTGTCTGGTGTATTCCTGCCACTAACGATGCCCACATAATCAGCAGCAATCATGGTGTCAGCAGTCGCAAATGCAACCGTAAACTCAGGGTTTAAAGCAAGGTTGTCTGTTGTAGCATGAGAACCAAGCGAAATAATGATTTCGTGCATATCCCACTGGCCACCCCAAGCAGCGTTCATTGCATTGGGCTTGCCTTTCTTATCATAAGTGCCGATTATCAGCACTGGCTGTGGCAGAAGCCACGCTGTTGACTTAAAACTCTTCATAATGTTATCTGTTTGTTTTTGTTATTCTTTGCAAATAATCGTAATGCTCACCTTTAGCAACCACTTCGACTGCATATCCATTCTTTGCTGCTTGCTCTTTCAAGGTGTCAGAGTCGATATAAAGCCAGTCAAAGGGTTCTCCGATGGTGTCCTTATATTGCATCTGGAAACTATGCTCTCCGTAATAACTCATGTATTCGGGTAGCTCTATAATGCCGTCCTCAGTCTCGAACACATAGCTTATATCGGACGAATCACAAAGGACTTGACCTCCTGGAGCTAATATTTTGTCGAGTTGCTTGAAGAACTCAGGCAACCGTTCCAAGGTTCCAACTATCCCTATACCGTTCATAAGCATTAGGATGGTATCGTATTGCCCCTCCAGAGTGAAGAAATTCTGTTCAAGCACCTTCTTAACCCCACGTTCTTTCATGGTTTCAACAGACAAAGGGGAAATGTCTATGGCAGTCACGTCGATGCCCTTTTCCTGCAAGACAAGTGAATGACAGCCAGAGCCAGCACCCACGTCAAGTACTTTTCCTTTTGCCATATCGAGGGCTTTCCTTTCGATCTCTGGCATAGCCTTGTATTTTCGGAAAAGAGTGGTCAAAGGTATCTCATCCTCCTCAAACATTGGGGAGAACACTCTGAGCCTGTCTACCTTCTTTGTTTTCCAGTAGTCGGCAATGGCTCTGCCCATCGGATCCATCTTACTATTCATACTTCTATCGTTTCTCCTTCTCTATTGATCTCCCAGAAAGGGATATTCTTTTCATCTGTAAACTCTTTCATACGCCAAGATGATTCAAAGCCACTGGCTACAAAGTGCATGGGGACAAACAAACCTACCTTGAATCGCTCGATGAACTGTCTGCCACCAAGCGTATAGCCGTTTCCAATACGGCCATCTATCGGGAACATCACAAGGTCGAAGCCATCAGCCACCTTGCGAATATCCTTCAGTTCCCCCAAATACTGCTTCTCATGGGATATCGGGTCTATGTCCTCTTCAAACTCTTCGCTGTAGATAGTCTGTCCTGACACTGCATCAGGCAAAAACCGAGCATACCAGTTATTCAAATCCCCGGCATGGAAGAAACGCTTGCCCTCTGTCTCAATTATCCATGAGACTCCACTATCCGTACTGCCTAAAGCCTTGACTGAGATTCTACTGTCTGACCATGAGCCACCTTTAGCCAGCCATACATCTGCTTCTTTCTTGTTTGCCCTTCTATGTCTGAGTATATCCTTGCTCACTATGTAGGTGATATTAGACTTCTGTTTCTTCCACTCGAAGATTTCCCTATTGAAGTGATCCTCATGAAAGTGGCTGGAGAATACATAGAGAGGCTTGTCGCTTTTCAATACACCTTCCATCACACTGCTTGGGTCCAACCAGTAGTCGAATGCCAGGATGGACTGCTCTGTTTCAAGAACAAAGCCGCTATGGAAGATGTAGGTCAACTTCATTCATCAGTTCATTTTTGTCATGTGGTAGCCCATTCTGTTCAACTGCATAGCGGCTCCAAATAGGTAGAGTTGATGCAGACAGGAAACGTAGGCTTTTGCTATCTGCTCCCACTTCTCTTCGACATCGGGACATTCAGGCAAACGAGCATCAATCTCTTTCATTGACTGAAGAAACCGGTGCAAGTCCTGGTGTAGTTGCTCTTCAAATTTCTCCATCATAGTTATAGCATGTTTTCAAGTATCTCAACAGCCTTGGTAATGTCCTCTTGAAACCTATTATGGTCTCTCAGGAAATCACCTCTGCCACCAGAAATAACGTCAAGTAGTTCCTGGCTCTGTCCCGAAGTTATAGCACAAGGATTCCAGCGTGTCAAACTCTTCGTCTCTCAGAAGCATATTGACACTCGAAACCAGTATTGCAGGGTCTTTAGGTAGGTAGTCCATCAGTTTATTTCCTCCAACTCGCCTGTTTCCGAATCAATGATGAAGCCTCTGACCACAATATCGTTTGGAACAAGCGGATGGGTCTTGATGGTCTCAACGGTCTTTCTAACTGAGGTCGGTGTGTCCTTGAATCCCTCTAACCACTGGTCTAAGTCTATGCCGCACTTGCGGATGGTGTCGAGCGTTTCATCCGTCACGCCACGGGCAATCATCTCGTGGTGGAAATGGTCGTAGCTCATGTGGCAGGCTCCACAATGAGAGTGAGCGACAACCATAATCTCCTTCACGCCCAACTCATAGATGGCTACGATTAGGCTGCGCATGGCAGAATCGAAAGCTGAGATAACAAGTCCTCCTGCGTTCTTGATAATCTTGGCATCACCGTTCTTCAGCCCCAAGGCTGCAGGGAGCAGTTCGGTTAGTCTGGTATCCATATATGAAAGCACGGCAAGTTTCTTGTCGGGGTACTTGTCCGTGATATACCTCTCGTAGCCCTTTTGCTCTACGAAAGTCTTGTTGTAGTCGATAATCTTGTCTATCATCTTGGCCTTATTATTTCTTATCGGCTACAAATTTACGCAATTTTCATTAGAAAATCGCCCTAATAACACATCTTCACTCCAGAATCGAATGTTTTTCTCTATTTTTGTGTAATTTTGTCAGCAAAATCGAGATAGAAAGATGAAAGATTCGATTAAGAGAGAGCAAAGTGAGCTTGTTCATTTTGCCGAGCGTGAGAATCTTCGCACGAAGTGCAAAGTGAAGATTCAAACAATGCTTGGCGACATCGTAGTTTGCTTATATGACGAGACTCCCATGTCCGTGAAAGGGAAATGAAGCGGTTTAGCCTTAACCTGCGAGACCTTGGGGGAATACCTTTTGATGGAGGTGTAATTCCGCATGGATTGTATCTGCGTAGTGGAAAGCTCAGTGTCTTGACCAAAGAAGAATGTGTTGCCCTCTGCCGGAAGTACAATATAGGTTGTGTGATTGACTTGAGGACTCCCATTGAGTCAGCAGAGTTCCAAGACCCCTTACCAAGTAACGTCGAGTATGTGCAAATCCCGCTCATGAAAGATGCCACTGTAGGAATTACCCATGAGACAGGTTCTGACCCGATGACCGTTGTCAGCAAACTACGGAAGTCTCCAGAGAGATTGATAGAGATGATACCGGACTTCAAGGCCCTATACATTCAGATAGTGACAGATGAATATTGCAGGAGCCAATTGGATAAGGTCGTTTCCAGGCTAAGGGAAAATGCCTCGAAAGGTATATGTACACTCTTCCATTGCACGGCAGGAAAGGATAGGACAGGTGTCGTGAGCATGGCCCTTCTAAAATCATACGGAGTCACCGACGAAGAAATCATCAAGGACTACTTGCGTAGCAACCGGAATGCTTTCTGGCCTACTATAAAGAAATGTGTGGGCGTTGGCATCCTGACAAGAAACAGGACTCTGGTAAAGACTGCCTACACATCGTTTATGGCTCAAAGAGAACTTATAGAAACTGCTATCAAGTATTATAATCCCCTTTGATTGAAAAAGACCTCAAGTTCGCATTCTATCTCTGTTATTCATCTTCCTTAGCGAAGATTTCTTTGGATTCTACCACCTTTTATAATTATGTTCGCGTTAGTGCTATCGCTAAAAAAGTCTAAGACTTTACGCAAAAAGAGATTGCTAAGAAAAAAAGTTGTATCTTTGCATCATGTTAAGGTTTAAATAATAACATTATGACTTTATTCGATCAGATTAGCGAGGACATCAAGTCCGCAATGAAGGCTCGCGACAAGGTGCGTTTGGAGACGCTTCGCAACATTAAGAAAGTATTTTTGGAAGTAAAAACCGCTCCTGGAGCCAACGACACATTGGCTGATGCTGAAGCATTGAAGATTATCTCAAAACTGGCCAAACAGGGCAGGGAAACTGCAACGACCTACACACAAGCAGGGCGTCAAGACTTGGCTGATGCAGAGTTAGCACAGGTGGATGTTCTTGAGAGTTATTTGCCGAAACAACTTTCCCAAGAGGAGATAGAGGCAGAGGTGAAGAAGATTATTGCTGAAGTGGGAGCTACAAGCATGAAGGAGATGGGAATGGTTATGGGCACAGCCAGCAAGCAGTTGGCAGGAAAGGCTGATGGTCGAGTCATTTCTGAGATTGTAAAGAAACTCTTGGCATAAACTTAGATTTTATGTTTGGAATTAGTGGCACAATAATGGCACAGAGCACCGTAACTCGTTGGTACTCAGTATGTGCTTTAAATTTCAACGAAGACGAATATTAGCCACCTGTTTTAAGCAAAACTAATTGATTATTTTCACAATAATGCTACCTTTGCGAAATTCTCTTTCTGTGAAAATAATTATTTGATATGGCTCATATATGAAGAGACTGGCATTAGCGTTTTTATTAGGCTTGTCATTTAGCAGCGTAGTTGCGCAGAAAGTATATGAGCTGACGGCTCCGGCACAGCCAAAGGTGATTAAGAGCGACCATCTGCGGATGGGCGGTGTAAACCCGCAGGGGCAGCGCATCGATGTGAACAACTTCTACATGAGCATCGGGGGCAAGCCTGTGATTCCCGTGATGGGTGAGTTCCACTACTCGCGCTATCCGGCAGAGCAGTGGGAGGAGGAAATCCTGAAGATGAAGGCAGGCGGCGTGAACGTGCTGCCGACGTATATATTCTGGAGCCTGCACGAGGAGGTGGAGGGTCAGTACCGCTGGGACGGTCAGCGCAACCTCAGACACTTTATAGAACTGTGCAAGAAGCACGATATGTCTGTCATCGTCCGTATCGGACCATGGTGTCATGGCGAGATTCGCAGTGGGGGCTTCCCCGACTGGCTGTTTGCCAAGCCGTTAGAGGTGCGTAGCAACGACCCCGAGTACCTGAAGATTGTCCGTCGGCTCTATACGGAGATAGCCAAGCAATTGAGGGGACTCTATTATAAGGACGGCGGGCCGATTATCGGCTGTCAGTTGGAGAACGAGATGCAGCACTCAGCAGCTCCGTGGGCCATTTGCTATCCTGGTGAATCCAAGGACCATACTGCAGCCAGCTATAATGCCGGCGAGGCCATGATTGGCGTGGGCAATCAGGCTCACAAAGCTACTGGTGCGGAGATGGGAACCTTGCACATGCAACTGCTGAAGCAGATGGCTCAAGAGGTTGGTATAGATGTACCGTTCTATACGGCTACAGGCTGGGGCAATGCAGCCATCATCGAGGGGGAGGCCATCCCCGTTACGGCGGCTTATACCTATCCCTTCTGGGCCAAGCCCCACATGTCAAAGTTCCTGATGTTCAAGGACCTGACGAAGGAAGCCGACTATGCCCCCACACGCTATAACCCCTCAGACTATCCTTCGTTCTGTGCAGAGATGGGGGCTGGCATCCAGATGATTTACTCTGCCCGTCCCATTGTGACGGCTGAGGCTGCTGAGGGTCTGATGGTGCGCACATTAGGCAGCGGCTCGAACGGCATAGGCTATTATATGTATCACGGTGGAAGCACACCCAAGCAGATGGGTGGCGTGGGCTCGTTCAACGATGAGCCGATGGGTATGCCGAAGGTAAGCTATGACTTCCAGGCACCGCTCGGTGAATTCGGGCTGGAGGGCAAGATGTATCGTAATCTGCGACTGCTGCATTCGTTCCTCGCTGACTTTGGTGACCGCCTTGCTCCGATGGAAACGGTGCTGCCCGAAGGTTGGGAGAAGATGACGCCCGATAATCGCGATGACCTGCGCTATGCAGCCCGCATGCTAACAGCTAATAGCCAACAGCCAACAGCCGGTTTCTTGTTTCTTGTCAATTTCCAAGACCACGACACGCTGCGTCACGATCAGTCAGGGGTGGTAAAGCTCAACTTAAAGAAGGAGACCATTTCCATCCCCATCACACTTCCAAAGGACATGAGCATGATACTGCCTTTCAATCTTGATATGGACGGCAGACTGCTGAAGTATTCCACAGCACAGCTGCTGATGAAAATCGTAGATAAAGGTACGCCACACTATATTTTCTTTGCGCATGACGGTGTAAAGCCGGAGTATGTGTTTGATGGTAATAAGACCTTCCGCCCCGTGCCAGGTTTCATGAGCACCTTCACGTATAAGGGCATCAAGGTGACGACGCTGACGCGCCAACAGGCTTTGAATGCGCTAAAGGTAAACGGCAGACTGTTGATTGCCGATGCTACCGTACTACCCCGTGAGGATGGTGCCGACCTGCTCTGCCTTGGCAAGAACACTGTCAGCTATGTGGTCTATCCCAGTAAGCAGGGCTTCAGGGAACAGACCGTCAGTGTGGAACCTGTCACCCCTCAGTATGAGGTTAAGAAGGCTGGCCCGCGCCGTATGTCTTTTAATGGGCAACGGATAATGGACAATGGACAATTACCCCAGGTTCAAGAGTATTTCCTCCGCATCAATTATGTCGGTGACGTCGCTATGGCCTTTATGAAAGGGCAGCTGGTACAGGACGAGTTCTATCACGGTGAGCCATGGACTATCGGCTTGAAGCGATACTACGATGACCTGAAGACCGACCCGCTGACATTCTATTTCCGTCCCCTAAAAAAGGATGCCCCCTTCCTAAGCGACCTGCCCAAAGAGTCAGTTCCCGACTTCAAAAACAGAGCAGTCGTTGACATCAAGGACGTAGAGGTCATCCCGGAATATAAGTTTACCATCAAATTCTGATAACAGAAACTTGACCTTTTTACCCCATTTCTGTGCCAAATTACCAATACAACAACTACCCAGGTGTGGTATAATCTCTTGCTTTCCAGCAGCTGTTTTTAATTTCATATAGCTACGATATACCTACCATATAGCTACGATATACCTACGCATTCTGAAGAAAAAAAATGGGGCAAAAAAATCACTTAAGTGTTTTGTCAAAAACAGTTAAGTGTTTCTGGAGTAATACTTAAGTGTTTTGAAAGAAATACTTAAGTGTTTCTAAAACGGGTATTTTCAGCCTGCAAAATTAAGAATAATTATGAAAAGGGACAAATTATTTGTGGATTATATCCCTTAATTAGTAAAAACACAATGATTATCCTCAAATGACTATCCGCTACCGTATCATCAAAAGGCTTCATCGTCAAAGTTCATCATAACTCTCCCTTGATGTCATGAAATGTTAAAAAACGGCGATTTTACTTCCGTTTCTGCAAAAAAAACAGCGTTTCGGAAGTGGTATCGCGATTTTTTTGTATTTTTGCTGCAAATTATCAGAGATAATGGACTATAAGAAAACAATCATTGGACGTCGGCATGAGCAGGATTTAATAAGGGAGTACTATGAATCTCCAAAAGCTGAACTTGTGGCCGTTTATGGTCGCCGACGTGTTGGTAAGACTTATCTTATTAAACAGTGTTTCGACGAAACGTTCGACTTTTACTTTACAGGTTCTTTCGAGACATCACGAAGTACACAGCTTTCTCTTTTCAAGAAGGAGTTAGAGAGATACTCCGGACACAGACTGCTCAAGCCAAAAGACTGGTACGAAGCATTCGATGCTTTGCGGGAGTATATATCTTCGCTTCATAAGGAACGCATTGTAGTGTTTCTTGACGAATTACCCTGGATGGATACTCCCAAGTCTGGCTTCCTCTCCGCTTTCAGTTACTTTTGGAATAGTTGGGCATCGTCTGTACCGGGTTTGAAACTGTTCGTCTGTGGTTCTGCAACAACCTGGATGCTCTCAAAACTCATAGGCGACAAGGGTGGGATGCATGGCCGTGTGAACCGTCAAATTTACTTACGGCCATTCACACTTCATGAGACAGAATTATTTTTGAAGAGTAAGAACATTGACTGGAAGATGTATCAAGTCACAGAGGCTTATATGACGATGGGCGGCATACCTTATTATATAGATATGCTGGAAGGAAATCTTTCTTTGAATGAGAACATCGACCATCTGTTCTTTCAGGAAGGAGCTGCCTTACGCACAGAGTATGACTTCATCTTTCGGTCGTTGTTCCGCAATTCCAAAGTGTACCGCTCTGTGGTGGAGTTGCTTGCTACCCGTTCTTCAGGAATGAGCCGCAAGAATATCCAAGAATCTTTGAAGATAGTTGACGGAGGATTGCTCACCGAGGTGCTTGAGAATCTGTGCAGGTGCGACTTCTTGCGACAATATGCTGCATTTGGGAAGAAAGAACAAGGCCAGATGTACCAGTTGATAGACCTGTTCTCGCTGTTCCACCTACAGTTCGTCAGCAAGTTCAGTGGTCAGGACAACCATTTCTGGAGCAACATGCAGGACAATCCGCGTCGGACGACATGGCAAGGATATGCGTTTGAACAAGTATGTCTGCATCATATTCCACAAATAAAACAAAAATTGGGAATCAGTGGTGTATTGAGTGAAGTCTGTTCTTGGTCATGCAAAGCTTTCACAGACAAAGATGGCACACAGCACAAAGGCACTCAGATAGATTTGATTATTGACCGTCGTGATGAAACTGTAAATCTGTGCGAAGCGAAATTCTCCACAGATTCCTATACCATCACGCAAGATTATGCCGAACGTCTGAATTCCCGCAAGGAAACATTTCGTGCGGTAACTGGAACACGTAAGTCGCTTCATACTACGATGATTACCACATACGGATTAAAACGCAATAAATATTCCGAAACCGTTCAGCGTGAAGTGACCGTGGATGATTTATTTAGAGATGTTGAATAGACCTTTTTATGTCACAAATCCGTAGCATGCTACAAAAATATTCCATAAAACCGCATGTTCTGACTAAAATTGCGTATTTACGCAAAAAAAGTAAATGCAATGTTTGGCATATTCTCTAATGAAAGGAGTGATTGCGTGCGTCAAACGTGCTAAAGGCACAGAAAAAATGCAAGTTTAGCAGCTTTAATCGAAATTAATTATTACCTTTGCAGAAAAATTCAGAACATGATTATAGGAAGAAACAACGAAATCCGTGAACTGACAAATGCATACAACTCCGAATATTCTGAGTTTGTTGCTGTTTATGGACGAAGAAGGGTAGGCAAGACTTTTCTTGTCAGGGAAACCTTCAACTATACTTTTACGTTTGAACATTCTGGCGTAGCCAATGGCAACAACAGAACACAATTGAGAGCTTTTCGTGACTCGCTGTCAACTGCGGGAATGGGAAAAGTCGCCATCCCATCGAATTGGATGGATGCCTTTGCCCTGCTCCGGCAGTTCATCAAGAAGCGGACAGAAGAAAAGAAAGTGGTTTTCATCGATGAGATTCCCTGGATGGACACCCCACGTTCCGATTTCGTTTCAGCCCTGGAATACTTTTGGAATGCTTTTGCCTCAGCAAGGAAGGATGTGTTGCTCATCATCTGTGGCTCTGCAACTTCATGGATTATCAACAAAGTGTTGAAGAATCACGGAGGGCTTCACAATCGCGTGACATACCGTTTGCCTTTAAAACCCTTCACACTCCATGAGTGTGAGGAATATATGAAGAGCCGGAAGATACGCCTGTCACGCTATGACTTGTTGGAATTGTACATGGTGTTTGGCGGTGTGCCGTTCTATTGGTCTCTTTTGAGCAAAGGCGAGAGTGTATCCCAAAATATTGACCGCCTCGTCTTTTCCGAGAGTGGGAAACTTCACAATGAATACTATGAGCTATATGACTCGCTTTTCAAGAACTCAGAACTATACATTAGCATTGTGACCATTTTAGGGTCTTGTTCAGGAATGACAAGGGAAGAAATAGTAAAGAAGAGCGATCTCGACGGAAACGGAAAGACAACGAGGGTGCTTGACGACCTGCAGGCATGTGGGTTCATCAAGAAGACCCCTACATATGGGTTGAAAAACCAGGCTGTTTACAAACTCATAGACAATTTCACACTGTTCTATCAGAAATTCGTAACGGAAACTGAAACGAGCGATGAGCAGTTTTGGTCTCACTGTTACCAGTCCACACTACACAATGCCTGGGTCGGGCTGGCCTTCGAGCGTGTGTGCTTCCAGCATATTCCCCAGATAAAGATGGCTCTTGGCATCAGCGGCGTGGTCACCAATGTCTACTCCTGGCGCATCGGCCCATCGTTTGAGGGTGCGAAAGATGGGGCACAGATAGACATGCTGATAGAACGGGCAGACAACATGGTCAACATCTGCGAGATGAAGTTTTCTAAGAAAGAGTATATAGTGACACAAGATGATTCCTCGTCAATGACCAACAAAGCCGAGCGTTTCAGCCAGGCCATAGGACATGGGAAGTCCATCAGTATGACAATGATTACCGTACGTGGGATTGCCAAGACTGGATATTGGAGTGATATTCACAATGTCATAACAGCCGATGATTTGTTCAAGAATACGACGAGATAAGACTCTCTGATTGCCCTTTTTATGTCACAAATCCGTAGCATGCTACAAAAATATTCCATAAAACCGTACAAACCAACGAGGCTATAAAAATGAACCTATGTTCGTGAGGCAATGAACCTATGTTCGTGAGGCAATGAACCCTATGTTCAGGAAAAGGCCTTAAAAAATACTTTTTGTAGCGTATTTATGCAACAAAAAGAAAGCAATACTTATAAATAAAAAACAGAGACAGGTGGATGTCACCTGTCTCTGTGCTTATTATATTTTCCTTAAGGAAGAATGATTACCACTCCTCCTCCCAAACGGAACGGTTTTTTATGACGCTGTTTTCTTTAGCCATAGCTGCAGATTCTGCATCCTCGTCATAGAAATTGCCAAGGTCGCTGTTAGGAGAACCCGCGAGAGGTTGGGTCATAGCAAGACGAACAACCACCATATTTGGATTTATATATGTCTTTTTCATCTTATTATTTACTATTTAATCATTTACGATTTACCATTTCCCCTGTCTCCCTCCCCATAAGGGGGAGGGATGGGGAGGGGGCCTTTACTTCAAAATCTTTTTTCCATTCACGATGTTTACACCCTTCTGAACTTTGTTCAGACGCTGACCAGCGAGGTTGTAGATAGCAGCATTATCAATTGTCAATTCTCCATTATCAATTGTGCTGATGCCATCTGCACCATCTTCCATTCCAGGCAGAGTAAAGAATTCCTTAACGCCTGCACTCTCGTCAATCTGGATGTAAGCACGGTTAGTTGCAACCATTTGACCAGCAGCTTTGTAGAAGCCAAGAGGCTTTTCTGAAGGTTTATTGAGGATGTAATTGTGTAAGTTACCATCAACAGAAGCCACAGTTTCACCAGCACCGCGAACGAATACATTATCTGTTACATCTTCAGCACCTGTGCCGTCAAAGATAGGAATGTCTTCTGTTGTACCGCCAGCCTTGTAGAGCAGTACGCCTGTACCTGCGGGAACCTTATTAATCTGCGTGAAATTTACGCCTGTACCATCGCCCTTAGTGGTGGCAATGTAAGCCTCAATCTCAGAATCGGTAAAGTCAAGAGCATGGTCACTAGCATAAGTAGCATAGCCTGCAGATGTAACTTCAACTTCCATAGTAGATTCGTAACGTGTCAGAGTGAAGTTTTGGTAGCCAAACCATTCGCCATTGGAGAAACGGCTGGGTTGGTGGATACCATATTTGAAGTCACCGCCTTCATGATAAACATAGAGTTCCGTGAGATAACTACTTGTAGTAGCTGCAGTTCCTGAAGTTACATCATCAGGATAATAGCCAGCTGCATCGTTTTGGTTACGTCCACTCCATGCCTCAGCTGCGGGGAAGTCTTTAAGCGAATAGAGCTGGGTCTTAGCAGAACCACCATAGAGATAGGTATTACCACGTGCACCTTCTGCTGCAGTAGCACTTCCATTGATGCGATAATATGCGTTAACTGTCAGTTTGTAAAGTCCTTCAGGCAATGAAGAAATAGTGTTTGAATACATATCCTTACCTGCACCCCATTCTGCAGAAGCATCGCCATTCCATTTTTCTGTGAATGAAACAGCAGGAACGGTTATATCGACAGCATTGTAGTTTGTAGCAAGCCATGAAGCCAAATCTTCCTTTGTAGTAATAGCATCGTTGCCATTGGCTGCAGATGCGGTTGCTGCTTGAGCGTCCTTCAGGGCTTCCATGTAAGTATTGTGCTCACTGACGGGTTCAATCACGAACACTGTACCTTCTGTTCCAGTAGCGTATAAAGACTTACTATCCCCTGACCAAACATTCAATTTTTTACCATTATAAGTGCCATTAGTATGAACGAGGTAATATCCTCCTTCTGTTGCCTCAAAAGTCCAATCTGGATCAGTATCATTATCTGTAAATGCATTACCTGAACCATTAAGGAAGAGTTTACCACCATTATCAACATAAGTGAACTGTGTGATACCAGAAGCATCAGTAGTAACATTAAGAGGCAAGCCAAATTCATCCACAACAGCACGGCTATTGTAGTCACCGCCACGAGCAACATACTTACCTGCAGAAGTACGCAAGAAGTAGAAGCCATCAAAAGCAGCAGGTGTGTGAATGGTAATGTCAATAGCTGCATTCATGTTTTCACCAGTATATCCATAGACATTGGCGGGAACGATAATTCGGTAATTAGTATTGGCTGTGAGTGAACCCAAATTAAGGCTGAAACCATTTGTTACAGCAGAAAGAGCGACCTCATTGCCATTGACTGTTCCCTTTGAAGAAGCCACAAGGGCAGTTTCTGCATCGGGATCATTGGTAGCTGCAGAAGTAAAGGTGACGGTGAAAGTGTTGTTCTGAGTATATCCATCATCAGCAGTACTAAATGTGGGAGAACCTACTGCGTAAGTGTATGCGCCAACTGTCACTTCCAGGCTCTGTGCAGAAGAGGACTTTACATAGTACCGTCCAGCAGTGAGCTCCTCGTTTTCTGCCTTGGAGAATTTATCTGTTACATCACTCTCATCTTCAATCAGGATAGTTCCGTCTGTTGTATAAACAATATTGGAAAGGGTTGTTGTTGTCAGATTGTACATACCATTAGCAGGAATATCAATATAATACCATTTGTCTGCTGTCATTGCAGTCTCTGTATCCATAGGTATCTCCGTAGCCTCACCACCAATGATTGGGCCATGATAGCGGAGTTCGAAGTTGTCCCAAATACACCAGTCATCAGTACCTGATTCCAATTTACATCCAAGAGTTAAACTGCCGTTTGTTACATATACTGTTGCATATTCTGTGTAATATTCGCCTGCAAGGAATGACGCTGCGGCAGCACTCATGCTGGCTTCTGAACCTGTTTGAGCCGGGAATGGTATTGTTTCATCTCCTACAAAGAAATAGGGTGCTCTGCTACCTGAATGGAAGCCTTGAGCACGGAATGTATATTTGCCGTTTGGTAAAGAAATTGTTTGTGTCACGTTAAAAGTAGAATGCCAAGATTCAGCACAGTTAGCATCACTTGCTAGATTTGAATTTGAAGCAGTAACAGACCACCTTTTTTCATTATATTCTGTGTTCATATTACGGCTGAAGCTCGCATTGGGTATGTAATATGTAGCTTCTACGGGACTAGCATCAGTTGCAGAAGCGAACAACTCATCACGATCATCTTTACTTACAAAGTACCACTGTGCCAATGAGCTGTTGGCATTAGCTGCTGAATTAGCAACAACGGTGGAACCTGCAGTTGCTGTTAAATATGCTGAACCATCAGCTGTAGAGATGCTAAACTTTCCGCTACTAATCTCGGTAATGTAGAGATTTGTTGAAGCACCGTCAACGTATGTGCCCGTGAGGAAATGTTGTGTCTCGCTATTATAGGTATGAGAGTCCAACGTATATGTTCCATCACTTTCTGCAATGGTAAAAGGAATGCCATGATCAATAAGTGAAGCCTGTGTTCCCCAAGAATTAGCTCCGCCGAGGAACTTACCCGTTGCAGCATTAACAATATAGAATTCTCCTTCACCAATCGAACTGTATGCAGAAGGAGCTGCCGCATCGGCTACCGTCACGGAGCAAGAAGCAGATTTGTCGTTCGCTGTGGTTGCGGTAATTGTTGCGGAACCAGCTTTCAATGCTGTAACTACACCTGCAGAAGAAACGGTAGCAACAGTTTCATCGCTACTTGTCCATGTAATTTCTATATCTTTGTTGGCATCAGCAGGAGTATAAGAATCAACAGACAATGTTGACTGACTACCAGTGGTCAATGTTAATGATGTTTTATTCAGCGTAATGGCAGTAGGACGAATAAACGCTGCGTATGTCATCACTAAATGACTAACATAAAGATGAGGTGTGTTACCAGAACCAAAATTATTAGAACCTGTTCCATACCCCAGACTTATTGTAAAATTCTCTGTTGCATCAGTGTCTATCGAAAAACTAATTGTATGAGTAGTCCAGTTACTGTTCCCGCTCATCCATTCTGTCTTTGAATCACTGTATTTGGTATCGCCTACCTGTGCAAAGAAATTATTTACGTAGGTGGCAGACGTTGTACTTGTATTTGTGTTTTGAACGTCATAAGTAAGCGTATAGACACCTGCTGGCAACGAAGCAGAAGATTTCGTCTGCGTGAATGCCGCATAACTAGTACTCCAACGACATTGCATACCAAAACAATACTCTGTGGAAAGATGAGTAGCGTCTGTTGTAGAAGTCATACTGTTAACAACTGCGTAAGAACCAATATTACCATTACCCAATGCCCAAAAAGTTCCATCGGAATGACTCTGTGTCCATCCATCAGTTGATGAAAAATCTGCATTTGTGATGTACGTACTCGTCACATCAGTTTGTGCCCTCATTCCAAGTGCACTTGCGATGCAAAGCATCGCGAAAAGTAGTTTTTTCCTTTTCATTTGATTAGTATGTTAGTTAAAAATAAGGTTTGTTAAATTTTATAGTCTGTTTTTCACCAAAAAGCCGCGCTTGCAGCATAATACATCTGCAAGCGGGGCCATATAGGTTATTAAAGGTTACCGTTTTGTCTTTTACCAGTCGCCATCCCAGATATTCTCGGATTCTCTTACATCGGCTTCGTCAGGAATATCACCTTCGCCTAATTTAAGATCAGAGTCACCACCAATATTGGTAATGCTGGCAGCAATCATTTCTTCAACGATACCATGCGATATCTCTGTAGCAGGAATTATATATGTCTTTTTCATCTTATTATTTACTATTTAATCATTTACGATTTACCATTTCCCCTGTCTCCCTCCCCATAGGGGGAAGGATGGGGAGGGGGCCTTTACTTCAAAATCTTCTTTCCATTCACGATGTTAATGCCCTTCTGCATCTTGCTAATGCGCTGACCAGCGAGATTGTAGATAGGAGCATTGTCAATTGTAAAATGTCCATTCTCAATTGAAGAAATTCCCGTTGCAACTTCCTCGCCACCAACGAACAACTTGACTCCTACAGCATCCTGAGCATCGATATAAGCGCGGAAGGCTTTGAGTTCGGTAGCGCCTGCGCTCTTGTACAGCGCACCATTACCGATGAAGTAGTCACCCTCGGCTACCGTGATGGGAGCATAAACACCCTTGAAGGTAACAATGTTTCCTGCAACCTGAACATCGGTAGTGGGAGCAACAACCTGTACGCCCTGGAATACCTGCTCTGTGCTGGCCTGTGTAGCCTTCACGAGGACAGGAACATTGGCAGAAATGGTGCCGGCAACAACCTTGTTGAAGTTGATGGTAACATTGTGAGGATCTGAACTGTTCTCAGAGAAGGCATAAACCTCAGTACCTGTACCGAAGGCTGTCTGAACCTGTGAACTTGTAAGGTCGAAGGGCAGAACAACAGTGTTGTAGCCTACATTGATGGTGCGGGTCATAGTGACATTGGCTACGTCAACATCCTTGATGGTGTTGGCAACAGACTCGTCGTATGCAACTGCAGTAGCGATGTTGTCCATAGAAAGCAGCTCGCCGTCGCAAACGCTGAACCACTGGTACTGACCTTTACCTTCAGCAACAACAGTCATTGTCACTTCTGTTTCTTCAGCCAGTGTGAAGGGCAGGTAGTTCCAAACCCATCCACGACCATTGCCACCATTGCAGAATTCGCCTTCGTCGAAGCTGGCAGCACCGTCAACGGTGATACCCTTGCCCGTGTCACCCCAAGCGGGAATGGGGCTTGTCAGTCCAGTAGCGGAGCAGTAGATGTCTGCAGTGGTGCCGCCAGAGGAAGCAGCGCGGGCTGCAACCTTGATGATATAGTTACCAGCGGGCAGTGTAGTGGTCTTGGTGTAGTTGGCTGTCCAAGCATTGCTACCCCATCCACCTGCGGGCTGCTCGTAGTAGGTCATAGCTGTACCGCTCCAGTGCTGGCTGGTCAGAGCCTCAAAATCATTCTTCGTGCTTCCGTTTACGGTACCTGTGCGATCCCAAGTGCTGAACTCACCAATCTTGGAAGTTGCAGAGAAGGGATAAGCTGTATGCACATAGTTGAACTCAGCCACCTTCAGAGCCTTGACAGCAGGTATGCAACCGTCAGCGGTTGTGGGAGCAGCGACAACGATTTCTGTGCTGATGGCATCGGCAATAGCCCTTTCCTTAGCGTAGAAGTCGTAGGCAGGGGCAGCTGCGGTGAAGGCAGAAACAGCATTGTTTATAGCCTCGACAGCAGCCTCATACTCAGCAACGGTGCTGGGAGAAGCGGCAACAGCAGTTTCAAGATTTGAGCGCTCTTCACCAGTTACATTGGCGTATGCAGCATCGTTAAGAGTAGCCTGAGCACTCTCTACTAATGTAGCGTAGCCATCAGCCAAATAGCTGGCTGCAACGCTTTCCTGGAAGGTTTCGAGCGTGAAGCCCTGCCATACTGTCCAGTGGTCACCGACGGTAGCATCTGCAGTCAGACCGATGGTAACATCACCAGCCTCAGCAAGGGTGAAATAAACGTAATTCTTACCATTGCCGGCTTTGAACCAAGAGGAAGCCTGACCACGGGAGTTAGCTACGCTGTTGGATACCTGTGCAATAGTTGTATTGTTCTCGCCTGCATAAACAACACCTGTCATACCAGTACGCTGGAGAGCAACGACTGTGAGGCGATAGGTACCAGCGGGCAGACTAACTGTCTGGTGGAAACCTGCACCTGATGCGTTCCAATACTCACATACGCCATCAGACTGGCCACCAAAGTCGGTGCCTTCCCAGTTTGTCTTGGTCTGGGCTGTCGGATTCTTGATGGTGAAGGTGGTGATATCGAAGACAAGAGCGTCGATAGTTGCCTGAAGGGTTGCTGTGCAAGCCTCAACTGCTTCTACTGTTGTAGCCTCTTCGACTACAGTATTCTGTTCGCTGATTGTTTCGGATGGAACACCTGCGATGTCAGCATTTGCGACAACAGTCTTGTATGCTGCGTAGGGAGCAACCAGAGCCTTGGCTGTATTTGTAGCCTCTGCTATAGCTTCAGCAGCAGTGGTATATGCAGCAGCGCTGGTATAAGTCTTGTTCTGCTCTTCAACGACAGCAGCAAGAGTGTTATAAGCAGCTGTGGGGATGGTTCCTACAAGAGCTTGAGCGTCTGAAACGGCAGAAGCCAAAGTTGCGGCGAACTCAGAGAGGTCAAGGCCATAGTAATAGAGACGGAACTCGTCCCAAACAGCCCAGTCACCACTCATGTTGGTCTCGCGCTTGATACCTACAGTCAGGTTGCCGCCTGCGAGCGTGAATTTGCCAGTAGTCTGACCGGCAAAGGCATTGTCTTCATGGATTGCCTTCCACTTTGCTTCCTTGCTGTTTCCCCAGCTTGTGGAGTTGTCTGCCTGCAACAGACCCTTTGTGGTATTACCATAGATGTATGTCGTTCCGTTGGTGCCAAAGCCAGAGCACTGAACTTCGTATGTGCCGTCGGGCAGATTTGCAATTTCCTGATAAACATTGAAAGTATTGTTCCAAGCCTCGTTGCCATAATACTTGTCCTCGGTACCGCCAATCCATGTCCAGTTACCACCATTGTGAGTGGTTACCCAGGTGCCGTTGCGGCCGTCATTACGGGCAAAGCTGCGCCCCTTGATGAATACAGAGACATCCATGGGGTTTTCTGCGGAATACTCCTTGGCCACCATTGCAGCCTTGAAGTCATCCTCAGAAACCAACTTCCAATAGGTAGAAGCAAGGCGACCAGCAGGATCACCAACCATTTCCACGTCGGTCAAGGCCTCAGTTGCCGTCAGATACTGACCGTCGAAAATAATCTGATAAGTGTTAGTTTCGCCCTCGACGGCTTGGAACGTCCAGTTAGTAGCACCAGCATCGCACCAAGTGTTACTACCAAGATAATGTGAGTCCCCGCCATTGGAGACATTAGTATCCAAGGTATAAACGCCTTCGCTAACCTCAGCAAGTGCAATATCCAAACCGAAGCCGGCCTGCAAATAAGCATTTGTACCCCAGTTCTGGAGGGGGTCACCATTGTTAAGGAACTTTTGAGCACCGACGTTGTAAAGGTAGAAGGTACCATTTGCAACGGCATTGCCTGTCCATGTCTGAGCATTTGCGCTCAGACCGACTATAGCCGCAAATGCGGCCAAGAAGAGTTTGATTTTCTTCATGGAATTTGTTTGTTTAAAAAATAATAATGTGTATTTATTCATAATTTGGGCGCAAAGATACGATTTTATATGCTAATTTCCAAATTTTCTGTGTGTTACTTCCCCAATCTGTTCACATATTGCGCGTGGAGCACGTTTTGTCCTTCTTCTTTGCGCAGGATTTTAGCGAAGTCTTGTGGTTTGTACTTCACTGGGCCACACATAAATTCAGGGATGTTATAGCTCTTCATAAACAGCCGATGGTACTCGGGATCAGCCTGTGGCAAAACGAATGGCTTGGTGCAGCGACCCTGACCGTCAACGTGGGCAATGAAAGGACGGGTATAGTTGCCGTCTTCACGCCTGCTGCTTACAACCATCCAACGTCCGTTGCTCGACCAAGAGTGGTAGCTTTCTGTGTCGTCCGAATTGATGCCCTCCATCCTCTGAGCAACAGCTGAGTCAAGGTCTATCATCCATAGGTCTGCCTCGTGGTGCCAGATATGGAAGCAGCCATAATTACCCAACGTAAAGACAAGGAATCGTCCGTCGGGCGATATGCGGGGCAGTATAGCACTTTTGTCCAGCGAATCTGCATTGAAAACCATCTGGCGCGGTCCGAAAGACATCGTCTCAGGGTCGAAACTCTTCTTGAAGATGTTATACTTGAACTCCTTGGCTCTTGAGATGACGTCGGCATCGTGCTCCAACGAATCGTTATATACGAAGTGGGCGCTACAGTAATACAGTGTCTTGCCGTCAGGGGCCCAAAAGGGATAGGTATCGAACTCTGTGGAGTCGTTGAATTCCCCATCGGCCGTCGGGCTTTGCTCCCTGATATTGGTTACCTGATTCTTCTCAACATCGTATGCTATGAGGTCGCTGGCGAGGTCATACACTTCTATCTTGTTATGATGTGCTATGTGGAAGCTCTGTCCTGTGGTGTTGCTTGAGAACACCACCAGTGGCAGCCATGGATGCCAAGCGGGATAGACACCTGCCGAGAGGATAGAGTCGCCCGATATATTGATTTTCATGAGTTTGCCGTCGTATGCCATCACCGTGCCGCCCATGTTCTGGCGGGCATGGAAGAGCATACGGTCCGGGTTATACTGCTGGTAGTTATGACAATTTACGCATTGCCCTTTCGACTCGGTGCTGCACAGCATATTATTCACCATCACCCGTTCGTCGTAGTTCTCCAGACAGCGTTGATTCAGCGTCAGTTCCTCGTAGGCGACATACGACGGTGAAATGAGGCGATAACTCAACCAGGGGTCGATGCTGTCCGTTGAGACATGCAGGGCGAAAGGCTTATAGCCTGTCCACTGCTCACCCTGACGGGCAAAGACCTCGACAGTAATGTCCCCTCCCTGTGCCTGCTGCAGCATTTTATGCCAGTCATCTACATCGGGCTGGATTTTGTCTCCCCCCAGCACCATCTCCTCATTTCCAAAGGTCAGGCGTGCCACCATTTCATCGGCCTCGCTGTTGACTTCCCCTCCTGCCGGCGAGCCTTGCTTCATCATAAACGTCAGTGGAGCGATGTTCACCGGGATGGTCACATCCGTATAGTCAGGATAGATGTCTGGCAGCCTGTCCAACTGTGTATAGTTCTCTGGAACGCTGGCGGAGTTACAAGCCGCCAATGCCAACACCATTATATATAAAATCCTATTACAATTCAAAATTCAAAAAACTTAACTCTTATATTTCTTAACTCTTAATTCTTAACTTATCGGTTAGTGGTTAGCGGTTAGCGGAACAATTGTTAATTGTTAATTGTTAATTATCTTTAGTTGCTCTTTTGATTCCGAATCAGGAAATACTCATAATAGAACGTCTTCCCGAATTGGGGGTAGAAGAGGGACTTCATCTGCTCCTCCGTCATGCCCTGGCAGCGTTGTGCCAATGCCATGAAGTCATTGTAGTTTCTGACCACATCTTCGTCGAATGGCATCTTGCTGATGTCCACCTGATGTTCCAAATGCCCATACAAATAAGCCGCTTCCTGATAGTGCCTCGGCATGTGCTCACCTTTGTGCAGATTGGCGTAGTTGAAGAATCGTGGCCAAAAGAGTCCGATGTCCTTCTTCCACAAGGCCGACAGCAGCGTCAGTTCCTGTACCAAGGGGTCGAAGGAGTTGACATCCAGCAGTATATTCATCAAATACATCTCTGCCAGTCCGTTGTCCGAGCCCAGATGATCCTCCTGCATCATCAAGCGCTTCACGATGGCATATTCCTCATTGTCCTTCATCGTCTCCGGATGATAGGCATACTGCTCCTGAGCCTCAGCCCATTCTTTGTGGAAGCGTGTGTGCTTCAGCAGTTGGATATATTTCTTTGCCACCTCGGTCTCACCGTTCACCAGGGCGCAGCGCGTCATGTATTTCAGATACTCGGCTCGCCATCCAAACTCCACACCATCTTCAAGGCACCATCTGTAGCAGTAGTTAGCCTGACCGTACTCATAATAGATGGCACGCCCAACAACCTGTGTCATGTTGACCCTCATGGGGGCATTGTGTGCTTTAGCTCCCGTCTTGTAGTGGTACATTTCGTCGCCCTGACGTCCCAGCCGGAACAGTGCCAGATTCTTCATCATCACAATGGCACGTGTGGGTTCATCCTCGAAAGCCGTGATGGCACGTAACATGCCCTCCCAGTCTCTCTGCTCCATAGCGCGACGCATCTCGAGTTCCTTCTCGAAGTTATAATCGCGATACCAGTAGTGCTGTACACCCCACACCATAACGGCCAGAAGTGTCACCTGACACACAGCCCACACCGATGTCTTCTCTGCCTTCTGCTGCCATTTCTCTGGAAAGGGCAAAGCCATCGCCACATAGAAGAGTCCCAACAGGACAAAGGGGGTGTAATACTCAGGGTAGGCTTCATCGACCTCAAACACGGGTAGTGCAGCCTGGTAAATATAGTCGTAGTTCGTCTGATAATAGACCGTCCAATAATAGATGACGGGCACAAGCAAAGCAGTGAGCACAGCCAGCACACAGGTTACTGCCTTCTGTAAGCGTTTCATGTCCTTTTGCCGACAAGAGAGCAGTCCCATCAACACCACAGCCAGAAGTCCGTATGCACCCAGCAGCGGATAGAGTACGGCACCTGCTACCACCACAGCCACAGGGCGAAACGTTGCCGGCACAGAACGATAACCCCAGATGCTGGCCATCGCCACAGTCAGTCCTATCGTTCCGACGAAGAAATAGCCGCGCAGCTTTAAGTAATAAATCCAGTAGCCCAACTCCATGTTCGATGTTAGCAATAGTGTCACGGGTATCAGCATCAATACCGCCCACTTCGCCTTCACGCAAAAAGCTTTGGCAGACAGCCACATCAGCAGTGCCCACCATGCACAAAGCATCAGGACGCCCTGCCATGTGTGGTAAAAGAACTCCGTGAAGAACGTGCCCAGCCAAGTGAGGAATCCGCCTGCCACCACCATTTGCTGCTTGAAGAACATCCCTGTGTTCAAATGCAGATTCAGTTCCTGCACCTTCCACAGCAGGTTGTCCTCAAAAGCCAACAGGCTCCATGCTATTACGCACAGGGCAACTGCAACCAGCAATATGGGGAAAAGTCTGTCACGCTTCATCCTTCACTCTTAATACAGTATCTTTTTCCTGTTCACAATATAGATGCGAGCTCCCTTTCCGCTTCTCCATTTGGGAAGTGCCTGGGATGGAAGTTTGTAGCCAGAGAGGTCATAGACGGGCGCGTCATCTTTCATTCCGAATTTTGAATTTTCAATTTCACCTATTCCCGTGACGTCTGGCTCTACCAACGTCAGTTGGAAGTTATCAGCACTCCACCATGATGTTCCTGATGCCTTGAGGCTTATGGTCAGTACCTCGCCCTTACCCACGCTCACAGCAGGCACTGTCACTTTTTTCCATCCCATAGGCAGGTCATCGGATGCCGTTGTTCCTGTGCCGGTGAATTTTGTCCGCTTGTTGTCTTTTCCTGTCGATGCAGCAAGTGTCAAAGACATACTCGAACTACCTCGGAGGAGAGCCGAGAGAACGTATTTCCCTGCTGGCAGTCCGCTGATTGTCTGCGCCATCGATGATGTATAGGAGCTGGCAGACCAGTAGTTGAAGTAAGGATTCGAGGCATCGCTGTCGTATGCTTCTCCCTTACTGAATTCAACATTCTGGACTGTCCATCCGTCTTCGCGCTGGCCTGTAGCCTGCGGATTGATTATCATTCCTGAAGCATCGAGGGTCTCGTCGGTATTCTGCGGCCAGACGGACATGATGATGCCGTCGTACTCGTCCATAAGTTCAAGCATTTCGAGGTCTGAAGACGGTGCATCGCCTATACGTGTCAGCACGAAGTTGTCAGCTCCTGCCCAGCGGGCTTGCATAGGTGCTATGTTGCGCACACCCACACGCAGCCTGCCGTCTGTGACAGCAATCTTCTCGACACTGATTGGCGCGTCGGTGATGGAACCGTCGGTCATTACAGGGGCCGTCCATAGTTGTTCTGCTGTCTGTCCGTAGAGTGCCACGGCTTCGTCTGCCGCTCCTGACTGGAACACGTTGGCACTGAGGCAGTAGATACCATCTTCCAACCCCATGATGTCCTGGTAGTAGTCGAAGCTTATGCCGCTGGCCGAGGGGTGCCACACCTCGAAATAGGTGTCGCCGGAGGCTTCCTTCGTGAAGCCGTTGTCGGCACTGCGGACACACGTCCATCCGTGGATGTCTGTCTTTGAATTGGCGACGACGGTGCCGTTCCTGATTCCTCCTATCTCCAGTTCATCGCTGATGCTGTTGCCACCGAAGATGGTGTATGCCGCCAAGCGGAACCGGCAATTCTCCGTCGCAGCGAAATCTGAGAGTGTTAAGCTCAATTCCTTGTCTTCCAACTGCTGGCGGTCGTCGAATGTCGTTAGGGTTTCCCATTCCGTACCGTTGAAGCGCTGAAGGTCGAGGCGTTCGGTGGTATCACCGTTATCGTTGACGATGCTGAAAGTCAGCGACTTCGTTCCAGCATCGTAAGTGGCTGACAGGACAGGCTTCTTCACGCCCGGTGTCCACCAAACGGGTTCCTTCGTATAGGCTGAATTGTAGGCGAAGGTGGCACGATGGTCGCGATAGACCTCTCCGGCGGGAGTGAGGTCCTTGCTGGGGTTGGCATCGTAATACATATAAGTAATGTACATGTCTGTACTGTAGATGGCGTAGCGTTCAATCCAAGGACTGTCGTCAATCTTCTCCAACAGGGCTTGCACATATTTTGCCACGTTTGCGTAGCTCCAGTCACCATCGAGCTTATCGCCACTGCTCTTGTTCCACGAGGCACTGATCTCCATTTCGGTGAGCCATACGGGGCGGCCGGTATTGTTGTAGATGCTCTTGCATTGGTTTACGAACCAGCTGGCATAGGATGAAGCCGACTTGCCACCCACCCACCAATAGGCATGGGTGACGGCAAAGTCGCAACGCGTCTCGTTATCGTTCTGGTCAACATATTTGAAGTAATTGGTCAGATAACTGAGGTCCGTGGGCTGCGGAGAACCCACACGGCCGCCCCCTTCACGGAAATCCTTTGTCAGGAGGTAGGCGTTCCATTCATGGATTGTCCCGCCACAGGAGCATTTGTCGCTGGTGTGCTGTTCCGAGTGCTCCGGCTCGTTCAGCGAGAAGGCAGCTGAAGAGGTGTGGCTGTTGACATCGTCCGCGCTTGGCCAATTGAGGTGCTGGCGGCAAGGGACATACTCCATGTCGTCTGTTGACGAGTAGGCGGCGTTCCATGCCCAGAACCACGTGGCGCGCAGACCAGGACCGCCGGATGCGCCCGCTGTGTTGGCCCATCCCTTCTTCGACAGATACGGCCAAGGCTTGACATACACCGAGGTAACGCGACGTGAGAGGGCTGTAGGCAGCGTGATGTCCAGGTCGGCATGGTCTGCCACATAAGTACGGCTGTATCCACTGCCGTTGCGCCCTGTTGCCAAGGTTACCATATAGCCGCGACGCAGGGTGAAGCCCGTCATGCTGTTGCTGTACTCGGCAAGGTCTGTATGGTTGCCCTTGCCAAGTGTGAACGGGGTCTCTGCAGTGGCCGTGAAGATGGTCTCCGGAATGGGAATAATGGCTGTGCCGTTCAGGTATATCTCCACGCGACAGTTGTTCGACGTGGCCGTCCTACCATTGATGCGGACATATTTCAGGAAGTCCGACCTCACCTTCGACGGGGCGATGTTGTCGAAGATAAGCCATGTACGGTCGCTGCCGAGGTCAATCCTGGAAGTGCCGGAGATAGGGTCCGTGTTGGCTGTGAGGTGGATGTCAATCGTATCACTGCGGTTGACGGTCTTGCCCCTCACCTGGACGTAGTCAATCTCCCGAACGCCCTGCGCATTGATATATTCAGCGCTCACGTAGGACTGCCGGTCTGTGTTGTAGTTGCCCGCCGTTGCCGGAATGATGGTCATCTGCGAATGGCTGCTCCTGGACTTGTCGTAATAGACACTGACGTATGCGCTGTTTTTGTTCGCACCGTCAACGCCCATACAGGCACCAGTGTTCTTCTTGTTGGTGAGATAGGCATATGTCCCCACGTCAGCACTCCAGCAGAAGCGGTCATCGGTGGAGGAGGCGTCCTCGAATACGATGCTCCAAGCATTGGAACCGCTGGCAGCCAAGTACTTGCCGCTGCTCTTTTGCTTCAGCAGGACGTAGCCGCTCTTGCCGCAGTCCTCTGCAACGAATATGTAGCTGGAGGCTTTGGCGGCGTTCCAAGCAGACAGAGCCGGTTCGCTGCCATCGTCATTACTGCCAAGCAGTTTCTCATAGATGTTCAACCAAATAAAGTATTCTGTGCCATTGGTCAGTTCGGCGCGGCAGATGCCTGTAGCCATAACCATGGCGAAAAGAAGTAGATATCTTTTCATAGTCTGTTAGATTATTTCTTTTTCGCGCCGCAAAGATACGACTTTTTATATTCTAATTCAAAATTCAAAAATTAAAAATCCAAAATTAAATCAAAATGTAAAATTCTATTACACTCCAAGGCTCTTGTAGATGAAGCACAATAACCGATACATAATAGAATATATCTGTAGTCACATTGGCAAAAAAAGTCATTCTTTTCACATAATTACCACTTTTTTTACGCGACGATACCCATTTTTTGTTTTATTAACTATCGTTTTGTTATAACAACATGATTTATATTATTTTTTTTCGTAACTTTGCTTCGAAAGAAACGAATTTGCTTCGGCTCGGCAAAAAGAAGGAATCCTTTTTGTATTGCTCTCGGCTATCCACATGTTTAAAATTATGACTATTATAATAAATTAAAATGGAAGAACATATTCTGAACAACGAGGCGCTTCAGTATTTGGATGAAGCAATGTTTACCTCGTCACTCATTAGCAAAAAAGAGAGAAAGAAAGGAGAGACGGACTGGGACAATGTCTATCCGCGCAAAAAGTCGGAGACGATGAAAATGGCCGCATTACTTGCAAAAGCCGACGAAGTGGTAGAAGAACCAAATGACACGGAATACCGTGAACGCTACGACACGCTGAAAGAAATTGTGGAGTGGTCGCAAAAGCGACACCGTACCTGGATGTGGTCACTCATTGCAGGTGCTTTGCTTGGTGCCGGTATCTTCTATTATTACTTTAACGACCAAAAAGAGGACATCGCACGCGCAAAGGCTGAACGTGAACAAGTTGAGCAATGGAAGGAAATCAAAGTACAACAGACCACTTGGAATGCCTGTCCATCAGAACATGCCAACGATGCCTATACCATGCGACTTTCGTCGGCCCAACATTATAAGACTTATAAACTAATCGATTATAAGAGATATGCTGAAAGCAGCCAGAAAAGAAGCAAGGAATGGTTACAGCGTGCCGATACTGCCAAATTACAGGAAAACAAGGAAAAATACCTGCACAATGTGAAGGTCGAGGAAGAACATGCAGCTAAATACCGTGCTGACTACGATTCCATCAATGCAATGGATTTTGCTCAAGTACATGCAATGGCGAAAGGTGATTTGACAAAAAGTGTAGAACGACAGGTTTCGTGGGGTAAAACCCTACAAGGCTACATGATATATCTGCTGATATTAATACCACTTTATATTATAACAGGTTACCCTCACGGCTATACCATCACACGTCACACCCGTCGTACCGGTTGTCTGAACATCTTCCGCAAGGTTGGCTTTGCCATAGCCTCTTTCTGTTTTGGAGCAGGATTAGCCCTGAGCCTTTTGCCCGACTATCAGGTAAAGACTTACTATTCTAACGGCAGTACCTCGACACATACAGAAGGTAATTCACTCAACATTGCCATTATTGCCATGAAAATAGGTCTGATGATTGTCGGTGCCTTTATATTCTGTTTCGTTGCATCGACTGTTATGACAATAGAGACTATCTCCGGGCTCTATAACAACTTTAACTGGAGTGGATGGTTCCGTAAAGTAAAGCCCGCCAAGCAAACACAGAATGAAAATGTGGAAAACTCCATATAATACAAGTATTTTTATTTAATTTATTAAACATTTTACATCATGAAGAACTGGTTTTTTCGTTTCCTGACAAGTGGATTCGGTACTGACATGGCTGCTTTAAAGGCGCTGGGTTGGGTGATTGCTATTAGTCTGATAGGACTATGGGTGTTTATCTGGATTGTGAAGAAAATTTATAAGGCCATCGTGGGCGAGAAGGTTCCTAACTTGAAATCCGGTCCCTATGCTGTGCAGATTGATGCCGTAGGCGCTACCCCCAAGAAATTAAAAAAACAACTATGTGAATTTAAGGGCTACAGCAGCTCATTGGCTAACAAGGTGATGAAGACGGTGCCCTCTATAGCTTTTACAGGCTGCAGTGAAGAAGACGCCGATGACGTTAAGGTTGTACTTGAGGAAATGGGCGCGACCTGTAGCATTGTGACACCAGCTGCCAAATAACAAACCAAGGCAAAAAAAGAAGCGTTCTAAAACAAAGGAATGGAATAGTAACAAAATATTCCTTGTTTGTCAAAAAATCCCGGGATATGACACCATATTTCGGGATTTTATTGTACCTTTGCAGCCAAAATAACTATATTATATTAATAAGGTATAAGAAAATGGCACAGCAAGAAGATGTTTTCAAGAAGATTGTCTCTCATTGTAAGGAATATGGTTTTGTCTTTCCCAGCAGCGATATCTATGATGGATTAGGTGCTGTATATGACTATGGCCAGAACGGTGTAGAGTTGAAAAACAACATAAAGCAATACTGGTGGCAGAGCATGGTGCTGCTGCACGAGAATATCGTGGGTATCGATGCCGCCATATTCATGCATCCTACGACTTGGAAGGCCAGCGGACATGTGGATGCCTTCAACGACCCTCTCATTGACAACCGCGATTCCAAGAAGCGTTATCGTGCCGATGTGCTCATCGAGGAGCAGATGGCAAAGTACGAGGATAAGATTCAGAAGGAAATAGAAAAAGCGCAGAAGCGTTTCGGTGATGCTTTCGACGAAGCTCAGTTCCGTGCTACGAATGCTCGTGTACTGGAGAATCAGGAGAAATATGATGCGCTGCACAAGCGTTTCCAGGAGGTGATGAATGCCGAGGGCGGCATTGACCTGGAAGGTATGAAGCAGATTATCCTGGACGAGGGTATTGTCTGCCCCATCAGCGGAACCCGCAACTGGACGGATGTGCGCCAGTTCAACCTGATGTTCAAGACCGAGATGGGCAGTACTGCTGATGGTGCCAGCACCATCTATCTGCGTCCCGAAACGGCTCAGGGCATCTTTGTCAACTATCTGAATGTGCAGAAGACCGGCCGCATGAAACTCCCCTTCGGAATTGCCCAGATAGGTAAGGCTTTCCGCAACGAAATTGTTGCCCGTCAGTTCATCTTCCGTATGCGTGAGTTCGAACAGATGGAGATGCAGTTCTTCATCAAGCCCGGCACGGAATTGGATTGGTTTGCTAAGTGGAAGGAAACCCGCATGAAGTGGCACCAGAACCTTGGCTTCGGAGCAGAGAACTATCGTTTCCACGACCATGATAAGTTGGCTCACTACGCTAATGCTGCCACTGATATTGAGTTCCACATGCCCTTTGGTTTCAAGGAGGTGGAAGGCATCCATAGCCGTACCAACTTCGACCTCAGCCAGCATGCCAAGTACAGCGGCAAGAAGATCGAGTATTTTGATCCCGAAACAAACGAAAGCTATACACCGTACGTCATAGAGACTTCTATTGGTGTGGACCGCATGTTCCTCTCCATCATGTGTCACAGCTATGAGGAGCAGCAGTTGCCTGACGGACAGACACGTACCGTACTGCATCTGCCCGCAGCTCTGGCTCCCGTCAAGCTGGCAGTGTTCCCCCTTACCAAGAAGGATGGTATGCCCGAGAAGGCTCAGGAAATTATCAACGACCTGCGCTTCCATTTCAACTGCAAGTACGAGGAGAAGGACCAGATAGGCAAGCGCTATCGCCGTATGGACGCCATCGGCTGCCCCTATTGTGTAACTGTTGACCAGCAGACACTGGAGGACAACACCGTCACCCTGCGTGACCGCGACACGATGGAACAACGCCGAGTTGCCATCAGCGACCTGCGCGGCATCATCGAAGATAAAGTCAGCATAACAAGTCTGTTGAAAAAACTACTCTAATGAAAAAAAATCTCTTATCTCTAATTGCCCTTGTTTGCATAGTCGGCTTAACTTCTTGCTCTGAGGAAATCACAGAGTGGGATCCCTATTATAATTGGGAAACTCGGAACAGCTTATGGTTTGAGCAAGCTGCAGATTCTGCCCGAACCGCAATTTCGGAAGCGAAAGCTTTGTATGGCGATGCCTGGGAAGAACACTGTGAATGGCGAATGTTCAAGAGCCTGCAACGCAGTGCAGAGCTACAAGGTTCACTTACTGACAGCATTGTCTGCAAGATTGTAAAAAAAGGATACGGCACAGAGAAGATAAACTTTACCGATTATGTGCTTCTTCACTATCGTGGTTGGCTGATGCCTTCTGAATATATTGCAGAGGACAACGCAAACAAAGAGACAAAGATGATAGTCTTCAGCCAAACATACTACGGCGAATTCAATCCCGCTACAGCAGCACCTATCCAACTATATGTTGGAGGAAGTACGGAGGGTTTCCAAACTGCATTACAATATATGGTTGAGGGTGATGAGTGGTATGTATATATTCCTCAACAATTAGCATACAAGGACGAAGCTTCTGGTTCTGTCCCTGCCTATAGCACCCTGCTGTTCCTTATGAACGTTGTGGGTGTTTATGAGAAAGAATCTGATATTCCCGACTGGAAATAAGAGTTGCCCGATGAAGCGGGTCAGTCACGCCCAAAGATGTCTCGTGTATAAACCTTTTCCTTTACATCGTCTAAACAGCTGTCATAGCGATTGGCAATAATAGCATCACATCTTGTCTTGAACTGATGAAGGTCGTTTACAACCACGCTACCGAAGAAACTGGAGCCGTTTTCTAAAGTAGGCTCGTAAATGATAACCTCGGCACCCTTTGCCTTGATACGCTTCATGATACCCTGAATAGCCGATTGACGGAAATTGTCGGAATTGGACTTCATTGTCAAACGGAATACACCTATGGTGCAGACACCCTCGGCTTCGCCAAACTGGTTGTTATCAGAATATCCGTACCAGCCCGCTTTCTGCAACACTTGATCTGCAATAAAATCCTTGCGGGTACGATTACTTTCCACTATAGCCGACATCATCTGCTGAGGCACATCCTGATAGTTTGCCAACAACTGCTTAGTGTCTTTGGGAAGACAATAGCCACCGTATCCAAATGAGGGATTGTTATAGTGCGTTCCTATTCTGGGATCCAAGCCTACGCCCTGTATGATAGCAGCCGTATCAAGACCCTTTACCTCAGCATAAGTATCCAATTCGTTAAAATATGATACGCGTAGTGCAAGATATGTGTTGGCAAAAAGCTTAACAGCTTCTGCCTCCTTCATTCCCATAAACAAGGTATCTATATTATCCTTTTCCGCACCTTCCTGTAGCAAAGCAGCAAAAGTACGTGCGTACTCTTCGGCTTGTGGGTTACCGATAGCCTTGATGGCAGCATTTTCCTCTGTAAAGGTTGCATCATTTACTTCAATAAGTTTAGGAAAACCTACAATAATCCGAGAGGGATACAGATTGTCATAGAGAGCCTTGCTCTCGCGTAAAAACTCCGGAGAAAAAAGCAAGTTAAACTTATGGTCCTTTAACTCTGGCTTATATAAAAATTTAAGTGCATATTTAACGTACAGGCTTCTACAGTAACCTACAGGAATTGTACTCTTAATAACCATCACCGCATCGGGATTCACGTCGATAACCATATTTATTACATCTTCTATATGGTGTGTATCGAAGAAGTTCTTTGCAGGATCATAATTTGTAGGAGCTGCAATTACAACATAATCCGCGTCTTTATAAGCCGATACGCCATCCAAAGTGGCGGTTAGATTGAGCTCTTTTTCACGTAAGTATTTCTCAATGTAATCATCCTGAATGGGACTAATCTTCTTGTTAATCTTTTCAACTTTCTCAGGTATTACATCAACAGCTGTAACCTGATGATGCTGCGCCAACAATGTTGCAATGGACAATCCCACATAACCTGTTCCTGCCACAGCAATCTTTATTTCATTAAACGGTCTCATAATAGTAATAATAGGTCTTTGATTTGTTGCAAAGGTATATATTTTCTGTAGATAAAAAATCATTGTTAGTACAAAAGTGTATAAAATGAACACTTTTAGCAAATCATTTCCCGGAATTATGTTATCTTTGTGCCAACAACAGACAAGAAACATGAATACATTAATCAAAAATTTGCTACTTGCAACCCTATTGGGCTTAGCAGGTACACTGAAAGCACAGAACACTTTTTCAAACCCTGTTATATACGCAGATGTACCCGACATGGATGCTGTCCGCGTGGGCAATGACTATTGGATGGTGTCCACCACCATGCACTTCATGCCAGGTGCCCCCATTATGCATTCTACCGACCTTGTTCATTGGGAAACGGTAAACTACATTTTCCAAACGCTAAACGATAGTCCGAAGAATAATTTGGACGGTGGCAACGTCTATGGTCGTGGGCAGTGGGCAGCATCTCTAAAATACCACAAAGGACAGTTCTACTGTTTCTTCGGAACAGGCGCAAAATCTTTTCTCTATCGCACCTCTGATCCACGCAAGAAGTGGGAAATAATCTGGCAAAGTGATACATATTACCATGATGCTGCTTTCTTTATTGATGACGATGACCGGCCTTTTCTCTTTTTCAATGGCTCACATATTCAATTACGTGAATTTTACCCCGACTTCCGACCTGGTTTCAAGGAGGATGGTATAAGCTGCGAAGTTGTACACGGAAAGCCTGAAGGCTTGCTTGAAGGATCTCATCTCTACAAACACAACGGTCAATATTATCTCACTTGTATTTGGTGGCCCCGTGGCGGTATCCGTACACAAGTTTGTTTCCGTGCCGATAAGATAGACGGGAACTATGCTGATAACATGAAAGTCATTCTTTCTGACGATATGGGATATAACGGACATGGTGTGGCACAAGGCTGTTTCATAGATACCCCCAATGGTGAGTGGTGGGCCATGATGATGCAAGATCACGAGGCTGTGGGCCGGATTCCACATCTGATGCCTATGCAGTGGAAAGACGGTTGGCCAATGTTAGGTGATGAGAATGGCAAGATAGGCAAAGTTTTAAATATGCCGGGAGGTGGGAAAAAGTGCAAAGAACGCATTACTTCAAGCGACGAATTCAAAAAATCCAAACTTGACTATGTCTGGGAATGGAATCACAATCCCGACAATAACCTTTGGTCACTTACAGAGCGTAAGGGTTTCCTCCGTTTGAAGACTGGTAAAGTGGTTAACAAAATCTTTGAAGCACGCAACACAATTACCCAAAGAACCTACGGACCTAAATCAGAAGGCAGCATATGTGTTGATATCAGTCAAATGAAGGAAGGTGACCATGCCGGTCTTTCTATGTACTGCTCTCAACCAGGAACCATAGAGGTCGTTGTAGAAAACAATCAGCGATATTTACTAATGACTGACCGTACGGTAGAAAAATCACGTGTACCCTATAATTCTGACGTTATTTATCTGCGTACCATTGCCGACTTCACGACAGACACGGCAATTTTCCTCTATTCCCAAAACGGGAAAGAGTGGAAGCAATTAGGTGAGAACTTTCGGATGGTCTTCAATCTGGAACATTTTGTGGGCAATCGCTTTGCCATCTTCAACTATGCCACCAAGCAAAGTGGAGGGTGGGTTGATGTTGACTGGTTCCACTTCTGCAAGGATTAACGGCGGATAACAATCTCCGCCAAATCCTTACGTTTCTTCTCAGAGATTTTTGAATCTGCAGCTGCCTTTCCTATTGGAATAAGTACCACCGCTTCCTCCTCCTCAGGGAGATTCAAAAGTCTGTGACAGAGCTGGGCATCAAAATTGCATACCCAACAAGATCCCAAGCCCAGTTCTGCTGCAGCCAGACAAATATGTTCAGCAGCAATGGCGACGTCTATGTCGCCATGCCGCTTCCCATCACTTCTCACCCACTCCACATCATGCTGAACAGTCAACAGGATATACAAAGGAGCCTGACTCAGCCAGTCACGCTTATAGCATTGCTGCAATAAAGACCGGTCCTCCTGAGAAGACAACACGTAAAATTTCCACGGTTGTAAATTTACTGCAGAAGGAGCCAGACGGGCACATTCCAAAATATAATGCAGCTGCTCTTCCTCGACAGGCTCGCCTGAATAGGAACGTACAGAATAGCGTTTCTCTGATAAAGTTTTAAAATTCATCTTTTTCTCAATTCAATATTAGGGCTATGCCAAGCACTGCGCAATGAAACTATTCATTTCTTCTTCATGTGCCTCTATGCTCAACAGCAAGTGCAACTGGTTGTTGGCGCGTACAAAGTTATGCTCGGGATACTGGCATTTCCAATACTTGTCACCACTCAGATAATCCCACAAAAAACGTACGCACTGCATATAGGGGAAGAGCTTCACAGCGTATGGCAAATTCTCTATCTCAACACGAGTAAGAAAACTTGACGCACTGCTCAGATATCCTTCTGTAAAGGCCTTGAAAATTTCAACATTAAACTGTACCTTATCCATATCGGGACAATCCTCAGCAACCATATTGGCACCAGTACGCAAGAAATCGCCATAATCAGAGAAGATGAAGTTGGGCATTACGGTATCCAAGTCTATGACACAGAGCACATTGTCATTCTTGTCAAACATCATATTATTCACCTTAGTATCGCAATGGCAGACACGTTTAGGCAAAACGCCTTCCCGACCCATACGTTCGGCCTTGCACATTTCCTCTGCACGAGCATCTATCTGTTGCAACATTTCCTGCACCTGAGGTTCGCTGACACGACCTACAGGATCTGACTTTACCACTTCACGCAATTGTTGCAGGCGGAACTCCATATTGTGGAAATCTTTTATTGTTTCACCCAATTGAACAGGAATATCGGCCAGCATTGCCTGGAAATTGCCAAAAGCCTTTCCCGCTGCACGACTACTCTCTGGGTTCACCGCCTGTTTTGTAATAGCATCGGGTATAAAAACCATGATGCGCCAATACTTCTCATCAACCAATGTGTAGAGTTTTGTGTTGTCTTCCTTCAGAGGAATGAAAGTCAGCACTTTGCGGTTGATGTCTTTCTCGCCCTTTTCTTCCAATTTCTTGCGGATGTGAGTGGTTACTGCATCTATATTGCGCATTACCATGTCAACATCGGGGAAAACCACATGGTTTACACGTTGCAGCACATAATCGGGCTGATCGGCTTCTACTGTCAACACCTTATATGTATCATTGATAAGACCCTCGCCCAAAGGCTTTATTTCACTCACTGTACCACGGATGGCAAACTTTCCAATAATGTCTTTTAATTCTGTCATAATATAAAGAGTTTAAGATTATCTGTCTTCGGGCATACTTTTGCCCGTAAGTAATGTCCCGTCGGAAGCCATACCCTCAGCACTTATTGCAATCTGGGTAGGTTTGCTGTTATTATAGAACTGTATTTTTGCGGCGCCTGATGCATCGAGTTGCAAATTGGGATTCCAGTATAATGTTCGCCGGTAATCCTTCGTTTCCGGTAACGGCTTCTTGCTATAGTTAGGCTGATAAAAATCATCGGGTGAAGAAAATCCGGGAAGAATATAATAACGGTCACGTCGAACGATACGTTTCGAAGTATCAGGATAAGTTCGAAGGTCTATGGTAACTTCTGGTTGGTTACTACCCTCAAAATGCTTATCACCTTCACGCCGTGGACTATAATCGGTATAGATATATACCTTATCTAAATTGGTAAACTTATTAAATAACTCCTGTGTACGTGTGGAGACATTACTTGTCCAAGTAGGTGCCGTTTCATTCTGAACACCATATTTTGAAGCCGAACTTTCCTTGCTCTGTTGAAGGGCAGATTTTTCACTTAGCAACTGTGTATTCAGTCGCATTACTATATCGTATGGGCGATCCATATTCATATCTCCGATGTAGGTGCGGGATATGTCGGTAATGAAACGCTGCTGCCCTATGAAGTAGCCTGTACAAAGCCCTGCATCGGTTGCCTCATTCAGTGCAGCATACGCATCAATCACAAAAGCTGGTTTGCTGGCATCAAATTTCCTCAACATAGTATGTTTAGCCCCTATGGTTACCTCCTGAAGGGTACGCGACCCATCGTTCAACCAGTCTTCAGCCAAAACACTTCCTTTAGGTGCTTGTGCCAGGTGTTCCTGATACCAGTTGTATGGTTTTACAAATCGGGGATAGACAGGGCGCAGACGGACATAGAATTCAGCATAGTTGATATCGCCATACTTGGTGGTGGCACCTTCAAACCATACATGTTTGTTTTCCTTCCACTTTGTAGTATCAGAGGCAGCCAACTCCATGATACAACCGTCAAAGAAACGCGGGCTCTGAATGGTGAATTGTCCTTTTTGTGTTACCACCTCGCCCACTACGCCATCAGAACCGACTTCCTTAGGTTTAACAAATTTGGCATGAACCAACACCTCGTTCTTCAACAGACCTTCATCCTTGTTGAAACGGCCATAAGCATCGTGTAAAGTTTCTTTTTCGCCATAATCTGGCTTCGGATTCTCCTCTTCCTCCGAATTCCCAGATTCAGACACATCTCCATTAACTGCTTCCTCTGAAGCCTGAGCAAACAAATCCTCTACGTGCTCAGTTTGGTATTTGTTCACTTCGCCAGTCATCAAAGGAGTCTGTTCTGGCATGTGGTTTAATACAAAAGCACCTGGGGTTGCCATTGTGTGCCAATCGTATCTGCGCCAGCCCTGTATCATCAGCAACAGGTCTAAGGCGCGCTGGTGCTCTGCATCGTCCTTTTCGAAAAAGTATTCGGGCTGCTCTACAAAACCACGTATCTGACTGCTCAGCAACATCTCCGTAAGAATATTACCTGAGTCATATATATATTCTGTATGAGCAGCATCGCGTACCGCAACACTGATATGTCCATTAGGTGTATTCGTCTTTATCTGTAAACTGATAGGGTCAAAAGGTTGGGTGGGCACATTATTAAACCCGTCAAAGGTGATGTTTTGAGATTGGAAGTCAACCTTACGGAAAAAGAAGAGACGATCGGCATAAATACGACCTTCCGCATTAAAAACAGTAACCTGACATACGCCAGTTTCTAACTTGTCAGACGTAAGGGTGACCGAAAACTGTTCTCCTGTTCCCAATTCCTTAAAGTCGAGCAGTTGTCCTTGATTCATTACCGTCATACCTAAGGATTCACTAGCAGCCGTTCCGCTAAGCGCGAGGTTAACCTTAACTTCTCCTTTCTCCTGCATTACCATAATGGCACATCCATCAGCTTCCACTTTTGGCAAATCCAGTTGTGCCATTTTGTACTTCCAAGTAAATTGTGCCATGTATTTTGTTCCACTGACAGGAACAAATTCCACACAGCCACGTCCACGCTGCTCCGTCTTGGCTTCCGCTACTTTGTTGCCTGACGCATCCATAATGACAATTGTACCTTCAATATGCATGCCATCATCGTCATTTGCCTCAAATGCGACTCGGTTTTTTACACCCGCTACCAAATGTCCTCCTTCTGGAAAGAACTGCACAACTGCTTCTGGTAATGCGTTCTCAGCCTTGTACTGACGGCGAAGAGGACGCAATGTCATAAAATGCTCAAAATCACCAGGAACCTTGGGCTTGTCGTACACAGGGAAAACTTTGCTATAGAGTTTTTCATAATCCCTATAGTATTCCTTAGCCATCTTCTTGCTGAAGAACCATTTTTCGGCAAAGTCTGTATGCGGATGTTCGGTTTCACCCCAGTTAAGCTGCCAACGTGTATAGGCACGTAACTCATAGTAACCACCATAAAGAGTATCGTTCAAAACAAAATTACTATGTGCTTCTCCCCTTTCCAGTTCCAATAATTGCCGTTGCACCAGATAGCCGTCTTGGTTTAACAGTTCTACATACAGCACTTTGCTCAACCTACTGGGGATACCGTCGCTGCGACGCACATAAGCTTTATAAAACAACGTATCCCCAAGGAAATAACATGTGTTGTCAGTATGTATAAATATCTGTTCCTGCGGAATGTTCTTGCCAAACTTCTGCAAACGTTCAGCCCAAGCATCCAAGGTTGTTGGAAGATTTGCCTGAGCTATTAGCATCATAGGAAAAAAGACGTTAACAATAACAGAAAAAAATCTATTCACGTTATGGGCACATGTGTATATTAGCAGAGACAAAGATAAGACTTTTTCTTTATATACTCTTGTATAAGCCAATTTTTTCCTTTAATTTTGCAAAAATCATTGCATTTTCTAATGGAAAAGGACGTAAAAGACAACCTATTACCCTATCAGCCCCAGAAAGCTGCTGAGTTTTATGCAGATATCCGGCCACTACTCATGAAACGGAATACAGAGACCGAATGCTACATACGCCTGAACCATTTGTTTTTACATCTACTTGACGAACACACCTCACACCTCCCTGTCCATTTAGTGGGACCTTTTGCCAAAACCGATTATTTACTCAAGGAGCACAATGCACCCAAAAGACTCTCACGTATGGTCAATGACCTACGCATTCGACTCAATCGTTTTAAAAACAAGGAACTTCCTGTGGAGGAGCAGCACCGTATGCTTTCTGATGATGCACAGGCACTTTGTCTCTTTGTTGAACATCTCTATGGCATTTCTGTTCCCAAATCCCTGTCTTCTCTCTTTCCTGTTAAAAGGAAACGGCGTTCTTGCCATGTTTTGCAGGCAGAATGTGCAAAAATGATTGTAGATACATGGGACCATGTTTTTATTACGGGCAGACTGGAAACAGACGGTGTAGAAAAAGTTCGCGTCTGTTACACACAGGAAAATAAACATTACCCTTTCGACTGGTCATATCTGACCCCGCTACTGAAGAGTGGCATGCAACTCCATTTGATAAGACCTCGTGCCAACCAAAATGGCGTAATCTATCCAGAACTCATCATCCTGGAACCTGATTATCTGGTAGATATCTCACAAATAGCCAGATGTATGGACAGCTATTCTGATTCGCCCCTTGTCTATCTTCTTCACATGATAGAGCCTGTAGTTCAATCCGAGGCCATCATGCTGGGTAACCTGGCAGGGCAACTTCTTGACGAGGCTCTTCACGTTCATGACAAAAACCGTCCTTACAGTGTCTCTGCACGAGAATTCTTCGAAAAGAATGCTATGAACCTATTGGCAACACCGCCCAATGCACATTTTCATGTTAATGCACAAGTTCAACAGCAGAATATTCAAAAAGCAGTCAGGCACGACCTGCCTACCCAGACTGGCAGCTTCGATGCAGATAAAGTGCTGGTGGAGCCTTCCTTTTTTTCGCCCATGTTAGGATTACAAGGGCGTATGGATATGCTGCAACTCGACTTTCGGGTTTTGGTTGAGCAGAAATCGGGCAACGGTGCCTTTGTCCCAAAAGACAATGACCATTCCATACCTAAGGCACAGCGTACGCATTACGTGCAGCTTCTACTTTATATGGCCTTACTGCGCTACAACTACAGAAAACAATACGAGCAAAACAACAGACAGCTTCATGCCTTTCTGCTTTATTCTAAATATTCTCATTCGCTCCTGGAACTGGGCTTCGCGCCAGAATTGCTTTTCCATGCCTTTCGCTTACGAAACCAACTGGTTTGGCATCAGTTCCGCCTGGCTGAAGGCGGTTTCGATGTATTGGGTACTCTTACACCAGAACAATTGAACCGCAACGGCATACATGACCGCCTGTGGCGTGAATTCCAACGTCCTAAGATTGAGCAGTTATTGACACCCATTCGCCAAGCACGTCCTGTGGAACAGGCTTATTTTTATCGTATGCAGGCCTTCATAGCACGCGAGCACCAACTCAGCAAATTGGGTAATCAACAAAAAGATAATTCAGGATTTGCCAGTATCTGGCTCGATGGTTTGGAGGAAAAAATCTCTGCCGGGAACATCTATCATCAACTACAACTCATCTCACCCTCCAAAGAAACAGAAGGGCATATTGACCAAGTGGTGCTACGTTTTCCGAAACAAACAGTAAATGATTTGAGCAACTTCCGTCCAGGTGACATAGTTATTCTCTATCCTTATGAGCCAAATAGTATTCCTGATGCATGCAACACCATGGTGTTCCGTTGCAGTATTGCCCAAATTACAATTGAGAGTATTACCTTAAATCTGCGTAAATCGCAAGTTGATGCCTTTGTCTTCTTACGCCATAAAGACCATTTCTGGGCTATCGAACACGACTTTTTTGAATCTTCCTATTCCGCATTTTACAAAGGCATGAATACTTTCCTCTCTGCACCACTCGAGAGACGAGATTTACTAATGGCAACCCGACACCCAGAAGTGGACAAATCTCTATCCCTACAAGGAGAATATGGTCTGTTTAATGAGCTATCCATCCGGATCCGACAGGCACGTGAACTATTTCTTATTATTGGTCCTCCTGGAAGCGGAAAGACTTCCTTTGGTTTACTTAATACTCTTAAAGAAGAATTGCTTTACCCGAACACCAATGTATTGCTGCTTTCTTATACTAATCGTGCAGTCGATGAGATCTGCAGCAAACTGCACCGGCATATTCCCTTCATGCGCATTAGCAACACATTAGCCTGTCCCCCCGAATATCAATGTTATTTATTTGACAACCATGTAAAAAAATGCAATGGGTTACGGCAACTGCAGGACCTTATCCTTCAGACACGTGTCTTCGTGGGCACTGTCACTGCAATGAACAGTGCGCAGGCAATATTTAAATACAAACAATTTTCTTTGGCTATCATAGATGAAGCGTCACAAATTCTGGAACCTCATATCATAGGACTTTTTGCTGCTATGCATGGTCCAGAACCAGCCATAAAGCGATTTGTGATGATAGGCGATCATAAGCAGCTCCCTGCCGTTGTCCAACAGACAGAGCAAGAGTCATCAGTCGATGATCCCCTACTCCACCAGATTGGTTTGCACAACTGCCGTTTCTCGCTTTTTGAACGCTTCCTCCGTCTTTATGGCGATGATCCGTCTGTAACATATATGCTTACTCGTCAGGGGCGGATGCATCAAGAAATTGCACAACTTCCTAACCGACTTTTCTATAATGGCAAATTGCAAGTAGTACCATTACCGCATCAGATTGCACAGCTACCCAAAGAGGGTGGAACAAATGATTCGCTTACCAACCAACTTCTCACCCGTCGAGTAATGTTTCTGCCTAGCCCCACACCAAAGCACTCGCCTTCTGACAAAGTTAATCAACCCGAGGCCGACATTATCGCCTCTCTGGTAGAACGCATTTACAAAATAGAAAAAGCAAACTTCTGTGCGAAAGATACCATCGGCATTATTGTCCCCTATCGTAACCAAATAGCCACCGTACGTAATACTATAGCCCGATTAGACATACCTGCACTAATAGACATAACCATAGATACGGTGGAACGATATCAAGGCAGCCAGCGCCGTTATATTATTTACGGCTTCACCGTTCAGAAACATTATCAGTTGAGATTCCTCACTAACAACACATTCTTTGAAAACGGCAAACTCATAGATCGCAAATTGAATGTTGCAATGACAAGAGCCCAAGAACACCTTATTATAATAGGTAATCCTAATATTCTGAAAAGTAACTCTCTATTCAGAGAGATAATGAAGATTCAGTGAACCACATTTTGCGGTTTACCTTTTATATATGCCTTTACGTTTTCTACTGCGATATTCATCAGCCTTGTTCTGGCTGCCCGCGTAGCCCATGCTACATGCGGAGTAATATAACAGTTACGGGCTCCAATAAGCGGACTGCCGTCACGTGGCGGTTCCTCCTCCAGCACATCTACTCCTGCTGCCATAATGCGTCCCTCGTTCAAAGCCAGAGCCAGTGCATGCTCGTCCACTAATGGACCACGACCTGTATTGATAAGAATGGCAGTAGGTTTCATTAGCTGCAAACGTTCTGCGTTTACTATGTGATGGGTTTCTTCCGTAAGCGGACAATGCAGACTTATCACATCGGCCTCATGAAACAAATGATCATAACTTTTCGCCCTTTCTATGCCCATCTCACTTAATAATTCGCGGCTTTTGCTGCTAAAAGCCATCACACGCATACCTAAACTTTGTGCTATGCGGGCTGTTGCCATGCCCGTGTTTCCCATTCCAACAATGCCAAAAGTCTTACCATCCAATTCAATAAGCGGGGTTAGCGTAAAGGTAAAATCCTTGCACAGTTGCCAATCACCACGCTTTACAGCCTCGCTATGCAATGCCACCTGGTTGCAAATGTTTAACAGATGGGCTATTGCCATTTGAGCGACTGACATGGTACTATACGCAGGAATATTAGTCACTATGATGCCACGCTTGCAAGCTGCAGGAACGTCCACAACATTATATCCTGTAGCCAGCACGCCAATGTAGCGGAGTTCCGGCAACCGGTCCATCAACTCTTCTGTAATCAGTACCTTGTTGGTCGTTATCACCTGTGCCCCTTTGGCACGTTCCAGAACTTCCTCAGGTGCCGTACGTTCATACACCGTTAGTTCACCCAATTCTCTTAAGCCATCCCAGGACAAGTCCCCAGGATTAGCTGCATATCCGTCTAAAACTACTATCTTCATTTTTTTAACTCCCAAAAAGCGATGCTGGCGGCGGCTGCCACGTTTAACGAATCCACTTTATTATGCATAGGAATGCGTACCACATAGTTAGCTACATCAATGACTGCCTGAGGTAAGCCCTCTCCTTCTGTTCCCATGACAATGGCCAGTTGACCTACCGCCTTCAGCTCAGGCGAATCTATATCTATATTGTCATCTCTGAGTGCCATAGCTGCCGTCTTGAAACCTAAATCATTCAGCAGACGAAGGCCTTCCACACCCGCCGGTATCCATGTCCAGGGAACCAAGAAAACGCTTCCCATCGACACACGCACAGATCTGCGGTTCAATGGGTCGCAAGCATCGGCTGTCATCAATACGGCATCCATGCCCAAGGCTGCCGCAGCACGAAAGATGGCACCTATATTGGTTGTATCACACACACTATGCACCACCACTACCCGACGGGCATCTTTCAATACCTCTGCAAGCGGTTGGAGGGCAGGCCGATACATGGCACACAACACGCCACGTGTCAATTGATAACCTGTCAAACTGGTCAACAACTCACGTGAACCGGTATATATAGGAATATCTTGCGAAATCATTGCCAATATTTCGCTAGCATCACCTGCGATGTGCCTTTCCTCGCAGAGGAACGATACCGGGACGTAACCGGCCTCCAATGCCACCTTTATTACTTTTGGACTCTCTGCAATAAAAATGCCCCTTTCCGGCTGCAATCTATTACGTAGCTGTGCCTCGGTGAGCATAGCAAACGGAGCTATCTCTGGAGCCGCTATATTTTCGATTCTCTGAATGTTCAATGCTCAATGCTTAATATTCAACGAGACGAAACTTCACCTTGCATGTCAACTTGTCAGAGGCATCGCCTACCTGAGCAATGAACTCGCCCGGCTCTGCTTTCCAGTCATTTGTCTGTTCGTCCCAGAAGGAGAGGGCGCGTTTGTCGGTCGTCAGCGTTACGGTCTGGGTCTCGCCGGGCTTCAGCATAACTTTCTTGAAAGCTTTCAGCTCCTTGACGGGACGATCCACGCTACATTTCACATCGGTGATATAGAGCTGCACCACGTCAGATCCTAGACAGTTGCCTGTATTCGTAATATCAACTTTGAAGGTCATGTTACCGTCGGTGGTATCATTGAGCGTAGCCCTCAGGTTACTGATTTTGAACGTTGTATAGCTCAGTCCGTGACCAAAGGCGAAGGCAGGCTTCAACTTCTGCTTGTCCGTCCAACGATAGCCGACGTAGATACCCTCCTTGTACTCCTCGTCGATAATCTTCTTGCCCTCGCGCCAGATGCCTGGGAAGGCTGCTTCACCGAAGGAATGGGCGCCACATTGATCCAAACTCTCGTACCAGGTGAAAGGCAAATGACCGCTGGGGTTGTTTCTGCCAAGCAGTACGTCTGCCAAGGCTATGCCTGATTCGCTGCCCAGAAACCAACCTTGCACAATGGCAGGAACCTGTTTGCGCCAAGGCATGGAGACGGCATTGCCGCTGATGTTGACATAGACTGTGTTCTTGTTGACTACTGCAATGGATGTGATGAGCTTGTCCTGATTGTAGGGCAGGTCCATCGTCTTGCGGTCGTGGCCCTCGCAATCCTGATAGTTGCTCTTGTTGAGTCCACCAAAGATAATGACGTAATCGGCAGTTTTGGCTTTCTCCACGGCCTCGGCGATGAGCGCTTCTGGCGAGCGGTCATCCTTAAGGTCCTGACCAGTCGTTACGCCGTTGTAGTTGCCGCTTGTGTCACCCACATAGCCGCGGGCATAGTCAAGGCTCACCCTTCCTTTGGAGGGGAAGTCGGAGGCTTCGATTCTCATTTTCAAACCTTGCAGGGGACTGATTTCGTGCTGTGCTTTGAGCGAGCTGGAGCCGCCGCCCACGGTCATCATCTTGATGGCATTCTCGCCCACAACAAGAATCTTCATGCCCTCGGGATGGAGTTCGGGGAGGATGGGCAGCACGTTACCCTCGTTCTGCAAAAGCACGATGCCCTCATGTGCCACCATACGGGCTGTCTGGTAATGTTGCTCGCTGCAAAGGAAACCATAGGGCTTCTGCTTGTTCATCGTGGTGCGGAAGAATGTGCGCAGGACACGTCGAACCTTCTCGTCCAATTCTTTAGTGGTGTATTTGCCTTCGACGATGGCCTTTTGGTATTGCTTGGAGAGGTAGTACATGTCGTAAGCATTCGATGCTCCCTCAGATAGACCGTTCGTCCATGTTCCGAACTCCATGTCGAGGCCGTTCTTCACAGCCTGGTCGAGGTCATGCGCACCGCCCCAATCACTCACAACCACACCGTCGAAGCCCCAATCCTGTTTCAGTATCTTGTTCAGTGTGTATTGGTTGTGGCAATTGTGTTCATTCTTATATAAATTATAGGCACCCATGATACCCCAAGCCTTACCCTCCTTAATGGCAGCCTCGAAGCCCGGCAGGTAAATTTCGTGCAAGGCACGGTCGCTGACGATAACGTTCACTTGATGGCGGTATTCCTCATCGTTGTTCAGGCAGTAGTGCTTCACACAACTGGCAACGCCCACGCTCTGCAGTCCCTGCACATAGGGTACTACCATGCGCGAGGTGAGGTAGGGATCTTCACCCATGTATTCGAAGTTACGGCCACCCAACGGGGTGCGGTAGATGTTGATGCCGGGACCGAGAATCATGCTCTTGCCGCGATAGAGTGCTTCTTCGCCCAAGGCATATCCATACATATAGGAAAAGGCAGGCTGCCAAGTAGCTGCCAGACAGGTCAGGGCAGGAAAAGCCACACAAGAGTCGTTGCTCTGTCCAGCCTGTTCCCATTCATCCCAAAGCACATCGGGACGCACACCATGTGGTCCGTCATCTGTCCAGAAATCGGGCATACCGAGGCGTTTTACACCAGCACTTGAGAACTTGCTTTGTGCGTGAATCACGTCAATCTTTTCGGCTAGCGTCATACGCTTCAGCGCATCCTCGACACGTTCTTCTATATCCTTACTCTCATCCAGATAGACGAGTTTCTGCGCATAGGAAACGGCTCCTATAGCCATTAGGCATACAAAAAAAATCTTCTTCATCATATTGGTTAATTTGTTAATTGCCGAACAGGGAAATTAAAGTATGTTTCAGGAAACGGCTCATTCTTCAGGGTGAAGTGCCACCACTCGCTATCCAGGGGATTAAAGCCGTGGCGAAGCATGGCCTGACGCAGAATCATGCGGTTGTGGAACTGTTCGGGAGTGATGGTTTTGCCTGTTGGACTCATGCTGCTTTCACCCGTATAGTCCATTGTTTCGGGGTTACCGCAGAAATCGGGATGACTTTCAGGTCCGAACCAATCGAATGTGCCGCCCATGTCCAGTTCTTTCTCCGTCTGCATATCAAAGAGGGTCAAGTCAACCGTTGCGCCTCTGGAATGACCGCTTTTCTCATAGATGTAATCCTGTTCAAAAAGCACGCTCTTGTCCAAGTCGGGGTAAAAATACCGCTTCATCAGCGTGTCAGGCACATCGGCAGCCCAACGGACAAAGTGATTCACTGCCTGCTGGGGGCGATAGGCATCATAAATCTTCAGCCGATAACCCATTGCCATCACGTCATCGCTCACAGCACGAAGGCTATCTGCTGCCTCACGAGCCAAAAGTGCTATTGGCTCCAGATAGCCGTCTATACGAGTGCCGACAAAGTTATAAGTGCCGAAATAACGAATCTCAAGAATAGCATCAGGCACGGCATCCGTCAGTGTTACAAACTGGCTGGCATCCTCCGTAGGCTCCACATCAGCCGCTTTCCTGTGCTTACTGCTTTCAATAGCAATAGCCACGACTACAATGCTCACTGTGAACACAAGAAGGGCAATAAGCTTCCTCAATTTCGACTTTTTCATATCAGTTTTCTCTTAAAATTAGTAATTCGAGTTGCAAAGATAATTAATTTTTTTCTTTCATAACACAAATTTCCCAAAAACTACCAACCCAACATCTCATAACGTCTTTGACCTTGTAAAGATTTCTCCCAAAACCAGCCCTTTATAATAAGCGTGGTTTTTACATTTCTAAGCGGTGAATTCAAAAACCGATGGTCGTAGATTTAAAATTGATGACCGTCATTTAACCCATCGACCATAAAGGCCTGTATTATAAAAACGGAAGTAAGTTGTCAGATTTTTTCTTTTTTTAATACTGCTCTACGAAATCGCGGACCAGACGGAAAACGGGCTCGTAGCTATCAAAGCGTACCGTCTCGAATGTATCATAGATGGTGTGATAATACTGATAAGCATCGCCCTTCTCGTTCTCCAGAAAGATGCAGGGTACGTGCCGTGTGGCAAAGGGGTAGTGGTCGCTGTTGGCTGCCAAGTCACCACGATGCAGACTTGTGAAATATTTCTTCTCTGTGTTTATCTTTTCGAAAAGCTGGTAAGCGGGCATACCCTCGTCGCTCACTTCGCAATACTGAACGGGGCTGTTGTCGCCAATCATGTCTATGTTGAACAGATATTTAATCTGGCTCAGGGGCACAATGGGATGCTCGGCATACCAAGTGGAACCGCGCAGGTTGGCATCCTCGCCCGAGAAGGAGAGAAAATACATATCGTATCTGGGACGGTGCTTGGCATAATAGGCAGCCAGCGTGACGATGGCAGCCGTCCCAGAAGCGTTATCGTTGGCACCGGCATAGAAGATTTTCCTACCCAGGTTGCCCAAGTGGTCGTAATGCGCTGTGAAAACATAGCAGCTATCATGCCGCTCACCGGCAACTTTGGCAATGACGTTGAAGCACTCGTAATCCTTCATGAACTGATTGTCAACGTTCAGTTTAACCTGCTGCACATCCTTTATAGCATCGGGCGTGACCCAGATGATGGGCTTATCTACCACGCGATGACCGTAAGCCTTGAAGAACTTAATGGGAGCAGGCCATGTATAGATGAGTCCTGCATTGTTGCATTCGCCCGCCTTTTGCAGTCGCGAGAAATCCTTGCTGTGACGATAGGTAAACCAGAACTCGCAGGCCACCAAGCAGTTAGCATACTCAGGCTTTGCCAAGTCGGCAAACATACGGTCGGCATCGTAATTCAGCGTATCCACATGATAGACAGGAAACACACCGTGCACGCCGGGAGAATACTCTCGCATGGAGAAATCCACTCCGGGAGTGAGCGTTTTCCAAGTACTCCCCTCGCCCACGGGAGAGGGGTTAAAGGTGAGGCTTTCCATCTCCATTTTGCCACAGAAAGTGTTTATATCCAGCTTAAAGGGTTGCAGGATAACTTCATCCACTCCCGCCTTCTGGTATTCTTTCTGCAGGAACCGGCCCGCCTTGTTGGCACCGCCCTTGGCATAGCCGCGCCCCTGATACCTGGCTGAGCTCAGTTCCTTAATCACCCGTTTGTAATGCCCCAAATCCTGTGCACTTACCTGCATAGCCAACATAGGCAGCAGGATAATCAGTAATCTTTTCATAATATTTTCATTTAAAACAAAAGTCTAACGTCTAATCTTGCATCGGTTCTACATGCACCGCTATATGTGTTTCCTCGCCATAGTGGCTGCGGAGCACGTTTTCCACCTCAGAGGCCTTGTCATGTGCCTCACACAAGGAAATGTTACCATCCATTAAGATATGTAACTCAATGGCATAATGGTTGCCAATACGGCGAGTACGTAAGTCATGCGGCTCAACCACACCCTCAACGGAGGCTGCCAGTTTCAGAATCTCGGCCTCTACCTCATCGGGCAACGAGTGCTCCATAAGGTCACCAATGCCGTCACGCAGCAAAAAGACCGATACCTTTATAATAAATAAGCCCACTAAGACTGATGCCATGGGATCAAGAACCACCCACCTCTGTCCCAGGAAAATAGCTCCGCCTATGCCCAAGGCCGTTCCCACAGACGAAAGTGCGTCACTCCTATGATGCCAAGCGTTGGCCACTATGGCCTGCGAGTGCAGCCGGTGAGCTTCTGCCATAGAATAACGGTAAACCATTTCTTTCAGTACCACCGACAACAGAGCTGCCCAGAGTGCCAACGTACCGGGAGTCTGCAACTGCGTTCCACCAGCCCATGCAACAATCTTTATGACACCGGCGTAGACAATGCCAATGGCCACGGCAAGCAAGGCAAGACCTATGATGGTCATCGCCAAGGTCTCATACTTACCGTGACCATAGTCATGAGACTTATCCTTCGGTTTGCCACTGATATGGACAAAAACCAAAACAATAACATCGGTCACAAAATCGCTGAGTGAATGGACGGCATCTGCTACCATGGCAGCACTATGCCCCATGATGCCCGCCACAAATTTGAAAATAAGCAGCAGCACGTTTACTACGCCTCCAACTAGCGTTACCCTGTATATTTGACGGTTCCTTTCCATCAGAAAAAGCAATTTTGCCAACAAATTTACCACTTTATTCCAACAATCGGCATAAAAATGCAGAAAAAGTGCTAAATTTGCTGCCGCAATTAGGAACTTATCAATTATAAATCAAAAAATACTCTATTTATGAAACAACGAATCCTCAGCTGCTTATTGGCAGTACTCTTGAGCCTTACCGCTATGGCCGAGGTAAAATACGTGTTCTACTTCATTGGCGACGGTATGGGTGTGAACCAAATCAACGTTACAGAAACATACCTGGCTGCACTTAAAGGCAGAATCGGGTTTGAACCCCTGTTGATGTCAAGCCTCCCCGTTGTGGGTATGGTAAACACATATTCTGCCACCAACGGCGTTACCGACTCTGCTGCCGGTGGAACAGCTCTGGCAACTGGCAAGAAGACCAAGAACGGTGCCATTGGCGTGCTGAAAGACTTAGAGACCCCATGTTACAGTATTGCACAATGGGCAAAAAACTCAGGCAAGGCTGTAGGGGTAGCTACCAGTGTGGCTGTCACACATGCCACTCCAGCCTCTTTCTTCGGTCATCAGCCCAACCGAAACATGTACTGGGAACTGGGCAAGGACCTCTGTAAGAGCGGATTCGATTTCTTTGGCGGGGCTGACTTCCACCGTCCCTACACAAAGGATGGAGAGCCATCACTACATGAGCAAGCTAAGGCAGCCGGCTACACCATTGTAAAGGGTTATAAAGAATACACCAAAAAAGGACGGCAGGCCGAAAAGCTTCTCCTCTTCCAAAGCGACAAGGCAAATGAGAAGCTGGGCAGTGACCAAATTCCTTATGCATTGGATCAGACAAAAGACGATCTGACACTGGAGCAGATTGTACGTGCCGGAATCAATTTCCTAAGTTCAAAGAACACAAATGGTTTTTTCTTTGAGGTTGAAGGCGGCATGATTGATTGGGCTTGTCATAGCAACGATATTGGCAATTGTATTAATGAGGTAATTGACTTTGACAAAGCCATCAAGGTTGCTTACGAATTCTACGAGCAGCATCCCGACGAGACCATTATCGTTATCAGCGCTGACCATGAGACTGGTGGCTTAGTAATGGGTGTCGGTCCTTACGAGATTCACACCGACTTGTTGAAGTACCAGCGTAAGAGTATCAACGAACTGAAGTGGATTCTAAGAGAACAGTACAAGCAAGCTCCCAAGAAGTTCACGTGGGAAGCAGTGGAGAAAGTCCTAAAGGAAGAGATGGGCTTTGGAGCTGGCATCGAACTGAAGGACAAGCAGAAGGAGCGCTTGCAAAGCCGCTGGAATGAAATAGAAAAGGCTATTAAGGAAGATAAAAAAGTAAACGACCGCATCGGTGACCTGTGCGAAACCACCAAACACATCCTTAGTGAAGTGGCTATGATCAGCTGGGCTAGCGGCGGTCATTCAAACGGCTATGTGCCCGTATATGCCGTCGGCCCTGGCACAGAGATTTTCCAAGGCAGAATAGACAACATAGAGATTGCTCCTGGTATGGCCAAAATTGCCGGCTATAAGGTAGAACAATAATATATATGCAAAGTATTCGAAACATAGCAATCATCGCCCACGTAGATCATGGTAAGACTACGCTGGTGGACAAGATGTTGCTGGCTGGTAACCTTTTCCGCGAAAACCAGCAGACAGGTGAATTGATGTTGGATAACAACGAGTTGGAACGTGAGCGCGGAATCACCATCCTCTCAAAGAACGTTAGTATCAACTACAAGAACACTAAGATAAACATCATTGACACTCCTGGCCATAGCGACTTTGGTGGTGAGGTGGAGCGTGTGCTGAACATGGCCGACGGCTGCCTGCTTCTGGTGGATGCTTTTGAAGGTCCTATGCCCCAGACACGCTTTGTGTTGCAAAAAGCATTGCAAATTGGGTTGAAACCTGTTGTGGTTATTAATAAAGTGGATAAGCCAAACTGCCGGCCTGAAGAAGTTTATGAAATGGTATTCGACCTAATGTGTGACTTGGATGCGACAGAAGACCAGTTAGATTTCCCCGTTATTTACGGCTCAGCCAAAAATGGCTGGATGAGCGAGGACTGGAGCAAGCCAACAGATAACATTACATATCTGCTGGACTGCATTTTGGAATACATTCCTGCACCCGAGGTGCTGGAGGGTACATCCCAGATGCTCATCACCAGTTTGGACTACAGCAACTACACGGGTCGTATTGCCGTAGGACGTGTACATCGCGGCACCTTGAAGGAAGGTATGAATATTACCATAGCACACCGCGACGGCAGCAAGGAAAAGACGAAAATCAAGGAGTTGCATACTTTTACTGGCATGGGACGCCAGAAAACTTCAGAGGTTTCAAGCGGCGACATTTGTGCCATTATTGGTCTGGAGAATTTTGAGATTGGAGATACCATCTGCGACTTTGATAATCCAGAACCAATGCCCCCCATCAGCATAGACGAGCCCACCATGAGTATGCTCTTTACCATTAACGACTCTCCTTTTTTCGGAAAAGAAGGTAAATATTGCACCAGCCGTCATATTGGCGAACGTCTGGCCAAAGAACTGGAGAAGAACCTTGCTTTGAGAGTAGAGATTCCCGAAGGTTATACCGACCGTTGGATAGTTTCTGGCCGAGGCGTGCTGCACCTGAGCGTACTTATTGAGACTATGCGCCGTGAAGGCTATGAACTACAAGTGGGCCAGCCACAGGTTATCTACAAGGAGATTGACGGTGTAAAATGCGAGCCTATTGAAGAAATGACTATCAATGTGCCAGAGGAATTTGCCAGCAAGATGATTGATATGGTGACACGCCGTAAGGGTGAAATGACCAGTATGGAAAGTCAGGGCGAGCGCGTGAACATCGAATTCAATATTCCCAGCCGCGGTATTATTGGTCTGCGTACCAATATGCTGACGGCCAGTCAAGGCGAGGCCATCATTGCACACCGCTTTAAGGAATATCAGCCTTATAAGGGCGATATAACGCGAAGAGTAAACGGTTCACTTATAGCCTTGGAGAGTGGAAACGCCTATGCCTATGCCATAGACCATCTGCAGGATAGAGGCCGGTTCTTCATTGAACCCCAAGACCAAGTATATGCAGGTCAAGTGGTAGGCGAGCATGTACACGAAAACGACATTGTAATAAACGTATGTAAAGCCAAGCAGCTGACCAACGTGCGTGCCAGCGGAACAGATGAAAAAGCACACATCATTCCTGCCACCATATTCTCGTTGGAAGAAGCTTTGGAGTATATCAAGGAGGATGAATACGTTGAAATTACGCCCAAAAGTATGCGTATGCGGAAGGTAATTCTGGATCATCTGGAGAGAAAGAGAGCTAACAAATAATTTAGCAAATAATGATTATAGTTTAGAAAGAACTAAAATGGAAACGGGACATATAATGATACCCACTTGGATGCTGATACCTTTTGTATGTCAGCTTCTTTGTATAGCCGTCTTTCCGCTTACTAAGCTGGAACACTGGTGGGAAAAGAATATGCATAAACTAGCGGTTTCATTGCTACTGGGGCTACCTGTTGCGGCTTGGCTATGTATGCACAATATGACAAATGAACTGGAGCATCAGATGGTGTATGACTATATTCCCTTCATCCTATTGTTAATGGCACTGTTTGTAATCACTGGTGGTATTTGCATAAAGGGCGACCTGAAGGCTACTCCGTTTGTAAACTGTTCCATCCTTTCCGTGGGATATCTGTTGGCTTCCTTCATGGGAACTACGGGAGCCGCTATGCTGCTTATCCGTTTGCTATTGCAGACAAACAGTCAACGTAAGTACACCACACACACCGTACTTTTTTTCATAGCAATGGTAGCTAACTGCGGTGGAATTCTTACTCCGTTGGGCGATCCCCCACTATTCCTACTCTTCCAGAAGGGGACACCTTTTGGATGGTTCATGGGACTGGCACCCGAATGGCTGGCCATAGGCCTTTTATTGCTGCTTGTGTACTATATTATGGACAGCAACTTCTACAAGCGTGAATCGCATGAGAGACTGAAAGCAGATGAAGCAGAGCAAGAGAAGATTACAGTCACAGGCCTTATTAACTTGGTTTGGCTGGCTTGCGTGATACTAAGCACGATGTTCGTCAACAGCACATATATTCCTGCAATGGGTGAGCATGATGCTCCCTTCTATCTAAGGCTTTTAAGAGAATGGGCTTTCATTCTGATTATTATTCTTTCTTTGTTGACAACGCAGAAATCCGTACGTGCCGCCAATAATTTTGCATGGACTCCAATACTGGAAGTTGCTTGTGTCTTCTGTGGTATCTTTGCTACTATGATTCCTGCTTTAATGTACTTACAGCAACATCCGTTGCCCATTACAGAACCTTGGCAGTTTGTCTATTGTACAGGGGCATTGTCAGCCTTCTTGGATAATGCACCTACTGCTATGGTGTTCCACACAACTGCCACAACATTATCTGATTCAAGTGCTGTCAATCTTGTGGCAGGCGTATCAGAACCCTTACTGCGAGCCATATCCATGGGTGCCGTATTCTTTGGTTCATTGACATACATTGGTAACGGGCCAAACTTTATGGTCAAGAGCATTGCTGAGCAGAACGGCTTCCTTATGCCAAGTTTCTTTGTCTATATGATAAAGTTTTCGCTCATTGTCTGTCTGCCCATCTTTATTCTGATTCAACTGATTTTCCTGTAGAAGACATGAATGTAATAGACATCATTAATAGTAAAAAAGGAACAGCATTCTCCTTCGAGGTGCTGCCCCCACTAAAAGGAACGGGCACACAAAACCTCTTCCACACTATTGAGCGCCTACTGGAGTTTAATCCCCGATATGTAAATATTACAACTCATAGAAGCGAATACGTGTATCATGAAGTAGGGAACGGACTGATGCAACGTCAGCGTATCCGCAGACGCCCTGGCACCATTGCCATTGCAGCATCCATCCAACAGAAATACGGTCTGCATGTCGTGCCCCATATTGTATGTAGTGGAAATAACCGGGAGGATTTGGAGTATATGCTACTTGACCTTCAGTTCCTTGATGTAAATGACCTGTTGGTTCTCAGGGGTGACAAAGCTAAAGAGGATACTTGTTTTCAACCTACAGAAGATGGTCCCACCCATGCTACTGAACTGATAGAACAAATTAACAAATTTAACGCAGGACTGTTTTGGGACGGAACACCAATAAAGGTGCCAGGCGTGCCATTCCAGTACGGGGTAGCCTGCTATCCGGAAAAACACGAGGAAGCGGCCAATTTAGAGGCTGACCTTCAGGTTTTAAAACAGAAGGCCGACATGGGTGCTCAGTATGCGGTAACCCAGTTGTTTTACGACAATGAGAAATATTTCTGCTTTGTAAATAAAGCTCGTGAAATGGGTATTAGCATTCCCATAATTCCTGGTTTAAAACCCTTGGCAAAGATAAATCAACTGACAATGATACCTAAGACTTTCCATTGTGACCTCCCTTCTGACCTCTACTTAGAAGTCGTGAAATGCAAGACAGATGAGGAGATTAAGCAAGTAGGTGTTGAATGGTGCGTAAAGCAGTGTAAAGAGTTAATGCAAAAAGGTGCACCCAGCTTGCACTTTTATACGGTAAGCGCAGTAGATAGCATCGCTCAGATAGCAAAGCAGATATTTTAAAAGCAGACAAATGACATTCGGATTTCAGCAGGTTATAGCGCAGCAGGGAGTAAAAGAACATCTCCTACAAATGGTTAGGGAGAACCAACTCCCACATGCGTTGATGTTCTGCGGCCCTCAAGGAGCAGGAAAGTTGCCTCTGGCACTGGGTTTTGCACGATATCTGCTATGCACAGAACCTTCATGCATTGATGCCTGCGGACAATGCACAGGATGCCGTATGTTGGACAATTGGGCACATCCCGACTTACATTTCTCATTCCCAATTTACAAAGCCAAATCGTCTGACCATCCTGTTTCTGATAACTTTCTGGAAGCATGGCGTAAACAGTTGTTGGAGAACCCGTATTTCGACACGGAAATGTGGCTTAATGACATTAAGGCAGAAAACCAGCAGATAACTTTTTACGTTCAGGAGAGTGATGCATTACAAAGAAAACTGGCGTTGAAATCGAGTCAAGGTGGACGCAAAGTGGTACTAATGTGGCTACCAGAAAAAATGAGTCAGGAGGTTGCCAACAAGCTGTTAAAACTGATAGAGGAGCCTCCTTTGCACACCTATTTTCTATTAATAAGTGAGGAGCCGGAGATGGTACTTGGAACCATACAGAGCCGTGTACAGCGCATCAATGTTCCATCGCTTACAGAAAAGGAAATTGCAAATGCCCTAATGACGTTACATGCTGTACCAGAGGAATTAGCCCTAAACATTGCTCACATTTCACGAGGCAATTATACAGAAGCATTGAAACGCTTGGAGGCCGGCAATGAACAACAACAATTCTTCAGTCTTTTCATTCAGTTGATGAGAAGTAGCTACATTCGAGACTTGAAGGACTTGCAAGCATGGACACAATCGGTAAAAGAGTTGGGACGCGAGCGTCAGAAACGTATGATAGATTATTTCCAACGATTGCTAAGAGAAAACTTCATATACAACTTTCACAATGTGGAAATGAATTATATGACAAAGGAAGAGCAACAATTTAGCACTCGTTTTGCTCCCTATATAAACGAAAAAAATGTAATAGGAATTATGGAAGAGCTTTCTGATGCAGGGCGTGATATAGAACAGAATGTGAATGCGCAAATGGTATTTTTTGACTTCGCACTTAAAATGATAATACTGTTAAAGAAATAATGGAAGAGTACAACTATAAATGCGGATGCAGAGGAAGAGGTCTCTGCGCCAAAGGAAGCAACACAGGTCATTATGGTCAATTGAACACTTTCAATTATTTAGCCGATATTCCAGACAATCAGGAAGTAACGGATTTAGTGGAGGTACAGTTCAAGAACACACGCAAAGGGTATTACCATAACATTAACAACCTGCCTTTGCAAAACGGTGACTTTGTTGCTGTAGAGGCAACGGCTGGACACGATATAGGAACAGTAACACTTACGGGTAAACTGGTGGCTTTACAGATTAAAAAAGCCAATCTGAAGAGCACCGAAGAAATTCGACGTATTTATCGTGTTGCCCGCCCCAATGATTTGGAGCGTTATGAAGCAGCTAAGGCTCGCGAGCATGAGACCATGATTAAGAGTCGACAGATAGCCAAGGATTTAGGGTTAGAGATGAAAATTGGCGATGTAGAATACCAAGGCGATGGTAACAAGGCCATTTTCTACTATATTGCCGACGGGCGTGTAGATTTCCGCCAGCTTATCAAGGTGCTGGCAGAAGAATTCCGTGTTCGCATAGAAATGAAGCAGATTGGTGCCCGTCAGGAAGCAGGACGCATAGGTGGTTTTGGACCATGTGGCCGTGAACTTTGTTGTGCAACCTGGATGAAGAATTTTGTTAGTGTGGGTACAGGTGCTGCCCGTTTTCAATATCTGAGTTTGAACCCCCAGAAACTAGCTGGTCAATGCGCCAAACTTAAATGCTGCATGAACTATGAAGTGGATCAATATATAGAGGCAGGGCAAAAACTGCCTCAACGCGATACGGTACTTGTAAGTGAGGAAGGCGAACATTATTTCTTCAAAGCTGATGTTTTAAGTAAGATGGTAACATACTCTACAGACAAGCGTTTGGCCGCCAATCTTGTTACCATTTCGGCAGAACGAGCCCTTGAGATTATAGAGTTGAACCAAAAGGGGGAGAAACCCTCTACATTGGAAAAGGGGGGACACAAAGAGCCAGAGCGCCCCGTTGACCTTGCTACCCAAGATGACTTGAACAGGTTCGATAAAAAGAAAAAGAAAAAAAAGAAAAAAAAATCCTATCATCACAATGATAGTGAAGCCAACATTCAATCTCCCAAAGCAGAGAAAGAATCCCATAATGTGCAAGCAGATTAGTTGGTTTTTGTTCTCTGTCCTTTTGCTGATAGGATGTGACACTAGTACTTTGGTTCATTCTTACCAATCAATGAAGGATAGCTGCTGGGACAGAACAGATACTGTAAGGTTTGTTCTTCCCACTTTTATCGCAGATAGCAACTGTTGCGTACTGGTTGGCCTTAGAATTACTAATTGTTACCCCTATGAATTGCTGATAATGGAAGTTGAACAAAATTATCAGAACCCCATAGCCCATAGAATAGATACCATTTTCTACCAACTAACCGACCAACGTGGAGACTATACGGAAAAGGGTATCTATTATTTTCAGTATGAAACGCAGTGGGTACCATTGAACGCGAGAAAAGGACAGATGGGTGAAATAAAAATCCGACATCTTATGCACAGAGAAGTACTACCGGGCATCATGGATGTAGGTATTCACGTTGTCCATTAGCGCTTCATTCTGTTACGTCCAGCATCAATTCTCAAAAAAACAAAAAGCAAGATGGTAAAGCCCCACAACGAAGAACCTCCATAACTAAAAAAGGGCAAAGGAATACCAATTACAGGTGTCAAGCCTAACACCATTCCAACATTAATGAAAACATGGAAGAGAAAAACGCTCATAACACAATATCCATAGACTCGCCCAAAAGTATAGGGTTGTCGTTCTGCCAAATGAATAAGCCTTAGTATTAAGGCCAAGAAAAGGAGTAAAACTACTGCACATCCCACAAAACCTTCCTCTTCACCTACGGTGCAGAAAATGAAGTCGGTATCCTGCTCAGGCACATACTTAAGTTTTGTTTGTGTGCCATTTAGAAAACCCTTTCCCTTCAATCCGCCCGAACCAATGGCAATCTTAGCCTGAATAACATTGTAGCCAGCCCCTCGCGGATCGTCCTCAAGTCCTAACAAAACACGAATTCGAGTCTGCTGATGCGGTTTCATTACACTATTCAACACAAAGTTTGCTGAGTAGAAGAAAGTAAGGCTTCCAAGAGTAAACATAGCAATGTAGAAATAGCGTATCAAATTATCCCGTAGGGCACGATATATTAAATACAGAATAGAAATAACGCAACCGCCTTGCAATATCCACATTGCATTGCACGGCATAATATAACGCGTAAAAGATAATACTAATACCACTGCCAACGCTCCACTACCTAGCATACGTCGCCATAGTACCTTATTTTTAGTATATACCAATACCATACCTACGGTAAAAAGATATACAAGTATAAGCACCAGTGTTTGCCCCAACGACATCTGTGGAACACCCATTAAAGATTCTTCTGAGAAACGAACTCCGACCACAAAGTAAACAACAGCAGCTATACCCGAGAAAAGAATGCAACCAGGCATCCCCTCGCGGTAAAGCATTAGGAAAAAAGCACTATAAACAAGAGCACTTCCAGTCTCTTTCTGCAGAACAATCAACACCATTGGGGTGATAATAAGAGTAATGCTTATGATAAAATCCTTCCATCGACTTACATCAAACTCATAGGTACTCATCACCTTGGCAATACACAGCGCCGTTCCAAATTTAGCAAATTCAGCGGGTTGAATACTAAAGTTTCCTATCTTAATCCACGACAAGGAACCTTTTATGTCGTGAGCTAAAAACGGAGTAACTGCCAACAGCACCAAAAAACCTAAATAAATAATATATGAAAGCGATTCTATTAATCGGTCGTCAGTCATAAGTATTAGGGTACCTAAGAGTAATGATGATCCAATCCAAACAATCTGCATACCGCTTCGAGTAGAGAAATCAACAATGCTACCACCTTGGTCAAGGTCGTAACTGGCCCCACATACGCTCATCCAACCCATAGCAAGAAGCATTAAATAGATGAGAATGGTAAACCAGTCGATGGAACTCAACAAATGGATACCTTGATTATTTTTATTCAGATTCCGACGCATTATAAACTGTGGGAGTAAAAAGATATTTATGTTCGAAACTACTAGCCTTCTGCTTACTGCTTTCAGAGAGGTGTCCATTGATATACTGCTCCATCATCAGTGCTCCGATGGGAACACCATATGTTGCACCCCATGTCCCATTTTCTACATAAACGCAGATGGCAATCTTAGGATTTTCGCGTGGTGCGAATCCCATAAAAACACTATGGTCTTGCCCGTGAGGATTTTGCGCGGTTCCCGTCTTTCCGCATATCTCATACATACAGGTATTGGCGGTATGACATGTTCCCCCCAAAACTGCTTGACGCATACCTTGTACTACATATTCATAATTTTTACGTTCGACCTTAGTATAGTGTTTGCGAGAATATAATGTATCACGTGGCTGACCCTGAACCTCTTTTACGACATGTGGAATAATATAATAGCCTCTATTCGCAATGGTCGCTCCTAAGTTGGCAATCTGTAAGGGTGTAAGGTTAACTTCGCCTTGGCCTATGGAAATACTGATAACAGTAAGTCCGCTCCAATCGCCACGATAAGCTTTATCGTAATAAGGAGCATTGGGTATCATGCCACGCTTCTCGCCAGGAAGGTCTATGCCCAATGGATATCCAAACCCCATAGAAACCATGTAATCTTTCCAGACAGTCATGGCATCTTGCACGGTCGCGTATTTCTTTCGGTTACCAAACATATAATACAAACCCCAACAGAAATATCCATTGCACGATGTTGCAATAGCAGGAATTAACGGCAGAGGTGAACCATGACCATGGCAACCAACAGTAAGACCTCTGTTGTGAAAACCATGACTACACGGGTAGGCTGTCCCCGTGGTTATAACTCCCTCTTGTAAAAAAGTTAGTGCCTGACTGGGCTTGAACGTAGAACCAGGGGGATACTGTCCCATGATAGCACGGTTTAGTAAGGGCTTGTGAATATCCTGACTCAGTAGATTATGGTTCTTACCACGCTGGCGACCTACCATCATTTTGGGATCATAGGTAGGACTGGAGACCATGCACAACACTTCGCCTGTAGCTGGTTCTATGGCAACAATACTTCCCAGTTTGCCTTTCATTAGTTTTTCACCTAAAGCTTGCAAATTAATGTCAATACTCAGTTTCAGGTTACGCCCTGGCACAGGAGCTTGATCAAACTTTCCGTTCTGATAGTGTCCTTTGATGCGTCCGCGCGCATCTCTGAGTAATATTTCCATACCTTTCTCGCCACGAAGTTCTTTTTCGTAACTCCGTTCTACACCCAGTTTACCTATATAGTCCCCACTTTGGTAGTACTTGTCGGCCTCTATGTCTTTGGGATTTACCTCTCCAACATCGCCAAGAATATGAGCAGCATAAGGATAGCGATATTGACGGATGCTGCGTTTTTGAATATAAAAACCTGGGAATCGGAAAAGTTTCTCCTGAAAACGACTGAACTCCTCAGTAGAGAGTTGGCTCATAAAGAGTTGCTGTGTGAAACGACTGTATCCAGGATTGCGTCGAAGGTCCTTAATCTCCTCCATACGACGTTCATACCAGTCTCTGGTGATATGAAGACTTTGGCACAAATCAAGCGTGTCCACACCTATTTGTTCATTCATCACCACCATCACATCATAAGCAGGTTGGTTATAAACCAATAGTGCTCCATTGCGGTCAGCAATAATACCGCGGGCAGGATATTGTATTCGACGCAAAAAAGCATTATTGTCGGCATTCTTCCTGAAGTCATCACTCAATAGTTGCAGTGTAAAAAGACGTGTCAGAAAAATCAGGATGATAAGGAATGCCGCACCACCCAATATGTATTTTCTTTTTTCAAAATCATATTTGACAGCCATATCGAAGGAACTCGTTTATTTCTTTTTACGAAAACTCTCAAAAAGAAGAGCAAGGAGGACACTGGAAACCCAACTTGTCACCATGAGTAAGGCAACATCTGCTATGTGATAAAAAGAAAAACATTCCAAGCTGAAATATACCAGATGATGCATTAGAAATATAATCATCATATACCTGACATAGTTCCAAGTTCCCATAGTTTGCATGGTTGGTGTAATATCTTCAGCTGCATCCCGGGGAGCCATCAGTTTTAGCAAGGACGGTTGAACGAGTGCGGCAAACGTCATAGCCCCACTGGCTACACCTGGTGTGTTGCTGAAAACGTCTATCAGCATACCTGTGACGAAACCCCATAGCAAGACACCAACTTTTAAGACTCCCATGGGCATATAGACCAATATCGCAACAAAGATAAGCGGAATACCGCAACCCAAAAGTTGCAGGTGGTTAAGTACCAAAACCTGAAATGCCACTAACAGCAGCATAATCATAAGCCGTTTAAGTTGTGTAACGATCATTCCCTTCTAAGTGAATCTAATTCTGCCTTCATTTTATGCTTTAGCACGCAAACATTCTGTACATGGGCAATATCGGTTCCCATTTGTATTTCCAGCGAGTATGCCAGTCCGTCACCGCTATTGTGTATCTGTGCCACTCTTCCCAAGAAAATTCCTGCGGGAAAAAGACTACTGAAACCGCTCGTCTCAACAATGTCGCCGACACGGGGTTTGGCATGGCGGGGAACATCATCCATGGAGACCTGCAGCGGATTGCCACCATTCCATTTCATGTAGCCAAAGTATTCCGTCCCCCTAAGTCTGCAACTGATGCTACTTCTGCTGTTTAAGACAGACAAGACAAGAGCATAATGTGGAGTAACTTTGCTTACAATCCCTACCACACCCGTACCACTAATCACTCCCATCTCTGGTTCCACGCCATCATTGCTACCCACGTTAATGGTAATCAAATTATCACGTTGTCTTACACTGTTAGAGATAACTTGAGCAGGAATCATCTCAATGTCTTTCAGCAAATCTGTTTGGTATTGTTGAGTTGCAGAGGTCTCCTTTTTCAGTTTTGTCAGTTCATGACGCAAAACGTTCAGATTATTCTGCAGTAAAATGTTTTGGCGGACAAGGTAGGCATTCTCCTTACCCAAATTCATATACTGCAGTCCTTTTGTTTCCCATTCCAACACCCATCCAGTTACCATATTGGCCTGGGTAAACCACACGCTACCCTGATAGTGGTTGAATCTGAAAAGCATGAATCCACTGAGCACTTCCAAAAGCAGGAAGACAACCCAGTGGACATTCTGTGTTATTCTATCAAGTAGTTCTCTCAAATTACATCAAGAAGGGAAATTCATGAATGTTCCTTAGCGCAACACCTGTGCCCTTCGCTACACAATGCAAAGGATCTTCAGCTACGTGGAAGGGAATATTTATCTTGTCAGTCAAACGTTTTGCCAAGCCACGCAACAAAGCTCCTCCGCCTGCCAAATAGATACCGTTCTTTACAATATCGGCATATAGTTCTGGAGGTGTCTCTTCCAAAGCGCTCAGAATGGCAGCCTCTATCTTGGCAATCGTCTTCTCCAGACAATGAGCAATTTCCTGATAACATACAGGAACCTCCATGGGAAGTGCTGTTATACGATTAGGACCATGAACTACATAATCCTCTGGTGCGTCATCGCCAAGATCGGCAAGGGCTGCACCCACGTGAATCTTTATTCGTTCTGCCATGCGTTCACTTACCTTGACATTGTGTTGGCGACCCATATATTCCTGAATATCGGCAGTCAGAACATCCCCGGCAATACGCAAACTCTTGTCGGCAACAATACCACCAAGGCTGATTACGGCAATCTCCGTACTGCCACCGCCTATATCTACAATCATGTTGCCTTCAGGTGCCAAAACGTCAAGTCCGATACCAATGGCAGCAGCCATAGGCTCGTAAATCAGGTACACCTCACGTCCGCCGGCATGTTCTGCACTGTCCCTTACGGCACGCAGTTCCACCTCGGTACTTCCGCTGGGAACACCGATTACCATTCTCATACTAGGCAAGAACAACCGATTTCCTGAATGAACCATTTTTATCAGGCCGCGCATCATCTGCTCGCAAGCATTAAAGTTTGCTATCACACCATCACGCAGAGGACGAATGGTCTGAATTTCCGGATTTGTTTTCTCGTACATCATTTTTGCCCTGTCGCCAACAGCAATCATACGCTCGCTACGACGATCCAAAGCAACAACACTGGGCTCATCAACCACAATTCTACCATCACTGATGATAATGGTGTTAGCAGTACCTAAGTCCATTGCAAGTTCCTTGCTAAGCGAAAACCACTTCATATCTTTCTGACAATTAATCTTTTATACTTTTTCAAACCATGCATGGATAGCTGTATCGTAATGGCTGCTTACACCAAAGGCGCGGGTGGCAAACCACCGGCGGTCTTCTATCTCGCTCTGAGCTCCCTGTTTCTGCAACAGATTCAACAGGGGCTTGTATTCTGCCTTGGAAGGAACTATGATAACATCGCGAAAGTTCTTGGCAGCAGCACGGATAAGGCTGATGCCGCCTATGTCTATCTTCTCAATGATATCGGAAGCACTGGCACCACTTGCCACAGTGTCTTCGAATGGATAGAGATCCACGATAACCAAATCGATAGCAGGAATATCATACTGTTTCATTTGCTGCTGGTCGGTTTCCAGTTCCCGACGTGCCAAGATACCGCCAAAAACCTTGGGGTGAAGGGTCTTTACCCTGCCGCCTAAAATGCTGGGGTATGTGGTAACATCCTCTACCTTTCTGCAGGGAATACCCATACCCTCGATAAAGGCCTGGGTGCCACCAGTGCTCAACAGTTCAACACCTTGCGCATTCAGGCTACGCAATATATCCTCTAATCCGTCTTTGTGGAATACGGATACCAACGCTCGCTGGATTTTTCTTGTATCTGCCATATATAGTACCTGTTTATACGTGTATAATGGGGGTGCAAAATTACATATTTTCTATCAAAAGGCAATATTTTTCTTTCCTATTTTTTATAAAAAAGAGAAAAATATGTAACTTTGCCATCTGTGATGAAAAATCCATCGAAACAACAATGAATCGATACTGTCATGTGCTCGTTTTTATGCCTGTTATCCTGGTGTCTCTTATGATCAATGCTAAACAGGTGAAAAATCCTGTCTGGCTTCATAACTGGCCCGACCCTACCGTCTGGAAAGCCGATGACGGACGATATTATTGTATAGCTACCAATCCGCGCCGAAGTCTGGTCAGTGATGACCTGTTTAACTGGCAAATGTCTGACATTGCACCCATCGACATTAATTCATGGGCTGATATCTCAGGCATTTCACGCAACTACTGGGCACCTGACGTAACTACTGTTAATGGTAAACGCCTCATGTACCTCACCCTGTACAATAGTGCGGAAGATAGCAATATAGCGGTCTTGCAGGAGTCCGCCCCTTGCCAGTTCCAGTTCAAGGGACTTGTTACCAGAAGCCGTGACACGGGAATAGAGGATACCATAGACCCAGAGGTCGTTACAGAGCCCGGGACAGGCAAGGTATGGCTTTTTTTTGGCTCCATAGGCGGCATTCACCGAATTGAACTGACGGCCGATGGCCTTTCGATAAAGGAGGGCGCCAAATACGAGCATGTAGCCGGTCTGACTGTACACCAGTGCCCAGACCGTTCCAAAGTTTTCGAGGGTTCCTACCTTCATTGGCACAAAGGTTATTGGTACCTTTTCGTAAGTTCCGGATTCTTTGGCAACCATACCTATCAGCTACAGGTGGGACGAAGCAAAGAACTTACAGGCTCTTTCCTCAATCGCGAAGGAAAGCCAATGACGGAAGGTTTTGCAACACCCGTACTGCACAGTGAGGAAGAAGATAACTTCTTTGGTCCCGGACATTGCGGTGAGATTTTCACGGCATCAGACGGTAACGAATACATATTCTATCATTGTCACGTGCGCAAAAGCCGCCGCCCGGAACAGCGCCCGATGTTTATGTCCCGCATATTATGGGACAAGGACGAATGGCCATATGTTGAAGGAGGGAAACCCGAATAATGCTGACTGACGAGAAATCTATCATTCGCGGCCTTGTGGAGGGCTCAGAGGATGCATACAGGTATGTGTTCAAAACCTATTATGGGGCAATGTGCATCCTGGCCGAAAGCATTCTATCAGACGAATTTCTGGCGCAGGCAGCCGTTTCTGATGTCATCAGCCATCTTTACGAGGTACGCAGCGAGGTTGTCATACACACCAACCTCAGAAGCTACTTAATGATGAGCACCCGCAATTACTGTATCAATTTGCTTCACTCAAAAAATGTCCGGTCCGTGCAGGCGTTCAGTACGTTGGGTGAGCAGGATTCGCGCAACGTGCTTTCCGGAATAGATACCGCCACTCCGCAGGGAAAACTGCTCGACAGCGAGCTGGAAGGTTTGATGCGTGATTTCATTGAGAATCTGCCCGAACCCATAAAGACAACGTTCATCAAGAGCCGCTTCCGTGATATGACCTATCGCCAGATAGGTGCGGAGGACGGCGTAAGTGCCAACACCGTAAAGGTGCGAATACAACAGGCACTGAAACTAATAGAGAAACGTTTCTCTAAATATTTGGCCGTTTTAACGTTTTTTATAGTATTTATTTAACACAAAAGGACAAAAATTTTGTCATATTAGAAGACACACACAAAATAAAAGGATGAAAGACAGTCAGGATATATCACTACTAATTGTTGATTACCTCACAGGAGAAATTTCGCCAGATGATGCCTGCACCCTTGACCAATGGGTACAGACTTCAGAAGAAAACGCCCATCAGCTTATCCGCATGAGAGAGGCATGGATAGGACCGTCCGTCATAGAACATGCCTATGACGGCGAATCGGCGTTCCTGCATTTTAAAAGGCGCGTACTTAACCGCTCAAATATATCCAAACCAACGTGGATGGATCGCCACCAGGCAAACATCCGCAATGCCGTGCTGTGGGCGGCAGCCATCCTCTTCCCCATTTTGCTTACCTGTACAACCATCATGTACTTCAATATCAAGAACCTGTGCGACGGTGAGACGATCGCTTCCACCGTCGCCGGCGAAACATCCACGCTGCAACTGCCGGACGGTACACAGGTAATGCTAAAGGAGAACTCACAGCTCTCCTATTCCACCAGCGAGTTCATCCGCGGCCATCGTACCATAAAATTCCAGGGCTCCGCCTATTTCTCCGTTAGCTCAGATGCCAGTCACCCTTTCCTCATCACTACCGAAAAGGAACAGGTGCGCGTGTTGGGAACAGAATTCTTCTTTGTCAGCGAAAAAGGCAGCCAGAAAGACATCCTGTCCCTGGATAAGGGAAATGTGGAGTTCACAGACAACAAATCCGGAAAAACAGTCCGCATGGAAACGGGTGACGAGTTGGTTTACAACATCCATACCGGAAAAACCTATTGCAAGACCCGTTCCGGGGACGAGGTGAAACTGGCACAGGAGACCTATTACAACAACTCCGTTTCAAACACTGTCTATGCCGAGTTGGAGCAGAATGTAAGAGGACGCAAGGGCAACCACACCATACAGTTGAACGTAAGCAAAAACCTGAAAGCGGGACTCTATCAGGTGGAAATCAGCCCCAGCCACGAAATGGCATGCTTCACCCCGGCAAGGGAAGCCGCAAAATTCCTTGGCGGAGACGGCAGCAAGGAGCATCCCTATCTTATCAGTAACACCCGACAGATGTGTAATATGAAGTCCGCACTTACACCCTATAAGATGACCTACTTTGCCCTTACCAACGACATTGACCTACAAGGTGTAGAATGGATTCCCCTTAATGATACTGCCGACGAATACTCCTTGTGGGTAACACTCAATGGCAACGGGCACGTCATCCGCAATCTCACTACCAATCGCACCTGCTATTACGGAAGCTTCTTTGGCGTTCTGTGCGGTGAATGCCGAAACGTCGGGTTCGAGAACGTCAACATCTTCTGCACTGGCTACGGAACGGGTGCCGTAGCAGGATATCTGGGGCACGCTGCCTATCCCGGCACCTCAACCATCCAGAATTGCTACGCCACAGGCAGGGTATGCGGCCAGTGTTATGCAGGAGGCCTTGTAGGCAACGTAGGCGGCAAAGCAGTCCTGAACAGATGCTACTCTGCCGTGGATGTAAGCAGTGTCAGCAGTTATGCCGGAGGACTTGTCGGAAGGATACGCGCCCCGTTCGTCATGGAGGGCTGCTATAGTTCTGGAAACGTGGCAGGACAATATGCCGGAGGAGTAGTCGCTGGCGGTCAGCAAAAGAGCACTCCCCATTCGCGTATCCATGATGTCATGGCCATCAACCGCAGCGTATATGGTTCGCGCCAGTCCTATGCAGTAATGCCCATCATTGAGGGTGACACCCTAAGTCATATCGCGCATTCCTCCAACCTCTACCTCAACGGCAAACGCTTAGACCACGGCCTGTCTGACAAGGAGATAAACCAGCGTCTAAACGCCTGGCGTAATGTCTGGTACAGTTCCAAACTGACCCAGCAGACGGAATAAATTCAAATACATTTCTTTTTTTTCTGCCCAAAAGTTTGGCAGATAGCAGAAAAAGACATACCTTTGCAACCGCAAACGCAAAATGGCGGGATAGCTCAGCTGGTTAGAGCGTCGGATTCATAATCCGGAGGTCGTGGGATCGTGACCCACTCCCGCTACAGAAAAGGGACTTTCTATATTGCTGAAAGTCCCTTTTTTGTTAATTTAAGACAAGGTTCTATATCTCCATATTTTTTTCGGGTCAGCGGATGTCCCCAGTTGGCAGAGGCCGGGTGCACACTTCATGCAAAAACCTTACTTTTTCTTAAGTCACATCTCTAGTTCATCTCTAGTTCATCTCTAGTTCTTCTCTAGTTTCTCTCTAGTTTCTCTCTAGTTTTAAGAACTAGAGATGTACTAGAGGGAAACATGAGATAAACAGGATTAGAATAGGAACTAAATGGAAGTAGTATTATGGCAGAAATGAAACAAGACATGTACGGCGCTATCGGAAAAATAGGCGGCAGCTTCGGTCATCATAACCTGTGCAGCCGGGCAAAGGCAGCGGGATACAGCTACAAGACACCTGAGATTAACATGGAGTCTGAATTGTATCTCAACAACGCGGATAAAGATTAAAAGAACATATAATTCACATTAAGGGTTTCCTCCCGCATAATTTGGTACATTCAAAAATAATTCTTACCTTTACATCGGTATTGCCCCGATACGTCCCCAGCTACGGGAGAGAAAAAGAGGAGGCGGTACACCAACAGATAAGGAATAAAAGGACTAAGATATATGAAACATTCTGTGAAAAGCTGGGTTCTGGCAACCCGCCCTTGGTCTTTCCCCGCATCGGCAATGCCCGTCATCGTGACGATGGCATGGGCATGGAGTGCGGGCTACGACGTACGATGGTGGTTAGGGTTGCTGGCTGTTGTAACCATTGTCTTTGTACATGCAGCAGGTAACGTGTGGAGTGACATTGCCGACTACCGCAAGGGGGTGGATGCACCTGACGTGTGCTGTACGCGCCTGTTAGTGGACGGCATTTTCACCGTTCATGAGTTCCGCAGGCTCTCTGTCTTGCTCAATTGCATTGCCGCCTGTCTGGGGCTGCTGACGGTCTGGCTGACGGGATGGGTGACCCTCTGCGTAGGTATTATAGGTATGCTGCTGTCACTTTGCTACCCCAGACTGAAATATATGGCGTTGGGTGATATGGTAATTCTGCTTTGCTACGGTTTCCTGCCGATGGTTGGCACTACATACATTGTCACAGGACAGGTGCTATGGGAGGTGCTGTACCTGACGGTCTCGGTGGGACTTATCACGTTGGCCATCCTGCATGTGAACAATGTCCGCGACATTGCGACTGACCGCCGTGCCGCCATCCTTACCGTTCCCATGATTACAGGTGTCAGGGTAGGTGTATGGATGTATGTGTTCGAACTGCTCTTCCCATTTCTGTGGCTGGTGGTCATTGCTATCCTGGGTAAAGTGCCTATATGGGCACTTGTGGCACTCCTTGCTTTACCAATTGCCATCAGTAATGTACATACCATACTTGCTGAACGCAACACGAAGTGGGAGAAGAGCATGATGCTAGACGAGAAGACCGCCCAACTACAACTGGCATTCAGCGTACTGCTTACCATAAGCATGGTGACGGCACACTGTCTTGGAAATTCATTCGCATAAAGGGGGCATGAAGAAAAACCTTGTCTGCTCACTGATGGTTGCCACACTCCTGTGGTTCCTGATGTTTGCTCCCGTTGTCACCCTGCCCTTTGGCTTCTGGTGGGCAATGAGCGGTTCGGCCGTCATACTAATGGCTCTTGCCCTGGGATTCGGAGGCAAACCGCCTCTTCACTTCAGTATAAATGAGATAAACATGGGCGTAGGTTTCGCCGTAGTGCTGTGGTGTATCTTCTGGGTGGGCGACAAGGTGGCTGAATGGCTTTTCTGCTTTGCCCGTCCGCAGATTGACCTTATCTACAGCATGAAGGACGGGCAGGATCCTCTGTGGGTGTCGCTGGCACTGCTGTGCGTCATCGGACCTGCCGAAGAACTGTTCTGGCGCGGATACGTGCAGCGCACCCTATGGGCAGCCTACTCGCCTGACAAGGCATTTGTCATCACCACAGCAGTCTATACGCTAGTACACCTGCCGTCCTGCAACTTCATGCTCATCATGGCAGCCCTTGTGTGCGGAATTGTTTGGGGCGGCCTTTATCGCCTGATGTCCAATAACCTTACCGCCATCGTGCTCAGTCATGCGATATGGGATGCTTCCGCATTTGTGTGGCATCCTTTCTAAGGCATTGCACTCACTTAACCGCAATCTTAGTTCCGTTGATAATATAGATACCCTTTGGCAGTTTGCCAATGGAGAGCTTGCCGTCAGCCACTTTGCGGCCAGAAAGATCATATACGGCTCCGTCTGTCTTCCCGGCAAAGAGCGGAGTAATACGGTCGGGATCGGGAGCCTCCACTATGCGGAAGGTGGAACCATTGTCGGTCAGGCTGCTGCCACTATCCCAAAAACCAAGAGGACCGGACTTGCCACCGAACTGGTTGATGCACTTGTTGCTCGTTCCAGGAACACGCAGCACAAAGCCGTCTTTGTTAGGCAGAAGCTCCCATTCGTAGCTTCCTTTGCGCATAACGGCGTTCTGACCATCGGGTGTAAGCACTTCGCTCAGTCCCGTGGAGCGGTTATACACCTTTACCTTATAGGGGTTGCCACTAAAGGCCCACTGGAAAGTCAGCATAGCCAACGTATCCACGTTTTGCACGGTGACGGGATAATAAGGTTCCGTTTCTGTCTTGCCTACCATGTAATCTGAGCGGATGGTCATATTGTACCACTTGGCATCCTCTGCCGAGGTGATGAATTCAAAGGGTCCTACCCAGACGGCCTCATAGGCCACAGTGGTCTCGCCGGTAACCATATATGGGTGAGTACCCACCGGCTCCAGCATCACAAAGGCATTGGCCCAGTCCGACGGGGGCTCCGGCATATCGGCACCGTAGGGCAGCTTCTTTGTCTCAGAAGCAATGACCTCACCGTCAAAAATAAGGTTAGTGGTTACAGCCAGCATACTGGCCTGTGCTATCTCCAAGGCCTCCGTAGGGTCGAACTCGCCCGCTTCCGTTATCATCCAGCGGTCGCCATCGTCGGGTGTGTTCCACGAGTTGATAACAATGGTGCTGGTATTGTTGTTAAACCAGAGGATGCTTCCGGTTTCGGCAAGCGTGCTAATCATATAGAGGTACTCGCCGTCGGCATTCGAAGTGTCAAAGTAGATGGGCGAGCCCAGGGCTTCCACCCACTCTCCGTTATCCGTTGTGCCGGTCCTGAGATACTTCTTCAGGTATGGACTGTACAAATAGTTGTTGCCCTCGATGTTGATGATGGCAAATTGCTTTTCATAGTCATAGACCGTCCACCAAGCTTTCTGGCCGGCAGCTAAACCCATATAGTCGTAGCTAAGTATCAGTTCACCGCGACGACACGAGATGTTATAGAGTTTGTTGTTGTCAAATTCGACAAGTTCTGGGGGCTCAGGCTTTTCGGGACGTACATCGTCAAGGATATCCTGGTAGATTTTATTGGCACGGGTATCCAACCAGCTTGCTGCATCCATGGCCTGTTGTGCATAATCCGTCCTGTCGCCCCATTTGTCACGGTTAAGGTTGAATGAGTTGCAGGCAAAGTCATAATAGTCCTGACAGTATTCTTTCAGCTCCTCCAGGTCTTCGTCCAGGAACTTCTTCCACAGTTTCTTGTAGAGTTCACACATGGGCTCGTAGTTCCAGCGGAGATCCTGCAAGAATTGCTTAACCTCGAAGTTGGGCATATCTATCCAGAAGTTGCTGGTGGTGTTAGCCTTGAAGTAATTGCGTCCCTGTTCGTAGCCGAAGCCCCAGTCGAGGTCCCACACAGGACCGAAAATATACTTACTAGTGTCGCTCTCGAAACTTTCGCGGTAGCAGAATGTGCTCTTGGGATGATAGAGCTCAAAATTGCAAATGAGCTCGTTAACCATAAGGAAACGCGAAAGTTGCATAATATCAACGTACCGCGTGATGTCCTTTTCCTTGTTGAGCGTCTGCATGAAGGCGTTGAAGTCATTCTGAATCATCTCCAACGTCAGGGAAGTCGTGCCTTCGGCGAACTCAGGCTCTTTGATGTTGATGGGCAGGTTGTAGGGCGTGCTGCGGAACTTCTGCCCCTCAGGCTCGTCGTAGTAAGAGTCGAGTTCGAGCAGGGCAGCGGCCGTCTCATCGTCCAGATCGACACTGTTATTTGCAAAGCCGACCTTCTCCGTCAGGTTATAGCTGCCGCGGTATTCGCCGTTGAGGTATATATCGACGGGCACAATGTGATTGGCAGCACTGGCCTCCATAAGGTTGGCAGCCTTCATGCCAACGGCGTTTGTCATAAGTGAGCCGCCGATGCCGTTAGCCAGCAGCACCCAGTTCTTTCCCTTGGTCATACCCAAGGGTTTTACTGATTCGGGGAACTTCAGGCGATAGGGCTTCTTTGCCCAGCCCCAACTACTGTTTCCCCTACCCTTAATCTGTACGGCTGTCGTTTCCATCGAAGGAAAGATACCATGTCCGTCAATGGTAATTTCTGCATCCTTGAAATATTCTTTGCTGGTAATGGGTTGTCCGTCGGAAGTGTTGATGTAGATGGTCGGCACCTCTGCCCTGTCTGTCAACCAATCGACATGGACGCGAATGACACGTCCGTAAGGCTTCATGAAATATTTGCCGTCAGCTTCGGGCGTCAGTATCTTGCACCCCTTCCAGGCAAGAATGTAATAGATGTCCTTATCGAAGCGCAGGCGTGTTTCCTTGCTCGTCTGGAGTTTCTCATCCACATAGGCTTCCACTTCTTCGCCAGTCACCTTAAACGAAGGGGTCAGACGTTTGCCAATGGCAGCAATCGTGACAAAGACGGTGTCACCCACTATCTCGCCATTGGCGGTAGTGAAGACTTGGTCATTGAAGTTGTTGTTGAACTTAAAGGATTCGAAGGTTGGGAAATCTGTCGGTGTCCTTTTGCTCACCGAATCCACTTTGGAGAGGTCGTATGTGTAGTCCCAGTTGAAGGTAGTTTCAATGACTAGCTTTCCATCGCGTTCTGCGTAGTTTTTCACAAGATTCAGCGGATAGGCTTCCAACCGTCCGTCGGACAGATAGACATGCAGTGCTTCCGGGAAGCTCGGTCTCGCTTCAGGGTCAGGTTCTGTACCCGGGTCGGGCTTGTCCTCCTTCTTGTGAAAGACATAGCGCTCATTCCAGTTTGTCCCGTTGCTGCCGCTGTAGGTTCCCATCATGTTCGTGCCGTTGCGCAGGTTCCAATAATATTCGGTAGCAATGGTGCTTTGTATGCAGAATGCGCCGTCGGCACCCTCGATGATGTTCCAGAATTGCGAATGGTCCTCAGGAGCCTCGGATGCCAGCGTCATATACTTGTAGTATTGGTCCACGCGGTCGGATGTGAAGACCAGCAATTCCCCTGTGGCTTCGTTGCAGAAGGTGTAGCCCGACCGCGTGTTCGTAATCACCCAGTAGGCATCAGCCGTCTTATCCTGTCCGTCGGTGACGTAATAGATGTAGGGATCCACATCGTGATACTTACCCAAACCCAGGTATCCGTCCTGTGTGGCATTGGAGATGTAATAGACGCCATCCTCGATGGGAGTGTCTGCAAAAACATCGAATATACAACCTAAAAAAATAATGTATAAAAAAGAAAAACGTGTTTTCATATCAGTCTGTTGTAGTTAATCGACTGCAAAGATAGCTTTTTTTTTAAACTCAAGCAAAGAAATAGACATGATTATTTTTTCAGGAACTTTGCTATGCAAAAAAAAATTATTGCGGAAAAGTGTAGTTTTTGAGTAGTGACTGGCGACAAACAAGTAGAAAGAAGTTAAACCAATAAATACATTACGAAAATGAAAAAGATGATTTTATTTAGCATGGCAATGTTACTGACCACTAGTTTCAACACAGTATCGGCAGAGAACGAAGCTCCCGCCGCAGAAGCCGTAAAGAAAGTTTCGCTCGTACAGAGACTGCCAAATCCCGGCAGCGTTACCAAGAATATATCCGGCACACAAGGTTTCACACGTTACACGCTGTCGAACGGCATTACGGTTCTTTTCCACCAGGGGGACAGCAGCACAAACGAGGTTGCCATGTATGCACTCAGTAACGGAGGCACATCTCTCTATCCCGAGGTAATGGCAGCCAATCTGAAAGTCCTCAACGAGTGCCTAGCCGTCAGTGGTCTGGGAAACTACAGCGAAACGGAATTGCGAAATGCACTGAAAGGTCACAAGGTAAACGTAATACCTTATATCGGCCTTTATGGCGAGTTCATCTCGTCAAGCACAACACTGAAGGACCTGGAAACCATGTTCCAACTGAATCACCTTTACTTTACTTCGCTGCGCACAGACCTGGACGCTTTCAAATCATGGCGTGAACGTATGCGCACAGAAATAGTTGGACACAAGAACAACTCTGCCTTTGAGCTGACCAGTGCCGACCTTGATGCCATCAACTACGACCTTGTCATGCAAGTTGTTGCACAACGGTTCAGCAATGCCGGTGACTTCACATTCGTCATTACCGGCAATCTCTCCGAAGCCCAACTCATGCCCATGCTGGAACAGTATATTGCATCACTCCCCACAAACGGGAAGCATGAACATGCTAATTACCGTACTGACGATTACAGCTTCAGTCACCGCTGAAACTACATTTCATACTTCATAAGACGCTCGTATTCTACTTCCTTGTCAAGAACCTCCAAGAACTCGTTAAGTACGTTTTCGTCTATGTCGCCCAACTCAAACTCCTTGACAGCATCCTTACGAATCTCTGCAATCCAGGCACGTCGGGCAGTGATGTAATCTTCCATCACGCGCTCGGCGTCCTGAGGCGTTATCTCTCCCTCTATACCGTAATATTCGCGTATAAGGCGATAACTCCATGCCCAACGGTACTCAGCGTAGTTCCTGTTGGCCTTTATGAATTCCTCGCGAATGGCTGCAATGGTATTCAACTCACCACTCTTGATGGCTTCTACTATGCGCTGCTCCTCGGAAACAGGGATGAGAAGGCCGCTAAGATCGCTCCACTTGCCTGTACCCACACTGGAACGAGGCACTTCCAAGATATGACGCTTCATAACGGCACCCATATAGATGCGCAGAGCTATATCATAATACTTGATGCCTTTCTTAAGAGACGAGTTCTTGATAACGTAATCATGGAAATTATAAGTGGCAACGTCACCCGAAATCTCCCGAAGTCCCTCCAGCGTGCGTTTGGCCACCATGATACCACCCACAGAGAAAGGTGAAAGCCAGTCGAAATTGACAACAGAGTTGCGGGCTTCGTCGGGACGTTTGTCGCGCTTTGGCCACTTACGGATATCCCTATACAATCCTACGGTCGTAAGATTGCGGCCGGGAACAAGGTACATCTCGTCGCCATAGGCTATGAGGTATGAGAATGGAAGCTTTGTGGTGTCAGGGTGATGCATCAGTTTGCCAAAGCAAACACTGAATGTCCCTATATGGGCAGGCATAAGGATGTAACTGCCACTGGCCGTCTTAGTACCACGGTCTAATACTCCCCAGTGCACGGGACCCATCTTATAGGCGTGGTTAGAGAAGTTGGTGGCAGAACCGGCATTATAGAAACTGAACATACCGCCGATGAGGAGCGAACTCTTATGATGACTGGCAGAGAAGGGACCGCAGAAAGCGGCACAGGCCTCTCCATTACTCATATAGCAGTTGGCAAAGAACAGACTGCTTTCTGCCGTAAAGCCATCGGTAATGACACAAGCTTCACCAACAAAACAGTTTTCCAACTTGGCATTGTTCAAAACAGAAGAACCGTTGTAGATAACGGAATTCTCACAAATAACGCCAACACCTATTTTTACAACCGCATCTGGCATACTCTTAAGGGTACAATCCTGAAGGCGCAAAGCACCGTCTATCTGACAACCGTCACTAATGTGGCAGTTAATAATACCCGTGGTATGAGTAATACGAACATCATTCCCTATGGTGGTAACAAGCTGGCTGTCCTGCTCCATCTTCTTCTGGATAAGGGAACGGATGGTCTGTGTAAACGTCTTGTCCTGCTCGTATTTTACCATAAGGCTGGCAAGCTGCGAGTTCAGCCCATCAAAAATCATAACATTGCCATCACCCACCTCATTGAGGACGGCAATAACCTGACCCTGCCCGAAGGTAGCATCGGTGGTAGTATTGATAAAGCCCACGTGCTCTATAAGGCAATTATCGCCTATAATAACATTGCGCAACGTTGCATACCGGATACCAGAATGCTTTGTGAAACCGGGAGCAACCTCGACGTCTTTCTGAAAGACACCCAGCGTAACACTGCCGTAGAACTCTACATTATTAACATACTGCGGACAGAATCCGTCCATGACCTGAATAGCCGACCAATCTTCTGCGGTACAACCCTGTGACAAGAGTGTCGCAATTTCTTTTTCTGTAAGTTTTCTCATATATGGTTAAATTATCTCAAATTTCAATTTTCAATTAGAAAGAAAATCCCTCGCTGCTTCTATCATGGAATCTATACCCTGAGCAACCTTCTCCTCATCCAACGAACAAGGTATGTCTGGAGCTATTCCAAATTCTATTTGCTGTTTCTGTGCATCAAAACACGGGCTGGCACTGAAGCGGACGCTCCACCCTATGGGTAACTCGCTGGTAAAAGGGAGTGCCGAACCGCCGCCAGTCTGATCGCCCATGATGGTAACAAGGGGCATCTCTTTCATGTCGCGTACAAAAGTGTTGGCAGCGCTGTAGCAAGAGCGGTTGGTAAGCACTACGCATTTCTTCTGCCAGCGGACACTTGTGCTAGGTGAGATATACTCGGGTTCAAGGGGCGAAAAATCTGTGTGACCGGCTCCCGTCTTGTGCGAACGGTAGCCCACCAACACTTTCTGATTGGTGAAATGACTGGCCAGCTTCTCAACATTAGTTAGCTCACCACCACCATTGCCTCTGATATCAAGAATCATGCCATTGCACATGCGCAGGGAATAGAACATATCACCAAGGTTACCCTCTCCTATTGCATTCTGGAAACTTTCATAAACTACATATGCAATATTATCTGACAGGATACGGTACTTGATTCCGGAAGCAATGTTATAGTCTGTCTGCAAGTAGGCATCACGCAACTCTGTATCAAGGTTCTGCGGATAGTCTTCCTTCCATGACCAGTTTCTACCCAAATCAAGGCTGCTGGAAAGGTTTACGTGACCATCCTTAAGTTCAGCAAGCATCTGACACAGCACCTCAAAAAGCTGGGTACGAGTCATCTTTGGATTCAAACGAGCGCTATATTTGTCATGAATCTCTGCCCAAGAAATCCCCAGTTCCTGCTCTTTATAATCAAGGAAGCAATATTGCCTGTCAATAATAGTCCAAAGGGCCTCTAAATTAGACTGAGGTGACTCGTTATATTCCGTCTCCCCCTTCTGACAGGAACAGAAGCCCAATACAAGAACTACGAAAAATATCAGTTTATCTTTCATTACGCTTTAAAACCTTTAAATACCTGACGTATCCTATCATAAAAGAATGACTCACATCGTGCATCCGAATACCGTTAACATGACTTTGCCGCACATCACCCAAATAGCCGAATCGCAAAGAGGCACGAGAGAACTCTAAGTCGAAAGTAAGGAGCTGACGGAAACAGAGGGCATTGCCAGGATGCGAAAAACAGACATTATGGTCACGACTTCCCTGTGAAATATCATAATAGCTCTGTCCAAACTGAGGGCTGAACATACAACCCATAAGCGGGAAATCGGCCTGATAGTTTAACTTGACGGGCAACTTACGAATCTTGAACTGATAGCTACCTCCCGCAGAAGCAGACACATCCATACTTAAACGACCCTGTGCAGGATTATTGGTATTACGGGCATTGTAAAGGAAACCCATATCTGCTCCCACCAAGCCTCCGGCCTTAAGCGAAAGCTTGTCTGAAATCTTCCAATGATAATGCCAACCTGCATCATAAGCCAAACGCCCGCCCCAATCAGTTGCCGTACGGGCAGGATTTTTGGAATGAGAATATGCGCCTTGAACCATACTTTGGAAAGAGACATTACCCCCTCCCCAATGTGTCATACGCTCACGTCCTGTAATGAAACTGAGCTGATAACCGGAATATTCCATTGGGGAAAGATAGGTATCAAGCTGGCTGCTATATCCTATACCAAAAAGGGTGGATGAGGTATAGTCCCTTGCTACCGCCAATACGGTACAGAGACAAAGCCCAGAGAGAAAAAGAATTCTTTTAATCATCGAATAAATGTAACTGACCGTTCATCTCATCTACCACGTCCTGCTGGCTTTTGCCTGCATAGGCATCATCTATATTCTCATCTTCAAAGGGTGCTTCTCCTGTTATCTCCTCAGGGTCTCCCTCCTCTTCGCTGAGGAGGGGTGAGGAGAGAGTCTTTTTAGGTTCCAACTCCTCAACTTTAGCCACATTATTGGTTGTCACACGCTTGCCACGTGCCTTGAAACTCTTGACAGAAATAAACTCCTCTGCATCTACTTCGATAGGCTCACGGAAACTGTCGTTGCCGCCCATGGTAACCAGGAAACGGGGATATGCGACATCTGTGAGGATGAGCATGACGTTGGCAGGATTTTCGCCCATGAAGTTCTGTCGTCGTGCAGTAGCCTCCATGCAGAAACGTTTTACATATAGGAATCCACTCTGGTCATGGTCGAAGAGTGCTACCGTCCAGACCTTACTGGCATTATATTTCTCTATGCGCAGGATATTATCTTCGAAATGATTGTTAAGGTCGAAATTGGTAAGATAGAAATCTCCGCTCTTCAATATCACCAGAATCTGCTCACCACTGTTGAACTCACCCAGATAAGTTCCCTGCTCATCATAATTGAGACGTTTCACATCTGGGTCATACCACACTTTGCGACCTCCCAGCGTACTGACACCATGACTTTTAAGTGTAATACGGCTTACATCCAGTTTGGTAAGCATGTTACCCATACTCTGGCGCCCCTTGATGGCAAGTTCCGAGAAGTCCTTGTCAAAGAAGACACGCTTGAGCTTTGGATTAGGCTTAAGGATTACCTTTATCACCTCGGCCTCTCCATTAGGATTGGCAGTAAAGTAAAGCACACGACTGCCGGGCTTGCCCTGTGTCAGGTCGTACTCGCGGTCGCGTGTCACACTGGTCACATTAAACCGCTTAATGTAGCAGGTGCCTGCCTTACCGTCACGATATACCACATTGTAGATGGTTCGCGAATCACTCTTGCGGAAGATGGCCAGATGAATAATCTCAGCCTTCTTCTTCTCTGCCTTACAACGTTCCGTTTCACCCACAAAAAGTTTGTCGGCAATACGTACAACCCTGTAAGTCCCGTCTTTATAGAATATGATTACATCGTCTATATCGGAACAGTTGCAAACATATTCATCTTTTTTGAGGGAGGTGCCGATAAAGCCCTCCTCCCGATTGATGTACAACTTTTCGTTGGCCTCTACCACTTTGGCAGCGCTGATATTGTCGAAGTTGCGGATTTCAGTCAGTCGCGGATGGTCCTTGCCATACTTCTCTTGAATAAAGCGGAACCAGTCGCAAGTCACCTCCACCATATTAGCTAGTTCCTTGTCTATCTGCTTTATCTCATCCTTAATCCGGGCAATATTTTCTTCTGCTTTATCCTTGTTAAATTTCAGGATGCGTGCCATCTTAATCTCCATCAGGCGAAGGATATCATCCTTTGTCACCTCGCGAACCATCTTGGGATACCAAGGAGTGAGCCGTTCATCAATCCACTCGCAGGCGGCATCCATGGTCTTGGCATTCTCGAACTGCTTGTCCTTATAGATGCGCTCCTCGATGAATATCTGTTCGAGAGAAGCAAAATGTAAGGCCTCCATCAACTCACCCTTGCGGATAAGACGTTCTTTCTTAAGCAGGTTAAGAGTGGTGTCAACGTTGCTGCGTAGCACATCGCTAATGGAGAGGAAGCAGGGTTTGCGGTCATCGATGACACAGCAGTTGGGCGATATGCTTATCTCACAGTCCGTACAAGCGTACAGGGCATCTATTGTCTTGTCGCTGCTAGCCCCGGGGGTAAGATGAATAAGGATTTCCGCCTTAGCTGCCGTAAGGTCTTCTACGTTGCGAATCTTTATCTTTCCCTTCTCATTGGCCTTTAGGATACTCTCTATGAAGGTGCTAGGCTTGCTGGCTGTTCCCGTGTTCTTGCCATAGGGAATCTCTGTAATGGCAAGTGTCTTGTTGTCGCGCTTCTCAATTTTGGCACGAACACGTACCACACCGCCTCGTTGACCATCGTTGTAGCGGGAGACATCTATGCTTCCGCCCGTAGGGAAGTCAGGATAGAGGTGGAACTCCTCGCCATGCAGATACTGGATGGCTGCCTCGCAGATTTCGTTCAGGTTATGGGGCAGAATCTTACAATTCAAACCAACGGCAATACCCTCGGCTCCTTGTGCCAAAAGAAGGGGAAATTTAACGGGCAGGGCTATGGGCTCCTTGTTTCGTCCGTCATAAGAAAGCTTCCATTCCGTGGTCTTGGGATTGAAGACAACGTCAAGGGCAAATTTGCTTAGGCGGGCTTCAATGTAACGGCCTGCAGCCGCATCATCGCCAGTGATAATATTGCCCCAGTTTCCCTGACAGTCAACCAGCAGGTCCTTCTGTCCCAACTGTACCAAGGCATCCTTGATACTGGCATCTCCGTGGGGGTGGAACTGCATGGTATGACCCACAATGTTGGCCACTTTGTTGTAGCGACCGTCGTCCATGCGCTTCATGGAGTGCATGATACGACGCTGTACGGGTTTGAAACCGTCACCGATATGGGGGACTGCGCGTTCCAGAATTACATAAGAGGCGTAATCCAAGAACCAGCTCTGATACATTTTGTTAAGGTGATGGGTAATCCCATCCGTTATTTGCACGTTGTCTGTCATCAGTTTCTGCATTATTGCGTGCAAAAATACAAAAAAGGAGAGAAATAACCAAACTATTATTAATTATGTTTCAACTTTTGTAGGTTTTGGTTAGGAGAAGAAGGACAGTTATACATGTGATTCCGCTATCTTTAAAAAAATTATAACAATAGAACGGTACACAAACTTGTGAATCACAAAGTTGTGTACCGTTATGATTATTTAACAGAAAACATCTTATTTCATCATCTTATGGCCATTCTGAATGTAAATGCCCTTTTTAAGTGAAGAATGAGGAGTGAAGAATGATGAATCTATTCTGCGCCCGGAAAGGTCGTAGATGAAAGCCCCTTCTTTTTTCTCCCCAACGGAAGAAACCATGCTGTTGGTCTGCTCCAATCCCGTAAACTGCCCCATGAAGAAGATGGTGCCTGTGCTCTGTTCGCTGATAATATAGATAAACGGGCGGTTGGCGTGAAATTCATACCAAGGTTCGATACTTGTCGCTTCATATTCTATCACAGTGACTGCTGCTGCCTCTGTTCCCTCTTCGTCCAGTTCTATGATGGCTTTCTGGAACATGTTGCTGATGTAAACCGGGGTATTGCAGAAATAGGGGAACTCCGCAGCAAGAGTAAAGGCTAATGTCAGCCCCAACTGCCTCATGATATCCACAAGCGGAAGGTCCGTGCTTGTCTGAATGCGAGGCAACTTCAGGTCGATATCATACTTCTCCTTCCTGAAATTCCAGTTCCTGCCGTTCAGCTGACTGAGAACATCGTCAATGGTCTTACCCTCCCGAGGTAGGAAAATGGTCATCCGATAGGCTTCGTTACCATAGGGAAGATGGACAGCTTGATAGAGGTCGTTCTCTGTGTATTCAAACTTCTCCCATTGCTGCATCATCGGTACAGGCTCTCCGCCATTGAAGGATTCTTCCTTTGTAACATTTACATCAAACTTATTGGTCCATGCACCTTTGAAGTAGAGGGCGTTCAGCAGATAGCTAACGGCCTGTTCATTATATATTTCCTCATTCAGTACCTCAGGAATCATACCGCGTGTGTGGTCATTGGCCCATTGGTTGATGATACCCATGGTCTGCTCCTTCTCAAAGAAATTGAGGGACTGCGGCTCTGCATCGTAGAACTGGTCGGCTTTTTCTATAAAGCCCTGTTGCAGATAGTAGTTCTTGCCGCTATTCACAAAGATAGAATTGGCAATCTCGGCAACGGTTGTGTTGTCCAGCGTGGAAGCCTCTGTCAGCATCTTGCGGCAGAAAGCATTAATGGCATCCGCACCTGCATCGCCAAAGCCCAGCACTTCGTTTATCTCCTGCTGTGTCTGTCCGGCGGCTCCGTTGTTGAGCAAGCCTAAAGCGTAGGTAATACTAAGAGGAGAGAAGATAAGGGACTCTCTTCCGCCTTCATCCTCTAAGGGGAGGCTCTCGTTTTTTCTTCCCGTAGAGGTGGAGTTAGAGGATATCTGTCTTATTTTGCGAAAAAGGTTAAAGGCAAAGTCATTGTTGCCCTCTACCAACTTCTTTTCATCTTCTGACACACTAATGTCCTTTCTTGGATTTGCCAAAGGCTCACCCAGATACTGGCCAATGAAGAAGATGGCACCCGTACTACGTTCGCTGATAGTATAGAGGAAAGGACGATTGGCCAAAAACTCAGCATAACCCGGACCTCCATTCTTGCGAATATCTATCACGGTTACCGCTGATGCTTCCGTACCTTCCTCGTCTAATTTTATCTTGGCGCACTGTTTCATCATGCCAATATAGACATTTTGGTTACAGAATTCATTGAATCCATAGCCACCCTCGAAAGCATTGGGCATACCTAGCGACTTCATGATATCTTCCAGCCGAATATCAGTCAACGTCTCGAATTTGGGCAACAAAAGGTTCACCTTACAGGTACCATATTCTTCCTCATTCCATCCCTTCGTGCTCAGTACACTCAACACATCATCTATTGTCCTTCCAAATCGTGGCAGGTAAACAGTCATCTGATAAGCCCTATTGCCATAAGGTAGTATCACAGACTGATAAACCATATTCTCGGTATAAGAGAAATCTGAATATTGATTCATCAAATACGCCTCAGCATGTCCCTCATCAAACTGGGCACGATATGTCTTCGTGGCATCGAACTTGTGTGTCCATTCGCCTTTGAAATAAAGTGCATTCAGCAGATAGCTAATAGCATCCTCGCAGAACTCTTCTTCCTTGATAGCTTCTGGAATCATCCCTTCGGTATGGTCGCTGCCCCACTGGTTAATGATGTCTCGAGTTACACCATCGCCGAAATCCCTGCTCTCAGGCGTAGCATCGTAATACTGTTTGGCTGTTTCCACAAAGGCAGACTTCAACTGGCAGCCTTGGGCTGTATTCACATAAATATTATTGGCCATTGCCACACTTGTCTTCTCATCCAATGTGCCGCTCTCGGTCAGCATCTTGCGGCAGAAAGCATTAATGGCATCCGCCCCTCCAACATTAGTGCTGCCCAGTACAGCATCAATCTCCTCGCGTGTAATGCCATCAGCACCATTGTTCAGCATCCCTAAATCAACGGTTATGCTCAAAGGGGACAAAATGAAAGATTCTCTCCCTACCTCCTCTAAAGGGGAGTTTGAGTGACCCTTTTCTCGTATTTTCCCAAAGAGGCTATAGGCGAACCGATTGTTGTTCTTCACTAACTGGCGCTCCTGCGTGGTCAGTTCTATTTTCTTGGGCTCGTTTCCGTCAGCGAAAGTTGTGAAAGAGCCTGCCAAAAACATCAAAAGGAGAACATACTTTTTCATCTTTCCTACTATATTAGAAATTTTGCATTACTGCGTGAAAAAAAAATGTTGAGGGCAGAACAAAATTAGTTATCTTCTTTTCCCGAAAATACGAAGCAGGTAGAGGAATAGGTTAACGAAGTCCAGATAAAGCGTAAGTGCTCCTAAGAGCGCCAGTTTCTGGGCATTTTCGTCAGCATCGGGAGCCTGCATCAACATCAACTTGATTTTCTGGGAGTCCCATGCGGTAAGACCCACAAAGACAATCACGCCGATATAGCTCAAAACCATCGTCATACCGGGGCTTTTGAAGAACAGGTTGACCGCAGTGGCTATCACCAGTCCGATGAGGGCCATGAATAGGATTCTTCCCATCGAGGAGAGGTCTTTTTTTGTGGTGTAACCTATCGCCGCCATCGCACCGAATGTTCCCGCTGTGATGAAGAATACTGTAGCAATGGACGATACATCATAGATGAGGAAAATCATCGACATTGTAGCACCGTTGATGACAGAGTAGAGGATGAACAGCAGCGTTGCGACCGTCAGAGAGAGTCGGTTGATAGCAGCACTGACACCCAAAACCAATGCAAGTTCGGCAATAATAAGCCCGTAAAACAGAGTCTTGCTGGTAATGATTGCTGTCAAAAGGGTCGGGCTTGTAGCCACAAAAAAGGATGTCATTCCTGTAATAAGCAGAGCCAGCGCCATCCAAACATACACCTTTCGCATTAGGACGGGGAATGCCTCCGATACCATTCTCTCCCGTTCTGTAGAGAGTCCCTGATAATTAAATCCTTCTGTTTCCATAATTGTTTGTTTTGTCGTAAATCCTGTGCAAAGATACGATTTATTTAACACAATGCAAAAGAAAAGCCGTTTTTCTTCTCTTTTTCAAACCATGCAGGTTATCTGGTTTTTTGCGGTATTTCCCGATTCCGCCAAACCAGAAAAGAAAAAGGAAGCAAATCCTTTCTCGCATATTTATCTGACAAATCGTCTGCACTCAGGACACCTTTCATTTATCCGTAAAATTGGATTCGATGAAATTACTTCCGTTCGGTTTTTCCCAAATAAATTTGGTATTTCCCTCGGTATGCATTATCTTTGTGCCCTGAATATGGGAAATAACAAAGAAATATCTCTACGCGTGGATGCCCTGCGCACGTATATGCAAGAGAAAAACCAGCAAGCCTTCATCTTCCCAAGCACCGACCCCCACTGCGGTGAGTACGTGCCTGAGCACTGGATGACCCGAAAGTGGATAAGCGGATTTGACGGAAGTGCGGGAACGGCCGTTGTTACGATGAAGGAAGCTGCGCTGTGGACAGACAGCCGTTACTTTCTGGCTGCTGCTAACCAACTGAACGGCACCCCATTCTTCCTGATGAAAGACGGGCTTGAGGAAACTCCCTCTATCAGCGAATGGCTGAAAAATGTGCTGCCCGAAGGAAGCAACGTAGGTGTTGACGGTTGGGTGAACACAATAGCCGATATCAAAAGCATGAAGGAAGAACTGCAAAAAGCCCATCTAAACCTGTGCATCGGTGACGACCCTGCCGACAAGTTGTGGAACAACCGGCCTGCCATCCCAACCAACCCCATTGTGATTCAACCCTTGGAATTTGCAGGTGAGACTTGCCAGAGCAAGATAAAACGGTTACGCGAAGCACTACAGCAAGCAGGAACCGAGGGAACCGTTATCAGTCTGTTGGACGAGATTGCTTGGCTGCTGAACCTTCGCGGAACGGACGTACACTGCAACCCTGTCTTCGTGGCTTATCTGCTGATAACCCAAAATGAGGCAATTCTCTTTACCAATCTTGAGAAGATTACGACAGAGGTGGCTGCATACCTCAAAGAAAATAACATAACCACCCAACCCTACTCTGCCCTGGCAGATGCCTTGGGGCAATATCAGGGAGAGACACTGATGCTGGATTTCAACAGCAGCAACTGGCACCTGCAAGCCCACCTGCCCAATACATGCAGGGTTACTGATCACAGTTCGCTGACAGCTCCCATGAAGGCCGTCAAGAACGAGACTGAAATTAAGGGCTTCCGCAATGCCATGCTGCGCGACGGAGTAGCTATGGTGAAGTTCCTCCGCTGGCTGAAATCTGCCGTAGAAGCTGGACAGGAAACAGAGATAAGCATCGACAAAAAACTAACATCCCTGAGAGCAGAGCAAAAGTTGTTTCGTGATATATCTTTCGATACCATTGCAGCCTACGGCCCCCATGGTGCCATTGTTCATTACGAGGCCACTTCAGAGACCGACACAAAGCTGGAGCCAAAAGGCTTGCTTTTGCTGGACAGCGGTGCACAATATCAAGACGGTACAACAGACATCACACGCACCATAGCTTTAGGTCCGCTTACTGAAAGCGAAAAACTGGATTATACTTTAGTGTTGAAGGGACATATCCGTCTGGCACTTGCCAAATTCCCCAAGGGTGCCTGCGGCACACAAATTGATGCTTTGGCACGCTACGCCATGTGGCAGCATGGCATTAACTTTCTGCACGGAACGGGACATGGCGTGGGCAGTTACCTGAACGTGCACGAAGGACCACACCAAATACGTATGAACTATAAACCCGCCCCCTTGCTGTCTGGCATGACGGTGACAAACGAACCTGGCATTTACCGCGCAGGGAAACATGGCGTACGCATAGAAAACACCATGATAGTACAGGCCGGCCAAAAGACGGAGTTCGGGGAATTTCTGCAACTGGATGCCCTGACGCTCTGTCCCATAGATACAACTCCCATCATCTGGGAAATGATGCTGCCTGACGAGATTGCATATTTGAATGCTTATCATAGACGTGTATATAAGGAACTCTCGCCCTACCTGACCGAGGAGGAAAGGGCATGGCTCAATGTACAATGTTCAAAACGATAACGAAAACCAAAACGATTGTTCAATGTTCAATGTTCAATATTCAATGTTCAATATTCAATGTTCAATAAAATAACGTGGCTATAATAAAGAAACTTGAGGGGATGCCTGCTCCCCGGTTTGGCAAACACTGCTATTTCAGCGAAGGTGCCGTAATAGTAGGCGACGTGGAAATGGGTGACGACTGCACCGTTTGGTTTAATGCCGTAGTCCGAGGCGATGTACACTTTGTGAAGGTCGGCAATCGCACAAATATACAGGACAACTCCTGCATTCATACCCTGAACGGGAAAGCCCCTTGCATCCTTGGTGATGATGTGACCATCGGGCACAGCGTAACCCTGCACGGATGCGAGATTAAAGACGGTGCCCTGGTGGGAATGGGTGCTACTGTTCTTGATCACGCTATTGTTGGCAAAGGTGCTATTGTTGCTGCAGGAGCCTTGGTACTCAGCAATACACAGATTGGCGACGGAGAACTATGGGGCGGTGTACCTGCCAAATTCATCAAGAAAGTAGATCCTGACCAGGCACAAGCGCTGAACAAAACTTATGCTGCCCATTATATTGAGTACAGCGACTGGTTCCGCAAGGCGGACTCTAACCCTGAAAATACACAGGTTGTTACCACGAGTGAAGAGTATAAAAGTGAAAAATGAAAGAGTGAAAATCAAATAATGTTCAATGAAAAAAATTACATTTCTTAGCCTAATGCTAATCTTGCTGGCATCTTGCATTGGATGCCAGTGGAACAAGAAACTCTCCAGTTTCATTAATGGGGAGAATTATAACCTGTCATGGAGCAATCCATTACCCCTAAAGTTTGGCGACCCTTTCCTGCTACACGCCAGTGACGGGCGCTATTACATGTACGGTACATCTTTAGAGGATGGCTTTGAAGCTTACGTAAGCGATAGCCTCAGTAACTGGGAACCTTGCGGAAAGGTTTATCAGGGAGGTGGCAGCGAACAATGGAACGTTAATTGCTTTTGGGCACCCGAGGTATATGAACGTGACGGCAAATACTATATGTTTTTCAGTGCCAACTATAAAGAGAACCCCACCAACGAGGGTGAGAACTTCAAGATTGGTGTAGCTGTAAGCGATTCGCCTGCGGGTCCATTCAAGGATCTCTACGACCGTCCCGTCTTTAACCCCGAATATCCTATCATTGATGCCAATGTCTATTTTGACAATGAGACGGGTCGCTGTTACCTCTACTTCAGCCGTTGCTGCTACAAGCACAGCGTAGAGAGCGAGATTGCTGACAGTCTGAAAGCCGCCGGTGTCTTTGACAACATCGAGGAGAGTTGGGTGTATGGCGTAGAAATGAAGCCTGACTTCAGCGGTGTTATAGGCGAACCGCAGTTGTTGTTGTGCCCTCCAAAGAAATTGAACGATGCCCAGGCCGAATGGGAAAGTCGCAGCGCTACACACAGAGAGGTAAACCGCCGTTGGACAGAAGGCAGCTACATCTTCCGCGAGGGAGATACATATTATATAATGTATAGCGCCAATCACTATGGCGGCGAATATTATGCCGTAGGATATGCTACCAGCAAGAATCCGTTGGGACCTTTCAAGAAAGCTGCCAACAACCCTGTTCTACAAAAAGGTGGGGATGTGTTAGGAACAGGTCATTGCATGGTCATTACCTTACCTGACGAAGAACGTTACTGTGTATATCACGGACGTATGAAAGAGAATCCCGAAGAGCGTGTGGTGCTGATAAGTCCCCTTGAAATAGACGAAGACGGAGTACTCACCGTAAATTCTTCCGTAACGTCAATGCACAAGTCAAAGGTTTTTGAAATAAATGCCGGAACAAAATAAAAACAATAATAAATAATGAAAAGAAACTTAGAGACCATCTGCATTCACGGCGGATGGAAACCAACAAAGGGCGAACCTCAGCAGTTGCCCATCTATCAGAGTACAACATTTAAGTATGACACCAGCGAGCAGATGGCCCGTCTGTTTGACCTGAAAGACAACGGTTACTTTTATACCAGATTGGCAAATCCAACTAATGATGCCGTTGCCAAGAAGATTGCAGCATTGGAAGGCGGTGTGGGCGCAGTGCTTACTTGTAGCGGACAGGCAGCCAACTTCTATGCTATCTTCAATATCTGTGAGGCGGGTGACCACTTCATTACCTCTAACACAATATATGGTGGCACCTTTAACTTATTTGGCGTAACGCTGAAGAAACTGGGCATTGAGTGTACTTTCATAGATCCTGACTGGGACGATGACCGCATAGAGAAGGAATTCCGCCCCAACACAAAATGTTTCTTCGGCGAAACCATCAGCAACCCTGGCGGTAACGTTTTCGATATTGAACGTTTTGCCAAAATGGCTCACAAGCATGGTGTTCCGCTAATTATTGACAACACTTTTGCCACTCCCATCAACTGCCGGCCTTTTGAGTGGGGATGCGACATTGTTACCCACAGTACTACCAAGTATATGGACGGACACGCCACTCAGGTAGGAGGCGTTGTGGTTGATAGCGGAAACTTCGACTGGGATGCCTATGGAGATAAGTTCCACGGGCTGACAACTCCCGACGAGAGCTATCACGGCCTGACCTACACCAAGCAGTTCGGCAAAATGGCATACGTTACAAAGTTGGTAAGCCAGCTGATGCGTGATTTGGGCAGTATCCCTGCGCCTCAGAACTCCTTCCTGCTGAACCTGGGTCTGGAGACCCTGCACCTGCGTATGCGCCAGCACTGTGCCAATGCTCAAAAGGTAGCAGAATGGTTAGAGAAGAACCCTAAGGTAGGTTGGGTAAACTACTGCGGTCTGCCTGGCAACAAATATTACAAGTTAGGACAGAAATACCTTCCCAACGGCTCGTGCGGAGTAATAGCCTTTGGTTTAAAGGGGACTCGTGAAGATGCCATCCGGTTTATGGACAACCTGGATTTCATAAGCATTGTTACCCATGTTGCGGACACACGCACCTGTGTACTGCATCCTGCTAGTCATACTCATCGCCAGCTGAGTGATGAGCAGTTGCGAGAGGCTGGTGTTGCTCCGGACTTGGTACGCCTGTCTGTGGGAATAGAGAACGTTGAGGATATCATAGCCGACCTTAAGCAAGCTATGGACAAGATGGACTAAGAACATTCATTATAAATCCGTAACGTGACAGAAGAAGTATTTAACTACCTGCTTGCAGGTATGGTGGCAACGGGTCTTGTAGTCTTTATATGCCTGTATTTTATAACAGCCGGATACGGACAGTTCCGTACCAAGCAGTGGGGTTGGAGCATTAACAATAAACTGGCATGGATCATGATGGAAGCTCCTGCCTTCCTGACTATGTTGGTCATTTGGCACACAAGCAAATGTCCCACAATGGCTCCTCAGATAGTGCTGCTGAGCCTGTTCCTGTTGCACTACTTCCAGCGCAGTTTTATCTTCCCCCTATTGATGTCCGGCCACAGTAAGATGCCTGTTTCCATCATGCTGTCAGGCGTAACGTTCAATGTTATCAACGGCATCATACAGGGAGGTGCCCTCTACTGGTTTCCACAAGAAGCATATCAAGAGGGTTGGAACTACTTCACACACGCAAATACCATTGTGGGGGTGATAGTCTTCTTTGTTGGAATGACTATCAACCTGCATTCCGACCACGTTATCCGCAACTTGCGTAAGCCTGGCGACACCCGCCATTATCTGCCTCAAGGCGGAATGTACCATTTTGTTACCTGCGGCAATTATTTTGGAGAACTGTTGGAATGGACGGGATTTGCCATCATTGCCAGCTCCCCTGCCGCATGGGTATTTGTTTGGTGGACTGCTGCCAATCTGGTACCTCGCGCTCATGCCATACATCAGAAATACCGTAGCGAGTTTGGAGACACAGCGGTAGGAAACAGAAAAAGAATTATACCTTTTATATATTAAAAGCAATAGAGGGGTGTTAAGCGCCTCGCGCCAGAAGTTATAAAAGGAATTTTAATTGGAGTGCAAGACATGGAAAATAAGATATTCGAAGAGGTCCATATCGGGCCGTTGACCTTGAGGAACCGCACCATCAGAAGTGCGGCTTTCGAGAGCATGTGCCCGGGCCATCAACCCAGCCAGATGCTTTACGACTACCATACCAGCGTGGCTCGTGGCGGCGTGGGTATGACCACCGTTGCCTACGCTGCCGTGGAGGAAAGCGGTCTGAGCTTCGACCGCCAGCTGGTGATGAAGCCGGAGATTGTGCCCGGCCTGCGCCGACTGACCGACGGCATTCACAAGGAAGGCGCCGCCGCCGGTATACAGATAGGACATTGCGGCAACATGAGCCACAAGAACATCTGCGGCTGCATGCCCGTCAGTGCCAGCACCGGATTCAACCTCTACAGCCCGACCTTCGTTCGCGGACTCCGTGTGGACGAGATAAAGTCGCTTGCCAAGAAGTTCGGCGCTGCCGTCAACCTGGCTCGCGAAGCAGGCTTCGACGAGGTGGAGATACACTGCGGACACGGCTACCTCATCGACCAGTTCCTCAATCCCTACTTCAACCACCGCAAGGACGAGTTCGGCGGCTCACTGGAGAACCGGATGCGCATGATGAGCCTTTGCATCGAGGAGGTGATGAAGGCTGCCAAGGACGACATCGCCGTCGTCTGCAAGATGAACATGCGCGACGGTCTGAAGAACGGCATCTCGCTGGAGGAGCACAGCATCCCCATTGCCCGTCGCCTGCAGGAGCTGGGCGTGCATGCCCTGGTTCTGAGTGGCGGTCTGGTCAGTGCAACACCCTTGTATGTCATGCGAGGCGAATTGCCTTTGACCACCATGACGCACTACATGACCGACCCCTTGCTCAAGTACAGCATCGGCTGCTTCAAGCCCATCGTGCGCAACACCATGATCAAGCCCGTCAAGTACGAAGAGGCTTTCTTCCTCGAGGACGCCCTGAAGTTTCGCGAGGCTCTGCCCGACATGAAGTTCATCTATGTGGGCGGTCTGGTTGCAGGCGACAAGATCAACGAGGTGCTGGGGCATGGCTTCGAGGCCGTCCAGATGGCACGCAGCCTGCTCAACGAGCCTGACTTCGTGAACCGCCTCAAGGAAGACCCGCATCACCGTTGCGGTTGCAAGCACAGCAACTACTGCATCGGCAGGATGTACACTCTCGAGATGGCTTGCCATCAGCACTTGCAGGAAGAGCTTCCCGAGAAGATTGTAAAGGAAATAGCACGAATCGAAAAAGAACAGAACGTATGAAAAAAATTGCGATAGTCACCGGAGCAAATGGTGGCATGGGCTATGAGGAGGCAAAAGAAGCCTTGCTGCAAGGCTATCATACCATAATGGCATGTTACTGCCCCAGTAAGTCAGAAGCCCGACGCCAACAGATGATAGAAGAAACGGGATGTTCAGACGTTGAAATTTTAGGATTGGATTTGTCGAACCTGCAATCTGTTCGTAATTTTGCAGATCAGATTAAAGCCAAGTTTGACCACATAGACGTGCTGATGAATAATGCAGGCACATTAGAAACAGGGCTTCACACTACGGTAGATGGACTGGAACGTACCGTAAGTGTAAACTATGTGGGACCTTATCTGTTAACCCGACTGCTGCTTCCTTTGATGAGCAAAGGAAGCAGAATCGTCAACATGTCATCCTGCACTTATATGTTAGGTAAACTGCAATTCCCCGAATTTTTCCATAAAGGACGGAAAGGATTCTGGCAGCGCATCCTGGTCTATAGCAACACCAAATTGGCTATTACTCTCTTCACGCTGGATTTGGCAAAACGCGTAAAGGGACAGGGTGTTACCGTGAATGCCGCAGACCCTGGCGTAGTAAACACCAAAATCATCCATCTGCAAAACACTATAATAGACCCCCTTGCAGATGTATTCTTCCGTCCCCTCATTCGTACTCCCAGACAAGGTGCTGATACAGCTATACGTCTTATGTTTGACAAAGAAAAAGAGGGACAAACGGGCACATTCTGCAGGTCAAACAAGATTGTAAAACTTGGAGACAGATATGTACACCATAAGCAAATGCAAACACTTTGGGACGAGACAGAAAAAATTGTGCAGAAATTCCTTGCATAAATCTTTGAAAAAAATGCTTAAAAACCTTTGTTGCAAATGATAATTGCCTTATATTTGCACCCCGAAAACAAAAGGATAGCAAAAATATGGATGCTAAAGAATCACTCATAAAAATTATAAAAGCTCTCTTAGAAATAGGACAGCCCGTCTCACGCCAGATATTAACCGATTATCTGATGGGAAAGGAAAGCCGGGAAATAGAGGAAATGGGGTTGGACGACAATGAGACATACGGCATTGGTGATACACACGAAGAGGATTATTGGACAACAATCATCGACAAAGCTTTTGAAGGTGGATTCATAAAATTAAAACCTTCCAAGAGCGATAAGCTCACCGCGTCGAAAGAAGGAAAGAAATTCGCAAAGAAGCCTACCCCCTTCATGATAGATGAAGACGAAGAGGCTACAGACGAAAACATTAGCGGACTGGAGGATTTGGAAGATCTGATTGTACAGATTCCCAGCAACGAACCAGACAATTCAGAGCAAAAGGCATCTGCCAAAACAAAACAACAGATAAAGCTGATACATGCCATTGACAGAAAAATTGCCTTGGATGATTATGCCGAGAGCGAAAGCCTATCATTTGACGAGGTCTTGGAAGAGTTGGAGAAACTTATCCGACAAGGATTAAATGTGGATATCACATATTTTACCAATGAAGTTCTGGGCGAAGAATGCGTACAGGAACTGGTTGACTACATCGCTAGCCAAAAGAAGTTCAGCATGGAAAAAGCCATTCGCGAATACGGTGATGTGTACAACGAAGAAGAAATCCGCCTGGCATACATCGTGTATCTTATCCAGCAAACGAAATAACATTATTAAATACATACTGTATGGAAATTTTAAAGTTTAATCCTATCTTCAAGCCTACGCTATGGGGATCCGAGACGTGGGTAGTCTCTGCCGTAAAAGGGTCTGAATCTGTAGTAATGAACGGCGACAACAAAGGTCTTACCCTGCCAGAGGTCGTAGAACGCTATGGTGCAGAGTTCCTGGGAAAGAAAAATACAGAGAAGTTTAAAAAGGACTTCCCCCTGCTCATCAAATTTATTGATGCCCGTCAAGACCTCTCCATTCAAGTCCACCCTGATGATGAACTGAGTAAGAAGCGACACGGCAAGATGGGTAAAAACGAGATGTGGTACGTGGTAGATGCCGACCGTGGCAGCCAGCTGATTGCCGGATTTACAAGAAAAACAGAAATGTCAGACTATGCAAAAAAGGTTGCAGACGGAAGCATTGAGGATGACTTAAATAAAGTAAATGTGGTAGAAGGTGACTGTTTCTATATTCCTGCAGGCAGGGTTCACGGCATTGGAGCCGGTATGGTAATTGCCGAAATTCAGCAAACCAGTGATGTTACCTATCGCATTTACGACTATATGCGCCGTGACCGGGACGGCAACCTGCGTGAACTTCATACAGAACTGGCTCTGGAAGCCATCAACTTTGATGATATAACAGACAATCCTAAAGTAAGCTATACAGAGGAAAGGGATGCCGTTATTCCTTTGGTAAAAAGCCCCTTCTTTACCACCAACGAACTGAAACTCACAAAAAGCTATGTAAGAGATTATGCCGGCATTGACTCCTTCCGTATTTACATGTGCTTGAGTGGTGAGTGCGCTTTCCTTTCCCCCGAAGGTCAGGGAATCTTTCTTCATGCCGGCGAGTCGCTGGTAGTACCGGCCTCCATGCCTTCAGTAACCATCTTCCCCGACGAGCACGCAAAACTGCTGGAAAGCTACGTGGAATAAACAGAGAGGTAAGGGGCAAGAATAAAAGGGCAGAATGAGAATAATAAAGAAGCTGGATATCTTCATACTGAAAGGATACCTGCAACTCTTTGCGGGTACTTTCTTCATCTGTCTTTTTATATTCCTCATGCAATTCGTTTGGAAGTATGTTGACGATTTAGTTGGCAAGGGTCTCACATGGGACATCCTTGCCAAATTCTTTTGGTACTGCTCCCTTACCCTGATACCTTTATCTGTTCCCCTGTCTGTCTTGCTGGCAAGCCTTATTACCTTTGGAAATTTTGGTGAACGCTTTGAGCTATTGGCCATGAAGGCATCTGGCATTCCCCTGATACGTATTTTAATGCCTGTCCTGATACTGGCCCTGCTGATATGCTCCGGAAGTTTCTATTTCCAGAACAAAATAAGCCCCGAAGCCAACAAACAGCTCTATACTCTACTCTGGAGTATGAGACAAAAGTCACCGGAACTGGACATTCCCGAAGGTATCTTTTACAGCGATATTCCCGGCTATAACCTGTTTGTCGAGCGCAAGGATGCAAAAACGGGTATGCTCTATGGCGTAATGATTTACACCAACAATGGGAACTATGAAGATACACAGATAGTCATTGCCGATAGCGGAAGGCTGCAAAGCACAGCAGACAAAACACACCTGAAACTTACGCTCTACGACGGGGAACGTTTTAAGAACGTAAACAACCAGTCGGGGGCCATGTTACGTGCCAGCATCCCATATATGAGAGAGTCTTTTATTGAAGAGTCTGATTACATTGCATTTGATAATCAGTTTAACCTCTTTGATGCAGCTCTCTTTGCCGGTAATGCTCAGGCTAAGAACCTGTCAGAAATCTATCGGGGCATTGATTCTCTACGCTCACGTACCGATAGTGTGGGACACAACATATATAATAATGCCAGGAACTCTTATCTGGCACGCGCTCTTAGACCTGGCAGGAAAGACTCTGCCCAGATTGTTCAGGACGCGGCTAATATGGCTCCCTTTGATTCCCTTTTCAGTCAATTACGGGATGACCAGAAGTCCTCTGCCTGGAAAAATGCCCTTAACCGGACCGAGACAATGAAGTCAGAATGCGAATTCCGCGCCAATTGTTATACCTCCGAGATGAATTTGCAACTGCGCCGTCACATGATGGAGGCACAAAAGAAATATACATTAAGTCTTTCGTGCCTGCTTTTCTTTTTCATTGGAGCACCGTTGGGAGCTATCATCAGAAAGGGAGGCCTGGGTATTCCCGTAGTAGTAAGCGTCATCTTTTTTATCTTCTATTACATTATTAATGTTGCCGGTGAGAATAATGCCAAGATTGGTGCCTGGGATGCAACCTTCGGGGAATGGCTAAGCAGCATGGTTTTGCTGCCCATCGGAGGATTCCTTACATACAAGGCCAACTCAGACAGCGTAGTATTTAACATCGAGGGATACCGGAAATTCTTCATGAAACTGCTTGGACTCAGAATCTCACGAAAACTGAGCCGCAAGGAAGTCATCATATATGACCCCGATTACTCTAAATGTTATCAGGAAATGGGGCGGTTGATAGAGGACTGCAAAGCATATTCGTCAAGCCATAATCTTCTGATGATGCCATCGTACTGGCATATCTTCTTCCAGTATCAGGAAGATACAACCGTCAAAGGAATCAGCGAAAGACTGGAAACCTTAATAGATGAACTCCACAACAGCAAGAGCAATACCATCATTGCCTTGATGAATATGATTCCATACATCATACCTGATGCTCACACCCGACCCTTCACTAATCCCCAATATAACAGATGGGCAGGTATTATCTTACCTGTAGGCATATTCTTCTGGCTGAGAATCTGGAGATACAGACTGCGCCTAAGCCGCGATTTGGACAAACTGCAAGAGGTGGGACTTGTGATAATGAAAAAAATACGGAATTTAGAATCATAGGACTTATAAAAACAGGTAGGACTTATAAAAACATGAATTGTGAATTTAAACTAAGCACCATAGAAGAGGCTTTGGAGGACTTCCGCCAAGGTAAGTTCGTAATAGTGGTAGATGATGAAGACCGCGAGAACGAAGGCGACTTTATTACTGCTGCGGAAATGATAACAGCCGAGAAGGTTAACTTTATGCTTCGCAACGGACGCGGTGTTCTTTGTGCCCCCATTACCATCAGCCGTGCCAAGGAGTTGGAACTGGATCATCAGGTACAGGACAATACCAGTATGCTGGGAACACCATTCACCGTTACCGTAGATTTGCTGGAAGGCTGCACTACGGGTGTCAGTACACATGACCGTGCCGCCACTATCCGTGCATTGGCAGACCCTTCACGCAAACCTTCAGATTTTGGCCGTCCCGGACATATCAATCCTCTCTATGCTCAGGATAAAGGTGTACTACGTAGGGCAGGACATACAGAAGCCGCCGTTGATTTGGCACGTCTTTCCGGCCTTCAGCCTGCAGCAGCTTTGATAGAAATTCTTAACGAGGATGGTACCATGGCACGTATGCCCCAGCTGCAGGAAGTGGCAAAGGAACACAACCTTAAGATTATCTCTATCCGCGACCTGATAGCCTACCGTCTTAGGCAGGAATCCCTTGTCGAGAAAGGTGTTGAAGCAGAACTCCCCACAGCATACGGGAATTTCCATATTATTCCCTTCCGCCAGAAAAGCAACGGATTGGAACACGTTGTTCTTTACAAGGGAGAGTGGACTTCCAACGAACCCGTTCTGGTACGAATGCACAGCAGTTGCGCCACCGGTGATATCTTCGGAAGCTGCCGTTGCGACTGTGGAGAACAGTTACACCGTGCCATGCAGATGATAGAGAAAGAAGGCAAGGGAATGGTAGTCTATCTGAATCAGGAAGGCCGTGGCATAGGTCTGATGAACAAGATTGCAGCCTATAAACTGCAAGAACAGGGTGATGACACCGTTGATGCCAACATACATCTGGGCTTCCAACCCGACGAACGCGAATACGGCGTAGGAGCACAGATTCTTCAGGAGATGGGCGTTAGAAAAATCAAGCTTATCACCAACAACCCGGTTAAACGCGTGGGACTGGAAAGCTACGGATTGGAGATAGTAGAGAACATCCCCATCGTAATTGAGCCAAACCCATACAACCGCCGCTATCTTGAAACTAAGAGAATCAGGATGGGACACAAGCTTTAAGGAATGAAAAGTGAAGGAATGAAAAGTGAAAAATTGATATCTATATAACGTAATAACAAAAAAGCAAAATAATATGAACTCTTTATCCGACCGACTAAACCGTCTGGCACCCAGTGCCACTCTGGCCATGAGTCAGCGCAGCAGCGAGCTGAAGGCTCAAGGCGTTGATGTAATTAACATGAGCGTGGGTGAACCCGACTTCAACACCCCCGACCACATTAAGGTAGCCGCCATTAAGGCTGTAGAGGACAACTATAGCCGTTACAGTCCCGTGCCAGGCTATCCTGAACTGAAGAAGGCCATCGTCGCTAAACTTAAGAACGAGAACGGGCTGGAGTATGCTCCCAGTCAGATTCTCTGTAGTAATGGTGCAAAGCAGAGTGTCTGCAATACCATCATGGCATTGGTGAATGCAGGCGACGAGGTTATCATTCCAGCTCCATACTGGGTAAGTTATCCACAGATGGTATTGCTGGCAGAAGGAACACCCGTCTTTGTCGAGGCAACCATCGAGCAGGACTTCAAGATTACACCCGAGCAGCTCGAGGCAGCCATTACACCCAAGACCCGTGCCCTTATTCTTTGCTCCCCCAGTAACCCCACAGGATCAGTCTATAGCAAAGCTGAGTTGGAAGCGCTCAAGAACGTGCTGCTGAAGTATCCTCAGGTCATCGTCATTGCCGACGAGATTTACGAACACATCAACTATGTAGGTGAGCACGCTTCAATGGCACAGTTCCCTGACATCAAAGAGCGTGTTGTTCTCATCAATGGTGTCAGCAAGGCATACGCTATGACGGGCTGGCGCATCGGTTTCATTGCTGCTCCTGAATGGATTGTAAAGGGTTGCAACAAGTTGCAGGGCCAATATACCAGCGGTCCGTGCTCCGTCAGCCAGAAAGCAGCCGAAGCTGCCTTTGCCGGTCCTCAGCAATGCGTCGAGGACATGCGTCAGGCATTCGAGCGCAGAAAGAACCTGATTGTGAAGCTGGCAAAGGAGATTCCCGGTCTGGAAGTCAACGACCCACAGGGAGCTTTTTATCTGTTCCCCAAGTGCAGCAGTTTCTTCGGCAAGAAGGATGGTGACCGTGTAATTAATACCAGCACAGACCTGGCTATGTATCTGTTGGAGGTGGGTCATGTGGCTACCGTTGGCGGTGATGCCTTCGGCAGTCCCGAGTGTTTCCGTATGAGCTACGCTACAAGCGATGAAAACATCGTAGAAGCAATGAAGCGAATCAAGGAAACGCTGGCACGACTGCAATAAATTCAGGATATTCCAAGGAATCGCATGATCAGAGTCCTTGCCACCGCATTGTTGGTCCTTACCGCAAGCCTTACAACACTGGCAGACACCTACACTAACCCCGTCATCACCCTTGATGTAGCAGACCCTACTGTGCAGCGTGGTACAGACGGTGCCTGGTATTGCGTAGCAACGGGTGGCGGCATGTATCGTTCTTCCGACCTCACGCACTGGATTAGTTGCGGCAGCGCATTCATGGACTATCCCTGCTGGAACGAAGGTTATGTGGTATGGGCGACAGACATTTCACGAGTCGGGAAGGGCTACATCATGCATTATGCTCTTGCCAAGTGGGGCGATGAAACCATTACGGGCATCGGTGCTGCTACGGCACAAACCGTCGAAGGACCCTACCGCGACATGGGTAAGATGTTCGCAACGGCAGAGAGTGGTGTCAAGAACTGCATCGACCCTTGCTACATCGAGGAAGGTGACCGTAAGTATCTGGTATGGGGAAGTTTCAACGGTATTTACATTGCAGAACTCGAAGATGATGGCTTTACCGTTCGTTGGAACACAAAGAAGCAGATTGCGGGCACAGGGTTTGAAGGTGCCATGCTACACCGTCACGGCGGTTACTACTACCTGCTGGCAAGTGTAGGTTCATGCTGCGAAGGTGCGAACTCTACCTATAAGACTGTGGTGGGGCGCAGCACTTCGCTCATGGGTGAATACGAAGCACGTTCCAATAATGGAACACTCTGGTCAAAGAAGATGCTCAAGAATGCCTACGACGTATTAATCAGCCGTAACAATCGTTTCGTCGGGCCTGGTCATAATAGTGAAATAATAACGGACGATGAAGGCCAGGACTGGATTCTCTATCATGCTTACGACATGACGCAAAACGAATCGGAACGCATGCTCATGCTCGACCGAATCGTCTGGGAGGATGGCTGGCCTATGATAGAGGGCGGTACGCCAAGCACTTCGCCACAACAGGCTCCCGTTTTCCATAGTGGAGACGGGGCTAAAGTTTCATACCGTTTTCTTAATCTCGACTTGAGTAAAAGCGCTTGCCGTTTTTGGGATTTAAAAGCCGAGGGGACTTCTGTGCAGAGCGGACAAGGCTCGGTGCACATGCCGACAACAACTATCAGTGGCGCAGGTACGTTCTCCATGACACAAACAGTAGAAAAGATGCGCGATGGATTATACGAACTTCGCTACAATGGCACACAAAGCGGCAGCCATATCTGCGCAAAGGTCGGTGACGTATTTACACCGATAGGACAGGATTCTTCGCTCTCTGATGCAAGCGATGCCAGTAGCCGCTTCCTACAGGGACAGCACGAACAGCACGCCTACGGACTGGTGGTCGGCGGCAAGCTTACCATCGGTTTCTGTTCAGATGGGAAGTTAAATTCTGACGAGAAAGCTTACCTTGGCAATATTGAGGTCATCTACCGCGAGAAAAGCAGCACGGCTCTCCACGCCGTCATGCCGAAATATAAGGAGATGGCAAGACAAATTGCAAGCAAGAGTTCATCCCTGGAACATCAGCTACTGATTCTGCAAGCCCTTCACGACATGGAGACGGCCAATACTGACGACGAACGCTACAACTGTCTGGTAGCACTTCATACGCTGATGCAGCAATTGCAGACACCAGAGGAACCGGAAGACATAATGAGCGGCACCGGTACGCCCTCCGACCCTTATATCATTGAAACGGCAACACATGCCCTGGCCTTTGCCAAAGCAGTCAACGGCGGTGCAACAGATGCCTGCGCAGTCCTGGCAAACGACATCAACCTGAAAAGCCGTACCTGGACTCCCATCGGAACGACAACAAAACCATACGAGGGAACCTTCGACGGGGCTGGCCATCGTATTCTGAACATGAAACTCTCGAACAGCAAAACCTATCAGGGTTTCTTCGGTGCCGTAACAGACGGTGCCTGTATTCACCATCTTATCATCGACAGTTCGTGCAGCATACGTGCTGCATCACGTGCTGCAGGTCTGGCTGGTGGCAGTATAGGCGGCTCTGACAATGTGAAGAAAGTCTATATTACCTGCTGCGGCAACGAAGCATCGGTCTATACCACCAACGAGAATGCTGCGGGCATTTTCGGCACAAACACCAACGGTGCAGCGTCCATCATTATACGCGACTGCTACAATAGCGGTACCATTGAAGGCGGTTCGGATGTGGGTGCTATCAGCGGATGGTTGGGTGGTGGTTGGAGTAACGTACGCAATACTTACAATACAGGGCAGGTAAAGACACACGCTGGTGCCGTTAGCGACTTTGCGCGTCACAACGGATGCAGTTTCAGCAACTGCTATTGGCTCAGTACCACAGGTACATCTAATTGCGGCGGCACAAGCGTCATAGCCAGCCAAGTAAAGTCTGGCGAACTGGCATACATGTTGGCGGGTAATAGTTCTGGTTCTGTCACATGGACGCAGGCTATAGGCAAGGATACACATCCCATTCCCTGGGACGAGGGTGACCGAGTATATCGGCATTCCCAGCAGAAGTGCAATGGTGAAGCAACAAACCTATATATATATAATAATGTAGAGGGCAATGCACCTGTCACACAGTCGCACACTTTCGGCACAAACGGTATGTGCTCCATCTGCCAGCAGGCATATAGTATCCAAACAGCAGCCCAACTGATGGCTTTTGCCGAAGCCGCTAATGCCGGTGCGGTAACAGCCAGTGCTGTGTTGACGGCAGACATCAGTCTTGCAGGAAAGGCTTGGATTCCCATCGGCACCGCTGAACATCCCTATGAGGGAGAGTTCGACGGCGGAGGCCACCGGATTATGGATATGTCTCTACAGGGAACGGAAGACTATCAGGGTTTCTTTGGCATTGTCACCGATGGCGTTCATATTCACGACCTCATTATAGACAATTCATGCTCCGTGAGAGGCGGTAATTACTGCAGCGGACTGGTAGCTGGCAGCAACGGTGGCAAGGAGAATCGTCAGGAACTGCTCATCGAACGCTGCGGCAACGAGGCGTCGGTAAATGCAACCGGCATCAATGCAGCGGGAATCTTTGGTTGCAACATGCAAGGAATGGCTACTGTTATCATACGAAACTGTTACAACACAGGCACGATTCACGGCGACAGAGAATGTGGAGCCATTAGCGGCTGGTTGGGTGGCGGATGGAGCCATGTGAGCAACTGCTACAACGCTGGCACCGTTACCATTGGCGATGCCGTGTGTCACGATTTTGGTCGCAACAATGGCTGCTGGTTCCATAATTGCTATTATCTTGATACCACAGACACCTATGATGTAACCAATGGCTGTTCTAAGGAGGTCTCATCTGTTACCGGACGACAAGTGCGTAACGGAAAACTGTGTACCTTGCTTGGCGCTGCCTTCGGTCAGCAACTTAATACCGATGCTATGCCCACCCCAGGTGCTGCCCGTGTGAAGCCTGGCATAACGCTTCCCTACTACAACCTAACTGCCAACGGCCGCGCCTCAACATATGACCTTATGCTTTGTCACGGTATTGAGCCCAAGTTGCCGACAGGTACTACAAGCATCCTGGCAGCAACAGCAAACTATGACCTTCAGGTTCAAGCAGGCAGGCCGGTCTTCTTTGTGCTACCCGTCGCTGCAAATGCCGATTGCTTCTCTGGTACGGTCTATCGCCTGCACGATTTCAGCAACGATGTCCTGAACTTTGTCACAGTCAGCCAGACAACAGCAAATACCCCCTATATGCTGCTGCCAGACCATGACGGCTACCTGTTTCGCCCTGATGCTCCCATCCTTGCAGCTGCATTGCCACGCACGGGTAATGTAACCGTCAAGGACGGTACACAGCAAGCATATCACATCGGCATCTATGAACCGACAACGGATGTCACTACCCTACTTTCCATCAGCGAAAAGGACAGTTATATTTTCCTCAGTTACGACGGAGAGAATACAGAACAAAAAACCACTTGTCCCGCATTGATCCCTTACGAGGCCTGCCTTATTGTTACGGGCGACAACGTGTTAGCACATCATTTCGATATTGCCTTAGACGGTAATTGCACAGGCTTACAAATGAATGGAGAATGGACAATGGACAATGAGACCGCCGTCTATGACCTTTCCGGCCGCAAAATAAAATATCATTCCGCAACTCTCCCTTCTCAATTGAAGAAGGGACTCTATATTATTAACGGAAAAAAAATGATGGTTAAGTAAACACCATCTAATTACTGCTCAAAGCAGAAACACCATCGTTTTTGAAGAAAAACAATCGGAGGCAGAGAAATCCATTCCCTGCCTCCGAACATATTTAATAGTATCGCAGCCTCTATCAGTGCTCAAGAAGGATTACCATTCATTATCCCAAACACTATTCTTCGGCCATGTTTGCTCTCTGGTCAAAACTTCGCTTTCCTCTGTCACAGCATCATCATCATAACGGTTAAGACTCTGTGCCACCATCTTTGCCATACGAAGTTCAACGGCAATCATTTCGGGACTTATATATTTCTTCATAACAATTTCCTCCTATGGTTTAGAATAACACCTTTTTACCATTCACAATGTAGATACCAGGCTTTAATTGTCCATTGTCAATTTTCAATTTTCCATTACCAACACGCTGGCCTGCAAGATTGTATATAGCACCATCAATTGTCAATTCTCCATTGTCAATTGCATCAATGCCTGTCTCGCTCTCATCGAAGTTGAAGAGATAAGCCTCCTTTACACCAGTACCAGTGATTTCAAGGTAAGCCCTGCCTTCTGGAACTTTCTTGCCATTATCTTCTGTAACATAGAAACCCACGCCATGCTTCTTGTTAGCAAGAACATAAGTAGTCTCACCAAATTCAACTTCTCCGTTAGAACCTAAGAGGTCGTTATGTTCAGCCTCGTCTGCACCAGTGGTAGGCATGAAGTTAAAGAAACCTGGATCAACTCCATCTTTCAGTTTCAGGACAACAGGCTCTCCAGCTTTAATTTTCTCTTCGATGGGTTCAAGCGTAAGCCAATCTCCGTTTTTAACACCGGCAAATGCCTCAACGCCCTCAGGTATTTCCACATCAGAATGTATATTATATTGAGTACTGTATCCTGCTGAAGTAATCTGGTTAACAAAGCCATGGTCGACATTGAAGTTAGGATATGTGTCGCTGCCTAAATTCTGACGGAATCCATAGCCCAACTTTGCACAGAGCAAGCCAGAAGCAACAGCAGCGTCTGCAACTTCTGTAGGCTGTCCGTGATCGTGGTTTTCTGTCGTGTTGTCTGTTCCGCTTGATGTTGTGAAATAGCAATTGGTGAAGTATGCTCCACCGTTACGGCAGAAGCCCTTGGCGGGATCATTGACTGTACCACTGTTGTAGCAGTTGCGAGCTGAAGACTTACCGTCGCCAAGCCAACCGGAAATAGCACCTGACTCTCTATTGCCAGTAATGTTGCCCTTGTTGTAGCAGTTGGTAACGATAACAGATGCAGCAGCAGCCATGTTCACGCCAATGATACCTGCGCCATTGGCACCGGCAGCAGTGATGGTGGCTTCATTGCCGCAGTACCAGATGTTTGTCTTCTGACCACTGTTACTTCCCTTTGTTCCACCAGCGATACCGCCTACATAATTATTACCGTTTACATAACCTGTAACAACCACTTTCTCTATGAATACACCATCGGTTATAACACCGAAGAGACCCTGATAGTTCTTGTCAGGATTATTCAAAGCGAGATCAACTGTATGACCTTGACCATCGAAGTGACCTACATAGACATTATCTTCTGTTCCAATGGGAACATACTTGGCATCGCCCTGAGCGATGTTGGCTGTCAGTACGCCATTTGCTGTAGTGTTGCCGGCATTGACATGAGAGGCGAACCAAACAAGATGACCGATGCTTCCAATCTGATAAGCACCATCTGACGTGCCAGGCTCTTGGCCTACAGCCTTACATGCAGAGCAGAGATTGTTTGCTCCAAAGCTGTGGTCAGCAACTGAGTGGTTCTCTGTATTAGCGTATGTCACATCGCCTGTTGGCGTTACGCCATCGCATTGGAATGAACCATTTGCATAAACAACGGAACTTGTGTTGAATGGGGTTGGAGCAGCATCTGTTCCAATCGTCTGCCTCCAGTTTGTGCCACCGCTCACTTGGCCGTTCAGCAGATAGCAAAGTTCGCCTGTTCCTTTCTTAGCACTTGCTTCGGTAACATAATCCTTGTTGAGATTACCGCCTGCACTGCAAGTATAGTAGTTGTTTTCGCCGTCGCATGTGCTACGGACAATCACGCCATTATCACCATTATCAGCGATAGTGAGTGTTCCTGTAACGAGGCAATTCTTCACTTTAAGAGTATTGCTGTTGCTTGTCCAACCCACGATACCGGCGCTACCAGTACGGCCAGATGCATCCAATGTGCCACTAAACAGACAGTTTTGTATATTAATGGTGTAAGCATCATTTGTGCCACGGACAGCTGCAAGGATACCGCCATGAGTTGCGTCACCGCTGCCACTGTCGGTAATAGTGACTGCGCTCTCGCAGTTTTCTATTGTACCTCTCTCCCAAATGCCTGAGCAGATGCCACCAGCAAGTTTCTGATTGGTAGTAATTGAGCCAGCCACCTTAAGGTTCCTCACTGTACCGCTATTGATGCGGCGGAAAAGGCCTGTTTCTTCAGCGGTAGTATTATTGAATTCAACGGTTACAGTATGGTTCTGACCGTCGAAAGTGCCAGCAAATACATTGGAGGGCTTGCCAATCATGGCTTCCTGGCTGGTGAATTCGCTGTAGTCAATGTCTGCAGTCAGTTTGTAGTTAGCACCTCTGTATGTGCTATTCTTTTCATTAATGGCCTCTGCCATCCAACGAAGTTGCCAAGGCTGAGAAATCTCGTACCATCCATCGGCGGGAGTGACAGAGATTGCCGTATGAACTGCATGAGGTGAAACTGAGAAAGGAACAGGATTGTTGTCTGTGCCGACAGTCTGATACCAATCGCCGCCACTGGTCTTCAAGAGATTCAGCTTAATGCCTAATATACCAGAAGATACAGTAGAAGCATCCACAAGCGTTCCCTGACCACGACTTGTAGAAGCACTTGCATCATAACAGTTAGTGGCAGTTACTTTGCCACTGTTGCGATATAACTGAGCTGTTCCCTCTGTGTTGTAGATAGTACCAGAGTTCCAGCAGTTGGTGAAAGTTGTATTTGTGGTAACGTCGTCCACTGTTCTATCCTGCGACCAACCGCAAAAGGCAGCACATTGTCCATCCTGGCCATGCACCTCACCCATATTGCCACAATTGGTGGCGGTTATGATGGTGTTATCGGTCGCACAAGCGATAAAGCCTGCTGTATTGCCTTCGTTACCAGACGAACCACCAGTTGAAGTAACATTTGCCTTGTTGATGATGTTTGTAAGAGTAACTTCGCCACCGTCGCGGGCATAACCAGCAATACCACCTACTTTTACAGTTCCTTCAAAACTACAATTTTCGCCCATGATGAGGTCATGGATGTTTGCACCATCAGCCAGATAAGTAAAGAGACCTATCTTGCCGTATGAGGTTGCATTTACAACGGCATAGTCAATGGTGTGACCATTGCCGTCAAACTCACCCTTAAACTTGTGCTTGTCGGATGCCATAGGTGTAAAGGTCTTTTCTTCAAAACTAAGGTCTGCTGTCAGACGGGCCTTGGCATTCTTGGTGTCATCTGTTGCTATGTAAGCAGCGAAATAGTAATAGTCATTGACACTTGAGATAAGGAAGTAGTCACTGTCCTTTGAAGGTTCGGTCAACTTCTGTGCATAAATCTTCTTGTCACTGGTGTTGAATGTGATGAGATAGTAACCAGTCTCTGCCAAACGAAATTTGTTGTCACCACTGCTGTTGGTGCTAAGGTCAACACCTTCAGCAGTAATTACTGTGTTTTGTTCAGGCGCCCAGAAGCCATCCCATCCACCAATACTGCTAGGAATCTTGAAGCGACCGTCATCATTATCGCCTGCAGCACTAATGTAGCCAGCCCAAGCCCAGTTCGTACCATCGGCAGTGTAAGCGCGTACTGCACTTCTTTGCCATTCTCCGGTATTCCAACCGCTATCGGTGCAACCACCGACAAGATAATACTCTTCTTCCGCCCAAGCAGTCAAAGAAGATACTGCAAGGAGGAGTGTGAATAATAGTTTTTTCATTTTTGTTTTTGTTTATAGTTTAAGTTTGTAAATATAAATTTCTGAGGTACGCGCACGCGCATGTGTTACAAAGACACAAAATTCGTTGCAAAGTTATACAAAATTTCACATTTACCCCCCCCCCGCGTTAAACTGTGTTAACGCGGGTCTCTAAGTGTTTACAGAACCCATATAAAGGATAATCAGAAAAAGTCAATGATGAATTTTTCTTTTGTTTTTGCCTATAGGCGAGGACTTTTTGCGCTAAGGCACAAGATAAACGATATTTCCTCTTAGATGAACATTGCATTCCCTACACGGGGAAAACCTTTTCTTGCCTTGCTCCAGAGACAATTCGCCTCATATTTGTGTGTATCTTTCTGATTTTTAGAACGTTTCGCCTCTTTTTATCACTTAATTTTGATGCGTTTCTTTTCGCAGGAAATGCCCGTTTCAGAAACACTTAAGTGTTTTTTTGAGGCTTTTTTACTCGAAGTAAAGAGTGAGAACAAACATCTTGGAATGAGCTCCATCAAGGCTTTGCGTATATTTTTGCAGGGTGTTGTCGATAAGGTCGGAACGATCCTTCTGCAGAATACTCATCAGGCCGAAACAGAACTTCAACTCGGGGTTCAGCTTAAAAAAAGGAAGATAGATGTCACAACCCATTCCCACCTCGATGTAGCAGTCAAAAGGCTTAAGCCTTAATGCCCCGTGCTTACGGGCAGTAAGATCGACTGTTGGACTTAAACCGGCTATCAGATAAGGACGAAAATTGTTGTAACGCGGAGCTGCAAACTTTATATTGATGGGAATGGAAAGGTAACAGCTCTTGATATTCTGGGTAGTATCACGCATGCTTACCTGCTCGTGAAACATTACGTGCTTCTGACCAAAATGGATGGTTGGCGCTACACGTAAGGAAAAATGGTTGTTCAGGCGCATCTCGCCCAAAACACCAACAGTGAAGCCTGGATTGTAGTTGTTAACATCGGCATACCACTCCTCTCCCTCTGGTGTTATATAACCATTGTTCCTCATTTCCAAATCCTGCATGTGGAAACCAAAAAGGAAACCATAATGCAATTTGCGGTAGTCAAGATAAGGGCGGTTCATCACCTTACGCTGCTGAGCCACTGTACCTCCGACACAACAGAATGCCAACAAGGCAAAAACAAATATCTTTATACGTAATATCATCATGAAAATAACGTAAAAGAAGGGGGCTTTATTGCATAAATCACCTTTTTTGATGATAAAGTGAAAAAAACAATGCCATTATGATGCTGAAATCATCAAAAATAATTACCTTTGCCCTCGAAGCGAGGCTTTAGGCATTAAGACTTTAGACTTTTGCTTATTGAGAAATTGAAAAATATAACGTTTAACAATATTAATTTAAGATTATGGCATACGTAATTGGTGATGATTGTGTTGCATGCGGCACATGTATCGACGAATGTCCCGTAGGAGCTATCTCTGAAGGCGACAAGTATTCAATTGACCCTGAGCAGTGCACAGAGTGCGGTACTTGTGCAGATGCTTGCCCAAGTGGTGCTATTTCACTGTAAAAACAGCCCCACCTCTTACCCCTCCCGTTACGGAGGGTTTTTTTGCACTTTAAGAAAATAACAATAAAGGGAGCGCCTCCAATCATGGAAGCGCTCCCCTATCTTTTCACTAAAGTCTAACGACTAAAGCCTAACGTCTCTGTTACTTAACGACGTACTTCTTACCGTTAACGATGTTTACACCCTTCTGTGCCTTCGTCAACTTCTGACCAGAAAGGTTATAGATGGTCTTGGTTGTCAAAACAGGAGTCTTAATGACATCATTGATTCCATCCTCCAGCTCAATCATACTGGCATCCTTGCCATAGTACTTCAGACGCCAGTTGTCCATTACAATCCAGTCACCAGCAGGAGTGTCCTCATCAAATTCTTTATAAACGCCGATGGTCAGATGACCAGGATCGTCTGAAGGAATGGTGAAGACGAGCTCGTTATGGTAAAGACCGCAACCGAAATAGTCTCTTGCAGCCTGGTTACAAGCATCGTAAGGCTGGCCATTATATGTGCCGGGCATAGTCAGACCGCCATAAGTGTATCCGATACCAGGAACATTATTAGCCTCGAAATGGATTGGCAAGAGAGGCATGTTCTCATTATCTGCAATATCAGCAGCTACACCTGCGAAAAGGAGAGCACGCTGCTGAATAGGCTGATCCTTGAGAACCTTTTCTACGTGTGCCTGCTCTATGCCATCGCGGTAGTAACCCTGTACGCTAAGTACGTAGGTACCTGCGGGCAAAGCCTCTTCTCCTTCGTTAGGCCACATTTCCTGATAATTTTGAAACTCGTTTGAGTTGTACGACTCGAGAACAAAGTTGGGATGGTCACCACCGCGGCCAAATACAGAACCGTTGTAGAATATCCAATCGTCAACACTAAGACGCTGGTCGTAGCCGGGATTATTAATGAGGAACGACAAATCAACAGGATTGTCCTGAGTGGCAGTCTTAATGAGGCCGAGCAGCTCTTCGCGAGAGATGAACATCCACTGGTTGGTCTCCAGTTCAGGAGAGTGCATATCGGTATCAACCACATAGTAAGAAGGAGCATACCTGTTGTCGCCGCTGCGAAGACCGAGCAGTTTCTTGCCACCAGGTGCAAAGATGGTTCCGTTGTAGCACGTTGTATCGGTTTCTGCAAAGGTCTGACCATACTGAGCTATGTTATAGACATTTGGTTTACCTTCAACAGGAATAAGTTCCCATTTGTCATTCATGGGGCAGTCAATATAACCGTTCCAACCCATAAAGTCCATTTCTCCCATTGCGCCGTTAGGACGGAAGGTCTCAATGAAATATACACCCTCTATGGGATCTCCGTAAGTCTTTTCGCCCGTCTCTTCGTCAACAGAGACAACATCTGCTGCCTGAACAAGCATCATGGCGTTGGAAATGTACTCGAGAACCAGGTGAGTACCCCAGCTTTCGCCACCACCCAGGAAGAGCTTAGCACCTACATTATATATATAATATCTGGGAAGAGGAGTGGGAAGATAGAGGTCGTCCTGTTCTGTGAAACCAACGTCTTCCAGCGTAACAGCCTGTGGAACACTACCTACATACTTCTCAGTATGACGTTCCATAGCGGTAGCCTTACGGGCATCGCGCAGAGCCTCGAGGTAAGGATTCAACTGACTGGCGGTGGCACAAGTGTCAAGGGCTGCAGTTGCTGCTTCGAAAGCGGTACCCCAATAGCCCTTGTCTTCCATCTTGCGGCAGATGTCCCATGTATCCTTGAGCGTCTTAACGTTGCTGCTATAACCGAAAATTGTGTTAATTCTCGGTTTCAGTTCCCTTGCATAGTTCCTCAGCTCGGCTGCATCGTTCTTGTTTTCATTGAAATATTGATTAGCTTCTGCAATAAGAGCCTTTACATCTTCATGCATTCTGTTGGTCAGCAAGGTGTCGGTCTCTGCGTATGCCAAAACATCATTGAACTGCTTGAGGCAGTCTTCGTAGTTAATCTCAGTAACATTGATACCGCAGTCATAGAAGTAACCACCCCAGTTCTGCTGGATATAAGTGGCAATAACGTTCTTACCTACGTTCAGATACTTAGCAGGGATATGAACCTGTACGGGATTCTTGCCGTTAGTCCAACCTACATTCTTCTGCAGCAGATGACCGTTTACGTATGTCTCATAAACATCATCGTGGCAAACGTTCAGCTCGTAGGAGAGGCGTTCGTTAATCTTGTCAAGCTCGAAGTTTCGGCGAATCCAGTAGTTAGAACTGTATCCGGTTTCTGCCAATATGCCGCTGGGCCAGATGCTCTGCAGCTCAGGCATGTAACCATCGCTGCCTGTGGGCATCATTTGGTCGTCCCACATAGAATCATCGAAGTCGGGCTGAGTCCAAGCCATTGTCTCAACACGGCCGGTAACCTCGGGAGCATCAACCCTCTCCAGCGTAACTTCAACTTCAGAAAGTTCCTTCTCTTCTTCATTTGCAGGCTCTCTGTATCCACCAACTTCGTTACCATCTCCGTCAGTAATTGTTTCATCCCAGAAAAGGTAATTCACACTAGGCTTCGTCATATAGAAGTAGTTGAAATAGTGTGTACCAACCCAGAGTTCCTGGTCCCCTTCTTCTCCTTCCTTAACCAAGGAAATATCCTTGATGGTAACAGTAGCACCTTCCTCACCGCCACCGAAGTCGAAAGCAATCTTGAAGTTATTTACTTCCTGACCAACGAAACTGAGCTCTACCTCTGTTCCTTCGTAATTCTCCTGACCTTCCTCGGGTGCCTCGATTGCGACCTCTGCATACTCAAGTTCTATTTCATCGTCATCGTTGTCCGTAAGCTTTACGAGAACATTAGAGAACGGCTTGTCTGCCATAAGCCTTGCCTTGAATGTGTAATCAACACCATCCTCTATCCTAATGGGGGTCTTGAACTGGAGCTGTTCCTTCCAAGTAAGATCCAAATCACCTACTTCATTCATATAGTCATCATAGATGTCTGCATTATCGAACACCTCCTCGGGACAAGAACCGGGAACCGTAAAGGTATAAACGTCACCTTCCTGTGCTTCATAGAGTGCAGACCAGGGATGCTTGGGGTTGTTGCTGGGGGAAGCCCCGTCATTATTATAACCCCCCGTGTTATTGAAGAGCACCTTGCCTTCCCAAGGTTCGGTGTATCCCATATCGAGACCACCCTCCAGCTTGGTGTAAAGACCACAGTCAGCAAAAGCTCCGCCCCAGTTCTGGTGAACGTGGAAAGCTATCACGTTTTCTTCACCGATCTTGATGAGTGCTTTCTGCTCATCGGTCAACTGGATGTATTCTGAAGTATTCCAACCATCTGTAACCTCGAAAACGAGCTCACCATTGATGTAGTATTCTGCTGGAGCGTCATCGTGACCGCAAGCCAAATAAACGGGACCAGAGAGCAGTTGATCTGTAGTAAAAATACGACGTACATAAATGTCTGCCATGATGCTGTTTCCTGTCCACTGGTAAGAGGGCCACTTTGAAGGTCTCATAGGGCCTTCATTGAAATACTCATCCGTACTGAAGGGAGCCCTATTCTCTTCCCAAACAATCTGCATAAAGCCTTCTCCTTCATCATCAGGCATGTCCCAGTTTAAGTCATCATCCTTTGGTGACATATCATAACCCAGTTCATACCACTCACGTCCTGCAGCATCTGGCTTAGGATAAGCTTCTCCGTCTGCACAAATAACATTGTAGTTTGGATTCTCTGTGTTCCAGTCTCCATACTCTTGACCAGAGTTATAGACCCATGTCCAGGCCTTCCACTCTATGTCACCGTCATAATAGGAGGATGGCAATACAATAACATTTGCACCAACGGCAACAAGACCGTCACCTGCATTTGCAGCAAGAGACATCAGCACCGCTGCCATTGAAAGTAGAAATTTCCTCATAATGTTGTTATTAATGTTAATATATAAATGTTCATTTGGTTATTATTTAGTACGCAAATGTACACATTTTTCCACATTATATATTACATTTCCCGTTTTTTTTTGTCCCAACAAACAAACTTCGACAAAATTGTATCAAAAGAAAATCGGGCTTTGCGAATATCCGCAAAGCCCGATTGGCGTATAGCTATATACTTTTCTTAGAACTGTTCAAGGTAGGCAATACGACTTTCCGTGCTGGGATGCGTACTGAACAAACTACTCATGAAAGATGTGATGCCACCCTTAAGTGCCTGAGGATGGATGATGAAAAGCTGAGCCACATCCTCGCGATCTATCCGTCCCAAACCCGGGTCACCACTTATCTTACGAAGGGCTGAAGCCAAAGCCAGAGGATTGCCACAGAGTTCGGCACCTCCCGCATCGGCCATATATTCACGTTTCCTGCTGATGGCAAAGCGGGTAAGGAGCGTGAACAAATAGCCTATTGCCGCCAACACACATGCCACAAGCATTACCACAATAATAGCAACGCCGCCATTTCCCTTTCCGCCGCTACTGGTTCTGCGCCGACCACCACCATAAATAAAGGTGTTCCACATTATACGGACGGCTAACGACAGGATAGTACTCATGATACCGACAAATATTATGCTGACAATAAGCAGACGGGTATCGCGATTACGAATATGCGTTAACTCGTGTGCTATCACACCAGCCAACTCCTCATCGTTCAAACGGTCACAGATACCTGTTGTTACCGTAACGGTATAGCTGTTATTGTCAATACCGCTGGCAAAAGCATTCAGCTGCGGGTCGTCTATAACATTTATCTTGGGCATAGGCATACCGCAAGACATGGTAAGGTTCTCAACAATATTATAGACACGGGGGTTCTCTCTTCGCTCCAAGGAACGAGCTCCCGTGGCGCGGCGAATCATGGCTGTATTAGAGAAGTAAGCAATGACAAACCACAAGCCTACAATGCCTACCACCCAGGGAAGTATGCACATCATCTCGTAGTTCACATAGTCCCAATCTACCATTGCTACCTCTCCGTATGCAGGATCAGATACTCCCAAATGATTGAGAATAACCAAAAATACATACACCATCCCTAAAAGGATACAGGGAAAGAGAAAAAGCAGCAGCAGACTTTTGAAATTATTGTTGACCTGCTGTGTATGTAAACCAACGTACTTCATTCTTCCTGTTTAGAACTTTACCTCGGGAGCCTTCTGCACAGCGGCACGCTCTTCCTGAGGAACCTCGAACATAGGCTCCTGATGGAAACCGAACATTCCGGCAAGCAATACTGCAGGGAAACTCTGAACAGCTGTGTTGAGTTCCTTTGTAGCACTGTTGAAGAAACGGCGTACGGCAGCCAGTTTGTTTTCAATATCGGCCAACTCGTTTTGCAGTTCCAGGAAGTTCTGATTTGCCTTCAAATCAGGATATGCCTCTACACTAACCTTTAAACCTGCCAAAGCACTGCTCAGCGCATTTTCTGCCTCAATCTTGTCATTCAAAGTGCTGGCACCCATTGCAGCAGTACGAGCAGCTGTTATACGTTCCAGCAAACCTTTCTCATGCTCGGCATAGCCTTTTACAGTATTTACAAGGTTAGGGATAAGGTCATAACGCTGCTTTAGCTGAACATCGATGTTGGCAAAAGCATTCTCGCGGTTATTGCGTAACGCAACCAAATTATTATAGATACCAATAACCCAAAAAATAATAATCACAGCAATAACTGCGATAACAATTAAAGCAATCATAATTCTCTATTTTTTACTTGTTATACATTTTTTTGTAATGCAAAGATAGTTATTTTTCAAAATACAGATATCAATAGTAACAAATAATCAACATTTTTTGATGAAATTTTAAAACATTTCAGAAAAAAGTTCTATCTTCGCACGCCAAAATAACTATAGGTTCACTATGAGACAGCTTAAAATCACAAAAAGTATCACCAGTCGCGATAGTGCTTCGCTGGATAAATATTTGCAGGAAATAGGTCGCGAAGGTCTCCTTACTGTTGACGAAGAAGTTGAACTGACTCAACGAATAAAGAAGGGGGATCGCCGGGCTCTTGACAAACTGGTTCGCGCCAATCTGCGTTTTGTGGTTTCTGTTGCCAAACAGTACCAAAACCAAGGCCTGTCCCTACCTGACCTTATAAACGAAGGTAATGTGGGACTTATCAAAGCAGCAGAGAAGTTCGATGAGACACGTGGTTTCAAGTTCATCTCATACGCTGTTTGGTGGATTCGTCAGACCATCCTGCAGGCATTGGCCGAGCAGAGCCGTATCGTTCGTCTGCCTTTGAACCAGGTTAGTGCAGTTAACAAGATTACCAAGGCAATGACCAAGTTCGAACAGGAACATGAGCGCAAACCCAGTGCCGATGAGTTGGCAGAATTAGTGAACGAGCTTCCTGAGAAGATCAACGACTCCCTGCGTGCCAGCGGCCGCCACGTGAGTGTGGATGCTCCCTTTGTTGAGGGTGAAGAGAACAGCCTGTTGGATGTAATGCAGAACCCCGACTCTCCTATGGCAGACAAAAGTCTGGTAAACGAAAGCCTTGCCACAGAGATTGACCGTGCACTGAGTATGCTGAACGAGCGTGAGAAAGACATTGTAGAAATGAGCTTCGGCATCAACCATCAGGAAATGACCCTTGAGGAAATTGGCGAACGCTTTGGCCTTACCCGTGAACGTGTACGCCAGATCCGCGAAAAGGCTATCCGCAAACTTCGTTCTGGCAGCCGCAACAGTCTGCTCCGCTCATATTTAGGATAAAACATCACCCTATTATATAGAATAAGGTCTTGGCTTGTCAAGACCTTCTTTTGTTTTATACAAACACATAGCTCTCAAACTAAGAGCCGTACTATTAATAGTAGCAAATTTTCATTAATGGTAGTGGCACCCCCTACTCTACTCTCACTTGAAAACAGATAGGTCTTGTATTATATAGCGTATTTCTTTATCCGTTCCAAAAGCGGTATAGAAATAGCTGCTGATTTCACCTATATGTTCTTCCCATTTCTCGCGAACAAAATCGGTTGGTACAGCTATCAGAATATTCTTGTCTCGGACAGCCCATAGGTCACAAGGCGTCATATAGGTGTTATAGAAGACATCGCCCAACCTTTCTCTGGCCTGCTCCATCCATCTGGCATACTTTTCTCTATAAATGGGTTGGACAAATGGGCGCTCTGGTGTATCATCATAGATTTCCTCGGCAACGTCAAACTTAGGCTCCTGGGGCTTCTGCTGTTTCTTAAGCCAATTATAAAGGATTTCTGTTACATAAGCATGTACATTGTCTGGCTGATGCTGCTCTATCAGCTTGTCGATCTTCACTAATTCCTCTTTCAAGTCGAGCCCATCAAAAATATACTCTTGCAGACGAGCCCACTCCATAGGCTGTAAACGGTACTTGGTAATAAGGTCGGAATGAACCTGACCCAAGTAGTTCTCATGATTCTGGGCCTGCCCCATCTTACCTTCTATAATGGTAAAACGAATACTCTCAGGATTGCCGCGAGTAACGCCACGCGGATAAACAGGAACATAATCAAAACAGAATTCAACCTTTCCCTCGTCCGACAACTTTTTCATCTCGCGCTGAACGGGATCCAAGACATCTCTGTGAAAAGCTCCGTATTTAAGATAATGATCATCGATAATCTTCTTATGGTCCTTACTATAGGTGAGAACGCCAAAGAACTCTTTCAGGTCAATATAGTTCACATTACAGGACCCAATCCTTCGCCAGGCACTGAGGTAAATGTAAAGACGAGGCGTCCTGGGACTGCGGCACAATTGGGTAATTCCTTTCAGATGTCGGGTGTAGCCTTTCTTTAAATTCAGTATTTCACGAGCACTCTCATCTACCATCTGAATGCGGATATAACCTTTTCTGCGGAAGCCGCTTTTGTACCCCATCTTCTCACCTTCTGCGTTCAGATCTGCAGTGGGAAATTCTATCTTATGGAAGATATTCTGCTTAACATCATACCAGGTGTCTTCATTTTCATCATATCGTTTATACGACATATCAACATGCAACAGAGCCTCACAAGCCGTTTCCAGCTCGCCATACTTTTTGGGACTGATGCCAAGTTCCCTTAGCGGTATCTCGAAATTAAGCAGATTTCCACTCAGATCCTCTGGTTTGAAAAGAGTGGACATATTGTCGAAACTTAACTGTTCCTTTATACGATCTTGCAACTGTGCAATGATTGCTATCATCAAGTTGGTTTGAACAAGGGAAAAGTTACCACGTATCTGAGTGTACGTGATAGGATTCATAATGAAATCTATATCATTGTTCTGCGAGATGGACTGCACCAACTCGTTGGTTTTGCTCACAATAGCAGGACCTTTTTTCTTAGCCATTTTAGTCCAAAATTAAGTTCTTTGGGGCAAAAATAGTCCATTTCAACGAAACTTCCAAATTTTCTGAGCAAAAAGTGTTCCAAACTTTCGCAAAATGATGTTTCTTTAAATAGCACTTCAATATTCCATGCACGATTACATATATAATGAATTATTTCCTACCTTCCTGTCCGCAATTTACTTACCACAATCATTCCTTTATACTTTTGACATTATTCTACATTCTCTTACTTCTGTGTTACAATCTTTCAAACAAGAATAATTCATCTTTTTCTCATCTGCATTCTTTATATACATTATTATATAATAGAAGTGTTCCCATGTTTCGCACCTTCCTGCAAATATAACCAGTCTTCCTATTCTTCGCACCTGTGTTCCAAACTTTCGCACCAAGTGCCCCTTTTCTTCTCACATAATGTTCCATTACTTCGCACCAAGTGTTCGTTATCTACGCACCAATTCCAAGTCAAAAGATTAAATATCAGGAATTTATATTAAATATATAACAATATAATTTATAAATTTTATTTTAGTACAAATAACTTTTTCTTCTCCAATTATTATTTTTATTACTTTATATTTCCCCATATTCTCTTGATTATTAATAGTTTAACTTATACGTGGTGCGTAGATTGTGAACATTTGTTGCGAAGTATGAGAACATTTTGTAGGAACATTAAGTATATTAGGTGCGGAGAACAGGAACACCTTACTCTATTATCATAAATATAATCTTTCTTTGTGCCTTTCTAATTCAAAGTTTTAATATGCAAATATCGGCATATACGAATATTTATACATTTACCTTTTTGCGTATTCAGGTATATGGGTATAGAAATATTGGCATACCCGCGTATATGAATATATTTAAAGATGTTTGCATATTCCCAGATATTTATAAATATATAAATGTGTTTCTGCGAATTTAACGAATACAATGCCAAATATGTAAGGGTTTGGATATTTTTATACCTAAATATTTCAAAATATTTGAATATTTCTTTGTTCTTTCGAAATAAAAGTCTAATTTTGTCCGCAGAAATTAAAAATATAACCGATTTCATCGTATGGCGCGAGTAATTTCTTTTTTACATGACAAGGGTGGTTGTGCAAAAACAACCTCATGCGTTAATCTTGGTTTTGCCTTATGGCTGTTAGGTAAAAAGGTGTTGCTGGTTGATACAGACCCCCAGTGTAACCTTACTGATACAGTTGATAAGACCGTACATTTAGAAGCTGAGAGCACAATTTATGATTGGCTTCATGACTTCAAGCCTGGCGAAATGCGATCGCTTCCTATTTATACCAGATATGATGGACTGGACTATGTGCCGGGAAGTCACAGTATGAGTAACATTAATGCCGAGTTGCAGTTGATGTATAATCGTGAGCATAGACTCAGGGACTTCTTGGATACAGTAGACCCAGAGTCTGGTGCGAAGATTAGGAACATGTATGATTATATTTTCATAGATTGCGCACCAGGAGGTGAGACGCTTATGAACACTAATGCTCTTGTTGCAAGTGATTATGTCATTGTTCCCACAGAAGCTGGCATTTATAGTTTACAGGGGTTGCCCAGATTGTTGGATTACATTGAAAAAGTCAGGACGCAGTTACGTTGTCCCGTAACCATTTTGGGTTATTTGCTGGTAAGATGGAATGCCCAGAAAGCCATTAGCAAAGAAGTTAAGGCATATTATAGTAATGAGGAAGAGGTTAAGGCTCCTCTCTTCCCTGTTTATATTAGGGAATGTGTGAGATGCACAGAGAGTGTTGCCTATGAGATGTCCCTTTTTGAATATAGTCCAGACTGTACGGCTGCTGATGACTATATGAGGGTGGCCGAATACCTGATAGGCAGAAAGGCAAGACCTAAGACTTGGACTCCTGTTAAATGGGGTCAGCTAGCTAATGCTGCCTTTCAGCGCTTCACGAAAGAAAGAGAAGCTTAATATACGAACACTTAAGTATTAAAGTATCTGAATACGCGAATATTTACAAATATTTAAACACTTACATATATGGCTATTAAGAAAGGAAGTTTGCCAATTGCACAGGTAGCAAAGGATGCCAGTCGGAACTTTGTACAGCCAGTTCCTTTGGCTACAAATGAAGCAGTACGTACACAGATAGTACAAGAAGCTCCGGTCTCCAAACCACTTAAGCGAGTTTGTAAGATTCAAAAGGTGGGAGGTTTCTCGTTCTTCACTTCAGAGGAAGACAGAAATGCCTTGGATTATATTGCATTCCGCAACAAATTTGAGAAGCAGAATGTTGTTAGGGCTGCCTTGCATCAGTTTCTGCAGCAACATTACAAGGAAGGAATAGGCCTAGACCAAGCAGCTTTAACACAGTTGGCCGAGTACGAGAACTCCATCTATGAGTGGGTATAGGGTAGGGGAGTAGCCTTACTCCTTTACCAAACAAGCATCCAAAAGTGTTGCAATGGCTTCGCGGTCAAGATGCTGGCCTATGAAAACAAGTTTCTGCATACGGTCTCCGTATTGATCATCCCAATCACGGCGAAGACTTTCATTGCGTTGCATAAATGTTTCCAGTTCATGTTTAGGCATAGTAGCATACCATTGCCCAACGTTCTGAAGTTTAACCTGTTTTCCTGCCTGCTCAAATACATAGCAGACATCCTCCTCGCCCTTGAAATAGCATATTCCTTTGGCTCTAATGATATTCTTTGGCCACAAACGAGCCACAAAATGGTCGAAGTTGCTTAAGTCAAGGGGCTGGCGGCGATAATAAACGTATGTTCCGATACCATATTCCTCTGCCTCTCCTTCTCCGTCATGATGATGGCATCCGCAGTGGCAATGTTCATCGTGGTGATGATGATGGCCACATTCTGGGCAGACTTCTTCATCATCATGGTGATGTCCATCTTCTTCATGGTGATGGTGATGATGTTCTTCTTCCTCTTCATGTTCTTCGTCTGGGGAATGGTTTTCTATTTCATTAATCCAGGCCGCAGAGGTGGCAACCTTATCGAAATCAAAAAGGTTGGTGTTCAGAATCTTATTCAGTTCCACATCACCGTAGTTGCATTCAATGATTTCAGCTTTCGGCTGCAAGGCTCGAAGAATCTGTTTGGTGCGTTCCAAATCATGAGGCGTCACTTCGGCTGCTTTGTTCAGGAGGATAATGTTACAGAATTCAATCTGTTGGATGACTAGATTTTCAATGTCATCTTCCTCCAAATGCTGTTTCATAAGATCATTTCCGTTGCCGAATTCATCTTTCATTCGCAGGGCATCCACTACGGTAACAATGCAGTCGAGTAAGGGAACACCATTCTTTGTCACTTCTGGTGCCATAGAGGGAATAGAGCATATTGTCTGGGCAATAGGAGCCGGCTCGCATATACCACTGGCTTCAATTACGATGTAGTCAAAACGTTGCAGAGCAATAATGTCATGAAGCTGCTGTACCAAGTCCATTTTAAGGGTACAGCATATACAGCCGTTCTGCAGTGCAACAAGGCTATCGTCCGTCTGATTAACAATACCGCCTTTTTGAATCAGGTCGGCATCAATGTTCACTTCACCAATATCGTTTACAATGACGGCAAAGCGTATGCCTCTTTCGTTGGAAAGGATACGGTTCAATAACGTTGTCTTACCGCTGCCCAAATATCCCGTAAGCAGCAAAACGGGTACATTGTACTTATTCATCAGTAATATTGATTTTATTTTGGATTGCAAAGTTATATCTTTTTACATTCAACGACAAATAAATAGATATTTATTTCCATCATAAGGAATTTTTGTTTACTTTTGCCTTTTAGTTACAAGAAAAGAAGACAATTTGATAATGCAAAAGTACATAATATATCATTATCTGACCATAGGCTTTTTTTTGCTTTTCACAAGTCTCGTCTATGGCCAACAGATAGAACAAAAACTGACAGGAACACCTATAGGATCACCCAATATCGATTATGACACCAGCCAATCAAGCACAACGGTCAACACGCCCGCTTGTGCTTTCGATGGCAATTATGATACGTTCTATGCCTCTATGGATCGTTCACGTACTTGGGTTGGTCTCGATTTGGGTACAGCTCATGTCATCACGAAGGTGGGATGGAGTCCTCGTACCTCTCAGTTGAAACGTGTCCAACTGGGTCTTTTTGAGGGTAGTAATAGTCCAGATTTCCTTGATGCGGTTCCTCTTTATCTCATTCCGAGTACGGGTACGGCTAAAGTGATGGACTATGCCGAAGTGCCTGTGACTCGTGGTTTTCGCTATGTTCGTTATGTTGGTCCCAATGATTCACGTTGTAACATAGCAGAACTGGAGTTCTATGGCTATGAAGGCGAAGGTAAGGATTCTGTATGGTATCAGGTAACCACCTTGCCAACGGTAAGCATTCACATAGAGGCAGGTTACGACCCGAAAGACAAAGTGACTGAGTTGCCTTCCTTCATTACTATCACTTATGACCACGGTACTCGTATTCAGGAATATCCTATCACTACCCGAGGTCGTGGCAATGCTTCCTGGGGATTCCCTAAGAAGCCTTGGCGTATCAAGTTTGCAGACGGCAACAGTCACCGAATGCTCAAGGGTTCGGCTCAGGAAAGTCCGGCAAAGGCCAAGAAGTGGACTCTTATCAACAACTATGGTGATAAGACACTCATGCGTAACTGTCTGGCTTTCGAGGTAAGCAAGCGCGTAGGAGCTCTCTATACGCCTTATTGCCAGCCAGTCGATGTTATCATGAATGGCGAATACAAAGGTTGTTACCAGCTCTGTGATCAGGTGTCGGTAGATAAAAATCGTGTTCCTGTTACCGAAATGGAGGTCTGGGACAACGAGGAGCCTGAACTGACCGGCGGTTATCTTATAGAGGTTGATGCCTACGCCAACCAAGAGACAAGTTGGTTTAACAGTAGTCGGGGCAACCCCGTCACTATTAAGCATCCGGGTGACGAGGACATTACCACTCAGCAGCACAATTACATTAGGAACTACTTTAATCTGATGGAGTCAGCACTTTTTTCCAGTAACTATACCGATCTTGTGGATGGTTATCGCAAATACCTTGATGCGGAATCTTTCCTCAAGCACTTCATTATAGGCGAGTTTTCTGGTAACATGGATACTTATTGGAGTACATACATGTATAAAGAGCGTGAGGAATCCCAGTTCCATGTCGCTCCCAGCTGGGACTTCGACTTGGCCTTCGACAACGACCAGCGTATCTATCCTGTCAACGGTCGCAGCGATTGGGCATATCGAGGTGGCAGTGCGGCAGGTAACATGAAGACGTTTGTATCCCGTCTGCTCAGTGATAAAGCCACTGACCAGCAGCTTAGGCAACTTTGGAAAGACTGTCGCAAGGTAGGGCTACTTGACGAGAAGACGCTTGTTGCTTATGTTGACAGTATGGCGCAAGAGATGGATGCTTCGGCACAGCTCAATTTCATTCGTTGGCCGATTCTTAACAGCAGGGTGCACCAGAACGTCTCTGCACTTGGTTCTTTCAACGCAGAGGTGAATGTTTTGCGCAGTTATATCCCGGCACGTATTGCGTGGATAGATAAATACCTTAATTACGAACCTGACCCCATCTATAAGGACAGCACTTATTATATTTCTAATGCCAAGGAATTGCTGGCTTTTGCAGATGCTGTCAGCAGAGGAGCAAATGGGTCGGATGCCTATCTCACGGCAGACATAGACATGGCAGCATATTCTTCCATCTATACACCTATAGGAACAGAGTCAAACCCGTTTAAGGGAATCTTTAACGGAAGGGGATTCCGTATAAAGAATCTAAATATAACGGGGGGTAATGGCTTGGGAGTTTTCGGAACTGTTACAGGAGGTGCAACCATTAAGAATCTTGTTTTGGACAGCAGCTGTTCTATCCGTGGCGCTGCATACGTAGGTCTTGTTGGTGTTAGCTCCGGATCTGGTTTAGTTACCATTTCATGTGTGGGTAACGAAGCAGATATTACAGCTTCGGCCCAGAATGCGGCTGGTATTATAGGCTGTAATCTGGATTCTTCGTGCGAGATTTTCATTTCTGACTGCTACAATACAGGAACAGTTTCTGGTGGGATGGAAAGTGCTTCCTTGTGTGGTTGGATAGGTAATAATGGAATAATACAGAATTGTTGGAACATAGGAACGGTAACCGGTTACGATTGGGGTTATGATATGGTTCGTGGCGGCATCTCGCTGGATAATTGTTATAGTACTTTTGGGGATCAGGTTTCCAGGATATCTATGGAGGCGGTGACGAGTGGTGAGCTATGTTACAAATTAAACGGAGAAGCCAGCGAGGACGTTAGTTGGTATCAGACAATAGGTACAGATGCGCATCCGGTTTTCGACAATACGCACGGAACTGTTTTCAGGGCTGCAGACGGGACGTATTACAGTACCATTAGCATCAAGGGTGACGTTAACGGTGACGGTAAGGTAACAGAGGCAGATATAGAGGCTTTGGCAGATTATATTCTGAATCCCATTTCAGAGAATTTCCCTGTGAATCTTGCTGACATGAACAGAGACCGGGCCATTGATGTATATGATATAGTTGCTCTGCGTAACTACATCGACAATAATGTGCAGAAGGAAGAAACTTTTACAGCTCGCCTGTATGCTGCCAACACCACCATTAAAGCGGGCGGCACGCGTAAGGTAAATGTTACTCTTTCTGCTGCTCAGACAGCTACGGCCTGGCAGGTCGATGTTCGTTTCGGACCTCTTCTTTCTGCCAATATGGAATCAGTAGATTTAGGAGCCATCAAGTCAGAGTCTCATATAATAAGAGCTGGCCAGATTGTAGACGGTATTAGAATCCTTGCTTATTCACCGGTGCAAGAGCCTCTTGCCAGCAGGACAGGTGTTGCATTCTTCTTTGTTATTGATGCAGATTCTGCATTCACGGATACTTCTGAATTCACACTGAGCAATATCCGTGTGGCAGCACCCGACGGTTCACGCGCACAGGTCAATGATGCATCGTATAACGTCACATTCGCCAAAACATATATCAGCAGCATCTCATTCTCCGAATCCGAAGTCAGCATCATACAAGGCGGGCAGACAACACTTGCCCCAATTGTTTTACCAGCTTTGGCTACCAATAAGGAACTTTCTTGGACTACTTCTGACGCCAGCATTGCATCTGTTGACCAACAGGGAAATGTTGTGGCAGGTAATCTGGGAGACGCCGTTGTCACCGCTACAGCCACAGACGGCAGTCGTATCTCGGGCAGTATAAGCGTCCATGTTATAGAAGACCCCGAGGTTTCTGTGCTTTCACTTCAGGCCCTGCCTGCTGATGCGGAAGTGTATAATATTATGGGTGTGCGTTTACAGCGTATTATGCATAGCGGGGTATATGTTGTAAACGGAAAGAAGGTAATAGTAAAATAAAAAACTTAATTCATAAACCAAAACAGATATAATTATGACACTGATTAAATCAATTTCCGGTATTCGAGGCACTATTGGAGGCAAGGCAGGCGATACGCTGAATCCTCTTGATATTGTTAAGTTTACATCAGCTTATGCTACGCTGATTCGTCGTACTACCAAGGTGCAGAGCAATAAGATTGTTGTAGGGCGGGATGCCCGCATTTCCGGCCCCATGGTAAAAAATGTTGTTTGCGGTACCCTTATGGGTATGGGCTTTGATGTTGTTAATATCGGGTTGGCCACTACTCCCACTACAGAGATTGCTGTTACGATGGAAGGGGCTTGTGGAGGTATCATCATTACGGCCAGTCACAACCCCCGTATGTGGAATGCGCTGAAGTTGTTGAACGAGAAGGGCGAGTTCCTCAATAAAGAGGAAGGAAATGAAGTGCTTCGTATCGCCGAGGCAGAAGATTTTGAGTATGCCGATGTTGACCATCTGGGCAGCTATACCGAAGACAATACCTATGACCAGAAACATATTGATATGGTTTTGGGACTTGACCTTGTGGATGTTGATGCCATCAAGAAGGCTAATTTCCGGGTGGCTTTCGACAGTGTAAACAGTGTTGGAGGCGTTATCCTACCTAAATTGCTCAAGCAGTTAGGTGTACAGACCGTAACAGGTCTCTTTACTGAACCGACAGGAGATTTCCAGCATAACCCCGAGCCTCTTGAGAAGAATCTTGCGGACATCAAGGCGCTTATGCAGAAAGGCGAACACGATATAGGTTTTGTAGTTGATCCCGATGTTGACCGTCTGGCACTTTTCTGCGAGGATGGAACTATGTACGGAGAGGAATACACCCTTGTAACGGTAGCCGACTATATTCTCCAGCACACTCCAGGAAATACTGTCAGCAACCTCAGCAGTACGCGTGCCTTGCGCGATGTCACCCGTAAGTATGGGTGTGAGTATAATGCCGCTGCCGTCGGTGAGGTAAATGTTGTTACTAAGATGAAGGAGACGGGTGCTGTTATTGGCGGCGAAGGTAATGGTGGCGTTATATATCCTGCCGCTCATTACGGAAGAGATGCTTTGGTTGGCATTGCCCTTATTCTTACCTATATGGCTAAGAAAGAGATGAAAGCCAGCGAGCTTCGTGCCACCTATCCTCCTTATTTTATAGCCAAGAACCGTATCGACCTCACTCCTGATACAGATGTTGATGCTATTCTGGCAAAGGTAAAGGAACTTTATAAGAATGAAGAGGTAAACGACATTGACGGTGTGAAGATTGACTTCCCCGATAAATGGGTACACCTGCGTAAATCCAATACAGAACCTATTATCCGTGTCTATAGCGAAGCCAGCACAATGCAGGCAGCCGACGAGATAGGCAAGCAGATAATGGATGTGGTATATAGCATGGTTTAAACCATTGAATATTAAGCATTAATCAAAAAACATACCTATGTTAACACAAATCATTAATGGTCGCATACTCACCCCTCAAGGGTGGCTTAGGGATGGCAGTGTCATTCTTCGCGACGGAAAAATACTTGAAGTCACAAATTGCGATTTGGCAGTCATTGGAGCAGAACTCATAGATGCCAAGGGTATGTGTGTTGTGCCCGGATTCATTGAGATGCATGTTCACGGTGGAGGCGGAAGTGATTTCCAGGAAGGAACCGAAGAGGCTTTCCGTACTGCGGTACAAGCTCATGCCAAGTTCGGAACCACCAGCATCTTTCCCACGCTCAGCAGTAGTACTGTTCCCATGATAGAGAAGGCAGTAGAAACCTGCGAAAAGCTTATGAAGGAGCCGGACAGTCCCATTATGGGTCTGCATCTTGAGGGTCATTACCTTAATCCTAACAAGGCAGGCGCACAGATGCCGGAATGGTTGAAGAACCCCGATCCCAACGAATATATTCCAGTAGTGGAACATTCCGACTGTCTGGCTCGTTGGGATGCTGCTCCCGAATTGCCAGGCGCCCTACAGTTTGGTAAGTATTGTGCAGAGAAGGGTGTCCTGCCCAGTATTGCTCATACCAATGCCGAGTACAGCGATGTCCGTTCGGCATTCGAGGTCGGTTTCACACATGTAACTCATTTCTATAACGCTATGCCTGGATTCCACAACAAACAGGGCTATAAGTACGAGGGAACGGTAGAGAGTGTTTACCTCATCGACGATATGACTATAGAGTGTGTGGCCGACGGCATACATGTGCCTCCTACCATTTTGCGTATGGCCTATAAGGTGAAGGGTGTAGAGCGTATGGCTCTTGTTACAGATGCTCTGGCTCCTGCGGCTGCAGGAAAAGATGCTAAGGCTTATGATTCACGTGTATATGTCGAGGATGGTGTTTGCAAACTCACCGGTTCTGGTGCTTTGGCAGGATCCTGTGCTACGGCAGACCGTCTTATCCGTACCATGGTGCAGCAGGCTGATGTGCCACTCGAGGATGCTGTGAAGATGATAACTGATACCCCAGCTCATATTATGGGAATTCAGGGGCGGAAAGGTACGCTCTCACGTGGTAAGGATGCTGATATCGTAGTGCTTGATGACAAACTGAAAGTGCGTTGTGTTTGGCAGATGGGCAAGATAATAGAGAATTCGCTTTTTTAGGTAGAGCCTTTAACGCTAACTGCTAATTGCATGAAGAATCCCATAACTTGCGCCCGCGAATCCTGGTATCGTTTTCTGTATAACGAAGCCTTGCAGCGCAAACTCTATGTTACTATTTTCCAGAGCAATACACCCATTGGCAAGGCCTTCGATGTGGCCTTGCTATGGTGTATTGTGCTAAGTATCTTGGTGGTAATAGTAGAGAGCACACGGGGGATTCCTCCTTTGGCTAAGCAGATTTTCACGGTTTTGGAGTATGTGTTTACCTTCTTCTTTACCTTGGAGTATCTGCTGCGTCTTTATTGTTCGCCCCATCCGCGTAAGTATGCTTTCAGTTTCTTTGGCATTGTGGATTTGCTAAGCACATTACCCCTTTATGTGGGATGGATATTCGGACCTGTACGTTACCTGATGGTTGTCAGGACCTTCCGTCTTATAAGGGTTTTCCGCGTGTTTAAGCTGTTCAGCTTCCTTGAGGAGGGCGACCTTCTCTTGCGTTCTCTCATTCTCAGTAGCCGCAAGATAATGGTGTTCTTCCTCTTTATGGTTATCATGGTAATAGCAATGGGCACTTTAATGTTTATGGTCGAGGGTGGTGCGGCAGACACGCCGTTTACGGACATTCCCACCAGTATCTATTGGGCCGTGGTTACCATGACCACCGTCGGGTATGGCGATATTGCTCCCGTCACTCCCTTTGGACGTATGCTCAGTGCCGTTGTTATGTTAATGGGCTATACCATATTGGCAGTTCCCACTGGTATTGTCAGCGCCCAGTTTGTTCATGATCACGGCAAGATGATACCTCCCCGTCAGAAGTGCAAGGAATGCGGCAGTCCTTTGCCTCATAAAGCCCACTTCTGTCCTCATTGTGGAACAGAAGTTAGGGATAGATAGGATTTAAACCTCGAAATCCAGACAGGTACGTTGTACTGTATAGGGACGTACCTTGTTGTCTGCCACAGCCACATGAGCAGGGTGGGTGGCGTATGCCTTTAGTGCTTCAGCACTCTCCAGTGTTGAGTCCAGCATCACATCGCAGTTGCTTGATGCCAGCCGGCCGCTGATATTAACCACTACATCTACCAATCCGGGCACTTTCCCTTTCAGGCCTTCCAGCCCCTCTTTTATACCCAGTTTCACTTGTGCTTTCTTCTCCTCAGAAAGTTCAGGATTCAATGTCCAAAGAATAATGTGCTTTACCATCTTGTTTAATACATCTTTATTACGTTATATTGTTTTTCACTTTTCACTTATCACTTTTTAATCTCCATTTCAAACTTTCAGTAGGGGGCTGTCCTGTTGGCTAAATGCTTCCTCATGTTTAAAACGGTGTAAAGGTACTTATTTCCTTCATTCATGACAAGGAAAAACGAAAAAAACTAGCTTTTCTTTTGCAGTTCTCTCGCTTATTCGTAACATTGGCAGTCGCCGAACTTACTTCCGCTCGGATTTTCTCAAATAAATTTGGAAAATCTCTCGCTTATTCGTAACTTTGGCAGCTCAGTGGGCATAGAGAATATAATTTTATTAGGCTCGCGTAAAAAAATGAAATCGCAATGAAGAAACAACTTTTATTATCTTTTCTTCTCTTCCTGTCTTTAAGCATGGCGGCAAAGGAGGCGAGGATTGCTTCGCCCAACGGCAAGCTTGTAGTAACCGTTAGTGACAATGACGGCTATGCCACTTACAGCGTTACGCTGAACGGACAGCTCGTGGTGATGCCTTCCAGATTAGGATTCAAGGCTGATTTTGGTGACTTTTCCCAAGGTCTCGCTATCACAAAAGAACAGGCAGGCACATGCTCTGGCGACTACCGGATGTGGCAGGTAAAGCAGTCCAATATCAGTTTCAATGCCAACACTTTGACCGTAGGCTTTGAAAACGGGAAAAACCAGCAGATGGAGGTAGATTTCATTGTGGAAGACAACGATTTAGCTTTTCGCTACCTTATTCCCCGGCCTAAAGCAGATAATCCCAAATGTGCCGTCATAACAGAAGAGGTTACATCTTTCTGCTTGCCTGACGGAACCACCACATTCCTCTGTCCTCAGATAGACCCCATGAAGGGCTGGGAGCGCACAAAACCCAGTTATGAGGAGGGCTACCGTGCCGACGCACCCATGAATGTGCGCTCGGCATACGGTCAGGGATATACCTTCCCCTGTCTGTTCGGTCTCCCCCCGACCTCTTCGCCAAAGGGGAACAGTACAGAGCATGGCGGCTGGGTGCTTATCTCCGAGACAGGTGTTGCCGGTTATTACTGCGGTTCGCATCTTAGCGACTATGCTCAATATTCAACGGGATATACTATTGCCTATCCTCAGCAGGGTGAGAACAACGGGTTCGGCTCTACAGGGGCACAGATAGGTCTTCCTGGAGCTACTCCTTGGCGAACCATTACCGTAGGCGAGACACTCAAGCCCATCGTAGAAACAACAATTGTCTATGATGTGGTACTGCCACTCTATGAACCCTCAGAAGAGTATAAGGGAGGACGCTATACTTGGAGCTGGCTTATCTGGCAGGACAACAGCATCAATTATGACGATCAGGTAAAGTTCATTGATTTGGCAGCTGCTATGGGCTATGAGTTATGCCTTGTAGATAACTGGTGGGACGAACGGATAGGGCGTGACCGCATATCCCAGCTTTCAGCCTATGCCCAGAAGAAAGGTGTCTCACTCATGCTCTGGTACAACAGCAACGGAGCCTGGAATGATGCGCCGCAGACACCCCGTAACATCATGCACAACAGTATAGCACGTGACCGTGAAATGGCTTGGCTGCAGCGTATCGGGGTAAAGGGTATAAAGGTGGATTTCTTTGCCGGTGACAAGCAGGAGACCATGCGCCTTTACGAGGATATCCTTTATGATGCCAACCGTTATGGCATCCAGTGTATATTCCACGGCTGCACCATTCCGCGTGGGTGGGAGCGTATGTATCCCAATTATGTGGCCAGTGAGGCCGTGCTGGCCTCCGAGAACGTCTTCTTCTCGGAACATGCTGCTATTCAGGAGCCGTTCGAACTGACCCTGCATCCTTTCTGTCGTAATGCAGTAGGCACGATGGACTGGGGTGGGGTAATCATGAACCGCTATTTGTCGCCAGACAATAAGAGCCGTCATTCGCGTAAGACTACAGATGTTTTCGAGATAGCCACTGCTTTCACCAATCAGACCGCCGTTCAGTGTATTGCCATCCAGCCCAATAATCTTCTTCCCCATACAGGAGGGGTTGATGGGGGATTGCCTCAGCATGAACTGGACTTCCTTAAGACCATCCCCGCCACGTGGGACGAAACGCGGTTTATTGACGGCTATCCTGGTAAGTATGTGGTATTGGCCCGCCGTCATGCCGGCCAGTGGTACATTGCTGCCCTTAATGCACAGCAGGAACCGCTTAACTTAACGCTCAACATCAGTGAGTATAACGTAAAGAACCTGCTCGTTGATGTTACTGACAAGAAAGGTGTTGTTACGGGTTCGGCAGTTCTTCCGCTGAAAACAGACAAAAAAGGCATCATAAAACTTGTCATCCAGCCCTGCGGCGGTGCTGTCCTATATTGATGTGGTAAGTTTGCATGCATTCCGTTAGTAGTCCGAAGCAGTCGGACAAATGACAGTTGTGTGTGGAAAGAACTCTCCTGGCAAGTAGTTCACCAGAAACATCAGTTCTTAAACCTTGCTTTAACCTTGAACTAACCTTGAATTAACCTTGAGGTACTCTTTTGGTTCATCTGCCTCATTTCTGTCTGCATCGGACGGTGCAAAAGTAAGACATCTTCTTTTTGTTAGTCATAAGAGGAAAAACAGAATGCACATCTCTAGTTCATCTCTAGTTCTTCTCTAGTTTCTCTCTAGTTCCTATAACTAGAGATGTACTAGAGGGAAACAAGAGGGAAACTGGGGAGAAAGTGGAGGAAACACAGAGGAACAACGGAGCAGGGATAGAGCATTACTCTTGATACAGCTCGTGAAACTGGTCAGGAACCTATCGTGATTTAATATTTTGGAGATGGTCTCGTTTTGCATGCTTTATATGCCATACTTTAGAAAAATTTCCCTTAATCAACATTTTTTGGAGAGTAGGGGAGGGAAGTTTCACTTTTTTTGTCTATATTTGTGCACAAAATAATACAAATTTGCTCAAATTACTATGCTAATGAAAAGGTTTTTAGCCCATTTTGTTTGTGCATTGCTTGTTATTCCTGCCTTTGCACAGAAAACGTATAAGAACCCTGTTTATGGTTCTGACTTCCCTGACCCTACGGTAGTGCGTGCTGCTGACGGAACATTCTATGCTTACGCTACGGGATGTAAGGCAAAGAAGAGTACTGATTTGGTGAAGTGGAGTGATGTGTCTGGTGTAATATCACGTCCCACATGGAACGACAGTACATACATTGACGGTGAGGGTAGCAAAAAGACAGATTATTATAGTCTTTGGGCTGCCGATGTAAGCTACGTTGACGGAAAGTACGTTTGTTTCTATGCTTCTGCCCTCTGGGGTAACGGTTCAAGAACAGGTATCGGTGTGGCGGTAGGCGATACTCCAACTAAGTTCACAGACAAGGGTAAGGTGTTCCGTAGTACGGAGATTGGTGTAAAGAACAGTATCGACCCTTGCTACGTGGAGGAGTTTGACAAGAAGTATCTGGTCTGGGGTAGCTTTAATGATATCTGCATTACAGAACTGACGGATGACGCTCTGGCTGTTAAGAATTTCACGCCCATTAACAATCCCCAGCCTAACGGTAGCTGGACACGCCACAAGGGTGTGACCAAGTTGGCTGGCGGCGCCTTTGAAGGTGCGATGATTTACAAGCGTGGAAAGTATTACTACCTGTTCTGCTCGGTAGGCAGTTGCTGCGAGGGTGAGAACAGTACGTATCGCACAGTAGTAGGAAGGGCCACGAAACTGATGGGTCCCTATACCAACAAGCAGGGCGGTGCCATGACAAGCGATAACTACACGACGATTATTAAGGGTAACGATGGCAGTAGCGGCCGTTGGAAGGGACCTGGCCATAACTCGGAGATTATTACGGATGACAATGGCGATGACTGGTTGCTGTATCACTCTTACGACAGGAACAACAATTTCAACGGACGTCTGATGCTGTTGGACAAGATTACATGGAGCAAGGATGGATGGCCTACCGTTAACGATGGTTATCCCAGCAGTGACGAGATGCCTGCACCTGTCTTCTACACGGGTGATGGCGCCAATGTTACTTACAAGTTCCAGAATATGGATTTGATGAAGAGCGGTTGGAAAAACTGGACTGTGAAGGCGAGTGAGAATTGTGAGACGGGTACTGGAAAGGGTACGGCTTTCATGCCTCTTGGTTATGCCAAGACGGCGGGCAGCTTTGATGTGCAGCAGACCATTACGGGTGTGAAGAACGGTGTGTATGAACTGACGCTGGAGAACTTTGCTACCGAGGGTAGTGTGGACCTGTATGTTAACAATACGGCTATGCCTGCTATTAATCGTACTACGAGTACTACTACGATTCCTACGACAGAGGCGGTGATAAGCAGTAACTTCCTTAACAACAAGTTTACACAGAAGGTTTATGGTCTGGTTACCAACGGTAAGCTAACCATTGGTGCCCGAACCCGTGACAGTCTGGTTACCGGTGAACGTTTCTTTATGGGTAACCTTAAAGTGGTGTTCCGCGAGAAAAATGCGGATGCTATGCAGGGACTGATAGACATGTATGCTGAGATGTTGGATTCTATGAAGGTTAGAGGTCAGAAGCATTATACAGGCTATGATACAAACATAGAGGCATACAGGCAGCAGTTCTCTGCTTCGGAAAATACCACAGAGCGCTATAATCTGTTGGTAAAGGCCGGCAAGACAATAGACAGTATTCTAACAAGTATAGAAGACTACAAAGTACTGAATGAGCAGATTACTATTCTGAAAGCAGATGTTGAGAAAGCAGTTCAGGGCGGTTACTTGAGTCCTGAGGCTCAAACTACACTTGCAGAAGCAGAAGAGGTGGCTGCACAGGTTTCATACAGTACCGTGCAGATGAAGGACTTGCTGACACGTATGCAGACGGTAGCCCATGATATGGTTTATGCCTATCAGAAGGGAGACGGAACAAAGGACAATCCTTACATCATCTCGCGTCCTGAACAGTTAGACAATATGCGCAATGTGCTTGTGAAGGAGCAGATGGTCTATTTCGAGATGGATAACGATGTGGATATGGCTGGTTTCACGTGGGAGCAGTTGAATACGGCAAGCAACAACTATCGGCATTGGATAACATTGGACGGCAAAGGTCACATTATTTACAATCTTACACCTGAAGGCAGCAAGAACTATCCCAGCTTCTTCGGTATCATGTGCGGTGAAATCCGTAACGTGGGTTTTGTAAATGCCAAGGTGGAGGCTACTGCATCAGGTGCCGGTGTTATCTGCGGGTATATGGGGCATAGCACTTTTAAGGATGCAGAAGAGAATATGTATCCCGTCATTGTGGAGAATTGCTATGTGACAGGCGAGATTACCAGCAAGGGTTATGTGGGAGCTATCGGTGGAACGCTGCATGCTTCTCCCGTCACCATCCGCAACTGCTATAGTGCGGTGAACCTTGTAGGTAACGGAGCTTCTGCCAACTACTCGGGCGGACTGGTGGGCAGAATAAGGAGCGACCTTACCATCGAGAACTGTTATGCAGCGGGCACCGTGAATTCTCCAGTGGCTGGCGGTGTGGTAGCTGGCGGACAGAACACCACAACCCCTCCGTCAATATATAATAATGTTATTGCATGGAATCCAAATGTGGCCGGCAATACAGCATCTGCTTTCGGTGAAACGGTAGAAGCAGATATGCTGCAGAATGTGTATGTCCTTGCAGATATGACGGTAAATGATACGCCTGTAGAGGACGGCAAGACACATGCCGAGTTACAGCAGATAGCTGCCACATGGGGGACGCCTTGGTACAAGGATCCCGCGGCAGGTAACGGATACCCCATTTTGCAATGGCAGTACGACCGTGGCGACTACCGTCAGATTTGCGGTTTCCCCGAGAATGAGGAGACGGGAATCGTTCCACAGTCCTATAAGGCTTATAGCTCTTGCGAGGTCTATGACCTTTCCGGCCGTAAAATTGTAAACAGTAAATTGTCAAATGGCAAGTTGCCCAAGGGCATCTACATTATGAACGGCAAAAAAGTTCTCTATTAATTCTTCATTCCTTCAATTTTTCATTTTTCACTTTAATTGCCATGAGGAAGATTATATTAACATCGCTGCTACTGCTTATAACAACTTTGTTGTTGGCACAAAGGCAAAATGTGAGCGGACAGATAAACGGTCCAGACGGACGAATTCCCAATGTTTCTGTCAGGGAGGTGGATGCCAACCACCGTGTATATAATCATACTACGGCAGACAAGAACGGCCTTTTCTCTTTCTATGTAAGAGATGCCCAGCATTCGCTGCAGTTCTTTGCACCGGGCTACCGTATGTTTACACATAAAATGTTGGGGCAGAAGTCATTCAAGGTTACGTTGGAGCCTCGCAGGACATCTCCTTATATAGGTGCAGAACGACTGATACTGAAGTCTGACCGTCTTCTCTGCGGTCATTACATGGGAGCTGAGGTAAAGCAGATGGCATGGATAGAGCAGATGAATGATACGCTGTTTACCTTGATTTTGCCTGTAAAGATGAATATGATAATCGATGAGTATCCGGCAGGCAGAACGCTGTTGGTACTTTCCGATTGGGATAAGCAACTGATGCAGTGGGAGAATGTTGTGGATGCCTACCCGATAGATGTAGCTCCCCATGAGGTAAGCGATGTTCATCTGGCCCAGTCTTATTCCGGCACGAATTACCAGCCAGGAGGTATAAAGGATGAAAAGCCTCTTTATGCCTATCCTCACTTCCAGCTTACAAAAGCGAATCTGGAATATCTGGTACAGAATCCTCAGGAACTACGCCGGGTAGTGGTAGATACTTATAAGGCTGACAATTACTGGAATCTTTATCCAACCGATCAGACTATAGATTTGTTGAAGCAAGTGTTGAAGAAGACTGAAAAATAAAAAGAATATTCGCTTTGTTCATGGAAGGATAAGCGGAAGTTATAGAAAGAAACTATCCAACTATTAATATATCAATGAAGAAAATCCTTTTGGCTCTCCTTGTTATCTGTACCAATGTGTATGGTCAGGCAAACAAGGAGACGCTTTTTCTTATCTCAAACACCCATCTTGATACCCAGTGGAATTGGGATGTAAAGACTACCATTAACGAGTACATCATAAATACCCTCACACAGAACATGGCGTTGATGGACAAGTACCCCGACTTCAAGTTGAACTATGAGGGGGCTATCAAATACATGTGGATGAAGGAGTATTATCCCGCTGAGTTTGAGAAGCTGAAGCAGTACGTTGCCCGTGGACAATGGCATGTGAGTGGTATGTCTATAGACGCGACGGATGTTATGATGTCGTCGGCAGAAAGTATTCTGCATAGTATGCTCTATGCCAACAAGTTCTACCAACGTGAATTTGGCGTGCGTGGCGGTTACGATATCATGCTGCCTGACTGCTTCGGATTCTCTTATGCCCTCCCCACACTGGCTAAGCATGCAGGTATAAAGGGATTCCACACGGCTAAGTTAGGGTGGGGTTCGGCAGCCTATAACTCTCTTCCCCCCTTCGGTATTTGGCAGGGAGTGGATGGCAGCCAGATATATGCCGTCTATAAACCGGGAGCCTATGACACGCACGAGGACTTTAACAAGGACCTGACTTCGGATGCTGACATGCTGAAGAAGATACAGGAGAACTACTCCGACTATGGCGTTGCCGCCCAGTTCAGATATGTAGGACCTCGCGGCGACCGAGGCGGCGGTTTGCAGGACAATGCAGACAAGGAGGGTGAGAACACGCCCTATTGGCTTGACTATAATGCTGGCAAGACAGATGGAAAGATACAGGTCAGGTTGGCTACGCCTGATGAGTTCTTTGATTATCTGGATCAGTACAAGAACTCGAAATATAAGGTCTGGAACAGTGAACTGCCCATGAGAACACATGGGGTAGGATCCTATACCAGCTGGGGATTGCTCAAGAAGTGGAACCGCAAGAACGAGCTGTTGGCTGATGCGGCAGAGAAGGCTTCTTCTCTCTCTTATTGGCTGGGGACGGCTGACTATCCTACAGAGGCTTTGCGTGATGCCTGGATTCGTACCATCTGGCAACAGCATCATGACGGCATCACAGGCACTTCAACATTAAAAGCAAATGACTATTCCTACAATGAGTATTACATCGCTAATCGCACCCTCGGCCAGCAACTGACCAATGCCATAGGTGCTGCCTCGCAGGTACTCGACACTCAGGTGGAAGGTATACCGATGGTAGTTTACAATCCTCTCTCTCATAACCGTACAGATATTGTGGAGGGGAGTATGGCCTGCGCTCAGCGTCCTTATGATATGAGGGTTATAGGTCCGGATGGCGAGGAGGTTCTTTCCCAGATTACCGGTTATGATGAGAAGACAGGACAGGTGAGCTTCATCTTTGCAGCATCGGTTCCTTCGTTGGGTTATGCTGTCTATGATGTCCGTTTGGGCGAGAAGAGCGAACTGACATCATCCCTTCATGCAGACGAATCCGACAGACAACTTTCCAATGGGCGTTACAGAGTGACTATCAATGCTAACGGTGACATACAAAAGCTATATGACGAGGAGCATTCCCGCACACTTATCAATAGTGCTGTCCGGCAACAGATGATATATGACCATGAGGATACATGGCCTGCATGGGAAATCAGTTACTCCAATCTGTGCAGGACTCCTTCGGAATACGTAGGCGGGGATGCTGAAATAACCCTTGTAGAGGACGGCCCCTTGCGTAAGTCGTTCCGTATCTGCCGCCAGACAGCGGGTTCCACGTTTGTACAATACATACGTATGAATGCTCTGTCTCCTCGTATAGAATGCGTGAACGAGGTCGATTGGCATACACCTGAGCGTATGCTCAAGGTGAACTTCCCTTTCTTTTATAGTGCCAGTAAGGACACCTATGACATCTCATTGGGAACTATACAGCGCGGCGTACGTTCCAGCAGTGAGTATGAGGTTTGCGGTCATCAGTGGGCCGATCACAGTTCCACCACTTATGGCATATCTATCCTTAATGACTGCAAGTACGGTTGGGATAAACCCGATGCAAAGAGTCTAAGATTGACTTTGCTACGTTCTCCATCATGCAAAAACTACGACCATCAAGCCAATATGGATATGGGCCCCAACCAATTCACTTATGCTATCTTCCCTCATGATGGCAAGTGGAGTCAGGAGACTCAGATGGAAGCTGCCCGTCTGAACCAGCCCTTGATGGCTTTCATCGTGCCTAAGCATGAAGGTAAGATGGGACGCATGTTGCAATTTGCCTCTCTCGGAACCGATAAGGTAAGCATTAAGGCACTGAAGAAGGCCGAGGAAACGGACGAACTGATAGTACGTGTTTACGAATGGAGTGGTCAGGATCAGCAGGATGTGACCCTTCGCTTCCCCACGGAAATTCTCTCTGCACGCGAAGTGAATGCGTTGGAAGAAGAAATCTCTGCTGACAATTCACAATTTACATTCGAGAAATGTCAATTAACATTTTCTGTCGGACATTATCAGCCAAAGACTTTTGCTGTCCGCTTAAAGACCCTTTCTGAGGAAAATGCAAGCCTTCCATTACAAGGAGTTTCTGATGGATCCGGCACTCCTGCTACCGTTACTTATAATACGGATCTGATGAGTTATGATAAGCTGCGAGGTAATGCTAATGCCGCCTATAGCACGTATGCTTATCCTGCAGAGCTTATACCAGATACCATGGTGGTGGACGGTGTACGCTTTGCTATGGGTAACCGGGCAGACAGTAAGGCAAATGCTATGCGTATAACTACTACAAGCAGCATTACTCTTAATCGCGAGGCTGGCGAGAATAACTTGTATCTGTTGATGGCAAGTGCTACAGAGACGGGCAGTACAGTGACTATTAGCATGGGTGAAGAGGAATCGGTAACCATAGATGTTCCCTATTACTCCGGCAAGATAGGTGAGCCGCTGTCTTGTACCAACATGGGATGCTCATATAGAAAACAGAACGTGGCTTTTGCATCGTCACACGCACACAATATAAGTGGCAAAAACAATGAGACGATGACTTTTATGTATATGTACAAGTATTGCATACCATTGCCCGAGGTAACAAACGAGGTTAAACTGACAAGTACAGACCGCAAAACATTCCTCTTTGCTGCAACGACATCAGCCAATCATACCGACGATTTGATATCTTTTACACCTATTACCACAGAGATAGATTACAAGGAGTTAGGGGGGAGTACAGTGGACAACCGTCTTATGCCCAAGACAGTAACGGCCTCGCATCAGAACGGCACCAATGAGGCAGGTAAGTTCGCCAACGACAAGAACCCTACTACTAAATGGTGTGCTACCAGTTCGCAGAGTAAGACACCTTACCTGCAATATGTCTTTGCCGAACCTGTTCGTGTGGATCGTTGGATGATACTTTGTGCTGCTTGTGAAAGCGGGGGCTATGTGGCAGAGGCGTTTAAACTGCAGTATCAGGCCGAAGATGGTGCATGGGTGGATTTTGCTGATATCTCTTCCAACCAGATTAACAAGGTGACAGGTGTGTTAGCAGAACCTGTAACTGCTACCCGCTTCCGCCTGCAGATGGAACATGGGGAGCAGGGCGACGGATATACTACCCGTATTTACGAATTTGCCCTTTATGGCCAGACTGCAGGGGAATATGAGACGGGGATAGCAGAGACCAATAAGACTTATAGGTCTTCTGAGACATACGACCTTTCCGGCCGTCAAATTGTAAATAGCAGATTGCCTAAGGGCATCTATATTGTAAACGGCAAAAAGGTAGCAATTAAGTGATAGTTCCCGGCTGTCAACTAGTATAGCGTAATCCCTTGATATTCTTTCTGTACCTGCTCATAACTTTGCAGGTTACCGATGTCATACCTTTTTCCTGGCATTTCCATAGCATGAACGGGGGTCTGCATACAGAGCCAGGCAATGTAGCTGCCAGGGGCATCTGTGCCGCATCCGCTTTCTATGCCTTTCTGAACAAGCCGCGCATCCTTACGTGTGTAATAATAGAAAGGCGGGCAGCACCAATGTGTCTCGGGTGTGGGTGATTTTTCCGTCATGCGTAAGATTCGGTCTGATGAATCCACTGTTACTACACCGCATTTCAGCAGTTTCTGCTCATTGGCTTCATAATAGCGCATGATACATGAGGTTTGTTTTTCCGTAGCATAGCGAACAAAGCGTTGTAGGCTGAAGTCGAGTACATTGTCACCGGCAATCACCAGCATGTCATCATCCAATTTCAATGTGTCAATGGCATATTGGATATCTTTGACAGCTCCTAACCGGGTCTCGTTTGAGCAAGTTCCGTCATCCACTACTGTCACCTTTTGCTGTTTCTTTTCTGCCCACTCCAGAAAGTGTGGCGCAAATTTATGATTACTGATAACAATATATTCGTCCACCAGTCCGGCACCGTCAATGTCGTCTATAAGCCAATCCAGAATGGCTTTGTCACCGACCTTCAACAGTGGTTTGGGAAAATTCTCTGTCAGGGGATATAATCTTGTGGCGTACCCTGCCGCCAGTATTAAACATTTCATATAGTTTGGGTCTTAAAAATTATATAGGTCTTATAGAATTCCATCAGCACTCTCACACATGTGAACGCTAAACTTACCTTTTAGGGCGGGGAAGGCTTTCAGATATTCTTCAGTAACCATACGTGTAATTTCACCTTCGTATGCCGGGTCAATGAGTGCCATGCAGCAACCCTTAAAACCTGCTCCGGAAAAACGTCCTCCATAAACACCTTCTGTATGTGTCATTATTTCGTACAACGTTTTCAGTTCGGGTGAGCCAGTTTCCCAGTTGACGATACTACTCCATCCGCTTTCGGTACTCAGACGTCCGTATTCTTCCAGGTTGCCTCTGCGCCAAGCCTCTGCTCCTCGTTGTACACGGTCGAACTCGGTGTACCAGTGTTCGGCTCGTTTTGCCCAGTTCTGGGGCAAACGTTCCTTGTATTGCTCAAAGATCTCACGGGGGACATTGCGCAGGTATGCTTCTTTGAACTTGCCATATTCCATGCCGGCATATGCCTGTAGTGCATAGGCGGCGGCACGTGATTCATCTACCCTCATGTTGAATTTACTTCCTGCCAATGTACGTTCAACACCGCTAAAGAATATGGCAACTTTATAAGGTTTCATATTGGGGTGGGTGGGAATCAGTTCATACTCATCTGTCAGCGTGTCTAAGTACAACAAGTGGTTTTTCTTGGAATATACCTCACAACTTTGGTCCAGTTTGCCAGAGTTAACACCTACGTATTCGTTCTCTGCTGCTACAGACATCTGTATCATTTCCAATGGTTCAGGATGTATCAGATTCACGTGACACAAGGCTTTTAGAAAAACCAGTGCTACGGCAGCAGAGGAAGACAGACCGCCAATGGGAAGGCTGCCTTCTATGACACCGCTGATACCGTATGTGAGGGGGTACTTCTCTGATAATTTTAACGTGACACCACGAAGGTAATCGGCCCAGTCATTACATTTGTTGCGTGGGATATCGCGAACATGGAACTGGGCACGTTTTTCAAACTGTAATGAGCAAAGCTCTACTACGCCATTCAGTTTGGGACTATAGGCTAAATGGATTCCTTTGTCGATGGCAAGGCCGGTAATCTTGCCAAAATTGCCGTCAGAATGGGCACCGATGGGACATACACGATATGGGCAGAATGTCAAAGCTTCTGACTCTCGTTTGTATATCTCCAGAAATTTCTCTTGACAATGCATAAATTTAAGGTCTTTGTTTAGTAAGGGTAAACCCCTTTATTTGATAATTATAGTTGGTTGTATGTTTTCGTTGAATTTAAACTGGTATTTGACGTTTTGTGTTATGGGAGTGCGTACCAGTATAGTTTCCTGTTCCCCAGGAAGCAGGGTAATGAAGTTGTCGGAATAGTGAGTGCGATGAATGGCATTTCCGTTTTCGTCGGTCAACAGTAGTTGACAGAAGAAGGCTATCTTACTTCCTCCGTTTTTGATGTTAACCTGCCACTGATGCATACCATCTTTGTCTGCCAAAGGCTTAATTTTAACAGAAGGCTTGGCTGCCGCCATTGTTCCCAAAGGCTCAAAGCCTGCAGTACAAGGGCCTGTTACCGTCTTTTTTCCTTCATACTTGTTGGTGGAACGCCAGTAGAAGTTCTTGCTTACAATATTCCCTTTGGCATCTTTAGCCTGCAGTGCTATGAAATGTACGGGCGAGATGCCGTCCGGGAAGTCTATTTTCAAGACGTCGTTAGCTACACCATCAGCGGGAACATTTGTCTTTGTTTGCAGATTAAGCAACCGTTTACTATTTAGATTATAAACATGAGCCGTGATGGTAAGGTCCTTCTGTTCTTGCAGATAGTCATTGACAACAGACACAGTATTTTTCAAATAGTCAAATTGTACATGTACGGGCTCCAGTGCATGCATAGTATGATAAAGTGATGCTGTGGGCTCCAGCATCCAGTCCCACATGCGGGCACAGACTTGAGGTTGTGGGCAGTTGTGGTACCAGAAGAGCAGACCGGAACACCAACGGTCGCCATATTCAAATTTGTTTTCGTTCCATACCTCCCATATACTTTTGCTGTTGATGGCTCCCACCATCTGTCCGCGTCGTGCGAACTCTTCAATGTTCTTTGATTCTCCATACTTGTTAGTCATTTCGGTATAGAGGGTACTCATCAGGTGGAAACCATTACCATCCATATAGTCCCAGGTCTCTTTGTTGATAGGCCAGAGATCTTGGGCAGGCATCATCTCGCGCAGGCTTTCTACGATGGGTAGGGTAGGTGCTCCGTATTCTGGATTGAATCCGTCAACACGACTGCCACGGTCGGATGCAGTATTCTCATAATGTCGCATGGGATTTACCTGTTTATAGGGACTCCCGTCGTGAACACCGTCACATTCACTCTGCATTTGATAGGGACGTGTACCATCAAGTTGGTTAATAAGTTCTTCTGCTCCTGTAACGCAGGTACTTTCGTTACTGCTTACATAAAAGACAATGCTGGGATGATTGCGGATACGTTTCACAGTACTTTCCACGTTAGCCAGATAAAGCGGCTCATCCAAAGGATGGCGGGTGTCACCTGTCATCCAGAATTCCTGCCAAACCATAATACCATACTCATCACAAAGTTCATAAAAGCGATCGCTTTCAGCAATACCGCCTCCCCATAAGCGTAGCAGGTTAATGCCGCATTGGTCGGTATAGGCTAACTCTGTTTCCATACGACTGTCGTCGGTACGAAGCATGGCTTCTGGAATCCAATTGTTACCACGGATAAAAATCTTGTGGCCGTTAATAATGAACATTTTGGACTTATCGGGTGTCTCGCGTGTTGCAACAACTTCACGAATACCAAAGCGAGTCTGAAGACTATCCGACAGCTGGTTCGAAAGATTTGTCAGTGTCAGCTGCAGTGTGTACAAATTCTGTTCACCTTTGTTCTTGGGCCACCACAGAAGTGGCTTTTCGATGTTCAATTGTGGGAATTCTTCAGGGGTAAAGGTAATAATCTTGTGTTCACCGCGAATAAGCTTTATCTTTTTCTCTAACCTGATATCTGTACCTAAAATCTTTCCGCGAACGATACCTTCGAAAGTTTGTGTGTTGGGGTTAAACACTTCCACGCTTACGGTTTCTGCAGCTTTGTCGTAATTAGGGTGGGAAAGTTTCGATATTACAAAGGGGTTGCGTAACTGGATGTTGCCTGTGCTATATAGGCGGATGCTTTTCCAGATACCTGTGTTACGGTCGCGAATACCGTCCTCGAAGGTAAAATCCCAACCCACCGTCATCAACTGGCTTACATTTTGCCCCATCCATCCGTCACCGCCATTATGCCATTCACCTGTGGCACCCCATGATTTAGGCATACTGGTGCCTGGGATATCAACGGGATATACCCGGATTGCCAAAACAGCTTTTTCACCGGCCTTCACTCTTTCGGTAATGTCGAATGGCTGATTGTTGAACATGCCTGCCATGCTTCCTGTCAATTGCCCGTTTACCCATATTTCTGCACGATAGTTGATGCCTTCGGGCTCCAGCCAAATACGTCGCCCTTTGAAGTTGGCAGGCACATCAAATTCTGTGCGGAACCAATAGGTGTAAAACTCTCGCCCTACTTTTGCTAAATCTGGGATAAGGTTGTTCTTCAACTTGTTATTTTGACCGTAGTAGGGCTCGGGATAAACATTTTGCTTTACAAGATTGGTCAGCACAGTTCCTGGTACGATGGCTTCTGCCCATCCATCTGTGTTGAAGTTTTGGGAGGATATTTCTGCTCCTTTTCCTTTGGCATCAGAGGCTTTCATCATCATCCATGTCTGTTGTCCCCCGTGTCCCAGCTTCGAATCGAGCTTTATATAAGTTCTTTCTGCAGCAAGTGTGCCAATTGTGTTAGCCAAGGCAAGTGCTATAACCAGTAATTTTTTGATTTTCATCTTATGTGTTGATTGTTTCGTTCATTTTTTCATACAAGATTATTCTAAAAGCGCAGCTGCACACCATAGATAAGGAGCCTGACCATGATAGTCGCCAGCTACGCGGGGACGGTCGAGGTAGTAATCAAAATCGGCCTTTTTGTTTGTTCCCACGCATACCTCGCGTACATCATTATTATCATTTATATAGGAAATCATTGCCATCCATGCTTTTCGTGCAGCAGGACCATACGTTTTGGCAGGTAACCATCCAGCTTTCACTCCCCGGATAAAAGCATAAGTGAACATGCCAGAACCGCTGGTTTCCGTCCAAAAGTCTGGCTGGTCCACTAACTGGTTCCAGATACCCTCTTTGTTGCGGTATTTCAGCAGGCTTTTCATCATAAGGCGATAGCCTTTCAGAATGCGTTTGTGATAGGGGCTGTCTTTTGGTAGTGCCTGCAGTACCTCTGTCAGACCTACGGCCATCCATCCATTACCGCGACACCAGTAAAATGGAACATCGGGCGCATGGTAGAATAATCCGTTGGGCCGTTGCAACTCATCCAGATATTTTACCATTTCATGTGCAGCACGGTCAATGTATTTGCGATCCCCTGTTATACGATAAGCCCACGCCTGTACGATTGTTATCATGTACATGTCATCAATCCACATACGTGTTTGCCATGTATAGCCGTTGCGTGCAAGTCTTTTCTGGCTTTCTTTGGCGTCTTTGGGCAATTCCCACTGGGTGTCGGCATAAGAAAGCCCCATCTCCTTGTAACGTTCGTCTTTATATACCTGATAGAGCATTAGGGGAAGAGAGCCAAACATGTTCATGTCAACGTGGTTCTTAATAGGAAGGAAATCTTTTTCCTTGTCAAAAAAAGGCTCAAAACGGTCACGCATTAAATCTACAATTTTTTTATCTCCTACAGCACGTCCGAACATAATGGCTCCGTTCCATGTACATACCTCGTGGTAACTGATGTACTTGGTATTGCCGCCCCAAAATCCATGTTTGGCATCCACAAAGTGATAAGCTAACCGATGCCCGATTTCTTCTGGCGTGTAGCCTTTGGGGAAATTCTGCAGTTCTGTTTTCTGTGCATTGCATAATGTGCATATAACGGAAAACAGGAAAATTGTGTATGCTTTCTTTCTTATCATAATTTTTATTTGGGATAAGATTTCACTGCAAATTTAAAATCTTTTGCAATAATGTGCAAACAAACGCGCTAAATAAGTACGTTTTTGTCCTACTTTTTACTTGTTTGCTTGTTTAAAGGTATAAAAATGCATAACTTTGTCAGTGCAAAAAAACTTTTTATTTAATAAATGCTATGAATAATATGAAGAAAAAGATTTTGTCTTCAGCAGTACTTCTGTCCTTGTTCCTTAGCTCTTTTGCTCAGGGCGATGTTACCAAAGAGTCTTTCACTCCGTTTTATAAAACAGCAGATGCACCACACATGGAGAAAGTGCTGCCGGAACCGCCGGCACTTACAGACTCCCGTTTCTTTTACGACTGGACACAGTATCAGTGGGGGAAGTCAATACGCGAAACGGAGCGCGGTAAGCAGGCAATAGCAGATGCAGGAATATGTGCCCGCTATTTTATGGAGCGTTATGGCGAGGCAATCGGCATTGAATTATCAGCAGATAAGTATCCCGAAATGTATCGCCTTTTCTCGCGTCTGCATTTGACAGAACAGCAGGCGGGAGCCAGTGCAAAAGCTTATTTCCATCGTGTACGTCCCTACCAGCAATATAAAGAGAAGACAAGCGTTCCCCGTCACGAGAACCCCGAAGACTTTACCAGCTATCCTTCTGGTCACACACATGCTTCATGGTTGGTAGGCTTGACACTTATGGTTATAGACCCTGCACATGCAGAGGAAATAATGAAAGTGGCATATGAGTTAGGTCAGAGCCGTGTTATTGTAGGTTTTCATTATCAGAGTGATGTGGATGCCGGGCGTCTTTGTGGGAGTATTACCTTTGCTCGTTTGCAGAGTATGCCCGAATACCAAAAGATGCTGGAGAAAGCTATAAAGGAATTCCAGAAAAACCAGAAATAATATTCCTTTCCGCTCCTAAAAGCGAGTAATCATCGACATAAATTTTATTGGTATGCGTAGAATAAAGTCTCCGCATACCAATTTTTTTAAAAAGAAATCTATGATAAACCAGAAATCCCTGAGGATATATGGTAATCTATCGAACCAATTTATAATCCAGCTGTTTACGGTATAAGTCGGCTCTTGCCACTTGAATTTTAACGGTATCACCTAAATTGTAACAATGGTGGCGGCTGCGTCCCCGCAGGCGATAGTTCTTCTCGTCAAATTCATAATAATCATCGTCAAGGTCCCGCAGCGGAATCATTCCCTCACACTTATTTTCATTCACTTCAACGTAAATGCCGAACTCCGTTACGCCACTGATGGTACCCGTAAAGGTCTCACCCATATGCTCACTCATAAACTCGACCTGTTTATACTTGATGCTGGCACGTTCAGCTTGGGCGGCAGTCTGTTCCATGTCGCTACAGTGCTCACAAAGTTCTTCGTATTTATCTTGATTGGCAGAACGCCCGCCTTGAGCATACTTTGTAAGGAGTCGGTGAACCATAAGGTCGGGATAACGGCGGATAGGAGATGTAAAATGTGTATAGTAATCAAATGCCAAGCCATAGTGCCCGACATTGTGTGTACTGTACTTAGCTTTCATCATGGCGCGTAATGTCACCATTTCTATCATGTTCTGTTCCTTTTTACCTTTTACCTCAGAGAGTAGCCGGTTCAGGTTCTTGCTCATTTCGCCCTTTGCGCCTCTAGTCTTCAGTTTGTAACCGAATTTGCCGACAAAGTCTGAAAGGTTCAATAGTTTGGCAGGGTCTGGAGACTCATGAATACGATAAGGTAATACTTTCGGTTTTTGGTTTTTAGGAACTTTTCCAATACTTTCTGCAACTGTACGGTTTGCCAACAACATAAATTCCTCAACCAGTTTGTTGGCATCTTTGGCTATTTTGAAATAAACACTGGTTGGCTTGCCTTTTTCATCGATTTCAAAACGAACCTCGCATCGGTCGAAATCAACAGCCCCTCCTGCAAAGCGTTTCCTGCGTAACTCTTTGGCTAAACGGTTCAGGATGATTAGCTCGTTGGCAAAGTTTTCTGCCGGTTCGGCATCGGGGGTTAACGGAACATGGTGGTCGCCAGGACTATTATAGTCATCTTCGCTTGCTTCGTGATGGTTTTCTAAAACTTCCTGTACTTCTTCGTAGGTAAAGCGGCGGTTGCTCTTTATAACGGTATGTGCCAAATGCCAGTCTTTTACCTCAGCTTTCTCATTCATTTTAAAAATAACGCTGTAGGTAAGTTTCTCCTCGTCAGGACGGAGTGAGCAGATGTAATTGCAAAGATGCTCTGGCAGCATCGGAACGGTACGATCCACCAGATATACGCTGGTGGAACGCTTCTGCGCTTCCTTATCTATAAGGGACCCTTCCGTAACATAATGACTGACGTCAGCAATATGAACTCCAATCTCGTATAATTTGCCAGTTGATGATTTGCTGTTTGGGATTTCGCGTATGCTAAGGGCATCATCAAAGTCTTTTGCATCGCGCGGGTCGATGGTAAATGTCATTATATCACGCATATCCTCCCTGCGGGCGATTTCCTCCTTTGTGATGCCTGGCTTCAGTTTTTCGGCAGCTTTTTCTACAGCTGTGGGATAGACGTAGGGCAGGCCATATTCTGCTAATATGGCGTGCATCTCTGCATTATTCTCACCCGTTTTGCCCAAGATATCTATTACTTTACCGATAGGGTTTTTGGCGTTTTCTGGCCATTCCACAATCTTTACAATAGCTTTGTCGCCAGTTTGGCCTTTTTTGAGGTTTGCCTTGGGAATGAAAATGTCATTAGCCAGTGTGCGATCTTCTGTGAGCAGGTAAGCATAGTTCTTGCTTACTTGCAGTGTGCCTACAAACTGTTTGTCGCTACGCTTCAGTATTTCTGTTACAGCAGCCTCGCGTACGTGATGTTTTCTACGTGCCAGCAAAGTAACTCGCACATAGTCGCCATCCATCGCATGCATACTGTTACGCTCAGCTACCAAAATAGGTTCTCCTCCTTCTTTTGGCTCAATGGTGTTCTTCCCGTTTGCTTTGCGGTGGAAGATACCTTCCATTACCTGTGTGGGGTTGTTAAGCGTGTAGCAGAAACGAGGCTGTTCTTTGATATAGTCGTCCATCAACAACATTTCCAGCACATCCGTCAGCATCATCTTGGCAGGATGTGTGTTCAAATGAAGTTCGCGATAAAGGGTTTTGAGTTCAAATACTTGGGTAGGCCGTTCTTCGAACAGAGCGATTACCATCTGTTCCAGGTTTTTCTTTTTGAGGCGTCCGCCTCCGCTTTTCTTCTTTCCCATAATTCTCAATTTCCAAAAATTATTATGTTGCAAAGATACAAATAAGCGAGAACAATACAAAATATAACCTATTTTATTTTTGTTGTTGAGCGGAAGCGCCTTCGGTGATAGCCAAAGATAGAAAGTTTTTTGCTTGTTCAAAAAAATATTCGTATTTTTGCGCTCAAAATAAAAAGAGCGGGTCTAAAAAACCTGATTGATGAAGAAACAACATGGAATTGACGAAACTGCTGAGGGCAATCTTTATACTGCTCTTATTTGATTTTAATGTTTATGCTTACGATGCCCGTACAGATATGTTACTGTCAGGAACAACATTGGCTTCTAGTAATAAGCAGTCTGCGGGGAAAGCTTTTGATGACGATGCCTCAACATATTTCTCGAGTAACAGTTCCCTTATGGAATGGGTGGGATTGGATTTGGGGTCACCTCACGTTATCACACACATCAGTTTTACACCAGTAGCCAATTCCATGGGACCGGACCGAATGTTGCTCTCACTTTTTGAGGGAGCAAATGACCCCGATTTTATGGATGCTCTTCCTTTATATCTTATTGCAGAAAAGCCTGCCGCAAGGACAGCGACAGATGTTGATGTGAATGTGAGCCGCGGTTTCCGTTATGTCCGTTATGTAGGCAGTTCCGGTTCTTATTGTAATGTGGCGGAACTGAAGTTCTATGGTCATGCAGGTGAGGGCGATGACAGCCAGTTTTATCAGGTAACTAACATACCGACCCTTAGCATTCATGTTAAGAATGCCATTCTGCCCACAACCCGAGGCGAGGATTTCGAATCCCAGTCAGTACTGATATATGAAGGCGGCAAGATGGTGCAGGAGTATCCCATCCTGTTTCGCGTTCGCGGCAACTATTCTTCCACGCACGAGAACAAGGCTTTCCGCATGAAGTACAATGACGGCAAGAGTCATCATGTGATGAAAGACGGGAAGAACGAGTCGCCTGTAAAGGCCAAGAAATGGGTACTTATCAACAGTTATCGCGATAAGACACTGATGCGCAATCCTGTGGCGTGGGCAATGTCAAGGCGCGGTGAAAAGGAATGGACGCCTTGGTGCCAGGTTGTTGACCTTATTGTTAATGGTGACTATCATGGTACATATACTTTGGCCGACCATGTAGATGTTCATAGTGGACGCATCGACATCACCGAGATGAGCGAAACAGACCTTGACGAGGAGACTATAACGGGTGGTTACTATGTAGAGGTAGATAACAATGCTTCACGTGAACCTTATTACTTTTACTCTTCGTATGGTAACCCTATTTCTGTTCACGACCCTGACGAAGACATCATCCAACCAAAGCAGTTTCAGTACATCGAGGATACTTTCAACAACATGGAGAGCATTGTCTTTGGGCCAGACTATACTGACCCTGAGAAAGGATTTCGCTCAGTTCTCGACATTGAGTCGTTTCTCAGGTGGTTCCTTATTAGCGAGTTCAATGGCAATACCGACATGATTTGTCAAGTGTTTATGTTTAAGGAGCGCGGTGATAATCACTTCTATACTGGTCCTATCTGGGATGCCGACCTTGCTCTTGAGAACGACCAAACCACCTATCCTGCCAATGAACGTATGGATTGGACTTATAAAGTGCGTCAGACAGGAAACTGGAGGGAGTTTGTCAGCCGTATTCTTTCTGACCCGTCTGTTATTGCCCGTTTGCAGAATATGTGGGTAAAGCTTCGCAAGAAAGGAGCCTTTGAACCGGCAGATGTGGCTGCTGATGTTGATTCCATCCGTAGGGAAATCCAGGCTTCTGCTCGCCTTAACTTCATTCGCTGGCCTTATCTCAACCAATGGCTTTCGCTCAACCCTGACGTTCCCGGTTCATGGGAAAAAGAGGTGGATCGTGTTCGTGATTTTGTGGCAGAACGTGTCTCATGGATGGACAATATGCTGAATTACGGCACGCTTACCCAGAAAGACGGGATTTATCAAATTTATACACCGTACGACCTCTGTACTTTTGCCGGGATTGTGAATGGCGGTGAGAAGAATGCAAGTGCCGTGCTGATGGCTGATATTGATATGGCAGGCTATGAGGAAGACTTTGTTCCTATCGGAAACGATAAGATACAATATACTGGTAAGTTCGATGGTGGTGGTCATACTATTAGCAATCTGAAAATAATGGGAAAGAACAATGTAGGATTCTTTGGCATGGTGGCATCGGGCACAGAGATAAAGGATTTGAATTTTGACGCAACCTGTTCCGTATCGGGTGTCAATTATGTAGGCGGATTGATAGGGTATGTCCGTACAGGCACGGTTAAGATAAACGGCTGCAGTTCAGCTGCTACCGTTACGGCAACAGGCAGTTATGCGGCAGCTTTCTTAGGGTACGTCCGTATGTTGGGTATTATCTATATGCAGGATTCCTACAATTTGGGCAAGATTCAGGCTGACAGTTTGGCAGCAGCCCTTATTGCACCTTCAAAGGGAAAGCTATATATCACTGATTGCTATAATGCAGGTAAGGTGACAGGTACTTCCCAAGGACAGGAGTTTGCTTATACCGATTTAGTTTTGGAGTTGCAGAACTGTTATGATGCCTACTCGAATCAGGTAGAACGTGTTACGCCGATAGATGTGATGTCAGGTGCACTCTGCTATCTTTTGAATACCGGAGGCGACGGCGCAACCAAGTGGCGACAGAACATAGATAATGGTCGTAAGCGTGATGTTCATCCTGTGTTGAACACTTCAAGCGGTATTGTTTATAATAAAAACGGTGTCTATACAAATATCAACAAATTGGTAAAGGGATACCGTTATTACAAATGGGATGTCCGTGGCATCAGGGATGGTTATAACGGCACCATTCAGTTTGCCGATTTCGACATTCTGGATGCGACTGGCGAGGAATACGCTTCCTTACATATATATAATGGGACAGAGAGCAATATAGCACATCATGACTGGCCCGATGCAGGCGACAGTAATGTTTACACTAAGTATTGCAGTTCATTCAATAATCGGGCCTTCTTCCTTTATGATGCACAAGAGGAAGTGATTCCATATGGTTATCGTATCTATACGGCTAACGACACCCGTAACTTCTCTGGTCGCAATCCTTGTACATGGCGTTTATATGGAAGCAATACCTATACCGATAATCCAGATGACAATTGTTGGGAGATAATTGACAGCCAAACTAACAATTTTACACTGGAAGCCGTCAACTATACCCCCTTTGATTTTTGGTTGGTTGTAGAGGACAAGGAGACAGGAATCTCTTCAATGGACAATGGACAATGGACAATGGACAATTCTGTCTATGACCTTTCTGGCCGCAAAATGGTGTCAAATAGCAAATTGCTCAAGGGTATTTACATTATTAATGGGAAAAAGATAATTTTTAGGTAATTATAAATAAAGAAAAAGAGGATTGTCCCGCGGTTTGCGGTTAAATAATGTTAAACGGGCGGGTGAAAGCATATAAAATGGTTAAAGTGTGCTGCAAAAACAGTATTTTTGTAGGGAATTAGGGGCATATTGCAAAGAAATGTATTCGAAAAAAAACATATAATTACAAACTTTATTATTAACTAAAAACCAAAAAGTGATGAAAAGATTTACTTTTAAACGTATGGTTCTCTCTCTGGTTACATCCTTGATGTTTCTATCCAGTCAAAGTGTGTGGGCTGAGTATGTTAAGCTCACGGCTTTGGACGGTGTGAACTCCTGGAACAGCTCGAGTGAGTACTACGACAAGTTGGTTGATGCAGATATTTCGACCAAGTGGGGCGGTTGGTTCGACCCAAGCCTCAGTGATGAGGAATCATATCCTGCAAATGACGAGAATTCGTACAACCACATGTACATTATTGTGAAGGCAGATAAGGCCGTAGTTCCTAATTACTATTTCCTCGTAACCGGTGGTGATACAGGCACTCATCCCGATCGTAACTGGGCTTCCTGGAAAATCTATGGTGGTAACTTTGAGAGCGATGATCAGGCAGTTCGTGAAGGTGAGGGTTGGACGCTCATTGATCAAAAGGACGACGAACCCCTTCCTGCCCAGAACACGAAAGATGTTACTCTTGAGTTCGAGAAGGCTGACGGCACTACAGCTTACCAGTACTTCTGGATTGAAATTACCAAGACTGTTGCAAATGCAGATGTCTATCAGCAGATGTCCGAATGGGGCTTGGGTACTTATAAGGAATTTCAGGATTATCTCAAGTGGTTGGAAGACCAGGGTACTGGCACAGACGTGCCTGTCAACTATTTCTCCAAAGGCGGTGCTCCTGAGGGTTTCGGCGGTGAAGGTGTCGGCAATCTCTTTGATGGCAAAACCGATACAAAGTGGTGCTGTAGCTTTACTAACAGAAACGAAGGTGAGACCACTAATGGCGGTTATGTCCTTATCAAGGCTTCACGTCCTATCGCTCCCACTTACTATACTTTGACTACAGCCAACGATACGGGCAACAACCCTGGCCGTAACTGGAAGCAGTGGCGGATTTATGGTATGAATGCTTACGACGAGGCAGCTGTGACACGCGAGTCTGCGGACTGGGTACTCCTTGATAGCAAAACAGGTGTTCCCGCGGGTACAGGCTTGAATGAACTTCCTGCTACCAGCTATGCGCAGGCATACTTCACTCTCACCGATGCTAACGCCACACAGTTCAGGTACTTCAAGGTGGAAATCGACCAAATTGTGTCAGGTACCGTGATGCAGATGGCAGAACTTTCCTTTGGCGACGAGTATGTTATCATTCTCCAACGTAATGCCATTGCCGATGCTGCTGAGGCTGAATTCGACCCAGACCTCGTTGCAGAAAAGGCACTGCTTGACCAAATGACAGCACTCATTGCACAGGTCAGGGCATGCACCGATCCTATTCAGCTGAGTACGCTTAATGCAGCTGTTGATGAACTGCAGACCAAGATAAATGCTTCTGCAAGCAACTATGCTGAACTGATTACTGCCCGCAATCAGGCTATTAATGCTATTGATGGTGGTGACCTTTCCGAAAAGGCCGTTGCATATCTGACAACATGGATTAGTGAGACGGATGTTGTTGCACCTAACAGTGAGTATCCTGTTGGTAACCTCGCCTACATCAAGGCTAATCGTCAGATTACCGGTACCGAAGCTCTGGCAGAGGCAAACCGTATCAATACATATATCATCAATAACTCTGGAATACCTGATGCCATCTATGCTACTTACGAGCAGATTAATGGTAGTGGCGGTTTTGGTGGCGAGGAAGATGCCATGCTTTATGATGGCAATGCAAAGGGTTCCACAGCTACCAAGTGGTGTATCAACGGTGTAAGTTCCAGCAAGCCAGCTTGGACCGTTTTCAAGGCTGACACACGCATCAAACCCACCTATTACGGTCTTGTAACCGGTAACGATACTTATACCTACACCGGCCGTAACTGGAAGACGTGGAAGATTTGGGGTGCCAACTTCGACGAAGACCCCGATCCGGAGACCGTCCGCAATTCCGATGCTTGGGTACTTATTGACGATAAGAAGAACGTCGGTCAGGATGTCCTTCACATCGAGAACGAATTTGAAAGTTACATCTATCTTTCTGAAGGTTGCACCGTGCCTTACCAGTACTTTAAGATTGAAGTCTATGAGGCTGTCAGTGGTGACCTTATTCAGATGAACGAGTTCACGTTCTATAATACGGGTAATTTGGTTGAGTATCGTGAAGAGTTTACAGAACTGTTCGCTGATTACGATCCGGAGGAAAGACCTGCCTATAAGAATTTTGTTGATGCTTACAAGTCTAAGTATCAGGAACTGGCAACTACTGTTAACGCTCCCGATGTAATGAAAATCAAGAACGAACTGGAAGCCCTGCAGAAGCAGATAGAGAGTTCTGCCGATTTGTACGAAAAGTATGATTCAATTTATGACGAAATCGCAGCTATTAGTATCGAGTCTGAAAGTCTGAGTGCTTGGCAGGCCGGTTATAAGGGCGAGAATATAGCTCCTTGTGCAAAGTACATCCGTGGTACCTATGCATACATCATGGAGAATTGTCCTCTTAACAACGACTCTCTTCAGGCAGAGATTGATTATCTGCAGTGGATCTATAATGCTGTAGATGAATCCAATGCTTGCTCATATATCTTGCTTGGCGGTCACACTGTTGGTCAGTGGGGCGATGGCTTCTATGGTCACCTTATCGACGGTATTGCCCTGAACACGAAGGAAATGCAGACGGATCCCGAAACCGGTGAGGAAAAGGAAGTAGAAGTTAAGGCTACCAAGTGGGGTGGTCTGGCTGATGCCAATGGCGATACCTATATCATCTTCCGTACGATGGACAAGACGAATCCTTTCTTCTACACCCTGACCACAGGTAACGATACAGGCAGATTCCCAGAACGTAACTGGGGCACTTGGTACATCTATGGTGCAAACTTCGATGGTGATGCCGATGCTACCAAGGATGCTGAAGGTTGGGTTCTCGTTGATTCCAAGGAGAACATTGGTCAGGATCGTCTGCATCCTGTTAACGCAGAGCCTTCTTACTTCGGCTTTAGCACAGAGACCACAGAACCTTATACATATTACAAGGTTGTCGTAACCAAGGCTTACGAAGGCAACTCCATACAGATGAATGAAATCCACTTCGGCACACCCGAAGAGTTCGGGGTAATTAAAGATGATTATATTAATCAGGCTAATGGTTTTGACCGTGACGTTATAGCAGAGCAGGCTCTCATAGACAAATATGAGAAGACCATCCCTGAAATCAATGATTGCATGAACATGGAGTCTCTCTTCCGTGTCAACTACATCCTTGAAACTCTTCGTGACAGTATTACTGCATGTGCCAAGGTATATAGTTTGTTCAGTGATAATGTTGAGGCTGTTAAGCAGTACCTCGAAGATAATACACTTGAAGAATCTGAGGCCCTGGCAACATTGAAATCCTACATTGGCGAAGATGCTGTAGATCCTAACGAAGTTTTCGTTAATGGCTCCGCAGAATATATCCTTGACCATCACGTGCTTGCTGACAGTGTGGTTGCAGAAGAAATAGAGTTCCTTGAGTCTATGAAGAAAGCAGCCGTGGCTGCCGGTTATGTGCCAGGTACAGACATTTCTTCTCTGATTGTTAACCGTAGTTTTGCTAAGGCAGAACAGGTTGTTGACAAAGAGGGAAAAGATGTCTCCGGCACTAAGACGGCTGAAGGTTGGGATGGCTATCTGTTCAGCAATGGAACAAACGAAGAAGGTACCATGTCTGCTGCAGAGTTCTGCAATGTACAGTCCAAGTTCAATATCAGTCAGACATTGAACAATTTGAAGAATGGTTACTATGAAGTGAAACTGAATGCAGGTTTCCGTCCTAACGGTGACATCAACAGTTTCAACTATTCAGCTTTGGCATTTGCCAATGACACCAAGACTTTCGTTCCTGTTGTACGCGAGGGTATGACAGATAAGGATAACGCTTGGTTGGGCAGCATAGCTGATAAGGAAATCTATGCTTGTGACGTTGAGGGGGAAACAGGTGTTGACGAGGTTGACTCTGTAGTTGTTGGTTATGTTATTTGGGGTGTTCAGGGTACCATCAATGCAATCCTGCAAGACCGTTATGAGGTTACTATGGTTGCTAAGGTTACCGATGGTACATTGAAGTTTGGTATAAAGAACGAAGGTACGATTGTAGGTGGTGACTGGCTGGGCGCTGGTAATTTCCGTCTGACTTACCTCGGTGAGGAAGCTACGGCAGAGGCCATTGCTGCTGCTGCTGAGTACAATGGTGCCCGAGTAGCCACAATGACAGAGATTTATAAACCTGTCATGGCTTTGGAATATGAGGATATCAACGAGTACAAGGCTGCTCCTAACTTTGCTGCTGCTCAGAAAGAAGCCTTGGCTGATGCTGCATCCCGTACTATGGTAGAGCAGTTGGTAGCTGATGGTAATGTGTTTGAAGAAACTAATGCCACAAAGGCTGCATATTATAATCTCTGTGCTTACAAGGACATTGTTTACGAGAAGTGGATTAACCATTTTTCTATTGACGGTTTCGGGGAGGAAGCAGACGAGTTTGATGGAGTTGTCTATGGTATCTCCGACTCTTTGGACATTGGTATGTACGACAATGCAGCTGAGGCCAAGAAAGCTTTGAATAACCTTCTTGCCAAGTATCCTGATTATTTGGAGATTGTTGAGGAAACTGCCATAAGATCTATTGATTCATATACTGAGGTGGCTCCGTTCAACTATGAGTTTGCTACTGTTGAGCCTGATGCAGAAAAAACACAGAAGGTTTATGTCAGATTCGGAAAGATGTACGATGACTTGTTGGAGAATGAGACAATCCTTGAGTTCGAATATACATCTGACATGACTCTGGAAGGTAGTCGTATCTACAATAGCGTGAGCAAAGAGTTCGTCGAAATGGGAACTTTGGAGTCAACCTCAGAGTTCAAGAAGCTGTCATTTAACGTTAAGGCTTTGGGCATGACAAAGGCTTCTGATGTTATTGAACTGCTCATTATGAGCAATAGTAATGGTGCCATTGTTAATATCCGCAACATGCGCTTCGTAGAATCTCCTGCCAAGGATGGTGACGTTAACGGTGACGGCGAAGTAAACGTAATGGATGCTGTTGCCATTTACGACATTATGGCAGGTAATATTGAAAAGACAGATGTGGCTGACGTTAACGGTGACGGCGAAGTAAATGTAATGGATGTTGTTGCCATTTACGACATTATGGCAGGTAACTAATCATCTTTTAAACAGAAATATAACAAATCCTCTATAAATTCTCCTGGCCTGGGGCTACGGCTTCCAGGTCAGGAGAATAATAAAAAAAAGAAAAAAATCAAAACCTATTAAGATTATGAGAAAGCTGTTTTTCTCTCTGACTGTACTGCTTCTGATGGTATGTGCCTGCTCAGAGCAGATAGATACCTCGGCAAAATATGTATTTAAGTACCACACGATAGCCAGTTATCTGGAGGCTCATCCAGATTATTCACAATACGTATCCCTGTTAAAGATGATTCCTATAAATGAGAATTTGGAAACATCAACGGTTTATCAGTTGTTGACGGCACGTGGTAACTATACCGTATTTGCAATTACCAATGATGCTATCGATGCATATCTTCAGGATCTTGTCAACGAGGGTTTGATAACGGAACCGTCATGGGATTCTTTTACCGACTCTGTAAAGTTAGACTCTATCCGTACATTGATAGTAAAGAATAGTATCATTGACGGGTTTGACAGAGAGGACCAGCGTTATTCTATTGACATGGTCGAGAAAAACATCGAGTTACCCCTCCCGACGCTTAACGATCATCGTCTGACAATCAATTGGGATAAAAACAACCCAGACAGTTTTTACGTAAATAAGATATGTCCCATTGATCCCCTTAACCATGATATTCCAGTGATTAATGGGTATATACATCAGCTTCATAAGGTTATTGCACCTAAGGATGAATCCTGTGCAAGGTACCTGCAGAATATTCTCGACAATAAGACAGAGGGCTATTTGCTTATGGCCCGGGTAATTCAGGCTTGTGGCCTGATGAATCTCCTTAATATGGTACGTGACGAAGAATATGAGTTGAAATATCTGAAAGGAGAGATTCCTGACATGGAGGACTATCAGGCTAAGTCTGGTGGCGACAAGTCCGCCACTGCCGGTGACCCCGATGCACATGCACCGGAACACCGTAAGTATGGTTATACCATCTTTGCCGAAACCGACGAGTACTGGCATTCGCAGAATATTGATCCTGCTGCGCCTGATGCTTTAGAGCAACTTGTCGGTTGGATTCAGAGAAAGAACATGTATTTTTCTGAAGACGTGAATAAGACTGACAATAATTATACCTCACCCGATAATATATTGTATCGGTGGGTTACCTATCATATACTTCCTATGCGAATTCCTGCCAACAAGTTGGTTTACCATTGTAATGAAATAGGTTTTTCCACATCAAAACCTACAGCATATACGCTTCCTGTCTATGAATGGTATTCCACTATTGGTGAAGGTAGCCGTCGGTTGCTGAAGCTTTATGAGAGTAAGGAGAGCGAGGGCGTCTATATCAATCGCTTCCCTGTCTTGGACAATAGTCTTAGTGGTACGGGACATGAACTGTCCTGCGACCGTGAAAAGACAGGTGTTTTTATAGATCGTGAGAGTGAAAATGCTGTTTTAAACGATATCATAAATGCCTGTATTTATCCGATTACAAGTCCTTTGGCTTATACTGATGCAGTACGAGATGAACTTGCCAAAGAGCGTATTCGTTTCGACCTTTTTGCCATGTTCCCCGAAGCTATTACCAATAATATTCGTCGTGCTGATTCCAGGGAGGGTAAGTTCCAGCATGTCTATATTCCTCAGGATAGGGATTATAAATATTTCGAAAACATGAGTATTCTCAACGAGGACACTCACTTTATCCATTATAATGGCTATCAAATTGATTGGCCCAACTATTGTCAGGATGAGGACAAAGCTTTCGGCCACTATGATATCATGTTTACTCTGCCTCCTGTTCCCAAACGTGGAACTTACGAACTTCGTTACAAGGTTCTTGCAACTACGGCTCGTGGTATTGTACAGGTATATTTTGGCTCCAACCCAAATAACCTCCCAGCTGCAGGTATTCCCATAAATATGGGTATAGGTATTGCCAGAACCTACCTTGGTGCCTCTGTTGCCGAAAGTGATTTATCCTCCTGGCATGGGTTGGATGATGCCTCGTTCAAAGATGATGAGGATGCAATTATAGAGATTGACCACAAGTTGAGAAATCATGGTTTAATGAAGGCTGGCAAGCACGAGTATGGTGAAGGTAAGACTGCCCGTGATGATGCACGTCAGACACGTCATATTCTTGTTCGCCAGACGTTGGACCCCAGGGACACCTATTATATACGATTCAAGTCTGTTCTTGAAAGTACAAAGAAGGAACTTTATTTTGACTATTTTGAATGGTGTCCGAAAGAGATTTATGATAACCCCTCGAAGCCTGAGGATGTTTGGTAATTTAAAGAGGAAGTAAAAACAGGAAGTAAAGCGTTTTGCGCTGGAAGTTAAATTGGGAGTTAATTCGCTTACGCTCATGGAAGTGAGTTAACTCCCACTAATAAATATACACTATGAAGAGAATGTGTTTTTTTATGCTGTCTTTTCTTGCCGTATCATTTGTTTCGGCAAAGGACATTTATGTCAGTTCCCCAAATACAACTCTGTTGCTGAAAGCCGAAGAAGGGCAACCGCTCCATGTCAGCTATTATGGAGAAAGTGTTACGGATGCCGAGCAGGTCTATCGGGCTTACAGTCTTTGGGAAGACGCATATCCCGCCTTTGGTTTGGGTAACTACGACATTACAGCTCTCAGCGTTCGTCATGCCGATGGTAATATGTCAACGGAACTCGTTTGTCAACAGTCTGCTGTTTCTTCCGAGGGAAACGCAACCATTTATACAATTACCTTGAAGGATAAGGTTTATGACTTCTTAGTTGATGTATGTTATCGTACTTACAACAACTGCGATGTGATAGAGACATGGTCTGTTATCCATAACAATGAGAAAAAACCAGTCTCTCTGCTCAAGTATGCCAGCGGGTTCCTTCCCATTCGTCAGGGTAACGTCTGGGTACAGCATGAGCATGGTTCCTGGGGTGCAGAAGCACAAGTCTCAGAAGAGGCTCTGAAACCTGGAATCTTTGAGATTCACGATCTTACAGGTACCAAGAATGCCTACATGAACCGTCCTAATCTTATGATTTCTCTGGATGGCAAACCACAAGAGAATTTTGGTCGTGTGGTTGGAGCTGTTCTATGCTGGGGCGGAAACTTCCGTATGACCATTGACACGCAAGGCAAGAAGATACATCGCTTCGTCGCTGGTATTGATGATACAAATTCACAATATACACTAAAAAAGGAAGAGACTTTTACCACACCAGTTTTGGCGCTCACTTACAGTAATGAGGGACTGGGTGGTGCCAGTCGCAGTTTCCATCGCTGGGCCCGTAAGAACAATATGGTTCATAATGGAACTGCTTTGCGCAAGACACTTCTTAACTCATGGGAAGGTGTTTATTTGAACGTCAGTCAGGATGGCATGGAAAAGATGATGGATGGTGTTAAGCAGTTGGGTGGTGAACTCTTTGTGATGGATGACGGATGGTTTGGCAATAAGTACAAGCGTTCCGTTGACAATTGTGCTTTGGGTGATTGGGTTACCGACATCGAAAAACTTCCCAAGGGTGTTCCCGCACTCGAGAAAGCTTGTGCCGAGCGTGGCCTCAAGTGGGGCATTTGGATTGAGCCGGAGATGACCAATACCAAAAGCGAACTTTACGAGCAGCATCCTGATTGGGTTGTATGTCATCCTACACGTGAGCCCAGTACCGGGCGTGGTGGCACACAACTTGTATTGGACATGAGTAATCCCGCTGTTCAGGATTTCGTGTACAAAGTGGTTGATGATATCATGACAGAAACTCCTAATACCTATTATATTAAGTGGGACTGCAATATGGAAACCAAGAACTTCGGGTCACACTATCTTAGTGCCGATAACCAGAGTCATCTGTATGTGGATTATCATTTGGGTCTAATCAAGACGCTCAAGCGTATCCGAGAGAAGTATCCTGACCTTGTTATCCAGTGTTGCGCCAGTGGTGGCGGTCGCGTCAACTATGGCTTGATGCCTTACTTCGACGAGTTCTGGGTTAGTGACAATACTGATGCCAAGCAACGTCTCTTCATTCAGTGGGGAACCAGTATGTTCTTCCCTGCCTGTGCTATGGCACAGCATGTAAGTGCCAGCCCTAACCATCAGACAGGTCGCCGTTTGCCTCTTAAGTTCCGTTTCGATGTGGCAATGACGGGACGTCTGGGTATGGAAATGAAGCCTTCCGACCTCACCGCCGACGAGATGAAGTTTGCGCAGTCATGCTTTGCAACTTATAAAGAGACGATTCGCCCTATTGTTCAGCAGGGCGATTTGTACCGGCTTATCTCTCCTTATGAAGGAAATGGCTATTGCAGCGAGATGTACGTCAAGGAAGATAAATCAGAAGCTATCTACTTTGTTTATAAGTTTGAGCAGTATGTGGATTTCTTCCGGCCTCGTTTCTACTTTGCCGGATTAGATGCAGATGCAACCTATACACTTACTGAGATCTGCCGTCAGGATAACCCTGACCATTGGGAGGGAAGTTCTTTCACTGGCCGTTTCCTTATGCAGCAGGGTGTAGAAATAGGTTTTCGTGGCGAATATGCCAGCAAGGTAATTAGGCTTATGCGTAAGTAAAGAGCCTCTCCCTCAGCCCTCCCCAGAGAGGGGAGGGGGCTTAATCTACATCATAATAGATTAGGGCGGATTTATATTGAGGCAAGGTGGTTATATAGTGTTGAATTTCCTTCAGACGTTTTCTGGCTTCAGTGATGGAGGCGCTGAGTTCTATCTTGACAATTATTTTGCGGATATACATCATCTGCACTTTTCCTATGGGTGGTGTGTCGGGACCCAATATTCTTTCGCGAAAAATTTGTTTCAGCAAGTTTGCATAATCTTCTGAAAGGTGCTCTAACACTTTCTCGTTCCGGTGTTTCATATAGACATATATAAGCCGGCAATAGGGTGGGAAGTTAAAAAGACTCCTTTCCTGCATCTGTTCCCTATACATGGCAGTGTAATCGTGTTGTACTACCTGTTTGATGGCAGAAGCCTCTACATCCTGTGTCTGCAGAACAACGTAGCCTTGTTCATCTTTTCTGCCGGCTCTTCCCGCTACCTGTTCCATCATCTGAAAGGCATGTTCGTAGCTTCGGAAGTCAGGTTGTGACAACATAGTTCCGGCATTTAGGATTCCTACTACACTAACCCTTTCAAAATCCAATCCCTTTGTCACCATCTGTGTACCAACCAGAATGTCAGTCTTAAAATGTTGGAAGTCCGAGATTATTTGTTCATAGTTTTGGCGGCTTCTTGTCGTATCCATGTCCATCCTTGCTATTCTTGCATGGGGAAAGATAGCTTGCAGGCAGTCTTCTATTCGTTCCGTTCCGTAACCTTTGCCCATCAGGTTTTGTTCTTCACAATTTGGACACTTTTGGGGAATGGGATAGGAGGTTCCGCAATAATGACAGGTAAGCTGTCGCATATTTCTGTGCAGTGTTAGACTCACATCGCACTTCTGGCATCGGGGCACCCATCCGCAAGTCTTACATTCCATCATAGGGGCAAAGCCTCGCCTGTTTTGGAATAATATTATCTGTTTGTTACGTTGTAAAGCTTCCCTTATTCTTTCTAACAGCTGTGGAGTAAAGGGCCCGTTCATCATTTTCTTTCTGGCCAATTCGCGCATATTCACAACCTCTATCTGCGGGAGCTGTACATTTCCGTATCTCTTGTTCAGTTGTACAAGACCGTATTTTCCCGTTTCTGTGTTGTAATAGGATTCCAGACTGGGTGTGGCAGAGCCCAGCAGCGTTTTTGCCTTGGCAGCTTTCGCCATCACCAATGCCGCATTGCGGGCTTGATAGCGCGGGGCAGGATCCTTTTGTTTAAAGCTTGTCTCATGTTCCTCGTCAATAATGACAAGTCCCAGGTTCCTGAATGGGAGAAAGATGCTGCTTCTAACGCCAACAATGATGTCGTACGGTTTCTCTGAAAGCATCTTCTGGTAAACCTCCACCCGCTCTGCATCAGGATATCTTGAATGGTAAACACCTAAGCGGTCACCGAAAACGCGTTTCAGGCGGTCTGTCAACTGGGCTGTCAGGACAATTTCGGGTAACATAAAAAGGACCTGTTTGCCGGCTTCTATGCATTCTTTTATCAAATGAATATAGACTTCTGTCTTACCGCTGCTTGTCACACCATGCAATAGGCATACCTCATATTGTTTCCATGCTTCTTTTATTTGCTCTTTTGCACGTGCCTGGTCTTCGTTTAGCGGATGCATAACCATCTCGGTAGGCAGATTTTGCTGTACCAGACGCCCTATTGGTTTTTGGTAGAGTTCCAGCACTCCTTTCAGGTATAGTGCCTTTAGAACGCTTGGTGTACATTGTGTATGCTCCATCAGTTCCTGCTTTGTAATTTCTTTCAGCAGTTGATAATTTTGCAGAGCTAATGCAGCCGATATGCCGGAAAGGGATGCATATTGCATTAGCAGTTCAGCCTGTTTTGCCGAGCGTTTCAGTTGTGATAAGGTTTCGTTGAGCTTGGATTCGTCAAAGAAAGTCTCAGAGATACGGACATATGTGGCATATCGCGGTTTGTACGTTCTTTTCACTTCCTCTTTTATGCGTACAGCACCTTTCTCGAGAAGTCGTTTAACAATAGGCAGGATGTTCTTTATACCCGTTTTCTTTTGAAGGGCTGATAGTGCTTGTGTCGTATCTTCTTCCAGCGCCTGAATGATTTTTTCCTCGGAAGGCGAGAGTGAGTTGTCTGCAATGAAATCATCATTGTACATCAGGCATGATTCGCTTTCCAGTTTCATTCCGCTTGGGAGAGCTGCCTTATATACATCACCAATAGTGCATAAGTAGTAATCAGCTATCCAGTTCCATAGTTTCAGTTGGGCTATAGTAACAATAGGGCTGCTGTCCAGCAACTCTATTGCCTCTTTTGTCTGGTAGGACGGGACAGTATCATGCAGTTTTACTACAATGGCACTATAAGATTTTGTTGTTCCAAATGGAACAATAACACGGCTCCCTACCTGAACAAGGTTGGAGAAAGTCCCGGGTAAACTATAAGTAAAGGTACCTTCTAAGGGTAATGGCAGTATGACATCGGCAAACTGTGCCATATTATCATATTATGCCTTTATCTTCTCTGTCTGCGTGCGCTTACGCGTGCTGCTGGTGCGGCACCACCGTTTTTTTCCTTCTTTGCGGTGTCAGTTGTATTTTTAGAAGTGGTGGCAGTGGGTGTCTTTGTACGTCTGCCCCATATACTGAACGTTTTCTTCTTTTCCGCTTTTTCTCCAGTTTTTTCGGCCAATGCTGTGCTGTCCAACTTAGTGCTGTCAACAACTTCATGTCCCCATACACCTTCCTCGAAGTCTGTAATTTGCTTTTCTATCCTCAGCTGTTCTTTCTTCATGGCACTGTCTGTTTCGCAGTAGTTTGCCAATACTTTGCCCTGCAGGTTATTGGTTTTGTAGATTTTACCTTCATAACGGTTCAGCGTAAAGTAATCGTCAGCCGTCAGGTTCGAGACGTTATTCAGATTGCTGCCCATCATCGGCAATTTAGCTAACCAGGGAGCCACGTCGTCGTATTTGAGCCAGAAGAGGGGGTAGGGGGTGGCATCTGTGCTGAATTCATCTGCTCCACGCATTAGAATAGGGCAGAGGGCAGTGACCTTTGTGCTGAAGGTTCCTGTACGTTGGTCCAAATAAACGCTTTCCTTTATATAATAACGTGTTGCTTCGGCACTGGGGACATCTGCATCGGCAACAACAAACTTCCCGTCTTTCTCTTCATAATAGATGCCATACCGTTCCAGCAAGTCTTTTACGCTCAGTTTGTCCTTTTCTTCAAACGATTCGTTTCCATCCAGTTTATAGGTATAGGCTGTCACACGACCAGTCTGAATCAGACGGAACAGATATGTAAAGAGGTTTACTTGTTTGCCTATGGGTTCCACAGGGTAGTACAGAGGTGCGTTCTTGTCTTTCATCAAGTCAAGCTGACGGTAGATGTCGCGCTTCCATACCACATCTTCAGGCATTGCTGCCGATGTTGGGAATTGCAGCGAGGCACGGTCATTGCTCTGTTTGGCTGCCGTAGTTGTTGCACCTCCTGCATTTGTGGTGGTCGATGTACGACGTTTTGCAGGTTGCGCATTGGCAGAGCCAATTGACAATGGATAATTGACAATGGATAATGCACCCATGCCAAACATCAGAATCAAGAACAGGGTTATGCGTTTCATATATTTTTCAATTTAATCATTTATCATTTGTCTCCCTCTATGGGAGAGGGTTATGGTGGGGCTGTTTTTATTTAATGATGACCTCCATGGGATTTTTAAGCGTACGTTCTATACCGTCAGGACCTGTGGCGTGTATGTCTCTGATAAAAAGTCGCTTGTTGCGAGCCAGGCCGCGCATTTGCGCCTTTTGCTGGTCAGAGAATTTTGCACCGTTGCTCTTGTAAGGTACGGCATTGCCCATTGCATCGAAGAGAAGCATCTCGAAGCTGTTCACACGGAAAGCAATATTCAGTAGTCCGTCATCGATAGCAGCACCGATACCTTCTGTGTTCATGAGAATTTGTTTTGAGAGTGAGCCGCCCGTAAAATGTTCTTCACCGCCTTCGGTTGCGTAGCCAATATAGGCAGTGGGGTCTGGCAATTTTCTTATGCGGAAAGTAAACTTGCCCATTTCCTGTGTCCGTCCTTCGTTCTGTGCGGATACCGTTATTACTGCTTCACCGCCAGGGGTTGTGGGACGGGCAATATAGTGACCGTCGCCGTTTTGTGTAAGTGAACCTCCTGTCATGCTTACGTGCAGTTTGTTGCTGGGGAAACCAGGCACGGAAACGCTCATTGGGTTATCATAACCGGCATACAATACGTTCATAATGTCGGCACTTACGGTAGCGCTTGGAGCAACAACGGTATATTTTTGCGAGAATTCGCGTTTTATTTTCTCCCCGCTGCCATTCAGCATCTCAATGAAGCCGTTCAGCGTAAAATCTCCCGTTCTGTTACAAACAGTTTCGTATAGCCCTCTGTCGCTCTTAATTTGCTGCCCGCCAATGTAGATAGTTGGTCGGCGTGTGGTATCTACGGCGGCCATGATAATCTGTGCGCTGAATCTGCCGCCTTGAACGACTGTCTGAGAACTTGGAATAACGTATGCATTCAACTGATTCACGCGGATATCCTTCACATCAACATTACTGATAAGGTTGTGCAGCACTTCACCTTCAGCATAGCGTACATCGCTCTGCAATTTTGTCAGTAGGGTAACGGCTGCAGCGGTAGGCATGTTCTCGAACATGTATTCCTGCCAGCTCTCCTTTCCAAGCAGTAAGCCTTTGGCAGGAATCTCGGTGCTTAGGTTGCTGGTAATGATTTCTCTTTTTTCCTTATCTGTTACCATCTTCACGATTCTTTCGCGAAAACTGTTGATGGCTTTGTAGAGTTCCTTTCCGCGTCCTGTTCCAGGTGCCAGCATAATCTGTGTACTTGCTTCCAGGTCTTCGCGGTTCTTGATGTTGTTAACGTCACCCTTTTCCCCGTCACTCTTCTTAACGATAGCGACCTTCAGTTCTTCTGCCAGATTGTAGAGTGAGTCGCTGATGTTGCGTACATATTGTGCTTTGTCGTACCACTGCTTCACTTTTGCAGGGTTGTTCTTCATCTGTTCCTCAAAGGTGGTGTATATGCCATCATTGACATGACTGGCATTCCGGGTAGATTTGTTCAGGCTGTCCGATACCAACGAAAAACCATTCAGTACGTCGCTTGATACATTCAAAGCAAGCATAGCCATGAGTACCAAGTACATCAGGTTAATCATTTTTTGGCGAGGAGACATCCTCTTTTTCTTTATAGGCATCTTTTTGTTCAGTTAAGAATTAAGAGTTAAGAATGAAGAATTAGATTAACGGTTATCGATTAATGATTTTGCTAATTTATATTTTTCACTTTTCACTCTTTCATTTTTCATTTTCTCACTCTTCACTTTTCACTCTTCGTTCTTCATTCTTTCAACAGCGGGTCCCATGTTAATGGTGAGTGCTTTAATCATGCGGCTATAGACCTCGTTCAGTTCCTGAATCTGCTGGGCCATCTTACGTGTTTGCTCGTCAATCTGTTCAATCGTACTAACCTGTTTGCTGATATTGCGGAGTTGCAATTCGTAAACGGTAGCAATACCTGTAAGCGTGCGGTTCAAGTTCTCCATCTCCTCACTGTCGGTACTCATACGCGCGGCTTGAGCTTTTACACGACCCAGTACTTCGGTAAGCTCTGTTAGCTCTTCGGCATAGTTCTTTACTGCTTCTTCTATAGCTGCAGGGTCTGTTGCCTTTATCTGGTTGGGGTCGATGGTAGCACCACCATTCTGTATTTGTTCAAGTGCCAGTTGTGCCTGTGCGGCTGCTTGTCCTGCGGCTGCCAGATTGGCTGCTGCAGCACTTAATCCAGTTCCTGCTGCCAAAGCGTCGGGGTCTATGTTTCCAACAGGCGCAGTACCTGCCACAAATGGAGCTCCGCCACCAATTACGATAGGACCTTCAGGAATTTCTGCACCTTCAGGCAAGGAAGTTCCGCCACCGGCTATCACCACGGCTTGCCCGTTAGCAGGCTCTGCTCCTTCTGTCTTGGGCACTTTTTCGTATGTCTTCTCAAAACCAGAGATAAAGAATACAACGGCCTCAATGCTCATAGCTATCCAAAGCATAGCATTGGCTCCGGGGATGTGAGTTAACTTAAATAATGCTCCCAAGATAACGATTGCAGCACCCCAGCTGTAAGCGTAATTCATAAAAACTTGGCCAGATGGGGAGTCCATCCATTTTTGCAATTTGGCTATAGGATTCATATCTTTATTTTTTTTCGTTATTTTGTTTGGGCGGCTGCTTTGTCATTACATTATAGCATTATGCGGCCGCTTTAATTTTCAATTATCCATTATCAATTCTCAATTTTCAATGAAACTACCGTCTCACTTTTCTTGTACTTACGGTTGGACCGCCTGACGACTTGCCTCCACCGCCTTTTTTGCTTGCTTTGCCCCCTTTCTGTGCACCGGCATTACCCCTATCGTTAACCATAGTACGAACGCAACGGAATCCCACGTAGCAGCGGGGCTGGTTCTGGTATTCGTATGAACGCCATGCGCTGCGAATCATGCTTTCAGGGTCTTTCCACGAACCGCCTCTTACACTCTTTTTCTTCAGACGGTAGGGATCCTCTTTTGCAGCGTTGTATTTTAGGTCAGGATTCATGTCGCTCATGCTCTCTACGCCAGCTTCGGTATATACGGTGCTTGTCCATTCTGCCACATTACCTGCCATATCGTACAAACCGTTGCTGTTGGCGCTGAAGATACCGCATTTGCTGGTAATAAGGCTACCGTCTTTGGTGTAGTTACCACGGTCGGGTTTAAAGTTAGCATAATAGCATCCCTTGTCGCTCTTGACTTCCAGGCTCGTCCATGGGAAAGGATTACCCTCTTTACCGCGAGCAGCGTATTCCCATTCTACCTCGCTGGGCAGGCGGTATCGCTGAATTTGCCTAGCATAGCCGCCCAGTCCCTTCATCAGGTAGCTGGTACGCCATGCACAGAAAGCATTAGCCTGGTCCCACGAAATGCCTACTACTGGATAATCGTCGTATGCGGGATTGCTGAAATAGAGCTTCATATAACGTTCATTATCGGCATTTTGGAAATCGTTTACCCAGCATGTGGTATCGGGATAGATGTTCACAATATAGGTGTTCAGGAAATCCCATGGTCCGCTCAGAGGTCGTGTGATGGTTTGGCGTATAATTTTACCGTCATCATCTATCCAGGCAGTATCTTTGCTGATCATTACCTGCTCATTGCTTATGGCATGGTCAGTGTTTAGGTCGCGTTCTTCTGGATCTAAGCGATATTTACGCTGAGCTGCAGCTACATAGTCGAAAACTTCGTAGCGATAGTTCATCTGCTTGGCATCCAGCATCTTGGTGCCGTCAATAGGATGGATAACGTAAACGCTTTGAATCGCACGGTCTTCATCTTCGTTAGCTTTGCGCCAGGGAATGGGTTTGCTCCAGTTCAGATAAGGTGTAATGGGATTACCCTCCTTGTCCTCTTCTATCTTGTAAGTCTCGTCACCTCCGTATGCGGGGTCAGCTAGACGTTCACGGATAATGCTGTCGCGTACCCAGTTCACAAACTGACGGTATTTGGCATTGCTTACCTCGTGCTCGTCCATCCAGAAGCCGTCAACACTGATGTCTCTAATGGGGAAATCGGCTCCCCAAAGGGTATCGTTTTCCTGCAATCCAATTTTCAGAGACCCTTTGTGAACGGCCACCATGCCGTATGGTGTAGGCTCAGAGGTTGCAGCACCTCTGACTCCTGTCAGTTCGCCTCCAACTGCATTAGCCGAGGAATGTGATCCCATACATGCAGCCAAGGTCAGGCAAAGAATTGCCAATAAGAAAAGTACCAGACTCTTTGTCTTCATATTTATATACCTTATTTATATATTATCTTCGTTATTTCAATATTCAATGTTGACCTGCGGTCGAGCCTGTTCACGCTTACTCGCAGCATTCAATGTTCTACAGCAGTCGTACGCTTTTGTGCAGGTTCTTACCCTTTTTCCCCAGATTCAGTTCGGTTTGATATCCAATCATAATCTCGTGCGTTCCGTTTTGTATTCCTATTCCACCTGTATAAGCCTCGTACGAGTAGCCTATGTTGATACCGTGGAAATTGTACCCCAGAAGTAATCCTACGCTATTCATCGGGCTGTACATAATGCCGCCGTACAGTTTATGTTTCTCACCGTTGTATTCCAGTCGGGCCGTGATATCACCTCTCCATGACAACAGGTCTGTTCTAAGGATGGCATCCGTGGCGATTGCGTAACGCGGGTAACGTAGGCGGAACCTGTATCCTCCTGTTAGATAGAAAACAGGGTCGATGGAAATCTCATGCGTTTTATCGTCTCCCAATGTAATGGTGGGTCCCATAATGTGCATCGCGCTGACTCCCGCGTACCATGTTTTTTTATAGGTGTATCGGAGTCCGAAGTCCAGGTCGAAAGCATTTCCTTTTGCATCACTTGTTATGAAGGCCGGGTCGTTCGTTTGCGCCAAGTCCAGCTTTGAACCGTCGGTTTTCTCGACCAGAAGAGACGGCCTTGCACTGATACTCATGGTGCCGCCCCACAATTTAAGGTGATAGGCATAAGAAAGGAATATCCTCTGTGTCGAGAAGACTCCTGCCTTGTCGTTATAGAGTCCCAGTCCGGCTCCGTGTTTTGGCCCCCAAAAGAAAAGAGGCATGTCTGCTGTTATCAGCATGGTTTTTGGTGCATTCTCGAAACCCACCATCTGCATACTATAGGCAGCTCTGACATTCAGCAGACCATCCACTCCTGCCGCTGCAGGGTTGAAGTAGGACTGAAGAGCCCAGGAATTAGTGAATGCCGCATCAAACTGGGCTTTTATGTCCAGACTTATCAGCAACAATCCTATCCATAGTAGTCTTTTCATCCTAAATTTAATAACGGCAGAGCACATAAATTTATTGTACAACGTTTGTAGAATAATATATAAGTCGCTTTTTAAAGTCCGTGCAAAGGTACAACATTATGAAAAAACATCAAAATATTTATAAAAAAAAGCGACTTATGTCGAATTCAGTGAGTTTGCACGCTAAATTCAGTGAGTTAGCACGCTTAATTCGGTGAGTTTGCATGCTTAATAGTAAAAGAATTCCGCAGAAGCAATAAAAAAAAACTCCTTTTTTTGTCTTGTAATACAAAAAAGTTTATCTTTGCACATGAGGAGTAATGTCATTAAAACAATTAAACACAAAAATAAACTATTTTATTAACTAAAACCAAAAGAGATGAAAAACAAATTGTTAACATTGTTTGCTGCATTTGCAATGGCAGCAACAGTATCCGCTCAGGTGACATACACCTGTACGGCAGGAACAAATTTCGAAGGTGGCGAGGGCACTGCCAAGCTCTTCGACAACGATGTGAACACCAAGTTCTGTGGAAATCCGGGCGATGGTGTCTATGCGCTCTTTACTGCCTCTGATCCTGTCTATGTCTGGGGCTATGACATCACCACAGCCAACGACAATGAGGCATACGGTCGTCTCATCGGTAAATGGACGCTCTATGGAACCAACGACGCTACTGTTGGTGGCGATGTCGATGCAGAAGGTTGGGTCGCTCTTTCCGACCTCGGTCGCAACAACATGATACAGCGGAAGAACTTCTACACTCAGCGCTTCTTCTGCGAAAAGAACATTCTGAAGCCATTCAAGTACTTCAAGCTTGTCCTGAATGAAAGTCAGGGTTACAAGAAAGAGAATGACAACAATACCTATTATGATGGAATGATTCAGCTTTCCGAGTTCAAGCTTCTTGGTGAGCCGAACCGTGTGGTTAGCTACAAGTGGAAGGCTTCTTCTCAGGACAACTCCAAGAAGGCTGTTGACTTGCAGCTTGGCCAGAAGTGGGAAGGCAGCAACCTCGCAGGCAACTGGGTGACAATCGAAACAGGCGACGGCCAGGCATATGCCGTGAAGAGCTACTCCTTCTCTACCCATGATGATGGCTCTTGGCACGACCGTGCTCCCAAGAGCTGGAAGATTGAAGGCTCTAACGACAACAGCAACTGGACGCTGATTGATGAAAGAACTGACGATGACGAAATCCAGAACGAAAACTACACGACGTTCGAGTACATTCCCGCCAATACAACCGACAAGTTCCGCTACATCAAGCTGACGCTGAATGCCATGAAGAGCACAGGTTGGACACAGGTTGGTGAATTCCATGTGCTGAGCACCTCTGATGTTTCCGATGCACAGTACTATACCAATTTGGTCAACACAGCAAAGGCAACTAAGGCTGAATACGAGGCTTTGCTTGGAGAGAATGATCCTTGGTGTCAGGAGTATGCTACTTTCTTCGCAGGTCTGGACTTAGACGGTGTTTTGGCAGCTGCCATCAGCTCCGGCGAATATGAGACACTCGAGGCCAAGTTGGCTGAAGCAGAGAACAATGCAATTGCTCAGGCAATGAATCAGTTTGTCAATGGTGCAAATTATGCAGCAATCGCCGGCTCTGGCGACAAGTGCTGGGGCGACGGTCACTACTCACAGCTGATTGACGGCAAGGAAGGTACCAAGTGGGGCGGCAATAACTTCCCGCAGTATGTCATCTACCGTGTGAAGGCTGCCTTCAAGCCTTTCTTCTACAAACTTGTCACTGGTAACGACACCGCAACCCAAAATGGTCGTAACTGGAGGACTTGGAGTGTCTATGGCGGCAATTTCGCATCTTTCACTGCTGCTACAGATAGCCTTCCTACAAATTGGACACTGCTTGACGAGAGAGTTGATGTCAGTGAGGAATACCTGCCCATGAAGAACTTCTATCCCGCAACATTCGACTTCAATAAGGGTGTTAGCGAGGATTACCTGTATTATATGGTAAAGGTGGTTGCACCTCATGCTGGCGCTCAGCAGCAGATGTCCGAGATGTACCTCTGCACTCAAGAGGAGTTCGAGGCAATGCGTCAGCCGTTGGTAGAGGAGTTGGCAGAGTTTGCCGCTACTGTAGAAAGCTTGGTGGTTGAGTCAACTATGGAAAGCAAGAAGACGGAGTTCGCAGAGAAGTATGCTGAGTTGCAGACAACAGCAGATGCTGTGCAGATGACCTTGCTCTACAACGAATTAGTTGCTTTGAAGGAAGCGCTTGAGGATTCTTCTGCTTTCGCAACAGGCGGCTTCCGCTTCCTTAGCGGTAATGCTGGAAATAGTGGTGAAGATGCTTCGAAGCTGCTTGACGGTAACCAGAAGACCAAGTGGTGCGGCTCCATCCCCGCTGCAACCGATACAGACCCTGCTGTCGCATATGTTATCTTCAAGACATATGCTGCCAAGAAGTTCGGCCAATACAAGCTGATTACTGGTAACGATACAGGTAATGGTGGTGGTGTCCGTAACTGGAAGACCTGGAAGATTTATGGTGCCAGCGGTAAAGTTCCTGGCGGTACAGAAGAAGCCGATTACTATACCCGTGACTATAGCGGTTGGACACTGCTTGACCAGAAGACCGACATTGGTCAGGATCAGTTGCCTGCCGCCAACTCCGCTCCTGCTTACTTCAACTTCAGCGAAGAATGGCCCAAGGACTACAAGTTCTTCAAGATTGAAGTTGAATCATGTTACAGCGGTACTCTTCAGCAGATGACTGAGTTCAAGATGCTGTCTGATAATGAATATGCAGCAATCCGTCAGGAATATGTTGATTCTCTGACAAAGGTTGCTATGGGTCTCTCAGCTCTTGCAGAGGGAATGCCTGCCGCTGTAGCAAGTCAGTTAATGGCACAAGTTCAACCAGTAGTTGAGTCTAAGATTGGTGTTGTGAAAGATGCAACGGCTGACAACCTTCTTCCTGCATTTAATGACGCGCTGAAATACATCACAGTTGATGTTCCGCAAATAGCTGCTGTTGCTCAGTTGGTTGTAGTGGATGGCGTATATCAGTTGGGTAAAGCTGCAGATGTGGCAAGTTTCGCTACTTTGGTAAACACTGGCACTAACGATGCTAATGCTGTCCTCACTGCTAATATAGACCTTTCTGAGGCAATCTCTGAAAATGCATGGACTTCTATTGGTACGAATGATGTTCCTTATAAGGGCACCTTCGATGGTCAGGGATATACCATCAGCGGCATTACCTACACAGCAACAGGTCAGTACAATGGTCTGTTCGGTAAGCTTTCAACAGGTGCAGTCGTTAAGAACTTTACCGCAGAAGGAACAATGACAGTTTCTACAGGTGTTACAGGCAGAGCAGTCGCTCTTATCGGTGTTGCTGGTGACGGTGGTGTCCTCATCCAGAACATCAACAGCAAGATGAACTACATCAACCAGCTGGCTGGTGCTCAGGTAGGTGGCATCCTCGGTGGCGCTCTCAATGGAAACGCAACAGTAGTTGACCGTTGCACCTATTCTGGTACTCTCGACGGTAACGATGCAGGCGGTAGTGGTAACTATGGCGGTATTGCTGGTTATGCAAACAACAACCCTGCTTGCTATCTCACCATTAGCAACTGTCTGTTCGACGGTGAACTCGTCAACACTGCCGCAACTCCCGGCAACTGCACATTCGGCGGTATGGTTGGTTACAGCAATGGTGCAGTTGTAACTATTAAGAATGTCTTGTCTATTGGTAAGGTTGACTCTCCGAAGGCTGGTCAGTTCTTTGGCGCTGTCAAGAATGCCAAGTCTGCTATTATCAACTGCTACTATCAGGGTGCTTCTATTAACAGCGATGCAAGCACAGTAACTACGACTCCTCAAGAGGCAACAGCGGTTACCGACGAGCAGCTGGCAAGCAGCGAGGTTGTTCTTGCCCTCGGTATTGCATGGCGTCAAGACCTCGGAACAGACGCATATCCCACTCTCGATGCTACTAAGCCTGTTGTTGCCCAGATTACTGACGCTGGCTATGCAACACTGTTCGTTGACAATGCTGACGTTACCGTTCCCGCAGGTGTTGAAGCATTCACAGGTGAGTTTGAAGAGACTTGGCTGAAGTTGAATGCTGTAGAAGGTGCAATTGCTGCTGCTGAGCCTGTTGTACTGAAGGGTGCTGCTGGCATTTACAGCTTCGTTCCCACCACTGGTGCTACGAAGGTTGAGGGTAACGTGCTGCAGGGTGCTGCTGAGGACATCGCAGCTACTGGTAAGTACATTCTCGCTAAACCCGCAGACAAACCTGCAGGCTTCTATCTTGCAAACGAAGGAACCATTAAAGCAGGCAAGGCTTACTTAGAACTCGACAGTGAAACAGGTCCTCTGGTTAATGCCTTCCTCTTTACTGAAGACGATGCTACTGGCATCAGCACAATTGAAAATGGAGAATTGACAATTGATAATGCTGCTATTTACAACCTGGCTGGCCAGCGTATCAGCAAGGCTCAGAAGGGTATCTACATTGTTAACGGCAAGAAGGTTGCGATTAAGTGAGAGGGGAATTTAGGACAACAAGAAAGTAAAAATGTCAAACAAATAAAGAAGCCCTCAGAACCCCGGCTCCCTCCCTCTCGGGGAGGGCGGGGGGAGAGGCCGACAGTTGTTATGAAATACATTAAGCCAATTTTAAAGATTGAGGAGGCTCAGGTTGTCAACATGTTGG
>JAGCPD010000052.1 GCA_017645305.1 Bacteroidaceae bacterium | reverse complement strand
TATTGTTATAAATCATTAATATTCAATCACTTGTGACAGATTTTTTCGGTTATGAAATTTGTCGTTTCTAATGGGGAATAAAGATTGCTAAAATATCTCTTTCTATTTACTTTTTCAACTAAATTGCAAAAGAACCAAAAAAGTTGAATGGACAGTGCGAGGCTGCTGAAGTAAGAGCCTGCAAATTTTATTGACCAGATGTATGAGAATTCAAGAAAAAATGCTATATTTGCAGACGGAATAGTAAAGTATCAAGACCATTCTCTTCGCAGAAAGCCACCGCTTGGAGGACGAGACAAAGAAACAGTTAGGGAGCATTGGATTTAAAATTTGAACAATGAAGAAAGAAATTATAGAACAGTTATATAGTGCTTTTGAGCAGGCCGCACTTGAGGTAGATGGTGTGGAATGCTGGAGCGCAAGAGAGTTGTGCACGCTATTAGGTTATTCGCAATGGCGTAATTTTGTGGGTGTCATTGATAAGGCAAAAACTGCTTGCAAGAACGTTGGCCAATCAGTAGATGACCATTTTGCTGACGTCAGCAAAATGGTGTCTTTGGGATCTGGCGCAGAACGAGAAGTTGATGATTTTACGCTTACTCGCTATGCCTGTTATCTGGTGGCTCAGAATGGCGACCCTCGAAAAGAGCAGATAGCTTTTGCACAGACCTATTTTGCCGTGCAGACGCGAAAGGCTGAGCTGATAGAACAACGCCTGCTGGAGGTTGAACGTGTGAGGGCAAGGGCCAAGCTGCAGGAAACGGAGAAGAAATTGTCTGGTATTCTGTATGAGCGTGGCGTGAACGACAAGAGTTTTGCTGTCATCCGTTCCAAGGGCGACCAAGCCCTGTTCCGCCTGAACACAGCCACTTTGAAGCGAAAGATGGGTGTGCCTTCCAGTCGTCCATTAGCAGACTTCCTGCCTACTATTAGTATCAAGGCCAAGGACTTTGCAGCTGAGATGACGAGTGTCAACGTTCAGACCAAAGACCTGCAAAGCGAGACGATGATTGCTAAAGAGCATATCGACAACAATGCTGCTGTCCGTCGCATGCTGTTAGAGCGTGGTATCGTACCAGAGAATCTTCCTCCTGCAGAGGATGTGAAAAAAGTGGAGCGCAGATTAGCCAGCGAAGAAAAGAAAGCTGTAGAGAATAGGAAGAGATAAAATGAGTATGGAAGCAATCATAACTTGGGCAAAGGAGAATTTCAACCTGATAAGTTTGGGGGTTGGAGTTTTAGGCGTGTTGATTGGCATTATCTCAGTCATACAAGCTAAGAAACAAGTTAAGCAAGCTAAGAAATAACAGGAAGCCGGAGGATAAGCCGCGTCTGTTTGTCCCAGATGGCAAAGCGGCAAATCCTTTTATTTATGGCGAATTCGCCACAAATAGGATCCATGATGTTAAGTTGTCGAATTTGACCACTTTCGCCCTCTTCAGATGTCATTTCGTAAAAAATGATTTGGTCCTGAATAGAAATAATGTATTTTTTGCTTTGTAAGCAAAATAACTCGTTTTTATTTTGTATCTTTGTGCCAATAAAGACAAGATGTACTGAAGAATTTTGAATCTACTACACAATTATGAAACATAAGTTCATCCTGATATTATCAGTTTTTTAGTAATATCATGTAATGCGGACGGCAATGATGACATATCGTCAGACGTAAACGACATTACAATAAGCAATTTTCCCATATTGGATGGTTCTGATTCCACAAGCCCGTTACGATATATCTTAATGTGCAGACTGTTGGGGTTTGATTATGAGTGGCAATCAAGTCCGTTTGTCCAGAATCCAGAAGAAGCGCCAAAACAAGTGATGCCGATATATACCTGTACAGAGACGGAAGAACGGGAATTAAGGACGAAGCGATTGCTGAATTCCAATACACACCAATCGTTCATGAATCTCATTGATGATAAAGTTGAGATTATTATTACAGCAAGAAGTATCTCCCGCGACGAAAAGGCCTATGCTAACGAGCAGGGGGTAACGCTAATTGAAAAGCCTATTGCAAGGGATGCTCTGGCCTTCATGGTCAATCAGAAGAACCCAGTTAACAATCTCTCCATTGAGCAGATTCAAGGCATCTATACAGGAAAATATGTCAATTGGGCAGAGGTTGGAGGATTGGATTGCGTGATGAAACCCTATGTGCGAAATAGGAACTCGGGCAGTCAGGAAAAATTTGAAACGATGGTGATGGTGGGATTGACAATCAAGGATTTCCCTGAAATGCAAATCGGTACAACCATGATGTCCCCCTATTACCAACTTGAAAATGACACTGCAGGAATTGCCTTCAGTCCTTTCTATTATTATAACGTTATGGTGGGGAGCAGCAGTATAAAGGCTATTGGAGTGAATGGTGTGGCAATGACCAAAGAGAATGTCAAGAACGACACTTACCCATACACTTCCCATGTGTACACTGCGGTGCGTTCCGATGTTGATAGGTCTTCCGTAGCCTATAGACTGTTTGAGTTCCTTACAAGTGAAGCGGGGCAGGCAATCGTTGATGAAAGCGGATATGTTCCATTGCAAACTGTTGCAACAGGAATCCGCTCATTGGAAAATGAATCAAAGGTTGTTGCGCCATCAGGTAAAAATGTGTCTGTCTATAACCTTTCAGGCCAGTGCTTGAGCAAGCCCCAGAAGGGCATCAATATCATTGTGAACAAACGAAGCGCTAAACAAAAGCCACAGATAATTAAATTCATCGAACCACGTTAAGTTTGTACACTATTTTTCTATCAGTACGGTGGCGTAGGCGGAGATACCTTCCTCGCGGCCTGTAAAGCCAAGCTTCTCTGTTGTGGTGGCTTTGATGCTGACATCATCAACGTCTATACCCATTACCTGGGCAAGGCATTCCTGCATGGCGGGGATGTGGGCTTTCAGCTTGGGACGCTCGGCACAGACGGTGGCATCAATGTTTCCTACCTGATAACCTTTGGTGGCTATCAGCTCAACGGTCTTGCGGAGCAGAATCTTACTGTCTATGTTATGGAACTCTTCGCTGTTGTCGGGGAAGTGATAGCCTATATCACGCATATTGGCGGCTCCTAAAAGGGCGTCGCAGATGGCATGAATAAGTACATCGGCATCGCTGTGACCCAGCAGGCCAAGTGAATGTTCCAGACGGATGCCGCCCAACCATAGTTCGCGTCCTACCACTAACTGGTGAACGTCGAATCCAAAACCAACTCTAATCTTCATACGCGTAATATCCTTTCTTTTTTATTTCATGCCATACGGCAGGGCAGAGTCCCTCACCGTGATAACCGGGGTTTTTGATTTTCTCTCTTATCTCTGTGCTGCTGATGTCAATAAAGGGTGTGTCGGCAATGGTGATATCTGCGGGAACATCTTTCAGCTGGTATCCTGTTCTTGGATAGATGATTATCTGGTGATGGGCCAGAATCTCCTCGTATCTGTACCAGTTGGGAAAGCGCTCCCAGTTGTCGGCTCCTATAATCAGGACAAACTCCCTTTCGGGGTAATCCTGACGCAAATGCTTTAGCGTGTTGACCATATAGGAGGGGCGGGGCAGCCGGAACTCGTAATCGCAGACCGTCAGGTTGGGAATGTCCTTTACTGCCAATCGGGCCAGTTGCAGTCTGGCATTATCGTCCAACAGCTTTTGGTTAACCTTGAAGGGGTTCTGCGGAGAGACCAGCAGCCACATTTCATCTATGAGATGAGCATCCAGCAGGGCTTGACTCAATTGCGTATGCCCCTTATGGATGGGGTTGAAAGAGCCTCCGTACAGACCGGTCTTTATTGAACATTGAGCTTTGAACATTGTTTGAACCTGCTTTCGCAACCTTGAACATTAGGAATTTAGGAAATCTGTCAGAATCCTGACGGCTTCCTGTTTGGCTGTTTCCAGATTATCGTTAACCAGGATGCGGTCGAACTGAGGGGCAAAGCTCATTTCGTATTCCGCTTTCTCAAGTCTTATTTCTATCTGGTCTGGTGTGTCTGTGTTTCTTTCCTTCAGTCTTTTCCTGAGTTCTGCGATGCTGGGAGGTTGGATAAACAGACTCAGGGCACGGTCGCCATAGAACTTCTTTAAGTTGCAGCCTCCCTTTACATCTACGTCGAACACTACGTTCTGCCCGGCTGCCAGCTGTTTTTCTATCTGTTCTTTCAGGGTGCCGTAAAAGCGGCCGGGATAAACTTCCTCGTACTCCAGAAACTCGTTATTCTGTATGCGTTGGCGAAACTCCTCGGGTGAAAGGAAGAAATACTCCACTCCGTGTTTCTCTTTTCCGCGTGGAGGGCGGCTGGTTGCGCTGATGCTGAAAGCGAGGTGGAACTCGGGATGCTCCTTCATCAGATATTGTACGATTGTGCTTTTGCCGCTACCCGAAGGGGCAGAAACGATAAATAGCCTCCCTCCCATATTACATTACGTTTAAGACTTGTTCCTTAATCTGTTCCAGCTCGTCCTTCATCTTAACCACAATATTCTGCATCTCTGCCTGGTTGCTTTTGCTGCCTGTGGTGTTTATTTCACGTCCCATTTCCTGTGCAATGAAGCCCAGCTTCTTACCCTGTCCGTGCCCTTCCTCCATTGTCTGACGGAAGTAACGGAGGTGGTTGGCCAGCCGTTGCTTCTCCTCGTTGATGTCCAGTTTCTCGATGTAGTAAATCATCTCCTGTTCCAGGCGGTTGCGGTCGTATTCCACTTCAGGAATAGCTTGCAGCGCATCCACAAGGCGTTGGCGTATCTTCTCGGTTCTGCTTGTCTCGAAGGGCTCGATGCTTGCCAATAGAGCAGCGATGTTGTCCAGTTTCTCCTCGAACTTCTTCTGCAGAGCCAAGCCCTCCTGCTTGCGGAAATCCACCAGTTGCCGGATGGCCTTTTCTATCACGCTGCTGGCAACGGCCCATTCCTCATCGGAGAGTTCCTGTACCTCTGTCTTGTTCAAGACATCAGGCATACGCATCAGTACCGTCCATATGTCTTCTGGTTTGGCTATGTTGTATTTTGCTGCAATGTCTGTAATCTGTTTGTAGTAGTTGGCTACCAGTTCGCCGTTTACGGATGCCGCGTTCTGGTCTTCTGTCTGTTCTATCCACAGGTTGAATTCAACCTTTCCGCGCTCCAATGCTTGGGCAATTAGGGCGCGCACCTCCATTTCCTTCTCGCGGTAGATAGGTGCCAGTCGGGCAGAAAGGTCCAGTGCTTTGCTATTGAGTGATTTTACCTCTGCATTTATCTTTTTTCCCTGGAATTCGGCCGAGGCTTTTCCGTATCCCGTCATTGATTGTATCATATTTTCTCAATAATTTTCTGCAAAAGTACGGAAATAATGGCAAAAAATAGTAATTTTGTGCCGAAATTTAGATGTAAGTTCAACGAATGCCTTGTATTCTGCATATAGAGACCAGCACAAAAGTGTGTTCGGTAGCCCTTAGCGAGGACGGAAAACTCCTTTATCATCACGAGGATTTTGACGGTCCCAGCCATTCCGAGACGAGTGGTGTTTACGTTGATGAGGCCCTGTCTTTTGCCAACAGTCATGCCATCCCTGTGGATGCAGTTGCAGTAAGCATGGGACCTGGCAGCTATACGGGTTTAAGGATAGGTGTTTCTTTGGCTAAGGGAGTATGTTACGGCCGTGCCTTGCCGCTGATAGCCGTTCCCACGCTGAAGGTGCTTTGTGTGCCCGTCCTTCTTGGTAAGGAGGAGCTTCCTGACGATGCCTTGCTGGTGCCTATGATAGATGCCCGTAGGATGGAAGTGTATTCCGCCGTCTATGACCGTGCCCTCAAAGAGGTGCGGCCCATTCAGGCTGATGTGGTAACGGCAGACACTTACAAGGAATACCTGGAACGAGGTCCTGTTTATTTCTTTGGCAATGGAGCGGCAAAATGCCAGAGCCTTATCCAGCACCCTAACGCACATTTTATTCAGGATATCCATTCTCTGGCAAAGAATATGTTTCCCCTTGCTGAGCGAAGTATGTATTTGCAGGAGTTTCAGGATGTTGCATACTTTGAACCATATTATCTGAAAGAATTTGTAGCTATAAAATCAAAACCGTTATTGTAATGCAATATAATACACAGAGAGAACATTTGGTAATGCCTGAATACGGCCGAGGCATTCAGAATATGGTAGATCTGGCAGTTTCCTTGCCTGACAGGGAGGCACGTCAGCAGTGCGCCAATACCATAATATCCATTATGTCCCGTATTCAGCCTGAGAATATAGATACTGCTGATTACGAGCTTCGTCTTTGGAATCACTTAGCCAAAATTTCACGTTATAAGCTTGATATCGACTACCCAGTAGAGATTATTCCAGAGCATGAAGCGCTTGAACATCCCAAACCGCTGCCTTATCCCATGCAGAAGATGCGCCGCCGTCACTACGGGCATCTTGTGGAGAGTGCTCTGAAGTATGCACAAACGTTACCAGAGGGTGAGGAGCGTACTGCACTGGTGGGTATGGTTGCCAACCAGATGAAGCAGAATCTCTTTGTCTGGAATCGCGATTCGATGGACGAGAATCTGGTAATGCAGGATATAGAACGTTATTCTGATGGTAAGTTACAGTTATCACCGGATTTCCGTTTTGCTTCTGTCGGTATTCCGTCAAATGCACAATTAGCCAATAACAGCTCATCAAAGAATCGTAAGAGGAAGCGTTAAGAATCATTCTACAGCCTATGCCATCATTTTTAATCGAAGGCGGACATCGCTTGAAGGGAGAAATTATCCCTCAGGGAGCCAAGAACGAGGCGCTGCAGGTGCTGTGTGCAACTTTGCTCACTTCCCAGCCCGTCCGTATTAAGAATCTCCCCGATATTTCTGATGTCAACAATCAGATACGCCTGCTGCAGGATATAGGAGTGTGTGTGTGTAAGAATGCTTCTGGGGATTATACTTTTCAGGCAGACAAGGTTGATACAGGAATCCTGCATACCGAGGAGTTTCTGATGCGTTGCGGAAGTCTCAGGGGCAGTGTAATGCTTCTGGGGCCGCTCTTGGCGCGTTTCGGTAGGGCAGAGGTGGCCCGTCCTGGTGGAGATAACATCGGTCGTCGCCGTCTGGATACCCATTTCCTGGGTTTGCAGAAGTTGGGCGGTCAGTTCCTGTATGATGGAGAGAGGGGTGTCTTTACCATTACTACCAAGGGACTGAAGGGCTGTTCCATGTTGCTTGACGAGGCCTCTGTTACAGGTACTGCCAATATTATAATGGCGGCAGTCCTGGCAGAAGGAACTACTACTGTTTACAATGCTGCCTGTGAACCTTACATCCAGCAGCTGTGCCGTTTGCTTAATAAGATGGGTGCCCGCATTAGCGGCATAGGCAGTAACCTGTTGACAATACAAGGCGTTTCGGAATTGGGCGATGCAGAACATACCATTCTGCCTGATATGATAGAGGTGGGGTCGTTCATAGGAATGGCTGCTATGGTGGGCGATGGTGTACTAATCAAAGGTGTTGCGTATGATGAGTTGGGTATCATTCCGGATACCTTCCGCCGTTTGGGTATAGAGGTACAGCGCAAAGGCGACGATATCTTTGTTCCCCGTCATGAGCATTACCAGATAGAGTCGTTCCTTGACGGCTCCTTTATGACCATCTCTGATGCTCCCTGGCCAGGTCTTACCCCCGACCTTCTAAGCGTTCTGCTCGTTGTCAGTACACAGGCCAAGGGCTCTGTGCTCATTCATCAGAAGATGTTCGAGAGCCGCCTGTTCTTTGTGGATAAGCTGATAGATATGGGAGCGCAGATTATTCTTTGTGACCCTCACAGAGCTGTCGTTGTAGGACACGACCATCAGCTGCCTCTTCATTCAAGGCGTATGACCAGCCCGGATATCCGTGCCGGTATAGCCCTGCTTATTGCCGCATTGAGTGCAGAGGGAACCAGCCGGATTGAGAATATCGGTCAGATAGACCGTGGATACCAGCACATTGAAGAGCGTTTGAATGCTCTTGGTGCAAAAATACAGCGTATAGAATGATAGTTGACTCAGACGTATATAAGATAGGAACCATTACCCGCACTCATGGTGTAAAAGGCGAGGTAGCCTTTTCCTTTACCGATGATGTATGGGACCGTGCCGATGCGGAATACCTGATATTGCGCATTGACGGTATTTTGGTGCCCTTCTTTATCGAGGAGTATCGTTTCCGTTCAGATACTACAGCCCTCATAAAGTTTCAGGATTATGATTCTGCCGATGCCGCCAGGGAACTTTGCGGCTGTGATGTCTATTTTCCCCATTCCCTTACCCCCGAGCCGGAGGAAGACGGGGAATACGCATGGCATCACTTTACTGGATTCCGTGTTATTGATGAGAGAGCGGGAGAGTTGGGAGAGATAACATATGTGGATGACAGTACGCAGAACATTCTTTTTCATATAGGCGAGCGTCTTGTTCCTGCCGTTGAGTCGTTTATTTCCCATATTGACTATCAGGCACGCGTTATTACCATGCAGTTGCCAGAAGGGCTGCTTGAACTTTAAATGAAAGGCCCCGCTCCCTGCTCCCCAAAGGGGAGGGCTGATAATTATGAATTGTGAAAAATAAAGAGTGAAGAGTGAAGAATTGAAGATGAAAAAGATATGTATTCTGGGTTCAACGGGAAGCATAGGAACCCAGACACTTCAGGTAATAGAAGAGCATCCTGACCTTTTTGAGGCCTATGTGCTCACCGCCAACTCACAGGCTGATTTACTTGTTCAGCAGGCCCGCAAGTTTCAACCTGCAGCCGTCGTTATTGCTGATGAAAGCAAGTACCATTACGTGCAGGAAGCTTTGGCAGCCGAGCCTATTCAGGTTTATGCCGGTGCCGACGCACTCTGTCAGGTTGTGCAGATGGAGCCTGTGGATATGGTGCTTACTGCCCTGGTGGGTTTTAGCGGACTGCGCCCAACCATTAGTGCAATAAAGGCAAAGAAGCCTATTGCCCTGGCAAATAAAGAGACTTTGGTCGTTGCCGGTGAACTGATTACCGACCTTTGCCTGCAGTACCATGTACCCATCCTGCCTGTGGATAGTGAGCATAGTGCCATCTTCCAGAGTCTGATGGGCGAGCAGAGCGAAATAGAAAAGATTATCCTCACTGCCAGCGGCGGTCCCTTCCGCAATTTCACCAAGGAACAGTTGCAGCATGTAACGCCTGCTATGGCACTAAAACACCCCAATTGGGATATGGGAGCTAAGATTACTATTGACAGTGCCAGTATGATGAACAAGGGTTTCGAGGTAATAGAGGCCCGTTGGCTCTTTGATGTGGAGCCTGAGCAGATTCAGGTGGTAGTGCATCCGCAAAGTATCATTCATAGCGGTGTACAATTTAAGGACGGTGCTGTTAAAGCACAACTGGGGGCTCCTGATATGCGTGTACCCATTCAATTGGCACTTTCCTACCCAGAGCGTTTGAAGAGCGGTTTCCCCCGCTTGGACTGGTGGCAGATGAAGGACCTTACCTTTGAACGTCCCGATGAGGACAAGTTCCGTTGCCTGCATATGGCATACGAGGCCATTCGTCTGGGCGGTAATGCAGCATGTATTGTTAATGCAGCCAACGAGGTTGTTAACTTGGCCTTCCGTCAGGAGCGTTGCGGCTTCCTGCAAATGGCAGATGTGATAGAGAAGACGCTACAGACTGTTACTCATCAGAAGCAGTCCACACTTGAGGACTATCTGGCTTGCGATGCAGAATCGCGTATCATAGCAAAAGAAATAATAACACATAATTTGTAATCTATAACGATGAATATTTCATTAATACAGTGGCTCCAGTTGTTTGCCTGTCTTTCCCTGCTCGTTGTGTTACACGAAGCGGGACATTTCGGCTTTGCCAAATTGTTCAAGACCCGTGTTTTACGATTTTACATGTTTGCCAACTGGGGTTTTCATCTTTTCAGTACTTATGATAATTGGTTTCGGCGGCTTTTAGGAAAGCCTTTTGTAACCAAGCGTGGTGACGAAGGAAAGAATTTCTTTGCTTGGCTTATCAACCTGTTCTACCGCCTTACAGGTCAAGCTGATAAGGTTAAGACCAAAAATATCGGTAATAAGGAGTACAATCCCGAAGTCGGCACAGAATACGGTATTGGATGGCTTCCCATTGGTGGCTATGTAGCCATTGACGGTATGATAGACGAGACACATCAGAAATTCTCTGGTGAACCACAGCCTTGGGAGTTCCGTTCAAAAAAAGTATGGCAGCGTTTCCTTATTATGTTCGGTGGTGTACTCATGAACTTCCTTACCGCGTGGTTCATATATAGCGCCATCATGTTCACTTGGGGTAGGGACTATATTCCAATGCGCAATATCACTCAGGGTTTCCAATATAGCCAGATGGCAAAGAATGTCGGTTTCCAAGATGGTGATATTCCGGTTGCTGTAGATGGTAAGGAGATTGCCGAGTACAGTACGGAAGTGTTCCGTACACTTTCTAACGCATCCGTCGTAACCGTGCTCCGTGAAGGCAAGGAGATGGAATTGCAGATGCCCTCAGAAGGGCTAAATCTGCTTGAGATGCTGCAGAGTGTGCCTCCCTTCTTAGTTCCCATAGCTCCTGCCGTAATAGATAGTGTTCTTCCAGGTTCTGCTGCCCAAAAAGCCGGTTTTCAGAAAGGAACACGACTCCTGACTGTGAATGGAAAGGAGATATATTCATGGAGTGATTTTGATTACGAGATAACACTTCGTCGCCGGGATGTGCTCGCAGCCCCTGGATGCACACATGCCGATAGCCTTGCACAGCGTAGAATGCTGGTGGTTTACCAGCTGACCGATGAGGCTTTGCCTGATACTGTTCAGCTTAATCTTGATGAACAGTATATGATGGGAGTCATCCGTCAGGTACCCGACTATAAGCAGGAGCATACTTCTTATACGCTTCTTTCCTGTATTCCTGCCGGTCTGGAGGAGGGATGGCGTACACTTACAGGATATGTCAACGACCTCAAGTATGTGCCTACTGTTGAAGGTGCCAAATCTGTAGGGTCCTTCTTCTCTATTGCAGGCATATTTCCCGACACATGGGACTGGCTCAAATTCTGGATGAGAACCGCTCTCATCAGTATCATTCTGGCAGTTATGAACATCCTTCCCATTCCCGGTTTGGATGGCGGACACATCGTTATCCTGTTTTACGAGGCTGTTACGGGACGTCAACCCAGTGAAAAGGTTCTGATATGGCTTCAATATATCGGAATGGGATGTCTGATGCTCTTGATGCTGCTGGCATTCTATAACGATATCAGTAAATTTGTTTTACCCATGTTTGGATTTTGATACTATTATGAAGAAAAGTATTTTTTTCCTTTCGGCACTGCTTCTGTTGTTATGTGCCTGCGGTGGTGATGATGCCAACCAGAAGGCATCCTTTATGCTCTCTGAAGCCCGTTTTGCCCTTAGTTGCAAACAATACAGTCAGGCCCGTGATTCTATTCTGGCCCTTCGTCAGAAGTATCCTACGGCTATCCAAGTACGCAAACAGGCTATTCTTTTGCTGGATAGTATAGAAATGGCAGTAGCTGCCGACAGTCTGCAGTATGTACAAGGTGAGGAATGGGAGCGTCTGCATATTAAGCAGCAGTTCTTTGAACGTAAATTGTTGGAGGACAAAAAGAAGGGCGCAGAATGAAGCATCTCACAGAAGAAGAACTTTCTTGTCTGTTTGATACGCCCATGTTCCACGCCATAGGTGAGGCGGCGGACCAATTGGGACTTCAATGCTATGCCGTAGGAGGATATGTTCGTGACCTTTTTCTGGAACGTCCCTCCAAGGATATTGATTGTGTGGTTGTTGACCCCCAGGAAATTGAAAATTGCAAATCGTCAGATAGAAAATGTGATGGGCCTGGTATCCGCGTAGCTGAAGCTTTGGGGAAACGGTTGGGTAAGGGAGCCCATGTCAGCATTTTCCGTAACTTTGGTACGGCACAGGTAAAGTGGAAAGGACAGGAGGTTGAGTTCGTGGGGGCCAGACGCGAAAGTTACAGTCGTGACAGCCGCAAACCCATTGTGGAGGACGGAACGCTGGAAGAAGATTTGGACCGTCGTGACTTTACCATCAATGCATTAGCTTACTGCCTTACCTCTGAGGGTTTGGTGGACGGGAAACGCCTTGTTGACCGTTTTGGCGGGCTTCTGGATATGGAGGACGGACTTATAGCAACACCTCTTGATCCCGACATTACCTTTAGCGACGACCCTCTGCGCATGATGCGCTGTATTCGTTTTGCTACCCAATTGCGTTTTCAGATAGAAGATGAGACGCAGGAGGCACTCAGTCGTAATGCAGAGCGTATAAAGATAATCTCTCAGGAACGTATCATCGACGAACTGAACAAGATAATGCTCTCGCAGGTTCCCAGCATAGGCTTTGTGGAATTGAGCCGTTGCGGCTTGCTGCCTCTCATATTCCCTGAGCTGGCAGCGCTGGAAGGTGTGGAAGTTCGTAATGGTCGTGCTCACAAGGACAATTTCTATCATACACTTGAGGTGTTGGATAATGTAGCAAAAGCCACTCCCATCGCCTTTCCCTCCGTCGCAGATGGTGATTCGCTCTCTTTATTGGGGCAGCAGTCACATTCAGAGGCTACTCTAAAGACTCCTGTCGCCCAGGGAGATGGGGATGACGGGCAATTCTCCTCTACTTTGGAGAGGTCGGGTGAGGGTTCTCTGTGGCTTCGTTGGGCTGCACTTCTCCACGATATAGGAAAACCACGCAGCAAGCGGTGGGAAGAAAAGGTGGGCTGGACCTTCCATAACCATAATTATATTGGGCAGAAGATGGTAGCTCCCATCTTCCGTCGTATGAAGCTGCCGCTGGACGAGCGTCTGGCATACGTAGAGAAACTGGTTGGACTTCATATGCGGCCAATTGCCATTGCTGATGAGGAAGTGACTGATTCGGCCGTTCGCCGTATGCTTTTTGAGGCTGGTGAGGATATTGACGACCTTATGGTTCTCTGTGAGGCGGATATCACAAGCAAGAATCAGCAGAAGAAGGAACGCTTTCTGGAGAATTTCCAGTTGGTACGTGAGAAGATAGCTGATTTGAAGGCACGTGACAACTACCGCACTTGGCAGAATCCTATTACGGGTGAGGAGATTATGGAGACTTTCGGCCTAAAGCCCTGCCGTGAGATAGGTATGATTAAACAGGCTGTTAAGGATGCTATCTGGGATTCCCTTATTCCCAACAATCACGACTCTGCTCGCCAGTATATGCTAGAGAAAGCGGCTGAAATGGGACTTCAGCCAGTTACTAACTCTTAAAGTCTGATACAAAATGTTCAATGTAAGGTATTCTGTGTTAACACTTCTTTTATTGCTGCCTTTCAGGTTATGGGCTGTCTGCCCGAGCGATTCTGTTCCTGCATACCTTCCACCAATGCACACATAGGGATCTTATGCTCTCTTATTTCTTCTCTTCTTTGATAAGATACTTGAAGTCATTTTCGTCGGTAGGCTGAAAAGTGAGAACCCATGCTCCGTCTTCCCATCCTGCTAATTGCACCTCCAATTGTCCCGATGGGGATAAATACAGGTAGCACACCTTGCAGTCATAGTTGGGGAACTTAATCTTGCCTTGTAGTTTAAAACCGTTGCGCTCCACTTCTGAAACTAAGGGCTCAAAGGGCATAGAACCATAGTAGGAAAATACGACATACTTTAAGAAATTGCCTTTGGCATCGGCAAAGTAATAGATGTTTCTTAGGTTACCCAGGTAAAAGGTCCGTTTCCATCGTCCAGTCCCTTCGTCATATACCAGTGTGTCAGGATTCTCTATACCCCAGTTGCTGCAGTTGGTCTGCATGTGACGATCCAAGTCTTCTACCATTGCATCCCAGGGGAGGAATGGTCTTAGAACAATAGAATCCAAATCAATAACTACCGTGGCAGTGTCCATCATAATGCCGTCATCGTTTGTGCTGTTGCCACAGGCGGTGGATAGGGTAACTGCTGTCAGCATACAGAGGATAGCAGGAACGAGTGTTAGTTTCTTCATATTTATTAATTGAGATTGTTTCGGTTTGGGTAGTTCAACCTGACGACTTTACGAAAACTTAATTGTGGTGCAAAGATACGAAAAAAAAATGAAACTTTGTATGAAAATTTATTTATTTTGGCGAGCCTTAAACTTAGAAGTTGGCAAAAAGTCTGTTAGAATCATTTTTTATGGTTTTTATGTCAAAGATTTAGGGCGATAATGGGATTAAAGGTGTAACTTTGCAGCCGAAAACATATTTTAACAGTAAAATGAAAACCATTAGAACTTTTGCCTTTGTCGCCACACTTCTTGTATCGGCAAACATGATGGCCGCTATAACGGTCGCTAAGCTTACAGAACCTCTTGATAACTCAGCGTGGAACAGTTCTGTCTGGCTCTCGGTTGTGGATGCTCCTGTTATCACGGGATTTGTGAATGATGGAACCAGGGCTGCAGATGGGGCTAATTGGTTTTTGTCAGACGTAAAGAACGAGAAAAAAGTGGTTAGTGCCAAGTGGATGACTGTAGGTTTGGGCGTTTACGACCTTTATATAAACGGCAAGCCTGTGGGTAACGAAGTGCTAAAGCCTGGTTTTACCCATCCATTGAAGACAAAGCGGGCCTATACTTACGATGTTACTGGGATGATGATAACGAAGGCGGGAGCCCAGAACCAGTTCGCTGTACAAGTGACTCCAGGTTGGTGGGCTGACAAGATTGTAACTCCTGGTGGTAACAAAGGCATGTTTGGTACGAAATGTGCATTCCGTGGTGTGCTGGAACTGACTTATACCGACGGAACAAAGAAACTATACGGTTCCGATACTAAAACGTGGAAGGCAGGTATTGCCGGACCTGTGAAGCATGCTGCTATCTTTGACGGTGAGGTGTACGATGCACGTATTCCACAGGGCTATGATATGCCAGAGCAGCTGAAGACACCTGAGGAGAACAATGAGTTCCACGGGCAGATACTCCCCACAAACGGAGCGGAAATATATATGCGTGAAGATCTTGCCTTGCAGCCTGTCCGTGCCTATATTTGGGAGGGTGTTGAAGGCGCAACGGAAGATGCTTACGGAAAAGTAAGGATTAAGAAGGAGTTCCAAAAGGGTGAGCCAATAACGTTGCACAAGGGTGAAACGTTGGTGGTGGACTTTGGCCAGAATTGTGCTGCAGTGCCCAGTTTTGTATTCAGTGCCAGGGAAGGTACCAAGTTAATGTGTTTGCCTTCTGAACTGTTGAATGATGGCAATGGAGCCAAGAATCGTGGTATGGATGGCCCCGAGGGTAGTGTACACCGACTGAACCTGCGTATTCCTGATACGGGTATGCAACTGGAATACATATTTGCTGGGGAGAAGAAACCCGTTAGTTTCAGACCTCGTAATACGTTCTTCGGGTATCGTCTGATTTCTGTTACAGTTACAGACGATGTCATTTTTAAATGCATAGAGAGTGTTCCTGTGACATCTATCAGTAAGGAAATGGAAATTGGTACTGTTACTACTGGCAACGAATTGGTGAACAAACTGATTTCAAATACTTTGTGGGGACAACGTTCCAACTATCTGAGTGTGACTACCGATTGTCCTCAACGAAACGAACGTCTAGGCTGGACAGCTGATACGCAGGTGTTTACTGAAACGGGAACATTTTTTGCCAACACGTGTTCGTTCTTCCATAAATGGATGCATGATATGTGTGATTCGCAGGATTCTCAGGGCGGCTTCCCTGGTGTAGCACCAACAGCCCAGTATGGCGGGGAATGTATGCGTCTGGGATGGGCTGATGCGGGCATCATTGTGCCTTGGACGGTATGGAAGCAGTTTGGCGATGCGAAGGTTGTAAATGAGAGCTGGAAGGCTATGGAGAAGTTCATGAATCATGTGAACGAGACTAAATACAATCATGAGATACTACGAGGTCAGAATGGCAACTACCAGTGGGCTGACTGGCTGAGCTATGAGCCATTAGAGAGTTGTGGCGGGGGTGCCTTCAACGCACAGGGCCCTTTGCCCGAGGCTGTGGACTATTGGAACTATCTAAGTGCCAGTTACTGGCTGATAGATGCGGGTATGATGCGGGACATGGCGGAAGCTACGGGGCGTGATGTGCAGAAGTACGAGACAATGGTGCGTGAGGCTAAGAGCTACCTACAGAAGGAGTTTCTGAATGCTGACGGTACCTTCAAGACGGAGATTTTGAACACTATGCAGACACCTGCCCTCTTTGCTCTGAAGAACCAGTTGGTGAGCGGTAATGCCAAGGAGGCTATGCAGGCTCGTCTGCGCAGGAACTTCAGCGAACACGGAAACTGTTTGCAGACGGGTTTCTTGGGTACCAGCATTCTGATGCAGACACTCACAGAGAACGGTATGAGCGACATCGCATACGAGCTGCTTTTCCAGCGTAAGAATCCAAGTTGGCTTTATTCCATTGACAACGGTGCAACTACCATCTGGGAACGTTGGAACAGCTACATGAAGGATAGCGGTATGGGACCGCGTGGCATGAATAGTTTCAACCATTATGCCTACGGTTGTGTTTGCGAGTGGATTTGGGAAACAGTTGCAGGCATTTCCGCTGACACCCGTCAGCCTGGTTTTAAGCACATTATTATGTCTCCTATCCCCGATAAGCGGCTGGGTTTCCTGAAGGCTGAATACAAAAGTGCTGCAGGTACCATAAAGAGCGAATGGAAGTACCAAGGTGAAAAGTGGGTTTGGAAATTCACCATCCCGGCAGGTGCCACAGCAACTGTAACATTGCCCGGTGAAACTATATCAAAGGAGTACGTAGCTGGAAGTTATACAATTACCTTGTAAGCGAGAACTTCATGCTCATACCGAAGTCTTGCGTTATAGTGGGGTAGCTGCTGCTGGAGAGTAGAGGCTGGGAACGCTGGCGGTCGTAATAGATGCTTAGCGTTGCCATCCTGCTCATTGAATAATCGAGCTGGGCACTAGTCTTGAATGCTTTCTGACCGCTAACTGCTTCGCAAAGGTTGGTCTGGATGTCGCGTTTGATGGCATTCTGGTTGCGGATGCTGAAGTCGAACCGCATGGAGAGACTGTGAGCGAAGTTACTCTTGCCGCTTCGACTATTATTATTGTTATTATTATTCTGTGCAGCATCTCCGTTTTTGTTATTGGCATTGCGGCTGTTATTTCGAGCCTTGTTTCTTGCTTCCTGTCGGGCACTGGCTTTCTTGGAGCGGAAAAGACTGGAGAATTTGAAATCGTTAATTTTGTAACCCCAACCTATCACAAAGTCGCGTGAACCGGTCTCGTTGAGCTGGGCACTGGTAAGGCTGAGGTTCAGCACGCGGGTAGTGCGGTATTCCATCTTCAGGGTCATATTATTGTTGAATGTCATGTTCAGACCCATGAGGGGTGCAAAGCTCTCGTTGATGCTGACGGTGCTGATATCATACATCGAAGAGGGTTGGAACTCGCCTGTAGTGGTGTTCTGTACAAAGCCTAGTCCGTTACCGGCTCCCATGCACTCAACCCACGAACTATATGAATTGTAGGAACCTACAGCATATATACTCTTATAGGCATGTGTAAGTGTTACGCTCTTGAAATGGTCGCGAACCCAGGGCAGGTTGCTAAGACCCTTGTATGTTAGTGTCCAGTTGGGGAGCATACGCATGAGTGACGGGAAGATATCCAAAGAGTTAGAACCCGTGTAGGCATTCAAGAAGGCAGGTATCATCACATCGGGACTGTACTTGTTGACGGGTGCACCATTTTCTGCGTTATATATGCCAGTCTTACCTGTGCGGGCAGGATACTGAACGCCTTCGTAACGCGCGGCAACCAACTGCTGGTAGTAGTCTAGGTTTTCGCGGAATTTCTGGAAGGGAGCACTATAGTATCCGTTGCTGGCAGAACCACCGCTGGCAAAGGCTGTCTTTATGGAAATGGTGGTGATGTTGAATGATCCGCTGTGTGTTGTAGGTACGAAGCCGTTCTCATCGCGATACATGTACTGGATACTCTTATTGCGATTATGGGTGCGACTCATGTTAAGGTCAATCTTGAAATCTGTAAATGGCTCAAGCGACATCTTAACCTGTACATCCTCGGTTGTGGCAGAGGTGGCAGGTGACGATACACCATCGGCACTGCCGAGAAGCCATCCGCGTTCTTCAGCCTTATCTATGTAACTGTCGTTAACGAAGCCAAGACCGAAGCCGATTCCTGGAGCCAGGAAACCATTGTTCTTTCCCTGACCAAGCATGTCTCCAACCTCGGGACGGAAACCAGGCAGGGTAAGGTTGTAGGTGTTACGGTATGATATGCTGACGTTACGTAGCGACATAAGGAAGCGGGCACCAATCTGAGCCAGATTGTACCATTTCTTTTCGGAGAGAGGCGGCAGTGCAATCACGTTAAGGCGTATCTTGGTGGTATCAACGGGTGTTTTGCGCAGCACCAGTGTGTTGTCGTCTTTCTTTTTGTAGTATATCTTGAAGGCGTGCCCGGCGGTATCAAGGGCAGTGACGCGCAGGCGCTTGCTTTTCTGTCCGTGATTGATGGTGATGTTACTGTCGGGCAGCAACGTTATTTCTTGGGCAAAGCCCTTTTTCTCTGGTGTCTTCTTTTGGGTAATACCGTTCTTGTTGGTCTGTCTGCCACCTTGATCAGCTTTTTGACGGGCTAGGATGGAGTCAACAGGTTCTCCCGTCTTCATAGCCTCTTCCTCAGCTTGCACACGGGCATCCAGCTGTTTGTCTTTTTCCTTCTTTTTTGCCTCCTTTTCTTTCTGCTTTTGTTGTTTCTTCTTGCTGGCTTCCGATTTTGCATTTGAAGCAGAGAAACGTTTATTGACCTCCTTGAGGAAGTTGCTGTGATTGTATATTTTTTCGAGGTCGATTTTACTGTTTACATTAATATTTCGTTGCGTGTTGATAGTATTTCCCAGACTGGTACCATCCTCAAGTTTGCTGCCTCGGCGCCATGTATAGTGACTGTTATACGAGATATCTGCGGTAATCCAGTCGGTAATGGGAATCTTGTCGAAAGGAACCTTGTAACTGATTTGCACACTCTGATTATAGTCAAGAGGACGGCCAAAATGAAGCAGACTGCGTTTTATGGAGTCTTTCCAGATTGCATACTGGTCGGGGTAGAGGTCTTTGTTGACCTGCATATATGGCTCTTCAATTTCGGCCTTGGTAGAACTTTGGAATGTGAAGTGCAGAGCCTTAAAGAAATCCCATCTGAGTTGGAAACTACGGGTCCAGAGGAAGCTCTGGCTAAAGCTGGCAGGAATAGAGGAACTGTTGCCGAGGTTCTCAAGGTCGCGCTCCTGCAATTCGTAGTAGGTTCGGTTAATTTCTGTGTTGAAGGTTAAACTCTGAGGTGCATAGGCAAAGTTCTGTGCCTTGATAATATCGAGCCATTTGCTTTTTCCCTTTAGTTTCTTGAAGGGTTCCCAAGGTTTCCAGTTGGGCGTCCACGAATAGTTAAGACCTCCCTTCCAGACATACTCGTGTTCATAAACGGTAGTCTGTCCCTCAGCCTTCTGCTGTGAGTGGCTGTAATTGAACGTGAAATTGGCAGGATCGTAAGGCATGGGGTGTTTTCGTGATGCAATGTTCACCTTAACTCCGGTAAAGGAGATGTTTTTACTTACCTCTACATGATTAGTAAGACTACGTAGAGAGTCACGCTCCTTTTCTGTTGCCATAGCATCCAAAGCGTCAGAGAGAAGCATGTCGGTATCGAAGGGATTGTATTTAGGCTTTATGGTTTCCTTGCTGTAAGAATAGTACATTGGGAAGGTAACCTTTGCCTTTTCTGGTAGCAGACGTCCCAATTCAACGTTGGTGGTGATGGAGTAGTCGAGATTATCTTCATCGGTACGCTGTGCAACAGTCTGTTCTATGCCACCGAATCCCGCCTTGACGTATTTGGCTGTTACGTTTACAGAACCAATGTCGCTAAGTTGTATGTTCAGGTTTCCCTGGGCTGCCCAGCCACCGCTATTCGAGAATTCCTGTAGGCGGAGTTCGTTTGCCCAGATTTCGATGCTCTTAACAGCACGTCCGTTATTACGGATACCTATCATAATAGTTTTAATCTCGCCCAATGTAGGATTACCCATGATGGAAATGCGGTTACTGGGATGATCCTTGTCATAGTCGGAGAAGAGTTGGTTGATACTGATAATGTTGGCACTGGCCTGGGCGTTTCTGCGCTTCTTTAGGTCTGTGAAGAGTTCAAGGTTAATATCCATCATATTTTCCTCGGGCCATACGGCAAGGCAAGCAGTAGCACTGTAAGTGTCGTAGGTACCTTCTGGTGTCAGCCTCATGGGTACTTCGTACTCATAGAAGTTGCTCTTGTAGTCGGAACCTAGACGCAGGAAAACACTGCACTCTCCGTCGGTAGTCTCTGTGATGTTCTCTGCCAGAGCATTGGCGTGCAGGAACAACTGCAGATGTTTGTACTGACGCATGTTGTACGTACAGTTCTTATATACAGCACGCGCATCTCCTGGACTCAGGTTACGAGTTATCAGGCACAGAGCCTGCTCGTTATTTTCCACAAGCTGTGACTGATCGGGGTCTGTAACACGACTGATGCCTGGAGGCAGCACGTAATTGACAGGTGTCTTATCGCTGTTCTCCTCAATGCTGACGTTGCTGACTTCGAGCGTTCCGGTGCTGGAAGGTGCTTGACCCATATAAAGGGGCTGTTCGTAAGGACGCCAGTTGCCTTGAACCATATCCAGTGTAGCCAGACGCAACACAATGTCTTGCTGGAAATTAGTTAGGAAGAGTCGCATGAAACGTATGCTGGTAAAGTCGTTGATGTTGCCTTCCTTGGATTCATAGTCAGACAAAGGCACACGGAACAGATACCATTTGCACTCTTCGGTGTTACCATTACGCAGCTTTACGCTAGCTGTACGCATATCAGCAATATGGTTACGCCCCACCACCATGTCCTCGGGACGAATACTGATGTGATACTGATAGTATTTTTCGTATTCGTTCAGGGTGTAGTCTTGATTAATATCCTCGATATCTGGGGTACTCTTCCAAGAGGTCTCATAGCTTTCGGGACTGGTGTCGCTGTCGGCACTGTTACCCTGTGGCATGTTGATGCGTTTGTAGCGGTCAAGGATAGAAGTCTTGAGTTGGTCGAAGTCGCTTCCCCTATAGTAATGATAGTTATCGTTGGCCGGGTCGGCAAAGATACTGTCATATACTTCGGGGCGCACAATACCCTGAATCTGTTGCAGGTATTCCTGATAGGTAGAGTACTGCTGTTCCTCATCGTCATTCAGACCGTTCAAACCCACATCCTGACGACCACGCGACCCACCTTCGTTATTAAAGGCATAACTGACGCTCGTAGTATTGGGAATACGGCCCCAAAGGGTCTCTGTCCAGTATTGGCTGTTCCCATCTACAGGCATACCGCTCTCAAAAAATTTCTTTCCATCCTTAAGGATATCCTCACTAACTTCTCCCAGATTAATGTAGAAATCGCCACCGCGACCACCTTCGCCTGTATTGTAGATGAAGGGATCCATCATCCAAAATTCAATGTATTGGATATTCTGCGCCTCAAAGTCGGTGTTATCAATCTTACGCATCATACCTCCCCAGCGCGAACGAGGGTTCTGAAGGTGTCCATCCTGGTCAATATCTGTTGTAAGATTGTAGGCACCGCGCTCATGGGGATAATATGCTAGGTTTAATACGTTAAGGCTGCTGGCACTGGTATAGCTGTTCTGTGCTTTCTGCGGGTAGAGTTCTCGTTCGTGTACCTCGCGTACGTAGTGATTCGAGAGCTGATCCAGGTCGCTCTTGATATGACTGGGCGTTAGTGTACTACTGCGGCGTGTGAAGATAGGATCTACGTAGTACCATGCCAGCAGTGCGCGGTTATAGCCATAAGTCAGATTGTTGGAAAGTTTGCTTTCCGGGAACATACTTGGCGTACTGCACATAGTCCAATATGTGGGCTGTGTAAGGCTGTTCTTGATACTGCTCTGTTCGAAATCATCAAGGTAAGAGGCACGTCCCTGTACGCTATGGTTTTGGCCGGCAATAAGTTGTGCAAATTCACCATTAAAGGTGATAAGGCTGGGCTGCGTACATTGTATAATAGGTAGCTTGTCTATCAGGTTGGTTAGCCACTGGCTTTCCTTCTTCCAACTGATATGTGCACCCCAAAGTGTGTTCTTAAGAGGCTCGTTGCCCATGTTGACCTTGGTGGTAAGCGGTTGCTCGTTAAGGAACATAAAGGTACCACCGATGGTAAGGTTCTTGTTAAACTCATAATCGGCATTGAATCCGAGCATGGTCTTGCGCTGCATACCATAATTGTCATTGCTTTCAACACTGGCATTAATGGAGGTTCCTGCATCAATGAGGCTTTGATTGATAATGGTAACACGCCCCATGTTGTAATCTACCGTGTAGTCCGAATTCTCAGTAAGTGTTACGCCGCCTGCAGTTACTTTCACGGAACCTTGTGCAATGTTGGTCACGCCTAAGTCGATTTCGGCAGCGCTGGTTCCTTTATATTTACCGGCAATAAGGAACTTGTCGTGTTCGGCAATCTGTTTAGCTACAGTCTTGGTACTGTCATAAAGTTCATGGAAACAGAATTTATCTGCCAGTACATCATCAGCAATCCATTTGCGAAGGTGCTGGCCGAAAGGCTCAACAACAGGAAAAACAACGCGCCCACCCTTAAGGATAGTATAGCCTTCTACATAGTCGAAGTAGCCGTTGCTGTGTGCATTGTTCTTGTCGTCCAGACGATCGGCGTTCAAAGCTTTGATGATTGGCGTGTTTTTGAGTCGCTCGTCAGGCAGATAGGTAAGATAAACACCGGTGGAGTCGCTCAGATACTTGACATCCAAACGGAAGTTCTCTTTCTGTATGGTGTTCGTCCCTAAATTATAGACGTTTTTCATCATTAGCTTCCATGTAGGAAGCTTTGGGCTTCCTGTGGTACTTTTAAGAAGCTTAACGATAAGGGCTTGCGTGTTACTCGTTATATCTGCAGCAAATTCTCCAACTTGATAAGTGGTGCCGTTGTAGGTGTATTCGTAGGCAACGGCTAGCACATCGTCAGTTTGCAGGTTGCTGTTCAAACTAACATATCCCAGAGCCGTGTTAAGGTTGTATTCGCTGTTGTTTAGCTTGCGGGCAGATTGCAGTTTCTCGTAATCCCGGCTTCCTTCAAAGGCTTGGCCGCCTCCAATTCCATCTAATATGGCCGTTGCCTGAGCAATATCCCTAGCATCGGGATAATTGGTAACGATTGTCTCGTACTCATTGTTGGCACGGTTATCTGGTATGTTGGAACCGTTGCTTGTCCACATGGAATTACTGATGTAAGTTGGCTCTCCAAGGTCGGCCAAAGCTATGATGTTTCTGTTGTTCTCGCTGCTGGCACTCTTGTTCGTTACCCAGATTTCTATACGTTTGATGGTAATGCCACTGCCGATGGTCGGCAAGGTTTTCATGTTATCGTCGTATCGCTCGCGGAAGAAGTGGGAAAGGAAGAAATGGCGGTTCTCTTCGTAATTTGTGGCACTGAACTCGAAAGGTGTCGTTTGCTTGCCTCCTTTACTGGTGGCACTGGCGCTGGCACTTTTTTTCTGGCTTATAACAGTTTGCAGCTTTAACTTTCCAAATTGCACATCGGTGCGCAAACCGAACAGACTGCTTACACCGGGAACCAGGTTCATGTTGCTGGGGAAGGATACGTTACCAGCCTCGATTAGTTTAATAATCTCGTCTTCCTTTCCATCATACTTCAACTTCATCATCTGGGAGTCAAAATCGAAGGTAGCCTCGGTGTTGTAGTTAAGGTTCATGTTCACCTTGTCACCCACCTTACCATTCAGGCTGAGGTTGATTTTCTGATCGAAATCAAATCCCATGGTTTTGCGTCGTGAGGCAGCCAAGGCAGGGTTGTTAACCTTTTTGGTGTTAATACCCAATTTCAGTTCAGCACTTCCCTGCGTTTTAATCTGAACGCCGCCAGGACCGAAAATTTTCTCGGCAGGGCCTAAATCGAAATGCATATCGGTGAAGTCAAACTTGTTCTTGCCTGCCGTTTCAAAGGCTTCGGCATTCTTCTTGCGCCAGTATGCTTGCATACTATTTTTAAGAGACCACTTTTGGTATTCTTCGGGCGACATCAACAAGGGTGCATTCAGGTAGCTTGTTGCCTGACCGATGGTCATGGTAGGCGAAGTACCTGTAGTGCTACTGGTTGAGGTGGTGCTGCCTTTGGCGGAAGAGGTTGTTTTGGAGAGTGTTGTTCCTACGGTGTAAGTATTGTCCTTCTCGTCATAGATAACATCTGTCTTAAGGTTGTCTGGTTCCTTAAGGTCTGCTGTTCTGGTTTTCAGTTCGTCTTGGTTCTCTGCACCGGTTTTGCGTACGCTATAGCGAGGTTTGGGCTTCTGCACAGTATCAGCAGGGGCTTCGGAAGCTGAAGCGTCAGGTTGCATCCGGGAGGTGTTCATTGTGGCAAGCATGTTGATGCTCACAAGAACTAATATAGTAGATATAATTTTTCGCGCGCTCACGTTAAATAGATAACGTATAAACTGTGTCATTTATTATTTGACGGATGTTTTTTCTTTATCTTTTTTCTCTTTTTTTGAAAAAAACAGCTACCTTTGTGATTGATAAAGGTAAATTTTTATACATATATGATAGAGTATTTGAAAGGTACGCTTGCCGACCTTACACCTGCACTGGCGGTTGTTGAATGCAATGGTGTGGGATATGGCGTAAATATAAGTTTGAATACATTTTCCGGCATACAGGGAAAAGAGAGTGTGAAACTCTGGATATCCGAGGCCATCAGGGAGGACGCCTATCAACTGTGGGGCTTCTCAACACGTGTGGAACGTGAACTTTTCCTGCTTCTTACCAGTGTGAGCGGTATAGGTGCTGCTATGGCACGAATGATCCTGTCGGCCATGACCTCTTCTGAGTTGTGCAACATCATTAGCGAAGGCAACGATAAGATGCTGAAGCAGGTAAAGGGCATTGGCCCTAAGGCAGCCCAGCGTATTATTGTGGATCTTCGCGATAAGATAGGTACCCTTGGCATTGAAAGTGCAGGGAACAGAGGACAAGGTACCGGAGAAATGGCTAACGGCCAATGGTCCATGGTCAATAAAGAGGTAATGAACGAGGCTGTTTCTGCCCTAACCATGCTTGGCTTTAGTCCTGCTCCCACGCACAAGGTTGTTCAACAGATACTCCGCGACGAACCCGATGCTCCTGTCGAGAAGGTTATAAAAATTGCCCTTAAGATACTGTGAAAATGAAGGAACTTTTGGAAATTGCCAAACGTGCGGCGTTGGAAGCAGGAGCCGAGATAATGAAGATATATACTGATCCTGCCCAGGATTTCGGCATAGAAAAAAAGGCCGATAACAGTCCGCTTACATTAGCAGACAAGGCTGCACACGACTGCATTGTGCGTTACTTGCAGGAAACATCCGTTCCCGTACTGAGCGAGGAAGGTCAGCATCTGCCATATGAGGAGCGCAAGGCATGGCATCGCCTTTGGATTGTAGATCCTTTGGACGGAACCAAGGAGTTTATAAAAAAGAATGGTGAGTTTACCGTAAACATTGCATTGGTAGAGGATGGCGTACCCGTACTGGGTGTGATATATATTCCTGCCACGGATGTGATGTATTATGGTATAGTTGGCAAAGGTTCATGGAAACAGATTTCTTCCAAAAAGGCAGTCCATGTCAGAGAAAATCTTCCCATAGAGGAGGTTGGCAGAGGTGCTGCTTTCCGTATCGTGGCAAGCCGCAGTCACATGAGCCCCGAAACGGAAGCCTACATCGATGAGGCCCGCCGTATGTATCCCAACGTTGAATTGATTAGCAGCGGCAGCAGCATTAAAATCTGTCTGGTGGCTGAGGGAACAGCAGACTCGTATCCCCGCTTTGCTCCCACTATGGAATGGGATACGGCAGCCGGCGATGCTATTGCGCGTGCCGCGGGGAAGAGAGTGACAAACACAGAAACCGGATGCCCACTTATGTACAATAAGGAGGATCTGCATAATCCCTGGTTCCTGGTGGAATAACCCCTTGCGGCACGCAAAACGAAAACGCTAACCCATTAATCGTTTACCGCTTGGTGGCATAACAGATGCCTCGGAAATAGCCTACACTTTCAGCGATTCCCATAAAGGGATTGCTCATGTCTTTCTCGTATTCCAAACTTACGCTGCCAGTATAGTTGTACTTTCGGAGCAGGCGGACGAACAGGGGAAAGTCAATGCGGCCCCGGCCCAGCTCAATGCTCTTGTCTGCCTTTGTGGTACCCGTAACATCCTTCATGTGAATGTCGAAGACGCGTGAGTGGTATTTTCTGAGATCGGAGAGAGAGTCGCTACCGTAGCGCAAATTGTGTCCGATATCCAGGCACATTCCCATGCGGGCATCGCGGTCTTTCACATTGTTCCAGATATCCTCAGCATTAGGGTACATGGGCATATCGGGGCCGTGCAGGTGAATGGCCAGACGGATATCGTACTGCTTGACTTTCTGCTCTACATAATCCAGCAACTCGTAGTTGGGCACACCTACCAACACCTTAACACCGACACGCTGGGCATAAGCAAAGGCACGGTCCGCCTCGGCCTCGCTTTTCATGTAAATGGGGCCCACTCCGTAGCCGGTAACGCCATACTCGGCCAACTTCTGGTGGAAGGCGGCAATATCTGCTTCGCTGCTGTCGAGCGGAAGGTGGAAGTCTTTGATGCAAAGGTAGTGTACATCCAACTGCTTCATGGTCTCAAGGGTTTTTTGAAGGTCGAATTTATGGAATGTCCATCCCGCCATTCCCAGATGGAAGGGCTCAGTGGCAGGGGGAGTTTTAAGAGTGGAGTTCTTGCCGGAAGTGGAACCGTCCGCTGCTTCTACTGTAGAGGGGAGAACATTGACCTTGGCATGAGAAAGGTTTTCTGAAAGTGCCAGCATTGCTACACTGGTCATACCGGTTCTGATAAATGTTCTTCTTTTCATGATTATAATTTTTATAGGGTTTTAGTATTCAAAATTTGCTCTCTTCTGGATATATGTGTAAAGCCTGCGGTAGAAGGGATGACGGCAAAGCGTCTGGCTGTCACCGATTAATAGGAGCTTCATCCGTGCCCGGGTAATTGCCACGTTCATGCGGCGCAGGTCGCGCAGGAATCCCACGTTACCCCTTTCGTTGCTCCGTACCATGCTGATAACGATAATGTCACGTTCCTGTCCCTGAAACCCGTCAACGGTATTGACGCTGATAAGGGAACGGAAAGGCTTCCAGTAGCTGTCGTGCTTTAGCATCTTTCGCAGTAGCCTTATCTGTCCCTGATAGGGGCTGATGATGCCTACGTCCAGTCGTTCGTACAGGATACGATCTTTTCCTATCTTGTCGAAATAGTTGCGTAGCGTCTGTAGTGTCAGTTCGGCTTCGGCGGGATTGACGTATGATGTGGCATCTTCCTTTTCGCCAGACAGATCTGTCTCTGTCTCAGTATTCCGTATGTTGTCTGGCGTGGAGTCAATCCACTCTACAGCCGTATCCCAGTCCAGTATTCCTCTGTAGCGAACAGACGGGGCACTGGTAAGCCGTCCCTCGTAGAATTCCTGGTTTGGAAATTGCATAATCTCGTCGCACATACGGTACTGCACGGTAAGCAGACTTACTGCCGAGGGCTTGTTTTCGACAATCTTTTGCATGAGGGTGCAATCAAGGCCGCCCTCCATAGCCTCGGGACATTTGATGGTAGGTGGCAGTTGTCGGTGGTCTCCGGCCAGAATTACGCGGTCGGCTTTTTGAATGGCTATCCAGCAGGCAGGCTCCATAGCCTGTGCCGCCTCATCGATAAAAAGAGTGCCGAAATGCCGTCCTGTGAGCAGTTGGTTGGCACTTCCTGTAAGGGTACAGGCAATAACGCGTGCATCGTTGAAAATGGATTCTCGTATCTGCAGTTCCAGTTCTGTCGCATGGTCGCGCAGGCGGGCAATCTTTTGGTGGCGTGATTCGCAGTTCTCCTGTCTGTTACTGTATAACTGGCGGATACTGCGCCTAATGCTCCATAGCTGAGGGTAGAGGGCGTGTGCTTCGAACCGACGTTCGTATGTATCAGCCAGCATCTGGTCTGTTACACGTGTGGGGTTGCCTATTCGTAAAACGCTGACACCACGTTCCGTAAGTTTCTGAGAAATCCAGTCAACTGCCATGTTGCTTTGGGCACATACCAGCACTTGGACTTCGCGGTGCAGGGTTTCGTAAATGGCTTCTACCAGTGTTGTGGTCTTTCCCGTTCCAGGGGGACCGTGTACAACGGCCACGTCTCGTGCCCACAGCACTTGGTTTACAGCAGCTTCCTGCGAGGGGTTAAGCCAAGGGAAGCGGGTAGGGTAGAAGGTATATTTCTGCAGGGGTGCCAGGGTGTGGAAAATGTCGCGTAATTCGGCAAGACGTCCTTTGGGGGCAGTGGTGACATGGTCTAAAGCCTCGAACATCAACCTGTAGGTGTACTCGTCGAAATAAAGTTGGACACCCACCTGTCCTGCATCTTGTATCTGCTGTACAGCATCGGCATTGGGCATTATGATAACCATCCGGTTTTCCTCGACAAAACTGACCTGCCCCGTAAAGCGCATATAATGAAGCATCTGCGAGCTCTCGGAAAAGAAGCACACTGGCTTGCCGGGTTCAAACTGGTGGTCTGTATCTGTGTAGAGTGTCCGTTCTACCTCTACTACCAGTTGATCCAGTGAATTATTGTAGCACCGGCCGATACGCAAAGGGAACCAGCACAGACCTGCGTATATCTTGCGCAGTATGCCCATGTTCTCGGTTTCACGTTGGAACTGTTCTTTTTCGTAAGCATATTCCAACTGCAAAAGATACTTTATCTTCTCTAAATGCTGTATCATCGGTACAAAATTAGCACTAATTTTCGGGAAGAGAAAAAATATGCTTGCATAATTAAAATAGAAAGTGTATCTTTGCTTTCATAATTCGTAATTCATAATGCATAATTCATAATTCTTCGCTCAAAAACTCATAAACTAAACATGAATACCAACAAGACATACGTAGCCTTTGATTCTACAGGTGTAAAAGACCATGTTAACAGTAATCTTTCCTCGTTCATGCAGTTACGTGAATGGGAGAGGCAGAATCCAGAAAGATTCCATTTCCTGAATATGGAAGAGATAGCTTTCTCGTCGGAACACGACGATTTGGTCGATAGTACCCTAAAGAACCGTTTCCTTCATTTGATGGAATCTGCCGATAATCTGCTGGTTTTGTCAAGTTCCTTGATGGATGTTGAAAGTCCGATGTTGAACTGGCAGATAAGTCGCGCCGTAAACCGTTTCCGTCTGCCGGTGATAGTGGCATACGTTGGGCTGGACAGAGTTAGCGACAATACCATAAAGGAACAGTGGGACAATCTTCCCAACAAAATAAGGAAGTATATCGGTCGTGATAGTGCAAATATGGCTCATATACCTCTTACAAAGGATAAGTTGGAGCGTGCGCTCGGCTACTTCTCGGCACGAAAAGAACTTTATTCCTGGAATTCAACAACAATTTTCTGACGTTATGAAACAGGTTGCCAATTATATCAAGAGCATAGAAATAGAATCGCTCTGGAACGGGAAGAAGCATGTAAAGTGGGACTTAGACCCCGGTGTAAATATCCTGAGCGGTGTAAACGGTGTTGGCAAGAGTACTATCCTGAATAGAGTTATCATGCACCTGCTGAACATAGATAAACTGGACCGACAGGCTGACGGTGTTAAACTTGTATATGATGTAGAAGGGGCTCATTGTGTTGATTTCGACGTGATACGTTCTTTCGATCGTCCTGTTTTGAGCGGAGATATTCTGAATAAAGTTACGGACACTCAGTTACAGACCGAGTTGGACTTCCATATTTATGTTTTGCAACGGCGCTATCTGGATTTTCAGGTGAACCTAAGTAACCGTATGGTGGAGCTTTTCACCACGCAAGACCCTAATGCACAAGAAAAAGCCCAGTTGCTGGCTCAGGAGAAAACACATTTCCAAGATATGGTTGATAACCTTTTCCATGATACGGGAAAGACCATTCAGCGCGACAAGAACGAGTTGTACTTCACATCCTTTGGCGAGACTATTTCGCCTTACAAACTCTCGAGTGGTGAGAAGCAGATGCTTATAATCTTGCTTTCCGTACTCGTCCAGAACAAACGTCATTATACGTTGTTCATGGATGAACCCGAGGTGAGTCTGCATGTGGAATGGCAGCAGCAGTTGGTTTCCCTGATTCGCGACTTGAACCCAAACGCTCAGGTTATTCTTACCACGCATAGTCCCGCAGTTATCATGAACGGATGGGCTGATTGTGTGACAGATGTCGAGGATATAGTTTCTTGATAATTTATAATTCTCCATTCCCAGCTCTCAATTCTCAAATCTCGTTAGTCCCCCGAATATGAGCAAGCGTTTGCAAGACAATATTAATTCCCGGTATATTGCATCTGCCAATAAGTTGAGGCCTAAGAATGCGCGCCAGAGGATTGTTGCATACGTCGAGAGCTATGATGACGTTTTTTTCTGGCGTTCTGTCTTGCAGGATTTTGAGACGGATAAGTTTTTCTTCGAGGTAATGCTTCCCAGCAGGACAACTTTGGGGAAGGGGAAAAGGACTGTCTTGATGAACCAATTGGGCAAAGGGCTTGGCCAGTACATGATTGCCTGTGTTGATGCCGATTACGATTGGCTCATGCAAGGCCGTACTGAGGTCAGCAAATACATCTGCAACAACCCTTACGTGATACATACCTACGTCTATGCCATAGAGAATTTCCAGTGCTATGCACCCGGCCTTCATCCTGTCTGTGTGATGAGTACGCTCAATGACCGTCCGATAGTTGATTTTGAACAGTTTTTTACAGACTACAGCTTGATTATATGGCCTCTTTTTGTGTGGAACATCTGGGCTTATCGGTACGGTCATCATAAGGAATTCACTATGAGCAGATTTTGCGACACTGTGTCGTTCCACGATATCAACCCCCGAAATGTGGAGCCTACCCTGGAACTGGTACGCAGGCGGGTTAACAAGTGTATCGGTTGGCTGCAGCGTACTTTTCCTGAGGGACGCAAGACCTATCCGCAGTTAAAGGTTGAGTTACTGAAGATGGGACTCAAGCCAGAGACCTCTTATCTATATATGCACGGACATACGCTTTTCGAGAATGTGGTAATGACGTTGCTGACACCAGTTTGTAACATTTTGCGTAGGGAACGTGAAAGGGAAATCAACGAACTTGCCGTTCACGAAACCCAGAAACAGAACGAACTGTCAGGCTACAGGCACAGTATGATGCCTGTGGATGTTATGCTACGTAAAAGTACAGGATTCAAGAATAGTCCGCAGTATCAGTTGCTGAAGGAAGACTTGATGCGGCTGATGACCGAAGTTGGCTTAGAGAAGTAACGGTCCATTTTCTTTATCAGGCCGCTTTTGCAGAATAATACAACGATATCGCCAGCCTGAATGTGTGTGTTTCCGTATATGGACTGACCAATTCCGTTGCGTACCAGACCTCCTAATGTTACGCCGGAGGGTAGGGCCAAATCCTTGACTTCGGTCTTTGTAATCAGACTCTCCTCGTTGGCAATGAATTCGGCCACATCGGCATTCGCAATGGTAAGACACTTAACGTTGGCCACATCGGTATCCAGCATCATCTGGTAGATATGGCTGGCTGCTATCATCTTTTTGTTGATGATGGTGCCGATATCCAGTTTCTCTGCCATGGAAACGTAGTCCATATTTTCCACTAATGCTACGGTTTTCCGAACGCCCATGCGTTTTGCCGTCAGACAGGTCAGAATGTTTGTTTCTGTCTCAGGGGTAAGTGCAGCAAAAGCTTCTACGTCTTTCAGTCCTTCGTCAAGCAGAAGGCTGGTTTCCCTGCCGTCACCTTGTATAATACGTATGTCGCTGTCTTCAAGTATCTCATTCAGCTGCATACAGCGCTCCTCGTTTTGTTCAATGATTTTCAGGGTGTAGAAATCGGGCATTCCCTCAGCCACATGCACGGTGGTTCTTCCGCCTCCCATTATCATGACGTTCCTTACGTCATCATAGTCTTCTTTCCCCACAACCTCGCGTATGTACTGAATATGTTTCTTAGTGGTCATGAAATAGGCAATGTCACCCAATTGCAGAATGTCATTACCGCCAGGGATGATGGTGTCGTCGCCACGTTTTATTGCTACCACATGATAGGGTGTATCCTGATTACAGAGATCCCTGAGTTTTATGTTGATGACATGAGCCTTCTCGCGTAATTTGATACCCAGCATAACCAGGGCACCGCCATGTACCTCCCAATATTGTCGGCACCACGAGCGTTTCAGTCCGTCCAGAATCTCCTGGGCGGCAAGTGCCTCCGGGTAGATAATGGAGTCAATGCCCATTTTTTGAAAGAGTTCCTTGTAATGGGGACGTGTGTATTCCGCATTATCTACGCGTGCCACCGTCTTGGCGGCTCCTAAGGCATGAGCCAGCATACAACAGGTGATGTTTCGCGTTTCCTCGGGTGTGACTGCAATGACAAGGTCGGCCTTGGGCACACCAGCCTCCTTTAGCCCGCCGATGCTGGTGGGAGAGACGTTAAGTGTCATAAGGTCGTATTCGCCTTTCTGTGTAAGGCGGGCAGTCTTTTCAGGATTCTCGTCAATGAGGATGATGTCCTGATCTTCACGGGAGAGCAACTCTGCCAAATGTGTTCCCACGGCTCCTGCACCACATATTACAATCTTCATGTCATTTAGGGTTTACTGTTTTTACTTCTCTTTTGGAGAAGGATGAAGTTAGGCATTTCTTTATTGACTCAACATCTAATCCTACTATTCGGTAAAGCTCTTCGGGTGTTCCGTGCTCCACAAAATGGTCAGGGAGCCCCAAACGTATGATTTCGGGGTGCATGTTGTGGTCAGCCATATATTCCAGCACGGCAGAGCCCAGTCCTCCGTTCTTCACCCCGTCTTCTATGGTAATGATGCGTTTGAAATGTGTTCCCACGAAGGAAAGGATTTCTTCGTCGATGGGTTTCAGGAATCTCATGTCATAATGAGCGATGCTTATATCCTGAGATGCCAACTCGCTGATGGCCTGGGTGACATGGTTGCCAACGGGTCCTATACTCAGCACAGCGACATCCGTTCCCTCTTTCAGGCATCTTCCTTTTCCCACAGGGATTTCCTTCATGGGGCATCTCCAGTCTTTCAGCACACCTCTTCCGCGTGGATAGCGAATTGCGAACGGACCCTTTTCTGGCAGTTGGGCTGTGTACATTAGACAACGCAGTTCATGTTCGTTCAGGGGGGATGAGATAGTCAGATTGGGGATGGGACGCAGGGCGGCCAGATCAAAAGCTCCGTGATGTGTTGGTCCGTCTTGTCCTACCAGTCCGGCACGGTCAAAGCAGAAGACCACATTCAGTCTGTTCAGCGCCACGTCATGAATGATATTGTCGAAAGCGCGCTGCGAGAAGCTGGAGTAAATATTACAGAAAGGTAGCAGTCCTTCTTTGGCCATTCCGCCTGAGAATGTAACGGCGTGTCCTTCTGCAATGCCTACGTCAAAGGTGCGCTTAGGCATCTCCTCCATCATGAACGTCATGCTGCATCCCGTAGCCATGGCGGGTGTGACACCCACTATCTTTTGGTTTTTCCTGGCCAACTCCAGAAGTGTGTGCCCAAAAACATCTTGATATTTGGGTGGCAAGTCTTGCGTGTCGGATTTTATGCGCTCCCCGGTATGAGGGTCGTATTTCCCGGGTGCATGATAGATAACAGGATTGTCCTCAGCGGCTTGGAATCCCTTTCCTTTTATGGTATGGATATGCAGTAATTTGGGTCCCTTCATATCTTTTATCTGACGTAGGGTTGCCACCAGCTCTATCACATTATGCCCGTCACTGGGACCAAAGTAACGGATGTTCATGCCGTCGAAGATGTTCTGCTGATTGTTCAGCAGGGCTTTCAGCGAGTTGTTGAACCTTATAATCTTCTGTCTGCGGTTCTCGTTGAGTATCCCCCATTTAAGCAGGCGTTGTGATGTTCTGAATCTCAGGTAATTGTACAGCTTGCTCGTATGAAGTTGGTGCAGGTAGTGTTTCATGCCGCCCACGCTGTGGTCGATGCTCATATTGTTATCATTCAGAATGATAAGCAGGTTGTTGTTGGTACTCGAAACGTTGTTCAGACCTTCGTAAGCCAGTCCGCCGCTCATGCTGCCGTCTCCTATTACAGCCACTACCTGTCTGTCGCATTCTCCGTTTTTCTGGGCAGCCACAGCCATTCCCAGCGCAGCCGATATGCTGTTCGAGGCATGTCCGCATGCAAAGGTGTCATATTCGCTTTCTGCGGGGGATGGGAAGGGGCGCAGGCCGTTTAGCTTTCGGTAGGTATTGAACCTCTCCTTTCTGCCTGTAAGAATCTTGTGGCCGGCAGCCTGATGTCCCACATCCCATACAATGCGGTCGTATGGTGTGTTGAAAACATAATGCAGGGCAACGGTCAGTTCCACAACGCCTAAACTGCTGGCAAAATGACCGGGATTATTTGCCAGTTCCTCTATAATAGTTTGTCGTAGTTCCTCACAAACGTCGGGGAGGTCTGATATAGGCAATTGCCTTAAATCAGAGGGGAAATGTATGTCTGCCAGTAGTTCTTTGGGCACTTTTTCTACAATTGTTCAATTTTTGATAATGCAAAATTACATATTTTCAACGAAGTTCCGTAATTTTGTGCAAGAAAAAATGTTATCTTTGCTCAATGAATAATCAGGAACATCTTTTTCGGACGAAGGTTGAAGTCCCCAAATGGGAGAATCCAATGTCTGTTTCCGACCATGTGGTATTTCTGGGCTCTTGTTTTGCCCAGTACATGGGAGAGCGCTTTCAGAGTTTCGGCCTTCATTCCCTTTGCAATCCCTTAGGCGTTCTTTATAATCCCGAGAGTATTCGCCTTCAGGTGTATGCTGCTTTACATCTTGGGGAAAAGCCCATCCCACTGTTCTGTTTTGAGGATGAATGGCGATGCTGGTTGGCCGGTACGCAGATAGGCGGCAATACAGAACAGGCTTGCAGAAATGTGGTAGAAGGAGCATTGCAGATGTTACAGCTTTCCCTTCAGTCTGCTGATTATCTGTTTGTTACTTTGGGCACTAATGTATGCTATCAGCTGAAATCCAATGGCCTGGTGGTTGCCAATTGCCATAAGGCACCTGGTAGGTTGTTTAGTGAAGAATGGATGCCGGTGGCTGCGTGCATAGCATCTTTGTCGGCTTTGCTGGATGATGTGTTTCTGCAGAATCCCAAATTGAAGATAGTCTTTACAATAAGTCCTTTCCGTTATGCCAAATATGGCTATCACGGCAATCAGCTGGCAAAATCGACCCTTATGCTCGCAGTGGATGAAGTTTGTAAGCTGTATCCCCAAAAGGTACGCTATTTCCCTGCCTATGAAATAATGATGGACGAGTTACGCGATTACAGGTTTTACACTGAAGATATGTTGCATCCCTCTGGCGTTGCCGTTGATTATATCTGGCAGTGTCTGGTGAATGCGGTAATGGGTCCTTCTATGCAGGCGTATCTGCAAGAGTATGCCCCTATCCGCAATGGTCTGCGTCATACCCCAAGCCATCCGGACTCTGAAGCCTATCAACGATTTATGGAATCGCTGGAAGAGAAAGCAAGACTATTGAGGAAAAAATTTAATATCAATTCATAATTCATAATGCATAATTTAAAAATGAAGTTAAAGGGGAACGTACGTTGTTGTTCTTTAAATAAATAGTTTTCGTTTTCGTTTTCGTTCAAAGTCATTCTTCATTCTTAACAAAATGTACACAATATCAGATATCTCCATATTAATAGGTGCTCACAGAACGGGGGCATTCGAACAACAAATAGACTGGCTGTTGACAGATAGCAGAAGCTTGAGTTTTCCGGAAAGCACCCTTTTCTTTGCCATCCGGACAGGCAAGGGGGATGGACATGCCTATGTTGGCGATTTGTACAATCGGGGTGTACGAGCCTTTGTTGTTGACTGCATCCCCGACGGGAACTTCCCTGATGCCAATTTCCTGCGCGTTCCTGACACCTTGCAGGCATTACAGCGTTTGGCAGAACGTCACCGTGATTCTTTCTCAATTCCCATCATGGGTATAACAGGAAGCAACGGAAAAACCATTGTAAAGGAATGGTTGTATCAGATGCTTTCGCCCGATTATACCGTTACCAGAAGCCCTCGCAGCTATAATTCTCAGATTGGTGTCCCACTCTCCATCTGGGGATTGTGGGAGAAGAGCCAGATAGGAATCTTCGAGGCCGCTATCTCTCAGCCAGGCGAGATGACTTCTCTTCAGCGAATCATCCAGCCCACGTTGGGAATCTTTACTTGCTTGGGTTCTGCCCATCAGGAGAATTTTGTGTCGATGGAACAGAAATGCATCGAAAAACTCCAGCTCTTCAAGGGTGTGGAAGCCCTGATTTACCAAGCTGATGACCAGACGGTTACGCAATGTATCCGTAAGATGAACTTTAAGTGCCGGCTTATTCCCTGGCATAGTACAGGTAATGCTATCGAGGACAATATGGCAGTCTGCCGGGTAGTCTGCCAGTATATGGGCATGAGTGACCAGGTGATAGAGGAACGGTTGAAGACCCTGGAGCCTGTGGCCATGCGCTTAGAGGTAAAGGCAGGAATCCGGGACTGCACCCTCATAAACGATTCATACAACAGCGACCTTAACAGCTTGGACATTGCCCTTCATTTTATGAACCGCAGGCCGGAACGCAAAGGGAAGTCAAAGACGCTGATTCTAAGCGATATTCAGCAGAGTGGTGTTCCGCCCATGATGTTCTATACCCATTTGGCACAAATGATACAGCAGCAGGGAGTGGAGCAGTTGGTAGCCATAGGTCCCGTAATTTCGGAGCATGCCCATTGCTTCCAGGACCTTCAGGCACGCTGCAGTTTCTTCCCTGATACCCAGTCGTTCTTGCAGAGTCCCCTTTTCGAGACCTTGCGCAACCAGCTGATTCTTATTAAGGGTGCCCGTTCCTTCTGTTTTGAGCAGATAACAGATATGCTGGAGCAGAAGGTACACGAAACTATATTAGAAGTAAACCTGAGTGCGATAGAACAGAACCTGAATTACTATCGTTCTTTCTTGAAGCCAGAGACCAAAATGATTTGTATGGTGAAGGCTGATGCCTACGGAGCCGGTGCCATCGAGGTGGCAAAGATTCTGCAGGACCACAGGGTAGATTATCTGGCAGTGGCTGTAGCTGACGAAGGAGTGGCACTCCGTAATGCGGGCATTACTTCAAATATCATGATAATGAATCCAGAGATGAGTTCCTTCAGGACACTCTTCCAATATAACCTGGAACCCGAGGTGTACAGTTTCCGACTGCTGGATGCCCTTATTCATGCAGCAAAGGCAGAGGGTATTGCCAACTTCCCTATACATATTAAGTTGGATACAGGAATGCACAGGATGGGTTTTGACCCGCTGAAGGATATGCCGGAGCTTATAGACAGACTGAAACGACAGAACGCAGTTATTCCCCGCTCTGTATTCTCGCATTTTGTGGGAAGTGATAGCGACGATTTCGATACGTTCTCTGCCCGCCAGTATGATTTGTTCCTTCAGGGAAGCGGAAAGCTTCAGCAGGCATTCCATCATACCATTCTCCGGCATATGTGCAACAGTGCCGGTATCGAACACTTCCCCGAACGTCAGATGGAGATGGTACGCTTAGGACTTGGTCTTTACGGCATCAACAGCCGCAACAATCGGCTTATAAATAATGTATGTACCTTGCGCACAACCATTCTGCAGATTCACGATGTTCCTGCCGGGGACAGTGTGGGCTACAGCCGACGCACGTTTGTGGAGCGTGACAGCCGTATTGCCAGTATTCCCATAGGGTATGCTGACGGTTTAGACCGGCTTCTGGGACGCAGGAACGGTTATTGCCTTGTAAATGGGCAGAAAGCCTGGTATGTAGGTAACATCTGCATGGATGTCTGCATGATAGACGTTACCGATATTCCTTGTAAGGAGGGCGATTCAGTTCTGATATTTGGCGAAGAGTTGTCCCCGTCAGTTCTGTCAGACATAATTGACACTATTCCCTACGAGATTCTTACAGGAATCAGCAACCGCGTAAAGCGCGTTTATTACCAAGAGTAGTTTCTTTCACATGTTAGAATAATTCCTAACCGCTACTCCGAACTTTATTGCCCTTTTAATCACGACTTTTGGATCTGCTGGGATTATTCGCTTGCCTTATCACGACTTTCTGGCCGTTGTGGAGATAGACACCGGAAATGGTGGGCTTGGTTGTGCCTAAGAAGATGCCTTGAAGGCTGTACCAGCTCCCATCGTTGTCAAGTGTCGATTGTGAAATGTTGATGCCAGTCGGGTTGCTGATATCGATGATATAAGGATTCCACGGGGTTCCGATACTACCGTCGCTGACGTATGTTAGCGTGGTGCAGACTGTCTGAACGATGCCATTGATGTTTGCCTTTATTTCAATTGACTGACCGCTGCCTTCACCTGCTACGAGCAGGTAATAGAGATCTTCGTCGGCAAAGGCTGTACCACGGCATTCACCATCGATGAAGGCTGCGATTTCGGCATCGTTGATAGACTCGCCACCATCGGTGAGCATAATCACAATAGCCATGTTGTCGGGATAATCGGTGGGATTGACGGGCGAGAAGACGCTTTCTGCATCGGACCTGATGGACTTACGGGGTCTATTGGCCCTTTCGGAGGCGACCGTGGGATAAACGAACTTCTTTTCTAAGGTGTCAAGACTATGGTAGAGGTAGCCCTTTCCGCTTTCCAAGGCTTCGAGATTACCCTCCCATCCGTAGGGACCGTAGTAGGCAAAGCCAGTCTGCGACTTCACTTGATCACCCTCCTTTGGGTTGGCACCGGCCAATGCTTCGTCGATGGAAATCGTCATCATGGGGGTATAGGCTATCCAGTTCCAGTCCTTGCGCAGGGTGACGGGTGTATCGGCAAGTTTCATCTGTGCGCCATTGACAATGAGCGGCTGCGGCAGATCTTTGCTGTCTTCCATGCGTGTCAGCTGAAGCTTGTACATTGTGTTGGCATGTACTTCTTTCATGCTGCCAGCCCAGTATTTGCCTCGACAGTAAGCCACACCTGTGTTCTTATCCTTCAGCTGTGCGTCCCATGTTACCAAATCCATAAGCACTTCTGATATGCTGGGGTTGGTAGGCTCTACGCCCAGTGATAGCCAGTTCCAACCTGTGCGGATGTTCAGAGGCTGCTCCACAAGGTTGCTTTTGGTGAAGATGAGCGGATGGTCGAAGGTTCCGTAATTGTCTGTCGGATCAAAAGAGACGACGTCGGTCACCCTGCCGTCGGGGAGAGTAATGTTGACGTTAGTGTAGGTCATGCCTGTTGTGGCATCCCAGATGCGGAAGCTGACAGGCCGGTCCATGTCGAGATTTGCGGTTTGACCGTTGATCGTTTGCAAGGCATTGCCATAGATGGTCATTGCTACATAGGCTGCACCGCGTACCTGCTTTGGCGAGACAATACCGCGGCATTCGTTGTCGATAAAGGCGGCAAGAAGGCTCTCGCTGTTACCCATCAGTATGCCGTTGATGTAAATTTGTCCCACGATGCTCATAGTGTTCTCGTAGGCGTTCGGATCGACGTTCCATGCGGGCTGTTCGCCGCGTACCTTCATCACGATTCGCAGCGGTTCCAGAATTTCGTCGTTACCTTGCAGTCCGATGGTGACATCGTAGTTTCCTACAGCCACCAGCGGGGTGACCTTGAAGCGTAGTGTCTTGACGGACAGCGGACTGATTTCGTCGCTGCGTTCGCTATCAACCAGGGTGAGCCACGCAGGCATATTATATAAAGTATAGTATTCGGTGCTGCCGCCACGGTTCTCGATGTTCACGTCGAAAGTATAGTCGTCGCCATATTGCTTGATGATGTTCACCGAATCCTTCATCCATTTCAGTGTATTCATCTGCATGTAGGCTGTCCATCGTATCGGGTTCGACTGGTTGCCGTGCATGTCGTGAATCTTATCTACGGTGATGTTGAGTGTGGAACCTTCAAGGTCTCGTGGTGCTATGCCTTCTGTGGTGAATAGGTTGATGACAACCTTACGTTCGGAGGCTACAGGTACGGCGATGAGGCGACTCTCCATCGGGGCATTCTTCAGAGGCGGCGATAAACTTACAGATTGATAATCGCCCAGTGGGGTGAGGGTTTCGCGAGTCTTATCGCCGAGTAGTTTGGGAGCGAGATTCTCCAATGTCTCAACCATTGTGCTTACTCCGTTCACGGTGCCTGCTTTTTCGAAAGGATAGTAGGCTACGAGGCCACGCGAATAAACATCGGTGGTGTCGATGCAGTTATACATATTGTTCAATAGGCGACTCTCAGATAGTGCGGCGTGCCATATGCGCACCTCATCGATATTTGAGAAGCCTCCCATGCCCTTGCCCATTATGAGATATGCACCCTGTATGGGCGGTATGTCGCGCTCGGAGATGACTGCTGTGCGCTGTCCGTTGAAGAAGAAGGAAGCGGCTTGCCCACGTACTACATTCAGCGCAATGTGGTTCCATGAGTTTGTCTGGGTGAAGTCCACGTGACTGGCTACTGCTTTTTCCTGATTACCATAGCGCAGCACCCAATCATCTTGTCCATTTATGTAATAAAGTCCCAATCTGTTATGCTCCGTATTGCCTGTCTCAAAGATGGTTATTTCATTGGAATCCTCGGATATGGAGAGATTCACCCACATCTCAATGGCATAGCTGTCGCCGACAGTGGTGTTGATGCGGCTGATATCGGTCTGGACACCCTTTTCGTCGTCTAACCGCAGGGAGTAGTTTATGTTGTCAAGCAGCCAGGTGTCGTTCACACAGAAGTTGTGAGTGTGGCGTAAGTCATTAGCTACATGTCCGTGACCCTCGTTCATAGGCCAGTAGTTGACGAGACCATAGACATAACAGTCCTTCGCCTGATTCTTTTTGGCTGCGGCTTCATAGACATCGCGGTAGATGCTGAACAGACTCAGGTCGTGTATTGCACCATTCATGTCGCCCAGATAGAGATAGTTGTCTTGGGAGTAGTGAACCAGTTGTGCGATGTTGTTCACCGTTTCGTCGGTGAACAATTGAAGTGTAGTGGCATCGTACTGTGCAAGGGCAGAGAATTTCGTGTTGTCGCCCGACTTATAGCTCAGCACAATGTATGTCCACTTGTTTTTGGGCACCACGTCCTTGCTTATAACCTGCACACCTCCAATGGATGCCACAATGTGGCCCTCGTCGTCAATACCCAGTTCCAATTGTCCGGAGCCCAGCCTTATGATACTGCCGGAGTTTTCCCAGTTCATCCAGAAGTCAATCGAGAAGTCGCCGTTCAGGAAGATTGGGTTTTCAGTGGCCTGTTCGTCTCCAAATGGTCGCAACTTCTTGGCCACCTCGTGCTGTATGGGCTGATTGTTGAGCTTGGCGGTGACGATGATATTCTTGTCGCTGACGTAGCCTGGTACGATGTCTTCATTGAACTCGATGCTGATATCGTCACCGTGACGCAGGATGCCGTTGGCGGGAGTCGGCGTGGAGAGGTTGCGCGGACGTATGTTGTCCTTGAACACCGTCACCTCGTCGCTATAGACCGACACCAGTTCTGTGCCGTAGGGCGTAGTGGTGAAGGCTCGGAAGGTGTATGTGCCCTGCGGGAACATGTTGTCGTCTTTCATATTGTACGTATAGCGGATGGTGCTGGCATCGGGCATCGGACTATAGCTTTCATTCAGCGAGTCTGCTATGTTGGTGACATAGGTGTGGATGGTGTTCCACTGTGTGTTACCCTCGTAGCGGTATTGTACCCCCACGCTCTTCAAGTTCTTGTACATACGGTTGAAGTTGGTCATCTTCAGCATCAGGTTGCCGCCATCCCTGTCCAGGGTCTCTATGTTGAGCACCGGCTCGTCAAGAGCCAGGTCAATGGGCGAAGAAGATGGTGCGAAGTGAACACTGAGTCGTACTGCATCCTGAATATCGAATGGCTGGTACTGCGATACAAACAGTATTTTCACGTCGTTGTAGTCCAGTACGCTTTGGTCAGTCTGTCTCACGGTGATGACCTTCTTGATGGTCTCTCCCGGATTGATGAAGACGTTACGTCCGTTGGCAATCACGCCGTCCATTAGGATTTCCAGTCCTTGGGTGTTGGCATCCTCCGGAATGACGATTGTGTAGAGGAGTGGTATTTCCTGATTTGTTTTCGTACCGTTGGTCAGGTGGAGGGTGAACAAAGCGTTTTGTCCCGACGGCACATCGGTCTGCACGGCACTCTTCGCACCCACGTTTCCGTCTGTACTAATGTAGATGATGGGCTGCTCCATCCGTTGTGTGCCGTAGGAAATGATGTGGTTCTTCAGTGTGTCATAGAACAGGGTTGTCTCTTCTGCCTCGTATGGGTTGTAGCTTTGGCCGCCCCTGAGCAGGAAGATATCGCTCCAGTCTTCCGGCGACTTGTAGATATCCACGGTGAAATCCGTGCCGGGATTGCCGTCATTCATCTCGTAGTCGAACTCGGCGTATGAGCTAACGTTCTTGTCGAAGTCACCATCCTCGTCAACCCATTTTCGACTGCCTTCGGCCTTGAATTCCCAGTTGGCACCGAACGAGGCACCAGCTGTCACACCTATCCTGTGTTTCACGGAACCTAATACCGTAGCGGTATAACTGTCGGAAGTGATCTCAGATTTGGTTGTATCTCTACGCTCGGAGTAGGAATATGACGTACCTCCGTCGAAAGATCGGTTTTCCTTGTAGAACTTGGAATAATCGTTAAAGGCCTTCACCTTGTCTTTCTCGTTCCATGCGATGGTCTCTTTCCATTGTCTTATGGCTTCGTTATAGCATAGCACCATGTCCTGCGATCTTCCGTTTTTGCCTTGTTTCCATACATATGTGGAGTCCTTACCGTAATTGGGGTCATCTTTTGTGAGCCATGTGAGATAGACATCCTGGTCTGTCATGTTCTTATAGGTGGCAGCAGCGGTGCTGTCCTTGTATTCCAGCAGGGCGTTGCGTGTGTCTATCAACTTGGGAATCATTGTATTGATGATATCGTATTGCGAGTAGGCGAATCCTGTCTTGATACTGTCGCTCATGCTGATGGCATCCTTCAGTCCGAGCACGATGCCCTCTGCCTCGCGGTGGAAGCCCACCTTGCGGCAGTTGCCTATAATCAGGTTGTGCGAAGTGCCGATATACACATCACCGGCAGATCCCACGTATTTTATTCCAGTGCTTGTTGCGATATTGTTTGCCGTAGTGTGTACCCAGGTATTGGAGTTTTTGGTGAGCCATTCGCCTGTTCCTCTCTCACCTACAGTGGCAATGGTGTTCACCTCGTTCGTTGTGACAATCATGACACCCATTCCCACGCCTTGCATCAGCCTTGACCCCCAGATAAGCTCTGACTGGAACTGCTCGGTGGCAGACCATGCCCTGGTCTTGTTTTCTATCTTTGTGCGGATGGTGCCGGTCCTCCATGTTGTCTTTGACTTGGAGCCTGGCGGGTCACGCAATACCATCGAAACGATGTCGGGACCTTGTGTGACGAAGTTGTTACCGTCAGTCAGTTCGCCCAGCACCACACCGTTTATCTGTGGTCCGTTGTATGTTCGTTTGTCACGCTCGTAGAACAGGTTAAACTGGCGGGTGTAGGGGGCGGTGATGTTGGGCAGTCCCGTAGTGAATGTAACCTCGTTACAGCCGTCTTCGTCCAGTGTCAGCTGGTTACTCTTCAGGTTATAGACATCGCCGGGCTTCAGGTTGGTAGCATTGGAATCAATGACCTTTGCCACCACGCTCTGATCGTCGCTCATCTCGTTCTCTATCGTCAGAATCTGGCCGTTCATGGGAATGGTGTCGCATACGGCCTCCCCGCTGTCGTAGTTCGCGTATGCCTCGAATCCTCTCAGGCAGAAAGTGTATTTGGTACTGCGGTTGAAGATAGGGAATCCATAGGTGTATGTCACGGAGCCATCCTTTTGTTGTGTCCAGATGTCTGTGATGTTCGCCGTCTCTGTCGAGCTGACGCTATAGTCCCTCAACTCCTGTTCGCCGAATCCGGCACCACTGTTCTTTTGCCACATCCTGACTTCCGGAGTGGCATAGTGCGTGCTAACCATCTTCGTGTTATACGTGTAGTATTGGTTCGCTTCGCCTTCCTGCAGTTCCGAGGCGCGTTTCAGAGAGTCTTTCTCCTCCTTCTTGACATTTGTCAGGTCGATTTGTGGAAGCGAGTTGAACTCTATGTCGGGGTTGCTATTCACGCGGATGCTCTTCGTGACGTAGTTCAACGGTGGCAGCAGGGCCGAGAACTCACCGGTCAGCGAGTCGGTGCGGATGTAAATGTACTTCGCATCGTAGCCTGTGCCTGTCCATGCGTGACTGTTGATGCTGATGGTGTCGCTATCCCAAGTACGTTCTGTGGTGGCATCGGTGATGTGGTCATCCTGGCAGTTGAAAGAGAACGACTCGTTGTTAAGTTTCAGTTGCACGGTGGCCACGCCGATGTTGTTTTTCGACAGGCCGAAGCCCACGGCCAGCGTGTCGTTGCGTAATGCGCCATCAACGCGGCCCACGAAATTGACCAGTGTGGAGTCGGCAAAATCGTACTGCATGGCACGGTCGAAGTTGAAATTGCCTTGGGTGGGGAAGCGTCCGCCTGCCACCATCTTGTGTCCGTCAAGTTTGGCCTCCACATAGTGTTCACCTATGGGAACGGAGATTTCGTAGAAGCCGTTGCTATCGGTCTTTTTCACCTCACCGTTGCCTGTCATCAGTTCACCGTCCACAAAGAGTTGTATGTCCTCGACGGGAATGTTCGTGCCGGCATAGTAGATATGTCCGCTCATAGGGAACGACGACACGTCCTCAAAGTCTATGTTGTTGGCAGTGAGGCTTGTGGGGCTGATGAACATCGAGCGTGTGTTGGGATTGAATTCGTGGATGCCCAAGTCTGGAGCGAGTTTGTAGTTGGTGCCTCCCTGTTGGAAGGGGATGCCTCTGATGATGTAGTCACCCTCCGCATCTGTCAGACCGTAGAGAGCCAGGTATTTGGTGCTGGGAACGATGTCCGACGGGCGTGCGTTGATGCCCACCTCGGGGTGGTTCAACAGGTAGAGTCCATCCTGCCGGGCTACGTCGAAGGCGTAGTCTTTCACGTTTATGCCCTCGTCCAGCGGCCAGTAGAGTAGGAGTCCATCCTCCATACCGCCCAGGATGCGGCTGTAGTTCGCATAGATTTCCTTTTCGGTGAGGGCGCGTTTCCACAGGCGGATGTCATCCACGAAGCCTGCAAAGGGCCTCGTCGGGTAGTCTCCCGCTTCAGTGAGGCGATAACTGCCGCCGATGCTCATTGTGGGCTGTCCGGTGCCTTGGAAGGTGGCAGTCCAGTTTTGGTCTGCTGCCTCGAAGGTTTCGGAGTGCAGTGTGTCGTTACCCGCATATAGCGTCCATTTTCCTTCCGAATAGGTCGCGGCCAAATGGGTGAAGTCGTAGTTGTCGAACTTCAGTTCCGGGTAGTCGTATATCTGTTTGGCCGGATTCGTGGCATCGTATGCATAGAGATAGTAGTCTGTGCCATTGAGGGTTTTTGCACCCAGCTCAATGACGTTGTTGAGAACCAGCAGAGGTTTGAAGGCAGCATCGTTGTCAATCTGCGGGCGCACCCACATCTGCAGTGTCAGAGCCTGCTTTCCGCTTATCTTTCCGGCATACTCCGCTGAATCAGCTGTCCATTGCAGGCCCTTGCCCTCACCCTCGATGAAACGCGAGAGGAACTGCGGCTGGCTGGTACCCTCGTCGGCCGAGGACTTCACCAGGTTCACCCTGACCCCGCTCACGGCGGTACCTGTGCCGTATGCAATATGGCCAGTGATGGTACCGCGTGCCTGCGAGAAGCCTGGAGCCGTCTTGGTGTCGGTCTTCACCATCTGCTCGTCGCACTTCGCGCCATAGGCCTCCACCGTATATTCATAGTATGAACCGGCCATCACGCGGTCATCAATGTAGGAGTATTCCGTTTCGTGCCCGTGCACGTTACTGTCAAGGACTGTCCACTCATTGCTGCCGATAGGCCGTCGCAGGATGCGGAACCAGATGTCGTCATCGCTTGGACGGGCCACCTTCCACTTCACGACGACGTGTTTCTCCTCCGTGCCGGTCGAAGCCTCCACATCGCTGATGTATGAACCGGCAGGCATGTTGCAGACCAAAGTGTCTGAGAATAGTTCCTTGTCGTTAATCTTCGCCATGATGCGATAAACATACAAGTCGCATACCGAGCCGCCCTCTTCCAGATAGGAAGCCGTACTCTGCTTGGTGTCAATGGGGATAGTGGTGACAGGAGTCCATGTGCTCTGCCCCAGACGGTGCTTGTCGATGCGCCATTCGCAGCCCGACTTCTGCACATTGTACTCCCATGTGAGGTGGATGCCCGAATCGTCTGAACGGTCCTGCGCCAGCTTGATAGGTACTTCCATCACGGTGCTTACTGTCGATTCCTCCCACAGGTCGTACTTCGAGTGTGTTTGCGATTCGCCCGGCAGGTTCACCAGCTTGTCGGCATACTTTTCTTTCAACAGTTTAGGCAGGAACACCACGCGATAGACATATTCCTTGTCGTAGTCAATGTCGCTGTCTTCCACCTTGAGGTTGGTACTGTTGCCGCTGATTTCCTTGATAATCTCGTAGCTGCTCGGGCTTTGCCCCTTCTCATAACGCAGCACATACCATGAGCCGTCTGTCAGGCAGTCTATCTCAACCCTCTTGTAGTTGACATAGTCCGCCATCTTCATATTGCGAGTCCACTGGATAACGTTCTGTTTTTTCCATTTGTCGAACTCTGCGGTGAGTTTATCCACGCGGGTATAGGGTTTGAACAGTATGCCTTCCCCGTATGCGTCGCCCGTGGCAGAGGGGAGGCTGTATTTGTAGTGCTCGTCACCGTTATATAGTTGGGTGTGTCTCTTCACGTCAACGGTGTAGTCCAGTTTCCCGATTCTTAGTGGAGCCGTATAGGTCTTTACCGGGACGGTGAAGGTATAGTCGGCCTTGTCGTCTGTGCCGCCCGAGCGGTTTTCTTCTGTGAGGTCGAAGCGCTTCCATTCGTCGGTATAGCTACTGTATCCGTAGCTGACCTTTCCGTAGAAATACTTCCCGAGGTATTTCTTGTTGCCGTCCACCTTGGGCGTTCCGTTCACATGGAAGAGGTAATTGCCCTCGTCATCCAGCTCGCAGCTGTATTCGGGTACCATGTTCTTATAAGAGGAGATGTCCAGGTCGCGCTCGTACTGGAAGTTTCGGCCGTTGTTCTTCCACTTCGTGTAGCCCTGGATGTATATGCGTTTGATGCCAGCCCTCAGGTCCTCGGGCGTAGGCTGGTACTCCAGGGTGAACATGTACTTGAAATCTCCGCTTGATGAAATGTGGTTGATAAAGACCGGCCGGTCTGCCTGCTCTATCGTAGGGTTGTTGTAACCCACGAAGTTGGCTTTCGCTATGGTGCGCCTGATACCGTCATTATCCTCGATAGTCACGATGATATCGGTGGAATTGTTGTTATCGATGGTTCCGAAGTTGACCTTGATGTCCCAGTTCCACTTGTATATGTGCTTGCTGGCATCGAACCTGTAGTAGGTCTTGAAGCCCATGATTTCGGACTTTGTGCTCTCGCTGTCATATCGGAAAGTATAGCTTCCTCCGTCCGAATCCCGGCCTTCGTCTTTCGCCGTAGCGGTGTATTTCCAGTTGGAGTTATAAGCTCGCGATGGCAGGAAGCCTGCCATCAATGCCACCAGTACGATGGCTATCGCACGGAAGAGTTGCCGGGTTTTCATGTCGGTAGGTTTTTATTCTTTTGTCAATGTGAGGTTCACGCGGTAGTATTTTCCTTCCCTCAGGGAGGCACGTGCTGTGCCGGTATAGGTGCCGCTGCCGTTCGTCACTGTGAAGTGGAAGTCTTGGTTCTCTACGGGGAACAGTGCCGCATAGACAACGTCGGATGTTTCACAGTTGATGGTGAGAGGATTGTTCATCGCGGATGTTGCAGTTGCAACCACGCTGCCGGCATCGACGGCAGGTGTCACCGTACCGGTCAGCGGATATCCAAGTATGGATAATCCGTATTGTGGATCGTTATCTGCATAGCGGATTTCCAGTGTCTCCACGGGAATGGTGCTGGAGCCGTCGTTGAACGTGAACTTGCACACGGCAAGCAACGACTTCATCGAGGAGATGGTGGCATCGGCCGTATTTTCCGTTACAGATGTCACTGTCCCTACACCATAGGTATAATGGTAATGCTCAGCCACATCTTGGAGTGTTCCTTTTTGGTTGTCCAGATTGATGGAGAACTTGCCTCTGTCGCTCCCCAAATACGTTGGATTCGTTGCGGGGTAGAAAAGTGCCAGGTTGTCGCCGGTTGTGCATATGACTGAACCCGTGAATGTTGAAGTGGCAGCGGACGAGACGGCCGTAAGTTCCCCGGAGTCCATATTGTCTGCCCTGAAGGAACTCAGGTTGAAGTACGTCGCCTTGTCATCCGCATTCCATGATGCTCCCAGCGTATTGGTGTTGTCTGTGAGAGTCGCTCTGGTGAGGGGGACTTCGGCAATCGTCAATTGCCGCAACTTTCTGTTGTCACCCGGCTCTTCCGCATCAGAGGAGCAGGAGGTCAGTACGATACAGGAAAAAAGGCAGAGTCCAGATGCAATGCCAGCTATAGTCTTGAAATCCATGTTTACCATTCTTCTGTCGGGTTATATTTTTTGACACCGCTTCCGCCCTGTGAGAAGCCTCCTTCCAAATCTTCGTCATATCCGGAGGCTGTGGCACTGACGCCTCTGCCTCCTTCGCTGCCACTGAGAATATGGTGTTTTTCTTGTATGGAAACAATCACCATTGCAGGTTTCAAGTAGTCTGTTTTCATTATTTCTTCCATATTTTTCTTCCGAAATGTCGGTTTTAATTGCTTATCTTCTACAAATTTACAGAAAAATCTGCTATTTTCAATGCAATTATAAAAAAATGTTTGAAAAAACGCACATTTTTCATATTTTAGCTTGTTTCGAGCCTTTTTCATCAAGTTTCTTATACTTTCACTCATCTTCATATAGCTGTAAATCAACTTCCCCTAACCACTCTTTTCTCACCTTCCCGGACACTGGTACTTCTGTGGCTAATGCTATAAAACAGACAGCCCCGCCTGAGAGGGTGGGGCTATCTGTGTATCCTATTTTTATGATACGCTACGCTTTACGCTTTACGCTCAATTACAACAAATCGGCTCATCCTGCACAACAAATCGGCTCATTTTTGTTGCAAATTTGAGCCGAATTCCTTATCTTTGTGAGCAGATTTGGTAAAAATTGAATCGAAAACGTACATGATAAGCAAAACCTATTACAAATACATCTGGCTCCTTGACTTGTTGCTTAAGGACGGTCCGCTTCCCTTTGAGTTTATTGATCTCTTTTGGGTAAATAACCCTTCGTCTGATGGTCCTTTGCCACTTCGTACATTCCATGAATATAGGAAGGGCATCAAGGAGATGTTTGGCGTAGAGATTGCGTGCGACCGCTCTAAGAATGTCTATTATGTGAAGAATCCAGAGGTTCTGGAAGAGAACAAACCAGCCAAATGGTTGTTGAGTAAGTTCAGTATTCCCAAGGGCTTCGTGGCTTTCAACTGCATGAAGGATAGAATCCTATTGGAAGAGATTCCTCGGGGTACGGCTTTTCTGAATACTATCATGAAGGCAATGCAGAAGAATGTTGAACTGAGAGTTGGTTATCAGCGTTATGAAAGCGAGCAAGAAGAGCATTTGCAAGAGTTTCATATCCAACCTTATGTTTTGAAGGTTTTCAATCGCCGTTGGTATCTTCTCGGTTATATCAAGGAAAAGGAGGGTCTACGCACCATTGCATTAGACCGTATTCTTGACTTAAAAATGCTTTCAAATAGTTTTGAACTGCCTAAGAATTTTGATGCCAAGAAGTACTTTGCCGATGTCGTGGGTGTTTATGTTAACAAGGACTTGCGCGTCAGAAATGTCAAAATCCGAGCTTACGGCATTCAGGCAGACTATCTCCGTTCTACTCCGCTCCACAAAAGCCAATCAGAAGGTCGTTCCAAATACAGAGAATATGCGGAGTTCTCCTACAGATTATGTATAACCCCAGAGCTCATCAGCCAACTATTAGCAATGGGGGAGAAGATAGAGGTGCTGGAGCCGGATGAATTGAAAGAAGAAATGAAGAAGAGAATTAACAACATGTTTAACTTTTATAAATAAAGAATTATGGATTTTACAAAACAATTAGTAGTAGTTTATAATAAAAAAGGAATACAGACAATAGAAAAAGCCGTAACTTATGTTAAGCCAATAATAGAACTGGATAAAAAAAAGGAAAGTATTCTGCTAGCTGGAGATGGGCAGAGCAATCCAGATGAATACAAACAAATTAATTCTTCAACAGGCTTGGCTGTGAATTATTACATGATTCTAAATTCACTGGGCAAGATAGAGGATTTGACTTTTGAGGATAAGGTCGCAAAACCATTGAAATGCAATGGAGGCCTGAAAGCCAATATCGATGTATCATACAAAAGAGATGGAAAGATCATATATGTTGAGAGTAAATTTCTAGAGCCTTATTATTCTAAGAACGAGCATCTCAGGGAGTCTTACTTTAATAAGGAATATTACGATGTACCAAATGAAGATAAGGATGCATGGTATAAACTTTTGAAAGATGCACAAGAGTTCAAGTATTATAATGTTTCTCAACTTTGTAGGCACCTCATGGCGATATGGAGAAAGCATGAAAAAGATAAAACTCCTATAGTTTTGCAAAGCGTAACATGGTCAATGCCAGATGTCTTTATTGAAGAGATGGAAAGCGCAAAAGATAAAGAGAAATACAAAAAGCTGAAGAGAATAATTGATGAAGAAGCCATTAAATGCCAAAGCAGAATCAGAGAATTTCTAATTCAAATAGATTGGAAGAATATGGCGTTTGAGGCTTTACATTATAACGATATGTTAGAAGATATTTCTTCATCAAAGTATATAGAAGAATTCAAAAGAAGATATTTCTTGTAATCATACACTTTGTTAGTAGCGTTTTTGCGATAATTAGAAAATAGAGGAATTTTCCTTTTAGCTTCTGCGGCGTTTTTGCACATTAAATTGCGAAAACGCCGTTTTTATATTTTTTCTATCGTATAAATATATATATGGGGGGACATCCTAACAAACCCTCTTATATATGATGAAAAAAAACAAAACTTTATCACTCGAAAAGTATCTTCAGGAAATCAGTCGTGAACCCCGTCTTTCTGCGGAAGAAGAGATTGAGTTGTCGAAGAAGATGCATGCAGGCGACCGCGTTGCCCTTGAAAAACTGGTGAAAGCCAACCTCCGCTTTGTAGTTACTGTCGCCAATCAGTACAAAGACCAGGGACTCTCTCTGCCCGACCTCATCAACGAGGGCAATATGGGGCTTATCAGAGCAGCCGAGAAGTTCGACGAGACGCGCGGCTACAAGTTCATCTCCTATGCCGTCTGGTGGATTCGCGAAGGGATTCTGCGCGCCCTTGCCGAAGAACAAAGACACAACTCGCGCCAATTCTTCGACGAACTCCCTTCTCCTGACACCCTTATTGCTCCTGCTGGCGAGACAGCCTCTGCCGAAACGAATCGGGCACTCAGCATGCTCGGCGAACGTGAGAGATTCATCATCGAACACACCTTCGGCATCAACGGCCAGCCGGAAATGACACTCGATGCGATGGGCGAAAGCCTGGGACTGAGCAGGGAACGCGTCTGCCAAATCCGGAAAAAATCCATCCGAAAACTTCGCGCAATAGGAATCCAACTTTAATAACAAAATAGAGATAGATATGATAACAACAGTACTCGCAACCAACCAGCCAGAATTCCACAAGTACATCGAACAACTCAAGGTAAAGGGCAAGCGCATCTTCAGCCCGGACGAAGTGGACTATCTGGCCAACAACGACGGTTTCGAAGCCGTAGAACTTAAGCAAGAGAACGAGACAGACGAAGAGTTCCTCACCCTCTTCTCAACTTGGCTCCACGAGCGTCCTCAACAATCAGGCCACACAGATTATTACATCCTTTTCTATCTTCGCACAGGCGAGCAG
>JAGCPD010000011.1 GCA_017645305.1 Bacteroidaceae bacterium | reverse complement strand
TTTATTGTTATAAATCATTAATATTCAATCACTTGTGACAGATTTTTTCGGTTATGAAATTTGTCGTTTCTAATGGGGAATAAAGATTGCTAAAATATCTCTTTCTATTTACTTTTTCAACTAAATTGCAAAAGAACCAAATACATTTATATACATGCCTATGAAAACGCTAAGATGGTTTATATTCAGTCTAATTGTCAGTGTTGCGTGGAGCATCTGTGCACAAAACAATACCCAACCTTCCCGATGGCTCTTGCCGAAGCCGAAGAACATTACGGACAATGGAAATGTTTTCGACCTGCATCGCGCTGTGCGGATAACCGATCCTACAGCTTCTACACTGTTGGCGTCCATCTTCACTATATCCGAAGAAGCCACAGCCACGGTCATCGTCAGCCTTGTAGATGCTACAGCCCTTGGCACTTTTGACTACACATTGGCTGGGTTTGACAACGAGGGCTACAAGTTGAATGTCGAAGCCGATGCCATCACCATCACCGCTGCTACAAAGACAGGTGTCATCCGTGCAGCACAGACGCTGATACAGCTGGCCGCAGCTTCCAACGGTGAATATATTCAAGGGGTTGATATCACTGACTATCCTGCTTTCAAACTGCGTGGCTTCATGCATGACGTAGGGCGTTCGTTCATCAGTTTCGACGAGTTGAAGAAAGAAATAGACTTGCTTTCACGTTTCAAGGTAAATGTCTTCCATTGGCACCTGACCGACAACCAGGGTTTCCGTTTCGAATCGAGGCTTTATCCCCAACTTAACCAAGCCGACAATATGACGCGCTTCGCAGGCAGCTACTATACTCAGGCACAATGCACCGAGTTGGAGGCTTATGCTGCCGAACGCGGTATCACCATTATCCCCGAGATTGACATGCCTGGTCACTCTACGGCTTTCACCAATGCTATGGGCTATACCATGAGCAGTGATAATGGAAAGGTGACACTAAAGGCTTTGCTTAGTGAACTGGCCGATGCCTTCCCCCTTGCCCCCTATATACACATGGGTGCCGACGAGGCGGGCACAACGGCTGCCTTCGTTAACGAGATGTCGCAATACATCAAAGAGACGCTTGGCCGTAAATGCATCGTGTGGAATCCCATCAGTGGTGTCAGCATCAGCACCTCGACCTTGCCCTATATCGACATGACAGAAATGTGGAGCAGTAGTGGCCGTAAGATTGATGGGTTGCCTAACATCGACTGCCGATATAACTATATCAACCACTTCGATGTTTTTGCCGACCTGGTGGGTATTTACAAGAGTAATGTTTATTATGCCCAGCAGGGCAGCAATGAGGTAGCAGGTGTCATCACTGCCATCTGGAACGACCGAAAGACGGCTTCTGAGACCGACATTATATCGCAGAACAACTTTTACGCCAACGCCCTTGCCACGGCAGAGCGAGGATGGATGGGCGGCGGCAAGCAGTACATCGAGGTCGGTGGTACCACACTTCCCAGTAGCGGTACCGAATACGAGGAGTTTGCTGACTGGGAGTGCCGCTTCTTGCGCTATAAAGACACGTGGCTTGCTGAAGAGCCTATTCCGTACGTTAAACAAACAAACGTGCGCTGGCGTATTACCCAGGCATTCCCTAATAGTGGGTCGGCATCTGCTGTGTTCCCGCCCGAGACGGTTACCGATGACATCCTGCCCGACCAGTTCACCTACGACGGACAGACCTATACGACGAGCATGGCTAGCGGTGCTGGCGTCTATCTGCGTCATGTGTGGGGAACCACTGTTCCGGCTCATTTCAGTAATCCGCAGACGAACACAACTGCCTATGCTTGGACCTACGTCTATTCGCCCATGGCACAGACAGCAGGTGCCCTTATCGAATTCCAGAATTACAGTCGATCTGAGAACGATAAGGCTCCTGATGCTGGCAAATGGGATCGCAAGGGTTCGCGCATCTGGATTAATGGAGAGGAGGTGTTGCCCCCGACTTGGACCAATAGCGGCAAGAGCATCAATAGCGAGGTTGATCTGGGCAACGAGAACTTTCCGGCACGCAATCCTGTGAGCGTGCAACTGAGAGAAGGCTGGAACAAGGTGTTCCTGAAGCTGCCTTACGTCAGTGTTAGCAATATTCGCTTGAACAAGTGGATGTTCACTTTCGTACTTACCGACCCTGCAGGTCGTCACGCCCTCGACGGTATCACGTATTCGCCAATCCAAAGCTTGGATGACAATGCCGAGATTGTAGTAGCAAAGGTAGGTGAAATTAAGACCTATGTTAATAGCGTATGCAATACGCAAGTGGGCTATTACCACACCAGTGCTGCCGCTACGCTAAACGCTATAGTTGCTGATATTGATGCCACACTGCAAACAACGATGACAGTTTCCGAGCGTGAGGCACAATTAAACACTTTGCAGACCGCTTTCGAAGCCTTCAAGAACAGTCTCTCCGAACAGCCTATTAACCAGCCTCTTGCTAGTTCTTTGGGCGAGTACCATTACTATACACTCTGTACTCCATTACGAGGTACGCGCTACGCCACATCGACTGGTGTTGGTGGTGAACTGGGAGGTGGAACGACCGTGACGGTAGCCTCCTGTTGGAAATTTGTCAGTCGTGGTGATGGGACATTTGACATTCTCAATGCCGCCGATGGGTCTTATATCTTGCCCAACAGTAACAACAATACAGTACTGAAGACGCAAACAGAGGTACCGTCTGTGGGGTGGACAATAGCAAAAGCCAACGAGACGGGCTATGTTATCATTACTTCTGGCAGCTGTCAGATTAACCAAACCAATCTTAGTAGCACAGCTCTCTCTGGCGGCTACAGAATCTACAACTGGGGGGAGGGTACGAATACCAGCGACACAGGTTGCAAATACGTCATTACAGAGATTGACGAAGCAGATATCCCTTTTCCTCTCTCCTCGATAGTGCTCGAGGAACTGACAAACCATGACATCATAATTCCTGCTACTGCAGCAACTAGCCTTACCACAGGACAATGGTACATCATGAAGAACATCGGTCGCAATGGTTATCTCTATGAAAAAGTCGCCGACCATATACTTTACACTGAGGCTGACATTCCTGGCGGTTATGCTCCTGACAACGCACAGTTTCTTATTCGCCTCGTAGATGCTGGCGACGGGAAATACTACATTCAGACAGGATATGGTAATTACTTTTCTACCCTCATCGACGGAAATGATGGAAGCGGCAAGGGCGGCAATAATAACGGAACGACGGCAGTCGGTAGGTCGTCCTATACCATTGGCAAAATAGCAAGTGGATATTTTTATCTGACGGATGCCAATAACGTAGTTATGGATGCTAATGTTGTCGGTGCCACAGTGGCAGGTTGGGGAACAGTCATTCCTACCTCAACTACAGGCAATGCTTCTTGGCAGTTTTATCCCGTAACTCTTGCGGCCGTAGATCCCACGTTGTGCTTCCATGCCACAGATGTTACAGTATGTCAAGGCCATCAGACAGCGGGTCGAGGAAACGCTATGCAGGCACTTCTGCGATTGAAGCTTACACCATTTAGGACCTGTACGCCGACAAGCGTCAGCATTACGCTTACCGGGGCAGAACAACTCGATCGCGTAGCAATCTATATCACAGACATTGACCAAATTCACGTTGCGGCTAATCCCGTGAAGATTGGTGAAGCTGCAGTAATGGACAGCAATATCACTGTAACGACTTCCTCCGCCCCTGTTCTCACAGCCAATACACCTGTTTATTTATGGGTCACGGCTGACATAAAAAGTACAGCTACGGAACTTGCCTCCATCGACGCAGCCATTACTGCCTTCGCCTATAGCAATGCTTCTGGTAACAACATCTGCGACCTTCGGGAAAAGGGCAATCCTGCTGGAGTGATGCGCATCTTTAAACGTCAGCAGTTTTTGTGGACTGGCAGTCAGAGCAAAGAAAAATACTATCGTATCCCTACCATTATTCGTACTTCTGATGGAGGTGTTGTGGCACTCTGTGACGACCGCTACGACAATACACAGGATTTAGGTAAAGTGGCCAGTGGTGCTGCTGGAAAGCACAAGATTGACGTTGTGATGCGCAAGAGTATGGACGATGGTGCGACCTGGAGCGATGCACAAGTGGTGGCAGCCGGAGATGGCAACTCTGCTGCTGCTTGCGGATATGGTGACCCCGCTATCGTGCGCACGCTAAGTGGTAAGCTTGTCTGCCTAATGGCAGCGGGCAGCACCAGTTTTCCCAACGGGATGCTGCACATGGGCTATTCCGAGAGTAAAGACAATGGTTCTACATGGTCCACTCCCAAGGACATCTATTCTACTATCAAAAAGAATGGATTGTCCATCACATCTGCATTCACCTCGGCAGGTAAGGGCATCTGCTTTTCCAACGGGCGCATTGCCTTTGCCATGAATGGGAAGGTGGATGGTGTGTGCAATGAGTACATCCTTTATTCCGACGATGAGGGAGCTACCTGGACTATTGCACCCAACATGGCATGTGCCAGTGCCGACGAGTCGAAACTGGAAATAATGAACGACAATTCCCTGATTCTTTCTGTGCGACAGGGAGGGTGGAATTCACAGGCCAACCGTGCTTATAGTCGTACCGAAGGCGATGCCTCTGGTGATGGTATCAACAACTGGGGAGGCAAGAGCTACTGGACCGACTTGAATGCCAATGGCTGCAATGCAGACATCCTCTACTACAGTCGTCAGACCGATGACGGGGGTATGCGCGACCTGATGCTTCATACTGCTGTCAAGACCTTCCAGACCTACCGTAAGGACCTGCGTCTCTACATGAGTTTCGACCAAGGGCAGACGTGGCAGGAAGCCTTCCAATTGCAACTGGGCTACTCGGCCTATAGCTCAATGCAAAAACTGGCTAATGGCGACTTGGCTATCATTTTCGAGGATGGCAGTCTCGGTAATCAGGACAAAATGGACTGCTACGCAATGACCTACCTTATTATTAGCCGTGAAACCCTGGAGTCTCGTGCCGAAGAAGTCTGGCAAGCCAAGCAAAATGCGGCCAACATGGTGAAGATAGTCTATGAAAATAGCAAGGAAACGGAGCTGGGTAAATGGGACATCGATAACACCAGCGGGCGCAATATCTGGACTTCCATTACGCCTGCCAATCCCGTCGCTGGGCTTACCCTTAGGAAATCGGCAGGTACTTTTGACCGTTACACAGGATGGAATGGTTTTTATAACCTTGCATACAAGGTTGGTGCAGCCAATCGTAATGAGGTACTTACCCTCACAGCACCCGATGGCTATCTCATTAAGGGCTACTCCTTTCAAGTGCAGGAATGGAGTAATGGTGCAGCTGCAAACGATTTCACCATTAGGGCAGAAGATGGAACTGCCATTTCACCAGCCTATAAAGGTGGTGTCGATGGCTATACATCGTTCGATATCAGGGATGTGCAAGCCAAGTCCACATACTTCACCGTGCGTTCTACCAATGCCACCAAGTATTTGGCTATTATCAACTTTATTGTTATGCTTACCTCAGAGACAGAAGTAAACATTGAATCCCTTGCTTCTCCTACAGCCAGCACTGATTACTATAACCTAGCGGGGCAATGTATAGTAAAACCCACACGTTCTGGACTCTATATTAGGGGAAATAAGAAAGTTGTTGTGCGATAGTTGTCGTCTTGTTTTATACTCCTCTTTGTTTGTGACGGTGCTACTAATGGCGTATCGCGTGATGTGTGTGCAATTACCTCCGACTTCCGACACTGCTATAAAGGTTGATGCCTTCTTGTAAAACAAGTAAATATATAAAGGTATAAGCCATATAAGCGGATTGCGATGGATTTTCGTGGCCATCCGCTTGTTTGTGTCTTTGTGAAATGCTATTCGAGTAATTTCTTGCTTTATGTCAAGAAAACGATGTGTATATTGTCAAAATTTCATATAAAATTTGTATGTGATTACAATTTGCATTACCTTTGCGGCATATTTATTGCAAAAAGTAAGATAAAGAAATAAAGTGGGCGCAAATAGTTAATAGTAAATTGTTAAATCGTAAATGAATTAGGTTATGGCAAACGAATTGAGATTCCAGGTTGTAGGAGAGGCATTCAAGAAAAAGCCACTCGAAGTAGAAGCACCCAGTGAGAGACCTTGCGAGTATTTTGGCAAGAAAGTCTTCAATCGCGAGAAAATGTACAAGTACCTGCCCAAAGAAGTGTATGAGCAGATGGTGGATGTCATCGACAACGGTGCTCACCTCGATCGTAAAGTGGCAGATGCCGTGGCAATCGGCATGATGCAATGGGCAAGGGAGAATGGTGTGACACACTATACACATTGGTTCCAGCCTCTTACAGAAGGCACCGCTGAGAAGCACGATTTGTTCATTGAACACGACGGAAAGGGCGGCATGATCGAGGAGTTCAGCGGTAAGTTGTTAGTTCAGCAGGAGCCGGATGCTTCTTCTTTCCCAAGTGGTGGCATCAGAAGCACTTTCGAGGCTCGCGGTTACTCGGCTTGGGATCCAACGAGCCCCGTCTTCATCATTGATGACACGCTTATCATTCCTACGGTATTTATTAGTTATAGTGGAGAATCACTCGACTACAAGGCTCCTTTGCTACGTGCACTGAAAGCTGTGAATGTGGCCGCTACGGAGGTATGTCATTACTTCGACCCAGCCGTGAAGAAGGTGACAAGCAACCTCGGTTGGGAGCAGGAGTACTTTCTGGTCGATGAGGGGCTTTATGCTGCCCGTCCCGATTTGCTGCTGACCGGCCGCACCCTGATGGGACACGACTCTGCGAAGAACCAGCAGATGGACGACCACTATTTCGGCTCTATTCCCGAACGTGTTGCAGCCTTCATGCGTGATCTGGAGATACAAGCCTTGATGCTCGGCATCCCCGTGAAGACACGCCATAACGAAGTTGCCCCCAACCAGTTCGAGGTTGCTCCCATCTTCGAGGACACGAACCTTGCCGTTGACCACAATATGTTGCTGATGTCCCTAATGAAGCGCGTGGCCCGCAAGCACGGCTTCCGCGCCCTGCTGCATGAAAAGCCCTTCGCTGGCATCAACGGTAGCGGCAAGCACAACAACTGGTCGCTGAGCACTGATACTGGCGTGCTGCTCCATGCTCCAGGCAAGACACCAGAGCAGAATCTGCGCTTTGCCACCTTTATCGTAGAGACGTTGATGGGTGTATATAAGCACAATGGGCTGCTCAAGGCTTCAATAATGTCAGCCACCAATGCCCATCGTCTGGGAGCGAACGAGGCACCTCCAGCTATCATCTCCAGCTTTCTTGGCAAGCAGCTTAGCGAGCTGCTCGACCATATCGAAAAGGCCGACAAGGAAGACCTTTTCTCGATGGACGGCAAACAGGGTATGAAGCTTGACATTCCCGAAATTCCTGAACTGCTTATTGACAACACCGACCGCAACCGTACTTCGCCCTTTGCCTTTACCGGCAACCGCTTTGAGTTCCGTGCCGTGGGTTCAGAGGCCAACTGTGCCAGTGCCATGATTGCACTGAACAGTGCCGTTGCCGAGGCTCTTGCAAGCTTCAAGAAGAGGGTGGACAAAAAAATCACGGAGATCTCAGAGAATACAGAGTTTACAGAGGGCGGTCACAATGCTACCTTCCACGCCATCATTGACGTGCTACGTGATGACATCAAGGCGTGCAAGCCCATCCGCTTCGACGGCAACGGCTACAGCGACGAATGGAAGGCAGAAGCTGCCAAGCGCGGCCTTGACACAGAGACCAGCTGCCCCGTCATCTTTGAGCGTTACCTTGACCCGGAAAGCATCCAGATGTTCGAGAGCCTGGGCGTGATGACCAAGAAGGAATTGGAGGCCCGCAACGAGGTGAAGTGGGAGACCTACACCAAGAAGATTCAGATTGAGGCCCGCGTGCTGGGTGACCTGTCGATGAATCACATCATCCCCGTTGCCACCAGTTACCAAAGCCAGCTTCTGCGCAATGTAGAAAGGATGACTACTGTTTTCCCCGCTGAAAAGGCTGCATCCCTCAATGCCCGCAACCTCAAGCTCATCGAGGAGATTGCAGAGCGTACCGCCACCATCGAGACGCAGGTGGAGGAACTCGTCGGGGCTCGCAAGGTTGCCAACAAGATTGAGGACGAGCATCAGAAGGCCATTGCCTACCATGACACCATCGCTCCGATGTTCGACAAGATACGCTATCAGATAGACAAGTTGGAGCTCATCGTTGACGACAGCCTCTGGCCACTGCCCAAGTACCGTGAGCTGCTCTTCATCCGATAAGTCAAAAGAATAGTACTGCGGAACAGGGGATGTGACTTTTGTCGCATCCCCTGTTTTTTTATAGGTTGTATAGGCGCATGCTAATGCCGTTATTCGTTTTCATTAGATACTACGCAGCCATCCCGATGTCATGCAGGATAGCATTACGCAAATTCCCTCATCATATTAGGAAAATTCCCCTTCGCGTTTAGGAATAATCAGTTTTTCCCCCTGTGTAAATGCTGTACTTTTGCAGTGTGAAAAGATAAAAACAGCATTTACAAACATTTAAAATTATACGATTATGAAGCGCAACAATTTCTTCCAGATGATGATGATAGCCATGATGTTTATGGCAAGTGTTAATGCAAACGCTCAGGGCAGAAGGGGTGGCGATTACCGCAGAGACCATGACGGGTTCAATAACGGACATAACCGCGAGATGGTTGTGCATAACAACGGACGCATGGATATGCGCGGTCCCGGTCGCTCACACGAGATGGGTCGCCCTCACGGGATGGCAGGTCATCCCCATGTAGCACCCGGAAGGGTTGAGCACCGTCCTGGACGTCATATCTACATCGGTGGCCGTTACTTCGACCCCCGTTGGGAAGGCCGTATCCGCTATGAGGGTGGACGTTGGGGTTACCTGCGCGGTTCCGACTGGTACTGGTACGATACGTACTACGAGCCTGACTTCTATTTTGGTCATCCCGTTGGCTACTTCCACCACTGCCACATATCTCCCGCCGCTGCAATAGTTGGTGCTGTAGGTGCAGTAGCATTAGGTGCCCTCGTTAATGCCTTGTGTTATTGATAAAGAGTAAGATTAAAAAAGGGAAGTTAATTCGCTACACTCATCGGAGTTAAATAGGGAGTTAACTTCCCTCTCAAAGCACTTAACTTCCCATTTAACTTCATTTTCTACTCCCAAACTTAAATTATTTAATATTTTTGTTTACCTTTGTCGAAAATATTAATAAAAATGCTAATGAAAACATTACGTTTACTGGTTCTTGCCCTGTTGGGACTATGTGCAGTAACGCTGCAGGCACAGAAAGTTCCCAATACAGAGAAGAAGTGGGCTTGGCTTGGCTTTGAGCGCCCTGCGGGTCTTAACCCCATTGTCAGTCCCGATACCACCAGTCATTTTTATTGTCCTATGACGAAGGCCGTTATTCCCTGGGAGAACAGCGATACCTTTAACCCTGCCGCTACGTGTATCAATGGCGGTATTGCCCTCTTGTATCGGGCTGAGGACAATATTGCCAAGGGTATAGGCTCGCGTACTTCGCGTATCGGCTATGCATTCAGCGAGGATGGTCTGCACTTCCAGCATCACGGAGCTCCCGTACTTTATCCGGGCGATGACGAATGGTCTGCGATGGATGTCCCCGGCGGATGCGAGGACCCGCGTGTCTGTATGACGGAAGACGGGCTTTACGTGATGACATATACCAGTTGGAACCACAAGACGGCTCAGCTAAGCATAGCAACCAGCCGCGATCTGGTTCATTGGACTAAGCACGGCTATGCTTTTCAGGGCACGTTTGGCAAGCAGACCAGCAAAGGCTACTCCAAATCGGGCTCTATTGTCACGGAAGTCCGCAATGGTCGTCAGGTAATTGCCAAGGTAAACGGCAAGTATATGATGTACTGGGGAGAGAACTTCGTAAACATTGCCACCAGCACCGACCTTATACACTGGGAGCCTATGTTTGACAAGGATGGCAACCTGCTGCACGTCATGGATACCCGAAAGGGGTACTTTGACAGCAGCCTTGTGGAGTGCGGTCCCCCAGCAATCAAGACCAAGAAGGGTATCATGCTATTCTATAACGGAAAGAACAGGGGAGGGCAGAATGGCGATGAACGCTATACGGCCAATGCCTATTGTGCAGGTCAGGCACTTTTCTCGCTCAAGGATCCCACAAAGTTGCTCGACCGTCTTGATCAGCCATTCTTTGTTCCCGAAGCCGATTTCGAGAAGAGCGGACAGTATCCTGCCGGCACCGTATTCATAGAGGGTCTTGTACCTTATCACGGCAAGTGGTATCTCTATTACGGTTGTGCCGACTCACGTGTCAGTGTTGCGGTTTACAGTCCTGCCAAATAATTGTTACCGACACATGATGAGAGGATTCCATAGGTAAAACACCAGCCAATTAACATAGTTTAACAAGCAAGGCGGGGTCACGCGTGAATTTTTATATATCTTTGCATTTACTAATACTTATGTAAATAATTAATTTATTTAAAAATGAAAAAGAAAGTATTGTTTTTGTCTTTGTTGTCTATCACGTTATTTTACTCGTGTAACAAACAAAGTCAGCCTGCTGAACAAACAGCAGACGTAAGCGCTCCAGAAACAGAAGTTCTCCAGGAGGAAGAGATTAGCAAAATTAGTTCGTTTATCAGCGAAGTATCTTCATGTCTTGATTCTATCCAGATACAGGAAAAGATGATTTTCGACAACAAGGAAGGCGTTACCGATAAGGCTAAGATACTGTTGCAGTTGCGTACTTTCAAGGATCTGCTTGCCCGCAAGCAGGCCAGGATAAATGCGCTGACGGCAGAAAACTCCAGCCTTTCTTCGTCGAAGAAGACTATTCAGGATCTGCAAAAGATGGTCGATTTCATTAATGCCCAGCTTGTAGAGAAGGAAAAGCAGATAGAATCGCTTGAAACCTTAGTGCAGAAAAAGGATGCAAAGATTGACGAGTTGCGTTATGGTCTTCATGAGTTGTCAAAGGAGTCTGAATACCTGAAGGAGCAGAACTATCAGCAAGACAGAGAACTGAATGCCGTTTATTATGTTGTAGGAACCAAAAAGGAACTGAAAGCAATGGGTTTGTTGAAGTCCAGTTTCAGTAAGAAGGTTTTACAGGAAAACATTAACAAGGATTCTTTCAAGAAGGCTGACAAGCGTGGCTTGAAGACCATCCCTGTTGCCAGCAAGAAGGCATCAGTCCTGACAAACAATCCAAAGAGTTCTTACACTATTACTGCTAAGGAAGACGGAACTTGGGTACTGGAGATAACTGACAGCGAGAAGTTCTGGAGTGTTTCTCCATATCTTATCATACAGCAATAAAATAACAATCAAAATAATTCATTAACTAATTACATTATGAAAAAAGCTTTATTTTTATCAATTGCGTTATTGTGTCTGAATACTACAGTTAAAGCACAGGAAGATGCCGACTCAAAGTACCTCCGTAATTCACTTTATATGTTGAAGTTGGATATGGCACCAGAGAATGAAGAGTATGCACATGCCTTCGAAGTAATGAATAATGCCTTCGATGGTATCAACTTTGCTCAGCGTTACGAGCGTTACAACGATTTCTCTCTGGGTACACGTCATATTGACTGGACTAAAGTGCCTACCGTTACCGGTGCAGAAATGGATGCCGTAGAGAAGGAATCAAAGAAAGACCAGATGATTAAGCAGCAACTGCAGAGTATGGGTATTAAGGTTGACCCTATCTCTGAGCGCGAGTACGCTGCCCGTCTTCTCAAGTATTTCAACGAACAGCAGTTCGGTAACCAGCTGGTTGCAAAGTGGCACATGGCTCCCAATGCCGATCCCAAGAATATTACAAACTGGGACTTAGGTACTCTTTTGGAGCTTGGTACAAAGGGACTTAGTGAAGAAGCCCGTGCAAATGCAAAAGCTTCAGAAAACATTAATTCTATCGCTGGAGGTCCTGAAATGGAGAATAAGCTTCTGGGCTCAACGTACGTATGTGTGAACGACTACCGTATGATGACGGCTCAGGAGAAGAGCGCTGGTGCCATCGCATTGGCAGAAATCACTTTGCAGTTCCTTCCCAGCATTGCCCAGGTAGCTGGCTCGGCTGCTGTTTCTATTGCCAAGGCTGCTGCTGCAAAGACAAAGGGTTATTTCGTAAAGACAAATGCCTATCTGTTCAAGTTGGATTGGGACGAGGAAAAGCGTAAAGGTTTCGACGAGCTTTTTGCCCTTAATCCCGGTTCTTTCTATGAGAAAGCCAATTATCAGCTGAAATATGTAGGCAAGTCTTCAAAGTCTGCCGGTGCAGGTATGACCATGGATGCCGCCAAGGTTGACGAACTGACCGCTCGTGGTGCTCTTCGTGCTACCGATGCTGCATTTGCTGCCCTTCAGCGTAACTACGAGGAATTCCGCCCCATGTGTTCTCTGCATGTAATTGACGGTAAGTTGGCTGCATACATCGGAAAGAAAGAAAGCATTAAGGGTGGCGACAAATTCAATGTATTTGTTCCCGAAGAAGATAAGGACAAGAATATCGTTTGGAAGCAGGTTGGTTCCATCAAGGTTGACAAGAATGGTGTTTGGGACAACAGTGAAGGTGCCGGTCAGGTTATTGAGGGTGCTGCACAGGATGGAGAAAAAGATGATGATGGCAATGCCGCTCTCACCTATACAACTTTCTCTGACAAGCCAAGCAAGAAAATCGGCGAAGGATGTATGATTCGCCTTGCAAAATAAAAATTATATAAATAGGTAAGACAATGAAAAACTTTTTATTAGCATTTATAATGCTGCTGTCTTTTATGACAGCGGCCAATGCCCAGAAGAAAGCAGTTGTTGGCTATAACTATGAACTTGGTCTTTCAAGAGATAATGTAGCAGCAACATCTGGGTACAAGATTTTCAAGGTTTGGAGCTATTGCAAGAAGAAAGAGTTGCTAACGCAGGAAATCTGTATGCGTAATGCCATTCATGGCTTGTTGTTCAAAGGCTTAGCCGCAGCCGATGTGGGCACTCAGGGCAATTTCCCTCCTCTCTGCCCGGAAGGTTATGATGCTCATCAGGAGTATTTCGACGGATTCTTTGAGTCTGGAGACTACATGCAGTTCATCCAGCTTACCAGCAAGGGTGCGCAGCAGGCAGGTGACGTTATGAAGACAGCCAACAAGGAATGGAAAGTTGGTTTGTTGGTTCAGGTTAACGTTAACGCTCTTCGCAAGCGCCTTGAAAAGGATGGCATCATACAAGGTGTAAGAGGTATCTTCTCCCGCTAAAGTGCCATACATATAACCACAACAAAAAATTATAAAAGATGAAAAAGAAACATTTTATCAGCATTCTGGTTGCTCTCTTCATCAGTGTTGTTGCATACGCTCAGGATGCAGCCATGCCTACAATCATTGTATTCCCTTCAGACCAATGGATGGAAGATCATGGTTTTATGCAAAAAGTAGATAACGATGGCGAGACGGAATACATTCCAAAATATAATGATGCGTTCGTTCAGACTCGTGAGATGGGTGCTGCCATAACGGCATTACAGAGGGTTTTAGAAGAGCGTAAGTTTTTTACGAAGGATCTCCAAAGTCTTATTAAAAACACAAAGAAAGAACGTGCAATGGATATGGCAAAGGCAGCTGATGGTTACGGCTCTGAGAAAGGTGCTGTGGATGAACTGTTACAACAAGCCAATCCTGATATTCGAATCGATTTAGACTACGGTGTTTCAGCAGCTGGTCTCAGAAAAAACATCAGCTATACGATAAAGGCTGTTGATGCTTATACGTCAGAGCCATGTGGTTCGATAGAAGGTACTATCGAAATGACTGCTGATCCGACAGACCTTGCTATCCGTAAGGCTGTTGCCGGTAAGTGCGATGATTTCTGCCAACAACTGATTGATTACTTCCTGGACCTGCGTGACAATGGTCGAAAAGTTGTTTTGGTTTTTAAAGCTGCTGCTGGTTCTGGTATCAACTTCATTAAGGATGAAATTGGTGATGACGGAGACACATACGATGATTACCTATACGACTGGGTGAAGAAACATGCATATAATAAGTCATGTAAGAAGGGTCGTAAGTCTGCCAATATGGTAGAATTCGAGTATGTACGCATTCCTTTCTTTGATGAAGAGGGTGAGGCAATGGAGGCAGAAGACTGGGCAAAGAAAATAAGGAAGGACTTTAAGGCAGAGACTGGCATCAAAGTTGCTAAAGGACCTGCCAATGCACTTGGATATGTTGAATTCCTTGTTGGTGTCGATTAGTCTGTAAATTATTATTTTTCGGAATCTATTACAAATTTTTAACAAAACAAATAAAAGAATCATGAAAATCAAGAAACACCTTATAGCAATTTCCCTGTTATTCGGTTCACTGGGCACTTCTGCACAGATAATGCTCTCACCGGTTTTTGATTCTGCCATTAAAGGTTTGAACGAAAACAACGTTTCTATCCTTGAGGGACGTCTTCAAAGCCTGATTTCGTCAATGGGTATGGAAAGCGGTTACGGCGGACGTTTTGTGCTTGCATGTAAAGTGGCTGCATTACAGCGCGAAGTTAGCGGAACAAAACTGATACAGCATTTGCAGGTTTCATTTGCTGTCGGTGACAATGAAAGCAATATCTGCTTTGGTTCTACTACGACGGAATGCCTTGGTATGGGTAATACAGAGGAGCAGGCAATGACCAGTGCATTAAAAAGCATTAAGGCCAACAAGCAGTTGAAGGACCTTGTTGCATCGAGCAAGACACGCATTATTGATTATTACAATAAGAACGGTGCTGCTATTCTGCAGAAGGCTAAGGGACTTATTTCTGCCCAGAAGTGGGAGGAGGCTCTTTTCGAGCTTTCTGCCATTCCACAGGAATGTGCATTCTATCGCGATGCACTGGCAATGATGGAAACCACCTATACCAGCCACATTAACCACGATGCCGCTCAGGTATTGGCAGAGGCACAGGCTGTATGGAGTGCAGATCCTAATCCTGGTCCTGGTGCAGAGCAGGCAATGGAAATCCTTTCTACTATTGATACAAGTGCTAAGTGCTATCCTCAGGCTCAGGCTCTGATGAAGAAGATTGAGGCACGTGTAAAGAACGTAACAGACCAGAAGTACAAGGATGCTGTGACGATGGAGAAGGCTCGCATTAACACTGCAGCTGCGCTCGAGAAGGCTCGCATCAGCGCTTGTCGTGACGTTGCCGTGGCATACGCACGCCGTACAGTTGTGGTACGTAACTATTACCGCTCTTGGTGGTAATTACCGGCTTCGCCTGAATACGTTATGAATAGGTCACTATCGATTATATTTCTTATATTATCCTGTGCATACGCTGTGTATGCGCAGGATAGTTTCCTAAACCCATATTCTTTTACATACGAAATAGAGTATTCGACGGAATTTGAAGACAGCGTAATATCTCCTGCAATGGCAAAGCTTGAAGTTAAATATGACATAGACAGAAAAGCATCGACATGTAGTCTGTCGTATAATGGAGAGCAGAGATACCTTGGCCGTGTCCTTGACATGCGGCTTGAGAAAGACAGGCAGACATTTGTGCTTGAGAATTATTTCCAAAACAGATACAATGCTTGTCTGCTGGTTGCCAGAGAAGGGGGAGAGAATAGCGATATAAAGATAGGAATGATCTATTATGCCAATCAAAAAGAGGATTCCGCATCCGAGAAGACTTGCTTTTGCCTGCTTCTAAAGGATGTGGATACAAAAAAAACAATTAAATTCTGAAAGTTATGAAAAAGATGTTTCTGTTAATGCTGATTTTTATTGCAGCATCTAACTCTGCTAAAGCGCAAGACAAGATATTATACAAGGATGCTGTCAGGTGCCTGAACGTTGAACTTGACGGATCAGAGACATTGCGCATTACAGGGTTTGGCCGTAATCGGCGTGATGCCAAGGAACAGGCAATGAAAAATGCCGTGTATGTAGTACTCTTTGAAGGCGTTAAAGACGGTAATAAGGGATGTAACGTTCGTCCTATAATAGAGAACAAAATTCAAAGAGAGAAGTTCTCTGGTTTCTTTGACAGTTTCTTTAAGGACAAGGGTGAATACAAGAAGTATGTAAACCTGAAGGATACAAGATTCGGTTCAAAGAATAAGAATAAGACAAAGATAGGCGCAGCATACGAAATGACTGTCCGCGTCTTACGTTCCGAGTTAAAAACTCGCATGAAAGAAGAGAATATCATTCCTTGATTGGCTATATGGGAGTTTAACCACTCCCATTTTTTCTATTATAATATATATAAGGTATAATATATATATAAGGTAAGGAGAATGCTGAGACAGTTCTTATCCATAATGGCACGCTACCTAAGACCGTACCGGAAGTATCTGGTGTGGTCTGTTGTGTTTAACTTTGTCTCGCAATGGCTTAACGTATTCTCCTTTGTTGTGCTCATTCCCATTCTTAATATCCTGTTCAGGATAGATACTACGGTCTATGAGTATAAGGAATGGACGTGGGACACGCTCAGCAAAGATTTGGTTGTAAACAATGCATACGCCTGGGTGCAGGAACTGATTGACGTTCACGGAACATTCCTGACACTGGTCATCATGGGCGTGACGCTGATAGTAATGACGGGCCTGAAGACGGCGGGTTACTTTGCCTCGTTGGCCGTTATGGTGCCGTTACGCACCGGAGTGATGCGTGACATACGCACGGAGGTCTATAACAAAGTACTGAGGTTGCCCCTGAGTTTCTTCTCGGAAGAACGTAAGGGCGACATTATTGCCCGTATGTCGGCTGACGTGCAAACGGTAGAGAACTCTGTCACCAGCAGTGTTGATATGCTCATCCGCCATCCCATTGCTATCCTGGTCTGTTTTGCTACCCTGTTTGCCGTAAGCTGGCAGATGACATTCTTCGTCTTGCTTGTAGCTCCCGTGTCTGCCTGGATTATGGGTGTTGTCGGCAGGAAACTGAAGCGCCAGTCGGCATCCGTACAACGACAATGGGGCGGTATCATTGCCCAGTTGGACGAGACGCTGGGCGGCCTGCGCATCATAAAGGCATTCATTGCCGAGAAGAAGATGCAGAAGCGCTTCAGGGACATTAACGATGTGTATCGTAAGGATGTGAACGCTATGTATATCCGTCAGAGCGCGGCCCATCCCATGTCAGAGTTTCTGGGAACCATCATCCTTGTTGTGGTACTCTGGTTCGGGGGCTCGCTTATCTTAAACGACTCTCGTCTCATTGATGCCTCCACCTTCATTTTCTATTTGGTTATTCTGTATAGCGTTATCAATCCGCTGAAGGAGCTTTCGCGTGCATCCTACCAGATACCTCTTGGTCTTGCCTCTATGGATAGAATAGACTTTATCCTGAAGGCCGAGAATCCCATCAAAGAACCAGAGAATCCACAGCCAGTTCCTTCGTTTGAAAAGGAAATAGAGCTGCACGATGTCTCGTTCAGCTATACGAAAGGGCGTAATGTGCTGAAGCATATCAGCCTTGTTGTTCCCAAGGGAAAGACCATAGCCTTGGTAGGACAATCCGGCTCTGGGAAATCGACGCTCGTAGATCTTATTCCCCGCTACCACGACGTACAATCAGGTGAAGTTCTTATTGATGGAAAGAACATCAGAAGTCTGCGTATCAGTGACTTACGTTCCCTTATTGGCAACGTGAATCAGGAGGCCATCCTCTTTAATGACACCTTCTATAATAATATAACCTTCGGTGTAGAGAATGCCACCATGGAGCAGGTGATAGAAGCTGCAAAGATTGCTAATGCCCATGATTTCATCATGGAATCGGAAAACGGCTACGATACAATGATAGGCGATCGTGGCGGACGTCTCTCCGGCGGACAGCGTCAGCGTATCTCCATTGCCCGTGCCATTCTAAAGAATCCGCCCATACTGATACTTGATGAGGCTACCTCGGCTCTTGATACAGAGAGTGAACGTCTGGTACAGGAGGCTTTGGAAAGGCTGATGAAAAACCGTACTACCATTGCCATTGCACATCGCCTCTCTACTATTAAGAATGCTGACATCATTCACGTCCTTCACGAGGGAGAGATAGTGGAAAGCGGTCAGCATGACGACCTCATTGCCAAGGACGGTTATTACAAACGTCTTTACGATATGCAGCAGTTGTAGGAAGCGATTGTAAAGATGGTACTTTTTATATACAAAGGCATTTATTGAATACGTTTATTTGCGAATTGCTGTTTTTTTTCCTATCTTTGCGATAAAAATTGAGGAAATTGAAAAAGATAGCAGCACTTACCATGGTTCGTAATGATGATTTCTTCCTGCGAAAGTGGGTGGAATATTACGGACGTGAACTGGGAAAGGAGAACCTATATATATACTACGACGGCGAAGACCAGGTTGTTGGTAACTTCTGTCAGGGAACCAATTCCTTTGTTAATCCTAAAATAGGATGGCAGGTGGTGGAGGCAGAGAAGGGACGGTTAAAGTTCCTTTCAGAGAAGGCTGCAGAACTTTTTGCCAAGGGATATGATTTGGTAATCGGAGTGGATGCCGATGAGTACATTGTAGTTGACCCCAAATTGGGCGTAGGTCTTAGGGAGTTTCTGTCGCGCCATACTATTGATGTCAGTCTTTCTCCTTTAGGTCTTGACTTCGGCCAAAAGCTGGACGAAGAGGGTGATCTCTCACATGAAGAAGAATTCCTTGTCCAAAGGCACTATGCACTGATAGGTACCCGCTACACAAAGCCGTCAATTATTGCAAAGCCTTGCCGGTGGGGTAGTGGTTTCCATCGTGTCAAAGGGCATAACTTCCATATAGCGCCTGATTTGTATCTCTTGCACTTTGGCTATGCCGACAGAAAGATTCTTGAGGAAAGGCTGAGTGACGTGGAGCGTGCGGCTCAGGGAAGGAAGGGACACATATACAAACGTAGCCGTACCATCAGATATGCTACAGAAAAGAAGGCGCGTGACTTTGACTGTTGGACACGCTTTGCGTGTAAATGCCAAACGTGGTGCCGTCTGCCATACGCACTTAACAAGCCTGCCATGTTTGAACTGAGGATTGTAGTGAAAATACCGGAAAGATTCCAAAAGGTCCTATAGGATTATCCTGTTAACATGCAGTCCTGCCATGATTATAATAATCGGCTAAACTATCGGAAGAAAAAAGGAAGTAAAAAAAGGACGATGAACTACATCACATTTTTGTTCAGGAAAGCTGTTTTTGCACATTTGCTTGTACCTCTGTGGAAGAATAGGATACAGCGCAGGAAGATGCGCAATCACGTAATGGCAGAGTTGTGTGAGGCATACGTTAGAGATATACCGGTAGTAATTCCAAAGGATGCTGTTCCGGAACGCCTCCCTAAGGAGTATATATTTTCTATGTGGCTGCAAGGCGAAGAGCAAGCGCCAACAGTTGTTAAATCGTGCTGGGACAGCATACGCCGACATTGTACAGAAGAGCTGGTCATTCTGGATGCTGATAACATTAGCAACTGGATTGATCTGCCGGAAAAGATTATGGAGAAATGGAAGTCCGGAAAAATAAAATCCAGCCATATCTCGGATCTTTGTCGTGTAGAGCTTCTGTGGAAATATGGCGGTTACTGGATGGATGCAACTGACTATATGTGTCATCCGATGCCCGAGTTCATTGCCCAACAGCCTTTTTTTATCTATCTGGGTGATGAGATGGGATACAGTCCCTTCATCCAGAGTTGTTTTATTCGTGCTCATGCGCATCATCCGATTATTGGTGCCTGGAGGGAGATTATTCGTACTTACCTGACGCAGCATTCCCGTGTATTTGATTATTATTTGATTCACAGACTCTTCCGTCACATTGTTCTGACTGACGGGAAACTTTCGGAACTGTTTGCCCAGATGCCCCACATCTCTCAGAGCTGCACACATACTGTCAGGTGGAGAGGTTACTGGGAAAAGCCTTTTAATGCTCAGGTCTTTCAACAGCTTTCTCAAGAAGGCGCGTTTCAAAAGTTAGAATATAAGTCCCGTTCCACCAGAAAGCCCACCAAGGGAACTTTTGCAGACTACATCGTTAATGGAAGGATTTAGATGGCATGTCTAAAGACACCTTGCACATCTCTTTTTCTTATGCTTTTTCTTTTCAAGATAACATTGAAAAGACTTTCTGAAGTTCAGATTCCATGCCTTTCGTTGATTTGGACTCGCATTCTCGAACAGTTTGTCTGTTTCATTAATGATTACTTCCAGGCTATGGATGTGTCTGTCCAGTTTCGCAGACATTACAAAGCTGCAGGGATTTGGATAGTAGTAGTATAGGGGCAACTTGATGATAGTTGTTTTTTTTACGTTTAAGAGAATTTCGGCCCACCAGGGCACATCTTGGTAGTTTACGCCGGGTGTAAACGTTGCCTTTCTGGCAAGGTCCGCCTTTAGCATACACCTCCATGACTGGCAATGCTTAACCTTCCACGCCTTGTTTACTCCTATGGGTTGATTACATTCTGTTGCATGCTCAAAGATGTTCTCAGTCACAAAATAATCATATTTCGTATAGTGCTTGTACTTGGGGTGCAGGTCGCCAAGGCCAAGTTTATGCAGCCACTTGTTCAGTGTACGGTATGTGTGGTTGTAGGTATAGGTAACCATATCAGTTCCATCGCGCAGAGATGCATTAACACAGATCTCCATTGCTTGTGGATGATACATGTCATCGGGATCCAGGTACATCACGTAATCCCCTTTTATTAGTTTAAGAGCATTGTTTCTGGCAACGCCCTGACCTTGGTTCTCTTGCTTGACAAGTGTGAACCGCTTGTCTTTCCTGCAATACTGTTCAGCAATTTCACCGCTGCTGTCCGTGCTGCCGTCATCTACCATAATGGCTTCCCAGTTCTGGTATGTCTGAGCTAATACGCTATCCAATGCGCGTTTTAGATAACGTTCCACATTATAAATAGGTATGATAATAGAAACTTTATTCATATTCAGAATGATATTAATATCAGTTCTTTTCCCTTAATTTATTCTCAAATGGAACCAGGAAGTTGCTTTCCCAAGCCTTTCGTTTCCACTCTGGTGCCGAAGCATAGATTCGCTGGGCTGCTTCGATGCTTTGCCGGAGGCTCTCTATCTTATAAGCGTGTTTGGCAGACAGGATGTCACTTTTTGGGTTGGGATAATAGAAGTATAATGGCAGGTTTAGGATTGTACAGCGCCTGATGTGGAGCAGGACTTCGCTCCACCAGGGGAAGTCCTCGTATATTATGCCCTTGATGAACGGAATTCCTATAACAGCGGATGTTTTATACATACATCGCCATACCTGACAATGTTTTATTGCCCAGCGGCGGTCTATTTCTCTGGGATGGGAATATTCCGTAGCGTAATCAAATATGTTGTCCGTTACGATGTACGGCGGATGTTTGTAGTATTTATAGTGTGGCGTGGGGTCTCCGAGACGCAGGAAATGCAGGATGAGTCCAATGGTACGGTAGCGGCGGTCGTAGGTGAAGGCGACGATATCGGAATTGTCGCGTTGTATGGCTTCTATACACAGTTCCATCAGCTGCGGGTGCAGAAAATCGTCGGAGTCGAGAAAGAGTAAATATTCTCCGTTGATGTGCTGCATTCCGGCATTGCGTGCATCAGACTGTCCTCCGTTGGTTTTGTGTATGACCTTGAACCTGTTGTCGTTCCGGGCATATTCTTCTGCGATGAGGCTGCTACCATCGGTACTGCCGTCATCTACAAGGATGGCTTCCCAATCCTTGTATGTCTGGGAAAGTATGCTGTCTAACGCGCGGCGCAAGTACTTTTCTACATTATATATAGGAACAATAACAGAAATCATTTTTCACTTTTCACTCTATCACTTTTCCCTTTTTCACCCTCCCGTCAGTTTCCATTTCATCCATCTGTTGTGTGACCAAAGCCATAGTTCGGGCTGGCGGCGTATTGTTTCTTCCAGCATATGGAAGAAAAGTGCGGTAAGGGGGTAGGGGTGTTGCTTCAGTCCCTCGGGAACTGTCATCTCACGGAACGTTAGCCGATAGTGTCCACGCACCGTTCTTTCTATATCCAGATATACCAGTTTTGCATTTACCTTCTTAGCAATCTCCTCTGCCCCAGGCGTGTACCAAGTTTTCTGGTTCAGGAATATGACATGATCTTTTGCCTTCGTATATGGTCGCTGGTCGCTAATGAATCCGCAGAGGAAAGGCTCGCCCGTAGCATTCCATTGCAGCAAGGTTCGTACGGTTTGTTTCATTTCAATCTGCTCGGTTTCCCATCGGCTGCGTATCTCGTGCATCAGCGATGCAAAGTAATTGTTTTCTATATGTTTATAAATCTCGCAGTTTTTCTTTGGATTCTTGTAGCGCATACACACTTCCTGAAACCATTCCCAACATCCGCAGTGTCCCAGCAGCATGAAGATGTTCTTGCCCTGCGAAGCCAAGCGTTCGGGCAATTCGTAGTTCACAACGTCAACACGCCGTCGCAACTCTTCATCGGAGATGTTCAGGCACTTGAAAGATTCAACAAAAACATCACAGAGGTTGTGGTAGAAAGCTTTTTCTATGTGAACGATTTCTTTTTCACTTTTATCGGGGAAAGAACATCTCAGGTTTTCCCTGACCAAGCGCCGCCTATACCTTATTATATAATATATAATAGGAAAGGTTGCATCGCTGATCAGGTAAAAGATGCACAAGGGTAATCCGGCCAGAAGCCGCATGAAACGGTGTTTCTTCTTCTTCATTATCTGCAAAGGTATAATTTTTTTTTGAATTGGCATTATCTTCCCGCTGAAATTGACACATATCAACAATTTGGTAAATTCTTTTGTTTTTTCATATTTGTTTTTATTGCACTTAATATATTATTGTATAACTTTGTAATGGAAATCGTAAAAATGCATCCATGAAAAGTGGGAAATCAAACTTAATGAAGAGAAGAAATATGAGAAAGTCATTCATTTTATTATCAATTTTGTCTGTGGCAACTATGTTTGTTAGTTGTAATAACGAAGTCCAGGAACCAGATGCTCCTGATACACAGGTGACTAAACCTTCAACGGAAGTGTATTTCCAGGGTCAGAAGTTGTTCTATGAGGGTCAGGAAACACAAGCTGGAGTAAAAGCAAAAATCCAGATTCTGAATCCTGCAGGTGGTCTTGCATGGCCCAAGCATACCGATGACGGTTGGGAGTCGGCCCGTTTCTCCATCCGTGCAGACGGTACAATTCCTGATTTCTACGACAAGAGTTCTTCCCTTTATTATGGCCGTCCCGCAGGCAAGGCTGGCGTAACCAGTAGGAATATCGGTAAGGTTTCTAACCTATTCAAATATCCACACTATAACGATCGCGATTTAGACTACTACAAGGTTGACAAAAAGACTGGCAACAACATTGGTTTGTTCCGTTACATTTATGATGAAAATGGTCTGAAAACTCAGCCTGTAATTTTGGAAGTTCCTTCTGTAGTAGAAATTTTGGCAGACGAAGTTGTTGACTTGGAGGCTGAGATTAATGCTGGCAAGAATGTTACCAAGAACCAGGATGCATTGAACAAGGTTAATGATTTGATTGCTGAAGGTGCCGAATATCTGGATTCTCACGTTCTATGGTATGTTGTTAAGGAAGTTGCTGGACAGTATCGTTGGCACGTTAATGGTGTTATCCGCGATGTTGAGACACCCGAGTACGTGTTTGATCCCATTCCCGATAATGTAGAGGTTGATGTTCACCAGCAGGTTCATACAACTTGGAATGAAATAAAAACATCAATCCATATCAGAACCGATTGTCAGTCTGTTAAGGTTATCATTCCTTTGAAAGAAGAGGATATCTTAGAGCAGGATGACTTTGCTATCAGGGTGTATAATTTCTATTATCAGGATTATGTAATCAAGCACAATATCAAGCATGATGCAAATGGTATTACCATCGAGATTACTGATATTCCTGCTGATATGATTGCCGACATGAAGTCAAGTTTCGGAGACGGTATCACTGTTGAAGTTCACAGCTACTGCACCAAGGATGTTTGGGAAGAGTTGAAGAACAGCCGAGTTCAGACTGGCAAGTCTTGCAATGTAGAAGGACAGGTGTCCAGTGCATTAAGACCTGATGAGAAAGTCCAAATTCATGTGGAGAAATCCCATTGACGATTTCTTAAATCGAAAAGTAATAATTCTAAATAACATTAAATCCCAAGGTGAGTTTACATCACTTTGGGATTTTTTTTGTACCTTTGCTGCATGAGTTTGGAGAGAAAGAGATATATAGCATCATGGATACTGTTGGTGGTCTTCCTGCCAACGCTGCTGCTATCTTCTCTGCATATTCACTACGAATCAGAAGCCTACGAGGAATCATGTACCGAATGTGTGCATCATCAGTGTCATGGCCATTTGTCTCAACTTTCTGATTCCATGCACCATTGTGTGCTTTGTCAATTTCTTACGCTGACATTTGTGGCAGGTGCCGCTGGTGCAGTCATTTATTTCTCTTTTGTATGTGCCACACTTCATGCTCAGCCTCTTTGCGGTCATTGTATAGAAAGCTGCAGCATCATTGTTACCAGAGGGCCTCCAGCGTTTAGAGGTTAATTCTCTTTACGTATAATACATTTTTTAATATAAAAACTGGTAACAGAATGAATACAAAATATATCATTCTGCCTATGGTGTGTTTATGCACATCAATGGCAGCTCAAGATGATACAACACATCATCATGCGGAGGACTCTACTGATGTGTTCTTCCGCCATCTTCAACTGAATGAAATAACCGTAACAGGTGTAACGGGCGATACAAAGCTCAAACACTCCACAGCCCCCATAAGCATTGTTTCACCTAAGGTGTTACGTGCCACGTCATCTGCCAATATCATCGATGCCGTCAGTCATCAGCCGGGTATCAGCCAGTTGACGACGGGCGGTAGTATCTCCAAGCCTATCATTCGCGGACTGGGTTACAACCGTGTAGTGGTAATGAGCGATGGTGTACGCCAGGAAGGGCAGCAGTGGGGAGATGAACATGGTATAGAGGTAGATGGCAGCAGCGTAGGTTCGGTGGAGATTCTGAAAGGTCCCGCCTCGCTGATGTACGGCTCTGATGCCATGGCAGGTGTTGTTATCCTGCACCCTCATTCTGTAATGTCCGAGGGCGAGATGCGTGCCAATTTCGGCTCAGAGTACCAGACCAACAACGGTCTTTTTGGGTATAACCTCTCTTTTGCAGGTAACAAAGGCGGATTTGTATGGGATGCTCTCTACAGCCAGAAGATGGCTCATGCCTATAAGAACAAGTATGACGGTTACGTGCCGGGGTCCCAGTTCGGCGAACAGGCGGGCCGGCTTATGTTAGGCGTTAACAAGTCCTGGGGCTTTTCGCACCTGACGGCATCCGTCTATCATCTGACACCAAGCATCATCGAGGGGGAGCGTGACGAGGTAACAGGTGAACTCCTGTGCAGTACAGATAACATCAAGACTTACAGTAAGGCACTTCCTTTCCAGCAGGTAAATCACTATAAAGCAGTATGGGATAATTTCTTTAATCTTCCTAAGGGTTACCTGAAGGCAATTATAGGTTATCAGCAAAACCGCCGTCAGGAGTTTGAGGAGAGTGCCGACGAATACGAGCTCTACTTCAAACTTCACACGTTGACCTACGACATACGATATGTGACGCAGGAGTTCCAGGGTTGGAAACTCTCGGCAGGCGTAGGAGGTATGTACCAACAGTCCGGTAACATGGGCGAGGAATACCTGATTCCTGACTACCGGCTCTTTGATGTTGGCCTCTATGCCACTGCCACCAAGACACTGGGCGAACGCTGGACACTTAATGGCGGTGTGCGTTTTGACCATCGTCATCTGCACGGAGACGGACTGGAGGAGGACGGCCAAATGCGCTTTACTGATTTTACACGTAACTTTGACGGCGTAACGGGCAGTATTGGTGCTGTCTGCAACATCAACAGGCACTTTAATGTGCGTATGAATCTGGCCCGTGGCTTCCGTACGCCCAACATGGCGGAATTGGCTTCCAACGGAGTTCACGAGGGTTCCATCCGTTACGAGATAGGCAGTCAGCAACTAAAGGCAGAATACAGTTTGCAGGCTGATTTGGGCCTCGACTTTACTTCGCGTTACTTCTCGGCTCAGTTGGCTTTCTTTGCCAACCGCATTAACAATTACATCTTTACTCACAGATTGCCCGGGGAGATAGAGGAGGGATACCTTACCTATGCCTATACACAGGGAGATGTCCGTCTGTTAGGCTTCGAGGTTGGTTTGGATTTTCATCCCATACATTCCATCCACTTTGCCAACACCTTTTCGTTTGTCGATGCGCAGTTGCTCAACCAGCCCGCCCAGACCAAGTACCTTCCTTTTACGCCTGCACCGCGCTGGACTTCGGAACTGAAGTGGGAGCTCTTACATCATTCGCATACCACAGTCGCCCATCACCATGAGCAGAATGTTTCGCATAAAGCACTCTTTAATAACCTGTATGTTGCTGTTGGTCTTGATTACTACCTCAGGCAGTCGCATATCTATAGTGCCGACGATACAGAGACTGTTACGCCAGCCTATGCGCTGCTGAGTTTTTCGGCAGGCACCGATGTACAGTTGAAGGGGAAGAAAGTGGCAGAATTATATATCACTGTTGACAACGTGCTGAATACAGCTTATCAGAATCATTTAAGCCGTCTGAAGTACGCCGATGTGAACAACGTTACCGGTCGTCGTGGTATTTATAACATGGGACGCAACATAATGTTTAAACTGGTGGTTCCTCTTTCTCTCTGAAACTGATTTCATTCTCCTTCGCCGTCTCTTTAATAGCCTCATCATGGCCGGAAAGGGCGGCGAAGGGTGCAAACTGAGCTGCACGATTCCACATCGTCATCTGCGGATGACGCTTCGAAACGTGATGTGGCAGGTTTATAATATCATCGTAGTTCTCCATTTTATTTTCATTGAGCATTCTTTCTCTAACCACTAACCCTTTATCAATTCATAATTAACAATTAACAATTAATAATGGACCGCTAACCGCTAACCCCTAACCGCTAACCCATAGTTATCATTACGCACGATGCCCTCCAATCTGTTTGTTGCGTTCTTTGGCAGTAGCCCCCTCCTCAAAGTTCAGGCCTCTTAGGATGGCATTCTTGCCGAATCGCTGTTTTATTTTCAGTTGTGCTTCCTGCATACGCCGTTCCTTTTTTAACCGTGCCTGTTCTTTCTGCTGTTGTTTCTCCAGTGCCTCGTAGTCAGTAAACAGGTCCAGTTGCTGGGGAGTTGACGGTTTATTGTTTACCGTTGACTCCGCCATCACATGGTTGGTAGTCAGGTTCATGCGGCGTATCAGCAGGTCGGGATTTACGGTACGGTCAAAGATTTCCGCCACGCCATCCATGATAAGTCGTGATGATGACGTGGGCTTCTTGAAGTTATACGAACCGTGTGCGTGTTTGGGTACGGGCTTCCCATAGTAGTTGGTGGTAATCTCACCGTGATACTTAGCGCGGATTTCGGGACGTGTCAGGCTCTCCGCATCATAGCCAACGGTCAGCACCAGTTGGTCGGTCACAAGCCGCTTCCTTACCAGGTCGAGCGCCATACCCTCAGCCATCTCGCGTATTACCACGCGGGCCTTCCGGAAGTTATAAGGTTCCTGCAACACCTGTCCGCTACTGAAGGAGTTTGTTTCCGGCCTGTAAGCCTTTACAGCCTCCATCGTACATGGCTCCCAACCCCAGGCATGGTCTATCAGCAGTTCAGCATTTACACCAAAGAGGTTATAAAGCAAGTCCTCGTTCTGCACCGACATACGTGCCAGTTTACCCATTGTATCTATCCCGTATATCGCCAGTTTCTGTGCAATTCCCTTGCCCACACGCCAGAAGGAAGTCAGTGGCTGGTGATTCCACAGCTCGCGACGGTACGTCATCTCGTCCAACTCGGCAATGCGCACCCCGTCCTTGTCCGCCGGCATCTTCTTCGCCATGATATCCATTGCCACTTTGCACAGATACATATTTGTTCCGATGCCTGCCGTCGCCGTGATGCCTGTCTGTGAGAGTACGTCGCGAATCATCTTCATTGCCAGCTGGTGTGCGGTCAGCTTGTAGGTGCCTAAATAGGCTGTCACGTCCATAAAGACCTCGTCGATAGAATAGACATGGATGTCCTCCGGTGCAATGTATTTCAGATAGATGCTGTATATTTTCGAGCTTATCTCAATGTAGTGCGCCATCTGTGGCTTGGCGATGATGAAGTTCACGCCCCGTGCTTTCTGATATACCTCGAACAACCGTGCCCTGCCTCCAATACCGTATTGCTTCAGTGAGGGCGACACAGCCAGACATATCGTCTTCTCCGTGCGGCTCTCGTCAGCCACCACCAGGTTCGTGGTCAGCGGGTCAAGCCCCCTTTCCACGCATTCCACTGAAGCGTAGAACGACTTCAGGTCGATGGCGATATATGTCCGTTGCTGCTCTTTCATCTATTCATTACCCTGCTTGCCAGGGATTCTTGGAGCAAATATACGAATTATTCTCCACATATTGTCATAATTACAGTTATTTATATTGCTGTCTGCTAAAAGTTGAAAAGCGAGAAATCATGTGTCCGCAGTGCCGATAAACAGGCATTGCGGACTTGTTTTTGAAAAAGTAAGCCTCAAAAACAGTGAGGCACCCCGACAGATGAATCGAGGTGCCTCAAGCAGGAACATTTGGGTAATGTCTTGGATTATTTAACCAAGACCTTTTTGGTCGTGCCGTCGGAGTAGCGGATGATGTTGATGCCCTTCTGGGGAGCTGGAAGCTTACGGCCATCTGCTGTGTAGTAAGACCTCTCCGCAGATTCCGTGCTTATGATGTTCTCAACACCCGTTTCATACTCGGGATCAATAGTGAAGTGACCATACACGGTAACGTCCTCAGCAGGCATATACCAGGGAATATCACTCCAGCCAGAGAAAATATAGCCCTCCTTTACGGGGGAAGGTTCAGGCGTAACCACGTCCGTTGCCTGAACCTCATATACCTTGTAAGGCTCACCGTCAACTATGTAGCTTATGGTAAACTGTGTTTCCGTAGTCTGGATGCTACTAAACTTTTTCCATCCGTCCAGTTGCGCATAGAAATTATCGCGGCCGCGAGGCACAAAGAGGGTTGCCAGCATATAGACTGTGTCGTAAATATAACTTCCATCACAACAGAATACGGATTCATCTAATATGAAGGGAGTCTTGATTAAGCAGGTTACAGACCCCAGATCCGTGCAATTACGGAAAGCATTTTCTCCAATCTTTTTTACGGTATTAGGGATTACCACAGAAGACAGGCTCTCGCAGCCGTCAAAGACGTACGCACCAATCCTGTCTGTACCATTGGGTATAACGAGTTTTGAAATCTCCTTCCCGTCCATGTAAAGGTGATGAGCATAGAATAGAGGATTTGCAGAATAATCCGCGAAATTAATTTTGCACCAGGCGCTGACATCTGAAATGTGAACAGCTTGTAAGGCATCACATTCACGGTATTTGTATCTAATTGTAATACAATTGTTTGCGGATTAAATGGTAGAAAAGTGATGACGTGGATTCTGTAGAGTGCAGGAAACTCCAAAAATTAACATTTTTAATATTTTATAACGCCTTTGTGTTGATACAGATGGCACGCTTTTTGCACTTACTTCCGTGACCTTCATTCTCAAAAAAGTTATAATTTCCATTGTTATATAAAAGAAAAGTAGTAAATTTGCACCCGAAAACAAATAAACAGAACGAATTATGAACAGCATTACGATTTCAACAGTTGTAGGTAACGACATGAAAATAACAGTCGCTACCGATGGCAACTATACGGCTTTTGCTGGGGTGGCAAAGAACAACACCTTCAACATAGAACGTTCGGTTGACCGTGTCGGCGAGTTATTGGTTCGTGCAGTAAATAACCGCACGAGGGAGCGCAATTTCTTCCGTCTTTATGCAGACATGCTGGAGCAAAATATTACAGAGGAAGAGTATTCACGTCAACTTGAAGAATGTCAGGATGAATATGTTCTCCCTTTGCCAGTTGAAGCCGATATGGCCGATATTGAAACGGCAGTACAATTGTCAAGACACATCAAGGGCGTGGAGTCAATGGATGACTTCCAGTCTCTCTTCTCATTCAGCGATGGTTCTATCCATC
>JAGCPD010000051.1 GCA_017645305.1 Bacteroidaceae bacterium | reverse complement strand
CGCTGTGCATCATCCTGCACCTCCAGTGCATCGCCATGCACCAGCTCCGGCTCCGCATCACGGAAAGCCAGCAGCAACACACAATAACCGTCACGGCTCAGACCGTCACATGGCAATGAACACAAGTCGCGGTAACGGTGGTCACTTTGGACGCAGGTAACTTCGTAAACTCTCTATATGCCTTGAAAGAGGACTTGCGGGGAATCTCAGCAATGAGGTTCCTCTTTTTGCATTATGGATTAAGCTCCTGATAATTCACTTAACCAAGCTTCGACAGAAACCGTTCTCTGTCAACAATGAATCTCAGGTGTGTACCCTCACCAAGAAGAATGTCGCCAGAGAAAGCAGACACCTTAAACTCTATCTTCTTGCCATCAACTTTAGTCACTTCGGCTGTAGCAGATACTCTGTCTCCAATCTTTGAGGGTTTCAAATGTGAAGATTCAATATGACCGCCAACGGTCGTGCAACCTTCTGGCAGTTCATCAGCGACAGCAAGCATGGCAGCATTCTCCATCAATGCCATCATGGTAGGAGTAGCCAGTACAGGCATGTCACCAGACCCCATCTGAATAGCAGTAACGGCATCAGTAACCGTCAATTCACTCGTATGTTTAAGACCAATTTTTATCATTCTTCTTAAAGTATCGTAATAATTGGGTACAAAGGTAGCACTTATTCATTGATTTTTCGTAACTTTACACGCAGATTTAATGTGTTTTGTGATATGATAGACCAGATTATCGACTTCAATAAGAGTTTCGTAGAGCAAAAAGGCTACGAGAAGTATCTGACCGGCAAGTATCCCGACAAGAAACTGGCGGTACTGTCGTGTATGGACACCAGACTGACAGAACTTTTGCCTGCAGCTTTGGGCCTGAAAAACGGTGATGCGAAGATTATCAAGAACGCTGGAGGTTTGGTTATTTCGGCTTTCGACTCAGCCATGCGTAGCCTGATAGTGGCCATTTATGAACTGGGCGTACAGGAGATTATGGTGGTCGCGCACTCGCATTGCGGAGCTTGCCACATGAGTTACGACCACTTCCATCACGAGATGATTGCCCGTGGTGTGACGGATGAAACGCTTGACACCATCCGTAAGTGTGGCATTGACCTCGACCAATGGTTAGAGGGCTTCAAGGACACTCCAACATCTGTTCGCAAGACTGTTGAGACTATCAAGACCCATCCTCTTGTGCCGAAAGATATAACGGTTCGTGGTTTTATCATTGATTCAGAGACAGGAGCATTAGAAGAAATCCAATGAAGTACATCGCCTTTATATTCATATTTGTAGCCTTGTTTTTATGCTCATGCAATAATATCAAGGTGAATGATACACAGTCCTCTGATGTGCAGTCGGAAGATACGCTAAGAACCATTACGAAAGAAACGGCTTTTGAGGGTGTGAACAACTATTGCCATAGGGAATATGACTGGAGCGTAGCAAAGGACAATCCCGACATCATGTATGTGCAAATGGGCGAAGAGACGGACTCTGCGTATCAAGTGATATTCCGCAGTTACACAGGTGCTTTTGTGCATTTCTATGTCAATAAGACAAGTGGCGCTACAAGAATGGTTGAGAGAGTTCCGAACCTTAATGTCGAAGAGGATGCTGGAACCATTAACTTATTTGATTATTTGAAGAAGCAAAAATGAAAAAGATTATAAATCCTTGGCGCAACCATGAGGGATATAACTGTTTCGGTTGCTGTCCTGACAATCCCATTGGGCTTCACATGGAGTTCTATGAGGATGGTGACTATATCGTGAGTACCTGGCATCCCCAACACAACTATCAGGGATGGGTAGATACAATGCACGGTGGTATTCTGAGTACGCTGATTGATGAAGTGTGCGGATGGGTAGTCACCAGAAAACTACAGACCAGTGGCTATACAGTGCAGCTTAATGTGAAGTTCCGTAAGGCAGTTCCCACTACAGAACCAGAGCTTACCATTCGTGCTAAAGTCTCTAAACAGGTGAGGAATCTGGCCTATATCAGTGCAGAAATAACCAACTCGAAGGGTGAACTTTGTAACGAGGGCGAGGCCATCTACTTCCTGATGAACGAGGAAAAGGCAAAGGAAATGGGATTCTTACATTGTGAGGTTGAAGAATAATATGGAAAAGATAGACTATAAAAAGACTTGGAAGGTACTGGAATCGGAATATCTGATTAAAAGACCTTGGCTGACAGCAAGACGTGACAAGTGCGAATTGCCTGATGGCCGTATCGTTCCAGAATACTATGTACTTGAATATCCTGATTGGGTGAATATCATAGCAATCACGAAAGATGGTCATTTCGTTATGGAACGTCAGTATCGACATGCGTTAGGTTGTACTTGCTACGAACTTCCTTGCGGTGTGATGGAAGAAGGGGAAACGCCTCTTGAAGCTGCTAAACGTGAACTACAGGAAGAGACAGGCTTCGGTGGCGGTGAATGGAAGGAACTGATGGTGCTATCTGCTAATCCTAGTACGATGACCAACCTTGCACACAGTTTTCTGGCTATTGGAGTGGAAAAGATTTCAGAGCAACATCTTGACGCTACGGAAGAGCTTGAAGTCCATCTGTTAACCAGGGAAGAGGTTTGCAGTCTACTTCGGAACAATGAAATGATGCAGTCTCTAATGGTTGCTCCACTAATGAAATACCTCTCACCAGAATTGTAAGATGAACAGTAAGATGGACCCGATGGGCAGAGCCATTGCCGACTACTGCAAAAACAAGAAGGCAGACAGGCTCAGAGTCTTCTCCCCGATGTTTGAGGAGGACGAGATACCGTTGACCACACTTTTCCGTAAATACAAGGCTATGCCAGAGATAGAAAGGAAAGCTCTCGACATAGCTACGGGTAAGACGCTTGATGTAGGGGCTGGCTCTGGTTGTCATTCACTTGTCTTACAGGAAAAGGGTATCGACGTGACAGCAATTGACATTTCTCCATTGTCCGTAGAAACAATGAAAGAGCGTGGGGTTAAGAAGGTACTTGAACAGGATTTCTTCACTCTGGAGGGGCAATACGATACTATCTTAATGCTGATGAACGGTATAGGAATTGTCGGAACCTTGGAACGTTTGCCTGAATTCTTCCATAAACTCGACAAGATTCTGGCTCCTGGAGGTCAAGTGCTGTGTGATTCGTCGGATATAAGCTATGTATTCGAGGATGAAACGGGTATGATTGACATTCCCGAAGACATGGGCTACTACGGTGAGCATAGCTTCCAGATGCAGTATAAGGACACCATTGGCGAACCCTTTGACTGGCTTTATATCGACGCTGAAACCCTGAGAGAGCAAGCAGCAAAGAATGGATATGCCGTTGAAGTGGTTGCAGAAGGTGAGCATTACGATTACTTAGCGAGAATAACAAAAATAACCAGATAACAATATGAAGAGTTTCAAATCGACTGCGTGGCTATTGCCACAACCCGTGCTGATTATCGGCACTTATGATAAGAACGGTAAGCCCAATGCTATGAACGCTGCCTGGGGCGGTCAGTGGGATATGCACGAAATCATTATTTCACTTGGTTCTCATGCTACAACTGACAACCTTGCTGAAAACCCTGAATTTACGGTTGCTTTCGCTACTAAAGATACCATGATAGCTTCTGACTATGTGGGTATCGTT
>JAGCPD010000050.1 GCA_017645305.1 Bacteroidaceae bacterium | reverse complement strand
CAATTGGAGTAGTGCTAGATTTTGTCATATATTGTTAAGTGTTTTTAGTGCGTCCGGTTATGGATGCGGTTATCTGCCGCAAGGATAGGAAGAATAACGCAGGAAGGCCTTGCACAAGCTTGCACGAGGTTTTGCACAACGATGATAATCAGTTCATTAAATCATCAGTTGTTATTAATTGTTAATTTGCTTTTATTGTTTTTGGGGGCTCTAGACACGCGTAAAAACTGCCAAACAACTAAGTATTTTTCTTGACCAATAGTCTAATCAGTTGCCAGCAATCTATATGGAAAGTATTATCTTTGTATATTAAATTCATGCTTCTTTTTTCAATTGGGTCATTTGTTTTATTATGGGAAAGCCATTTAAGGGAGAGCTGAAAATGCTTTCGGAGACCATTCGATGGGCTGAGCAGCAGGATGTGACTCGTCTTGCACGGTTTCTGTTTGCTGAGAACAAGCAGATACCTCTGGTGTGCATTGGCTCTGGTGGTTCGCTCAGTGCTTGCCATTATGCAGCCCAACTCTATCAGCGGTGCAATGGTGTGATGGCGCAAGCGATGTCCCCCTTGCAGCTGATGTATTCTGGTCGAGAGATTATCCGTGGATACAAGCTGCTTTTCCTCAGTGCCAGTGGCAAGAACAAGGATATCCTCAATGCCATCAAGTATGGCGTTAAGTATAACGAGACAGGCATGATGAGCCTGACCCTGCGAAAAGATAATCCCACCGAGGACCTGCTCCAGCAGTACCCCAAGGTGCAACGCTGGTGCGAGGACATCCCCAGCGAGAAAGACGGTTTCCTTGCTACCAACTCCTTGGCCGCCACTTTTACACTCTTATGTAAAGCAGCAGAAGGCCCCGAATTCCACGTTTCTGGATTCAATCCCTTGGACTTTGAACTGACAACAAGACCGTTGAACCTTAGGCTGTCTGGAATCCAGAACTTCATTGTTCTCTATGGTGCGGCTGGCGAACCCGTGGCTTGTGACATTGAGTCCAAACTCACGGAAGCAGCCCTTGGCTCCGCCCTGCTCAGCGACTACCGCAACTTTGGTCACGGCCGTCACCACTGGTTTGACAAGCGTGGAAAGAACTCCTGCATCATTGCACTGGTAACGCCCGTTGAGCGGGAATTGGCCCACAAGACCATTGGATGCTTGCCTACGAGCGTGCCCGTCATCTATATAGAAACAGAGTTGGATGGACCTCTGGCATCCATTGACATGCTCCTGAAGGCATTCCGCTTTGTCAACGATTTGGGCGAAGCCCGTGGCATTGACCCCGGAAAACCTGGTGTGCCTGGATATGGCCGTATACTCTACAACTTGGACTACTTCAAGCTGACCAACCGCATCCTACCCGCAGAGAAGACACTCGATGTTGCCGTACTGCGTAAACTGGGCGTAGCTGGTAGAGACAACATCCCTTTGTGGGAGCATTACAGCGTGGCCTGCCAGCGTTTTGTACGTCAGTTGAACAGGGGTAAGTTTACCACCATAGCCTTCGACTACGATGGTACGCTTTCTGCCCCAGACCGCAAAAGTCGTTTTAAGAATAGGTTGTGCGATGAGATAAGAGGAGCACTGATGCCTCTGCTGGAAAACGGTGTACAGATAGTGGTAGCTACAGGTCGTGGCAAGTCGGTGGGCGAGTCGTTCCAAAAATCCATTGACCAGAAATACTGGCCGCAAATCAAGGTGGGCTACTATAATGGTGCCTGCCTATTGGTTTTAGGCGAAGAGGATAAACTGAAAGCGTGGAAGGAACAGCCCTTTGACAATGAACTGAAAGCACTGGAGGAGGAACTGAAACAAAGACTCCCTAAAAGTTGTGTGGACTACAAATTTGAAGAGCGCAGCCTTCAATTATCCATTGAGGGAGAAATGACCCGGACAGAATCACAACTAGTTTATGAAACATGCCGTGAAATCATCTGGGACAAGCAGATGGAAGGCATCCGTGTGTGGCGCAGCAGTCACAGCATGGATATTGTGGTTTTCCGTGAGGTGAGCAAACTACGGGTAATAGAAGATCCTGATCGCACCTTGTGTATTGGTGATTACGGAACCGTGGAAGGCAACGATTATGAAATGCTGACCAGTAAGTTTTCATTGAGCGTTGACTGTGTATCAAAGAATGCAGAGAGTTGTTGGAACATAGCCCCGTCAGGTATGAAGGGTCTGGACGCCACCTTATATTATTTGAGCCGTCTCACCGTAAGTGGCGGAATCATCAAATGTAAGTTTAGTGTATGAATAGTAATTTAGCCAGCCTACTATTGTCAAGCGTAATGGACTGGGATTATATGGGATTAAACTCCGAACGTCCTGAGCTCGAATTCATGGGCAGCATGAAATATGATGCCTATGACCGCTTCATGCCTGGTACTCGCTTCATGAGCAGTTTGGTACAATGGCTGAACCAGTTTGATGAAGAGGATAGGGAAACTGTGCTCAATTTCGTGAAGAAGAAACTGGTGTTCATCTCTTCCACCCAGATGAACTATCTGGTGGACTTACTTTACGACTCCAAAATCCGTCCTATTCTGTTTAGGAAAGCTACGGAGAATGCCCGGATGCCTTCTTATATGCTATGTAATCAAAAGGTTCAGAGGCAGTTTGACATTGAGAAGCGTTCGTCATTAGTTGTTGGACTCAGCGATGGTGCTCATACCGACATCCTGCGCCGCAGTGCTGGTTTTAACAATGAGCAGGTGCTTACCAACTATTATCCCGATGAAAAAAAGCTCAAAGATATGCTTTTGGATTTGAGAAGAGACAAAAAGCTGGAGGGAGTTAAAAAAGCTTATTTCCGCAACATTTTCTTGATTGACGATTTTACGGCCAGCGGTAAGAGTTTTGTGCGCTATGATGATAATGCGAAGAAGTTCAAAGGAAAACTTTCTAAAATCATCGACCAGCTTTGTGCTAAAAACATAGAACGTACAGATGAAGAAATAGCTACCGGGAAAAAGGAAGAACTACACTTGAGTTATCTACTGGATGCCAACCAACCTGAAATTCATATTGACATACTGTTTTGCATGGCTACGGATAAGGCTGTGAAGAACATTAGTAAGGGGCTTGATGAGTTTTTGGAGAAACAGGGATATAGTAAGGTGAAGTACCATATCCACGTTGTGCAGAAGTTAGATGAATCCTTAAGTGCAGACATTACCGGTGACCCTGAACTGATGAAAGTGTTGGAGAAGCCCAAGTATCTACATCAAAACTTGAAAGATGATACAGACTATAAGGTGGGCAGTGTCAACAAACCTTACTTAGGCTTCGACGAGTGTGCGCTGCCCGTGGTGCTGTCTCACAACACGCCAAACAATTCACTGCCCATCCTGTGGCAGGATACCGACAATGACCAGGAGTTTAAGGGACTGTTTCCCCGTATTAGCCGTCATAATTGACTCAGTATGAACTACAAGAACCCATTTGCCATACGAGCCTCTGAAAGGATTGAGACCGACGAGCGGTTCCTTGAACTGTTTTCCGTAGAGCCTTTGTCATATCTAGAGGATAACCATGCGAATGATTCGCTATGGGGTACGCTGTCATATATTCTGAGTTCACCGGGGGCGGGTAAGACCACCCTGTTACGACTCTTCTCACCCTCAGTTCTGCAACGTGTTACGGCCAAGAGCCATAATGTCATTTTTAAGAAATTGGTAAAACTTGGCGTAAAGGATAATAATGGTGTGATTCAGAAATGCGGCGTCTATCTCTTGATGGGGCGCGACTATGAGTTCCTTGAAGACGATGAGTTGTTTGGCCGCAGGGAGCAGCGACGCTATTTCCTCTCATTGCTCAATGCACGTATTGTGCTGGCAACCCTCAAGACTTGCATGACGTTAGCGAGTATCAAATATACTTCCCTCCAAGATATTGTCTATACCCCCGAAGATCCAATATACCAGTTCGGTGAGCTGAGGGAAAGCTATACTGGCAAGGATTTGCTCGATTGGGCGACCAAGCAGGAGCGGAAGGTCTGTGAGTTCCTAGATACTTTTGTGGTGCCTGCTGATGGTATTGATGGTAACGATGAACTGTTTGCCTTGAATGCCATGAAAGCTGAATGGTTCAGCTATAAGGGTGAGCCTCTGTGTGGTGAATTTATTTTCCAGATAGACGATGCCCATAAGCTTACTGAACTCCAGAAGCGCATCATCCGTGGTGAGGTAGCTGAGCGTCGCATCCATGCTACTCTGTGGGTTGCGGAGCGTCTGGAAACCTTGAGTACCGAGGATATCTTGAGTGACAACAACGTCCAGGGCCGCGATTATCAAGTCATCAAGCTGGAGATGCTTTCCCAGCGTCTTTTCAATCAGATGGCCAAAGGCGTGGCCTCCATGCGTTCCAAGGTATCTTACGATGGAGTAGATCTTTTCACCTATCTGTCTGAGATCTCCACAGAAAACTATAATGCGGTTTATAACGAAGCCAGTAAGAGATATTTTGCCCTGCTCGAAAAGCTGGCAAGCTATCCCAATTATGAGACATGTCTAAAAACCATCAGTCAGGAAGACCCATATGACCGGGCCAAGCACTGCCGTGCCTTGCTGATTTACGCTTCCCGTGAGGATAATGTTCCCCGTCTGTTTGAATATGACTATCAGGAAATCATGGGCATCCTGAGCAAGGACTATAACGACTATGCGGAAGAGTTGCTGCCCGGTGAAATTAGTAAGTTGCCACAGTATTACGGACAGCAGACCCTGATTGACCTGGCTTCCGGTAATATTGAGCAATTCCTGAGCATAGCCTCCAAAATGTATGAAATGCTGCTCTCCAAGAAGATTATGGATACTGCCCGTTATGACCTTACGCCTGAAGACCAGGACAAAATTGTGGACGAATACTGCAAAAGTCGTTTGGAGGACATCAAGCAACTGCAACGTGGAAACAAAATCTACACCTTCCTGATGCATCTGATTGAATATTGCCGTGAGCAGACCTTCAGCCCCACCTATTCTTACCGCACGGTAAGCGGTTTTGCCGTGAAGGAAGAGAACACTGGTCAGTATAGTCAGGATGGCTTCTGGTTCCAAGACAAGGCCAATGAAGAGTTGGCAACTCTACTGAAAGACTGCATGGCCAATAACTTGCTTTATAAAGTACCCCGTACACAAGGTAAGAAAGATCAGAATTGGGCTGTTTTTTACTTGAACGAATGGCTGTGCGCCTATGCACACCTACCCCTGCGTCGTGGCGGTTGGCGCAAGTTGTCATTGTACCGCCTGAACCAATGGGCACATTCTGCATAATAAGAGACACTGCGATGAAGTATAGATGGGAATCATACGTTAAATACCACGGAAAGGATGAGTTGGTAAAATTCTGCAAGGAGTTTTACGGTGACAATCCTAAAGAGAAGGTATTGTTCCTGTTGGGCAAGGGCTTTGACCCCCGTATGAACAATACGCTGGCTCTGTTACTTGAAAACGTGAAAGGGTTACAGCTGGATTGCCTCACCTTCGATTTCCCCGACAGTGGCAACCATGCTCAGAACCGCAAACTCTATAAGGACAATATTAAGGAGCTGGAAGCCCTCCAGAAGAAATATGGATTCTCGCTTTTTGAGATTCCGATTGACACCACCCAGAGTTGGGAGAAGCGCATTGCCATGATGAGTCGTCAGGTGGGAGAGCGTGATCTGACCCCGTATCGTGATGTAATTTTGGATGTGAGTTCGCTGCCCCGAGCTTTCTATTTCAACATTGCCAAGGCTTTGTTCAACAAGATGAAGGATGAAAAGACCAAGAACCTGTTCATCACTGTATCTGAGAATGTGGAGATTGACAAAGGCATTGAGACCAATGTAGCTACTGACAACGTGGATGCTTTGCCTGGTTTTAAGTCCATGTTGAGCGTTGAGGCTATTCTTGACAGAATCTGCATTCTGATAGCCTTGATTGGGGAGCGCCATGTGAAATTATTGAGAGGAATTTATGATACCTTCAAACCCTCGGATATGTTCCCGGTTTTGCCGTTCCCATCCAAAAATAGTCCACGTAGAGCGGATGACCTGATGCAGGAATACCACCAGTTCTTTGAGGAGAAGTTGTTTCACGATCCATTGAGCATTACCTACGCTGATGAGCAGAACCCCTTTGAACTCTACCGTATTGTATCTCATATGATACGTGAGCATAAGAAAACTTTAAAGCCCATCAGTGAAAACGTCTGTTTTGGTATCGCCCTGCTCACAAGCAAGCTCCTGTCGTTGGGCGGTTTGTTGATTGGCTTAGAGTTCAACGACTGTGTCGCCATCTATAATGTCAGTTCCCGTGATTACACCATAGAGGATGCGAATGCTTTAAAGGAACTCAACAAGTCAAGTGAGCCTTTTCTACTTTGGATTACTGGGGAAGCGTACAATGAGAATTGATGCTGGTCAATAAAAATAGTCAATACGCAATAATTGGGAAAGAAAAACATTTAGTTTGCGAAATTAGACAAAAAATGTCTATTTTTGCAAACGAAATAACAAATACAAGATAATGGCGGGCATAGCAAGCTGGATATACGATAAGCCGCTCAGAGGCAATTACACCTTCACACACGATGAGGTGGTGCAGGTATTCTCTGACATGAGTGCCAGCAGCATTGCGCGGGCGCTGACCAGGGAGGTCAGCAAGGGACGGATTATGTCGCCCCTGCGCGGCTTTTACGTCATAGTGCCGGATGAGTATGTACTGCGCGGGGCTGTGCCGCAGTCGTTTTACTTGGACGACATGATGCACCACCTGGGACGCAAATACTATGTGGCTCTGCTGAGTGCGGCAAGCTATCACGGAGCTTCGCATCAGGTCCCGCTACGGTTCAGCGTGATGATAGAGCCTCCCGCCATGCGTGACAAGAAGGGAGAGAAATACCTTACGCATTATTTCTGCAAGAGCCATATTCCTGAGGCATACGTGGAGAGACGGCAAACGCGGACGGGCTACATTAATGTGTCGTGTCCTGAACTGACGGCAGTGGATTTGCTGACGTATCAGGCTAAGACAGGGAGCGTCTCGCGGGCAGCCACTGTACTGGCTGAACTGGCTGAGAAACTGGATTATGGGCACTTAAGCGCTGACTTTGCAAAGGAGGTACCAGTAACCAGTTTGCAGCGTCTGGGTTATATTCTAGACGAGGTGCTGGAGGAAGATGAAGCCGCTGAGTCGGTATATGGTCTGTTGAAGTGTTCCCACCACGTGCTCCAGTATGTGCCATTGAAGGTAGGTAAGAGCGGCGAGATCAGTCAGCGGAACGCCAAGTGGAGAATTATCGTGAACGAAACCATAGAGATTGACGAGCTATGATACCTGACAGTTATATTACTGAGTGGAGTGAACAGGCCCCGTGGGTGGTAAATAAATTCATCGAACAAGACTTGATAGTTTGCCGTGCGTTAGTATCGATTTATAGAGATGCATTTCTTTCGGAGCATCTGGCGTTTCGTGGCGGCACAGCATTGGGCAAGCTGTATTTGAGTCCGCAGCCCAGATACTCGGAGGACATCGACCTGGTGCAAGTGCAGGCAGAGCCCATCAAGGAGACGCTTGACCATTTGCGGGAAACTCTCTCCTGGCTTGGCGACCCCGTAGTGAAGCAGAAGAAGCACAACAATACGCTGGTGTTCAAGGTGCAACCGACGGATATGGATGCAGGTGAGATTCACTTGAAAGTGGAGATTAACTGTAAGGAGCACTTCAGTGTGTTTCCAATGGTGAGAGTGCCTTTTGCGGTGGATAGTTCGTGGTTCAAAGGGACTTGCGAAGTGTTGACGTATGAGTTGGCAGAGCTGACAGGGACAAAGCTGCGGGCGGTGTATCAGCGAAGAAAAGGACGAGATTTGTTTGACCTGTGGAAAATATTGTCGATGCACCCCGAGTTGGATAAAGGGAAAGTGATGGAGAGCTATGAGCGATATCTAGGCTTTACGTCATCACACCTGCCCACGTACAAGGAATTTGTGCTGAATATGGACGGAAAACTACAGGATGAGGAATTCCTTGCAGATACGGAAATGATTCTTGGTCCACAAGTGGAGTATAACCCGCAGGTGGCATGGGAGAAGGTAAAAGCGGAATTGGTGGAGAGGCTTAATCCTGAAGTATGAATTTTGAACCATGGAACTTGAAACAAATAATATCATAGTCGGAACGGGCCTGATAAGCCTGGATGTGTTGATTTGGGAAGGAAACCATATTCCAGTATCCTTTTATGTGGGTGGTACGTGCGGCAATGTGATGATGATACTTTCATACATGGGGTGGGATGCCTATCCCATCGCTCGTCTGGACGGAACGAAAGATGGTGTGAGGGTACTGGACGACATGAAGAAGCACCATGTACACACGGATTTTGTCTCTACGCAAGACGGCAAGACACCGGTGATAGTGCAGCGCAACCTCATCAACAAGGATGGCATTCCCACACATAAGTTTGAGTCACGCAATAATGCGAGGCGGTTCTATATGGATTTCAAGTCGCTGACGCTGCCACAGGCGAAAGCGGTAATAGAGAGAATAAGCTTTGTGCCCAAGGTTTTCTTCTTCGACAGGGTTTCGCCCGCCATCTTAAAGTTGGCTACCACATTCAAGGGAAAAGGATCGGTGATATTCTTTGAGCCTTCCAGCAGAGGTGGAAATGTCAGCTTGTTCAACAAATGCGTTGAGGTGGCTGAAATAGTCAAGTTCTCGGAGCAGAGGATAAAAGACATCGAGCAGTTTAAAGACTACAAGGGTAAGTTGTTTATACAGACACAAGGGGCAAAGGGATTGAGCTACCGTTTCGATTCTGGTTGGAAGCATCTAGACTCCGTTGTTAATGAGAAAGTGGTGGATACTGCTGGTGCAGGCGATTGGACAACGGCAGCTTTGATTAATTATTTGTTCAAAGACAAAGAATTGTTTGGAATATGCGATCTCTTAGAATCAGATTTGGAAACAGCTCTGAAAGAAGCGCAGAAAGTAGGTGCTGAGAGTTGCTCTTTTGAAGGGGCGCGTGGTATGATGCAGTAATGAAACAACTAAAGGACGGAGGCGTGATGATGAAAT
>JAGCPD010000049.1 GCA_017645305.1 Bacteroidaceae bacterium | reverse complement strand
GTGAGTGAGTGAGTGAGTGAGTGAGTAATTAAATTATCGAGATTACAAAAGGTTGAGGCCACTATTTTCGCGTCCTTAACACTCCTTAACGTCGAAGTGCTACCAAAATCATATATAGACGTAAGCGGAGTCATGAGTGTGGGGAAAGTATTAGTTTTGTTCCATGCGCTTCATCACGTCGCGCAGGTAGGCCACGCGGAAGTCCTCAGATATTCTTACTTTCATAAAGCTCTGAGTGCTGCGACGGCCTCATCCGGGGTCATGCTTGGTTCGAAGTCCATCTGCTTCATACTGCGCTTGATGATGCGAGCCAGCTTGTAGGTCTCTTCCAGTTGCAACATACGGTTCCACCGCCGTACGCTCATGCTGACGGTGACTCTTCGGGGTGTTCGCTCTATAATGGCTTCCATAATGATACGATTTTGGGATGTTTACTGGTCTTTCTTGATTTCGGGGACAAATATACAAAAAAAAACAAAACCAAAACTTTTTTAATTCATAATTTTAGTTTCGGGAGTTATAGAATGAAGTTAAATGGGAATTTTTTCAATTCACAATTCATAATTGCCACTCGCTACCCAAGAAAAAAGTTTTGGTTTTCGTTTTGGTTGAATTTTTCATTCTTTCATTCCTTCATTCTTTCATTTTTTTGTAACTTTGGCTGTCGCCCAAATTCCTTCCGCTCGGAAATGAAAAGAAAATCAGTTTTTCTTTTGCATTTCGCTCGCTTAATCGTAACTTTGCACCTCGATTTAGGAAATACATGTCTATGGGAAATTGGACTGGAAAGATAAAACAACATATTGCAATACTGGTGGCCCTGTGCGTTTGTGCCATCTGGGGCGAGACGTTTGTATCCACAAAAATGCTGCTGGCGGAGGGGCTAATGCCGTCAGACATCTTCATCTACCGCTTTGTGCTGGGCTACGCCTGCATCTGGTTCCTGTCATACAAACGGCCGTGGGCCGATACATGGCAGGACGAGCTGCTGCTGCTGATACTGGGTATCATGGGCGGCTCGTTGTACTTTCTGACCGAGAACATGGCGCTGATGTTCTCGACGGCATCGAACGTAGCCATTCTGGTGGGCTCCACCCCGCTGATAACGGCCGTGCTGATGTCTGTCTTCTATAAGGACGAGCGTATGGGCACCAGGCAGACGGTGGGCTCGCTGCTGGCCTTCACGGGTATGGCGCTGGTGATTCTGAACGGACAGCTGATGCTACACCTGAACCCCAAGGGAGACATACTGGCCCTGGGTGCCTCGCTGACGTGGGCCTGCTACTCGCTGCTGATAAAGAAGCTGTCAAGGCACTACAATTCGCTGTTCATAACGCGCAAGATTTTCTTCTATGGCATACTGACCATCCTACCCTACCTGTGGACAGAATGCCCCCTGCAGACGGATATAAAAATACTGAGCAAGCCCACCGTATGGGTGAACTTGCTCTATCTGGGGGTTGTGGCTTCCATGCTGTGCTTTGTTGCATGGAACTGGACGCTGAAAAGGCTGGGAACCGTGCGTGCCACCAATATCATTTACCTGCAGTCGTTCTTCACCATGTTCTTCTCATACCTGATACTGGACGAACATATTACGGTGATGGCTGTCTGCGGTACCGTAACCCTGATACTGGGTATGTACTTGGCAAGCAAGACCGCTATTTGAACAGTTTCTGGGCAAAGATGGTCAGGTAGATGCGCCAGTTGCGCCAGATGTGTCCGTCCTCGTTCTCGTAGTACTCGTAGGGATACTTCATCTTATCAAGGTAAGCACGCAGCCCCTTGTTCTGCTCGTACAGGAAGTCGGTCTTGCCAATACCTATCCAGTAAAGATGGGGCTTGGCGTTGAAGACAGCTGCAATCTGACCGCTTACCTGAGGGTCCTCGGCAATCTGCTGGTCGATGCTCTTGTCTGAGTTGCGGTTCATGCGCACGGCAGCCGAGAAAAGACCCAGATAGCCGAACATACCGGGATTCATCAGGCTGAGGTGGAAGGTATGGAAGCCTCCCATGCTAAGGCCGCACATGGCGGTATTGTCGGCCCCCTCCTTAACGCGGAAGTTCTGCTCTATGTAACTTTTAATCTCGGGGAAGCTCTCCTCGAAGCTGGCCTTCTGACGGCTCCGCTGTGCCAGGGCGGTGAACTCGGGACTGGCATCATTGTCGGCATGTCCGTTGGTCATTACCACAATCATGGGAACAGCCTTGCCGGCAGCTATCAGGTTATCCAGTACTTGCGAGGCACGACCCAGGGTGAGCCATGCGTCCTCGTCGCCACCGCTTCCGTGCAGCAGATAGAGAACAGGGTATTTGCCGCCCTTCTCATATCCGGCAGGCGTATAGATACTCATGCGGCGGGCCATGCCCAAGGTCTTGCTGTCATACCAGATTTGCTGAATATTGCCGTGAGGTACATTGTGGTTTCCGTACAGATAGCCGCAGTCGCCCTCTTCCTTACTAATGATAAAGGTACTCATGAAGCTGCGAACGTCACGACTGCGATGCCAGTTGGCAGGGTCTTGCAGCTCCACTCCGTCAGCATAAAAACGATAGCTGTAAAGCTCGGGTGCCAGAGGCTGGGTGGTAAAGGACCAGATGCCGTTCTCGTCCTTCGTCATAGCCTTGCGGTGACCTTCTATACAATCGCCCATCACTTCCACCTTCTGTGCATCCGGGGCACGCAGGCGCAGGGTTACGGTTCCGTCCTCGTTCTTCTGGGGAGATACAATGTTCTGACGTTCAAAGATGGCCTGTTGGGCAAACAGTGAAGAAAGACCCAAGGCAAAAGCCAAAAGGGATAAGGCTGTTCTTTTCATAATGCTGTTTAATTTATAATTTGTAATTAGAAGTTTATTCGCCTTGCTCGTATGAGTCAAAAGACAATTTCTTCGCAAATATATACAATTTGTTTTATTTGCTACACGCAAAAGACCGTTTCTTTTGCTTTTCGCTCGTTTTTTTGTATTTTTCGTTTTCGTTAAGCCTCGCTAACCGCTAAACCTTTTATAATTCATAATTAACAATTAACAATCGACCGCTAACCGCTAACCCGTTCTCGTTACTAAAGTCTAACGCCTAATGCCTAAAGTCTAAAACGGTTTTCGTTTTTTATCGTAACTTTGGCTATCGCCCAAATTCCTCCCGCTCGGAAATGAAAAGAAAATCAGGCTTTTCTTTTGCATTTCGCTCGCTTAATCGTAACTTTGCCCCCCGAAACAGGCATCGCCGAAATAATATATGGAAAAACTCTGGAACAGCAACTACAGGAAAGCATGGTGCGCCAACTTCATGATGTATTTCTCGTTCATGATTCTCACACCACTGCTGCCGCTGTATCTAAGCGAGGAGTTCGGTGCCAACAAAGACCAGATTGGCCTGGCACTGAGCGGTTATGCCCTTACGGCACTGCTGATAAGACCCTTCAGCGGGTTCTTTGTTGACAGCTTCCCCAGAAAAGCCGTTCTGCTAATCTGTTATTTCCTGTTCTTCATCCTGTTTGGCGGCTACATCGTGGCAGGCTCACTGCTCTCTTTCTGCGTTATACGAACGCTGCACGGTGCTCCTGTAGGGGCTACTACGGTGGCCAACAGTACCGTTGCCATAGATGTACTACACCCTACACGCAGGGCTGAGGGAATAGGCTACTACGGACTGAGCAACAACATGGCGACAGCCATCTCGCCTACCATAGGACTGCTCATCTACCAGTGGACCAACAACTATACGCTTATCTTCTCCGTTTCGCTGTTGACAGCCGGAATAGGCCTGCTCATCAACAGCACGCTGAAGCTAAGACCTCGCGAATGCGCTCCCACACAACGGCCTAAAATCCAACTCGATAGATTCCTTTTACTGAAGGGATGGAGCCAGGCCTTATGTATGGCGTGCTTCAGTTTCTCGTACGGTGTTATCAGCACCTATCTGGCTATTTACGGCAAGGAGGAACTGGGCATTACCACGGGTACGGGCATCTTCTTTGCCCTGTTAAGTTTAGGTTTGATGTCAAGTCGCCTGATAGGTGCCCGCTCCCTTCGCAAAGGTCTGGTAGCCAGGAATGCCACACACGGTGTGCTGGTTTCGCTGTTTGGCTATTTGCTTTTTGCTGCCGTCCACAACCCCATAGGCTACTACGGGGCGGCACTGGTCATTGGATTGGGCAACGGACACATGTTCCCTGCCTTCCAGACGATGTTCCTGAACCTGGCTCCCAACAGCCAGCGGGGAACAGCCAACAGTACACTGCTGACAGCATGGGACTTAGGCGTAGGACTGGGAATCATACTGGGCGGATTCATTGTGGAGCATTCCTCTTATAACATTGCTTTCTGGACAGCATGGATTAGCAATGCCGCAGGTGTCCTCTTTTTCTTTGCATACGCAAGAGGGCACTTCGAGAGAAACAAGTTAAGATAGTGAACGGACGTTAGGCGCTAGACGTTAGACGTTAGACGTTAGTAATCTCTAATCTTATTTTACCATCACCTTCTTGCTGATGGAAATACCTGGTGCCTGTATGCGCATCAGATAAATGCCTGAGACAGGCAGGAATACGCGCAAGTCCGTACCTGTGGCACTGGCTACCAAAACACCTGCCAGGCTGCTGACGGTAAGCTGAACAGGCTGATTACTCTGCAAGAGCACTTCCCTGTCGCGAATGCTCAAAACAGGCTGGGCAGAAAGCTCCTGAACTCCTGTAGCATCGTCCTGACCTGCCAACGTAGCACCCAGATACTCGGCCATTACCGTCTCGCGGAATACATCTACACGTATGTGATAAAAGCCTTCCTTGGTAATGCTCCACTTACGGTCTTCCGTACCTCCCGTACACAGTTGGGTACTCTTAAGCACATCCTCATCTGATGTAAAGGGGTGCAGCACCTTTGGATCCCAGGCATTCTGCCCGTTGAACTTGAAACGCCGGGGTTCACCATACTCGGGACGTTCCTTCAGTTCGCCTGTCCAGTCCCACGCACAAATTTCCTCTGGGTCGCGTGTAAAAGGCAGAAAGGTATAGGTGACCCATCCACATTCGGTTGCACCGCCCACGATGAAAAGTTCGTTCCAAGCCGTAAAGAGTTCGCCATGAAGGGTCTTGGCATTCAAATCGACGGTAATCCTATAGATATCCTCCGTAACAGGAACCACCCACTGCGATGCCGCACTGTCACGCCCCAAGGTATAGGGCAACGTATTGTTGACAACGTAGGAATCCTCGTAAGTGGGCGTAAGGTAGCGGATAAGGCTCCCCTGGTTACGTACAGCCAAAGTGCCCTGATAAAGCGTTCCAGTGTATTTGAACTGTTTGTTGGGGAATGGCGTAAGCTCCTGAATCCCGCCGGGAACAGCACTGCCTACGACAAAAAGGCGCGACATATCCTGCGCTCCTGCACAGAGGGAAACAAATATAAGGAGGAAGCTAAGAATTCTTTTCATAACTTAATGATTTTACGTGTGATAACTTGACCGTCAGTATTGGAACGGCAGATATATTCTCCTGCAGGAAGAGCAAAAAGGCTGAGCTGGGCCTTTGCAGTATGGGAAAATACCTGACGCAGCTGTTCACGACCAGCCAAATCCGCTACGCTAAGGCAGATTCGCTTGGCTGGAGAAGTGCTCTTCAGTTCCAACAGAGCCTGCGCTGCATGGTAGCGTAAGAGTGGTTTTTGCAACCCTTCCCTTGCGGAAATATCCGTTGCATCGGCATAGAGACAAATGACGGTCTCTGCATTACAGACACGGGCAGGAAGCTGAAGGGTAAGGCGGCGGAGCACCTCATCATACGTCCAATCCGCAACCTCGCGACCATCCACAGTAACCTGATACGGCAGCTCCTGAGCCCAGAACTGCACTTCCACATCGCGGATTTCCGGCATTCCCTCGTAATATCCCTCACGAGGCGCAATGGTAAGTGTTACTGCATCACTGGAACGCTGCTGTCGGAACTGTGTAACGGCAAAGGCACCATTCCGGTATTCTTCGTTGTCACCATGATCTTCATAGAAACGCCCCTCGCCCTCAGTACCGGGAATCACCCACAGCACCAACTTGTCAATGGGTTTCTTCAGATGCTGCACGTCAGGCTCGTAAGTGGGTATAATGCTACCCTGACGGATAAAATAGGGAATCTCGTTCAGTGCGTACTGGTCTGTGAATCGCGTATCACCTTCACGCATGAAACCACGACATACATCAAACCATTCACCCTCAGGCAACCATATATCCCGTTCGCTGGTATCATCGGTGCTGGCAGGGGAAGAGATGGGAGCCACCAGCATCTGGGAGCCGAACAGATACTCATCCTCTGTGGTATAGGAACGGTTCTCCTCGGGCCATTCGTAATAGAGGGGACGGCAAATAGAAACGCCAGTATCATAGGCCTCCCGTGCCGCAGTATAAATATAAGGTACCAGAGAGTAGCGGAACTGGAATACCTGGTTCTGAAGATTGAAGTTAGAGAACTTCCAGATACGTCGTTCACAACCGCTCTGACTGGAACCATGTGTCCTGAATATAGGCTGGAAAGCACAGAACTGCATCCATCTGAGCACCAGTTCCGGGTCGGTTTTTATGTCGTTGGGCTGCAGATAACCGCCTCCGTCATGCCCCCAATATCCGAAGCATACATTGGCAGAAGTGGCTGTATAATACGACTCGAACTGCAACGTACCGAAAGTGGCAAACGTATCTCCCGAGAAACCCAAAGGATAGCGGTGACTACCCATTCCGCCCCAACGGTGGAAAACCACAGGACGGCGGTCAGGGCGGTTCAGACGCATATCGTTATAAAATACGTGATTCAGCCAGAAAGTGTGACCCAGACCTGAGATGTAGCTGCTGGTCTTATCCTGCTGCCAGTCGAGCCACCAGAAATCCACCCCTTCCTTCTCACGTACACGGATAATATTCTTAAAGAAGGTACGATAAAAGGTACTGTCCTCTAATTGCCAGGGAACAGTGGTGGCATCGGACGGAAGTCCCATATCATCACGAATCTTACTGAAGTTATCGTCACTGCTCCCTATTCCGTCGGCAGGATGCAGGTTCAGGGCAGTACGGGTATTGTGCGTATGCATCCATGTGAGCAGTGTCTTAGGTGTAGGGATGAGGGATTTGTTCCACGTCCAGCCTGTCCAGGAGTTCTGGTGCCAGTCGCAATCCAGCATGAGCACATCATGCGGAATCTTCTTGCTCTCCATGTCCTTCACCAACTGTTGGAACTCGCTCTGCGAATAGGCCTGATACTTGCTGTACCAATAGCCGAACATATAAAGTGGGGGCAGAGGCTGGCGGCCGGCAATCTTTACATAATCGCCCAGCGCATCTTTATACTGATGACCATAGCCAAGGAAATACCAGTCGATTGCCTTTGAATCAACGGGGGTATCTACCCAGGGAATACCGTCCACGGAAGCACCAAAAGGGAAAGAGCGGCTGCCGTCCCCCCGCTTTGTCTGAGGCGACTCATCAAGGATAGCCCATCCGTCACGTGAGAGCAGACCTTTCTCCAAAGAAACGCGATGCGTATCACCAATGTCACCATCCAGGGTCCTGCTGGTTCCTAACAGGTTCATGGCATCATCCTTTCCGGGATACCACAGGATATTACGTCCGTTCATGTTAAAGGTGATACCCAATATCTTGCTGTTCTTCTGTGTTGCAGTAATGGTGGAACCAATCTTGTAACGAAGGGTGAGGCTGTCTGTCTCTATAATCAGATAGCCGTCTTCTGTGCGCTGCGTGAAATGTGGTACGGGCAAACGACGGTTTACAACGGCAAAGGTGGCTCTGTCCTCAAACTTGGAGGTACTGCTGTACTGAATGCGTATCAGGCGAGACGTGAGCACAGTAAACCTTGCTTTTCCGCTTACCACAATGGCAGCACTGTCTGCTTGGGGATTCCAATCTTCAACAGCCAAAACAGACAGACTGCATAGCATCATAAGCATTAAAAGACAGCTAATGGATAATATTTTATTCATTTCCAGGCTATTTTGGAGCACAAAGCTACGGATTTCAACGCAAAATTCCAAATTTATCAGTATTTCTTCGTACTTTTGCTGCAGAAATCAACTTAAACCACATCATGCAACAGATTCTGCATCTTCTATGTACAGCCGGAAGCTGTCAACTTCACTTCTCAGGGCATGAGCATACACTCACCGCAGGTTGTTGCATGATTGTCATGGCCAGCCATGTAAGTCATATCCAACCCTCTGAAGACTGCCAACTTTACCGGCTTTTGCTGCCTGCTGACCATCAGGCCGGCTGTATGCCTCAAAGCAGTTACGGAACATGCGGATGGTTGCATCTTTTCATGCATCCAATCTTCCAGTTGGGGGAAGAGATGCTTACTATCTTGGAACACGACTTCAAGGATGTTGCCTTCCGGTCAGAACATACGCCGGAAGCCTACCGACAAGAGGCCATTCTGCAAAGTATGCGCACCCTTTATCTTGATGCCATGAGTGCCCACGCAGCCCTCTTTGAACGCGAAGAAGCTACGCAGCGGTCAGCCGACATCATGTCACGCTTCATTCAGAAACTGGAAAACGGGAGCTACCGCCAGCACAGAACCGTGGCTTATTACGCTCAGGAACTCTGCGTAACACCCAAGCATCTTCACAAAATTTCCACTCAGGTAAGCGGACGGACTCCCAGCTATTGGATTCAGCAGTTTACGGTGATGGAAATCAGGCATCTGTTGATGCACAGGAAACTTACGGTAAAAGAAATTGCGGAAAAATTGAACTTTGACAATGTTTCGCATTTTAGCCGCTATGTTTCTGAACATCTAAGAGTTACACCAAGCAACATAAAATAGTCCATATCTGATTTGGGGAAATATTGGTAACAGCCAGCGAAATATAGGTTTGGCTGTGTACATACATTATCAATAAATTTGCAGCGGATTTATTAACATTCTTACATAACAAACACATTAAGTCATGCAAATCCGCACATTGTTATTATTGACTGCCAGCACAGTATGCCTTACCACGCAGGCCGAAACAGAGGATGAAAGCATCAAAGACACCACCCAGATGAACGAGGTGGTGGTTACAGGCACACGTAATGCCACAGACATACGTCATCTTCCCCTCACCGTTACCAGCATCAGTAACGATAAACTGAACGAGAATTTCCGTTCTTCCGTCCTACCAACCATTATGGAACAGACGCCCGGTCTCTTTTCTACCAGCCGGGGTGTTTTGGGCTACGGTGTCAGTACGGGTGCTGCAGGAAGCCTAAAAATACGCGGTGTAGGAAGCGGCGCACAGCTTTTGGTACTGATAGACGGACAGCCACAATATGCCGGTCTTATGGGACACCCCATTCCTGATGCCTATCAGACCATGATGGCAGAGAAGGTCGAGGTGGTTCGCGGTCCTGCCAGTTTGCTGTATGGCAGCAACGCCATGGGCGGCGTAGTGAATATCATTACCCGTCAGATGAATCAGGATGGCTGCAAGACTAACATCCGTCTGCAAGGAGGCAGCTACGGAACAGTTCAGGCAGATGGCGTAAACAGATTCCGCAAAGGTGGCTTCAGCAGCATTGTGGGTGCTCAGTATCAGCGTACCAGCGGACACCGTCCCAACAGCGAGTTTGAACAGTTTGGAGGCTATGTAAAATTAGGTTACGAGTTCTCAAAGAACTGGAAGGCCTATGCTGATGCCGACATTACCCACTTCAATGCAAGCAACCCCGGACCTGTTGCAGCCCCCTTGTTGGACAACGACTCCAAGATTACTCGTGGCTTGGCCAGCATCAGCATTAGCAACAGTTACCAGAACACCAGCGGAACCCTGCGCGCCTATTGCGATTGGGGACACCACAACATAGATGATGGTTACAACGTTGGGGACAATCCCAAGGCTTATCTCTATAAGCACGATGACTACATTGCCGGTATCACATGGTATCAGAATGCCAGCTTCTTTAAGGGAAATACGGTAACAGTGGGACTCGACTGGCAACACTTTGGTGGCAGCGCCTGGAATGAGGACAAACTGACAGATGCCCGCACCTATCTGGTTAAGGATGCAGAGGGTAATCTGGTGGAGAACCAACATGCCGATGAGGTAGGAACCTACATCGACTTCCGTCAGGACATCTGCCAATGGCTGACAGTGGATGCCGGACTGCGCGTTGACTGGCACTCCGTTATTGGAACAGAACTCATTCCTCAAGGAGGTCTTTCCTTCCATCCCACCCGCAATGCTGACATCAAAGCACTGGTAAGCAAGGGCTTCCGCAATCCCATCATCCGCGAGATGTATATGTTCCCTCCCGCCACCACCGACCTGTTGCCAGAGAGCATGATGAACTACGAGATTGCCTATACACAGCGCATTGGCAAGAAGGCTCGTATTGGGGCCAACATTTTCTATATCAAGGGTAAGAATCTCATTAATACCATCAGGGAAAACGGTCGTCCCCGTAACGTGAATGCGGGCGAATTCAAGAACTGGGGTATTGAACTTTCTGCCGACTACGTCATCAACAGCCACTGGAGCGTGAACGGAAACTATTCGTTCCTGCGCATGGATACCCCCATTGATGGTGCACCAGAAGGAAAACTCTATATTGGAGCCAATTACCACAACGAGAAGTGGACCGTTGCTGCCGGACTGCAAAATGTCAGCGGACTGTACATTGCTACCGGTGACAATCCGCAAAAGGAGAACTACACACTGCTGAATGCCACTGTCAGCTATAAGGTACTCCCCTGGATGTCTGTCTTTGCTAAAGGCGACAATCTGCTGGCAGAGCGATATCAGACCTATGCAGGCTTCTTCATGCCCAAAGCAACCTTCATGGGTGGTGTAAATATAGATTTCTGATAGCTTTTTATTGTATATTCCTGTTTTTTTTTGCCTGTTTCGGTTGCTTTTCTTCCCTTTATTTCCGTAATTTGCCATGAAATACGGATTACATCATGAAGATTAGCATTGCTGGAACAGGCAAAATTGTTGAAGAGGTGCTGAAAATGCTTCAGCATGAATTTGCAGGAAAAATAGAAGTAACAGGCATCTTCTCACGCGAGAAGAGTGTAGAGCACGCTATCGACCTGTGTCAGGCCTACGCACCCACAGGATTTGTTTATACCGATTATGCACGGATGCTGGAGGAGGCTGAGGCGGATTTTGTTTACATTGCCAACGCCAACCATGTACATTACGAGTATGCCATGCAGGCCATAGGGGCTGGTCACAACGTGATTATTGAAAAGCCAATTGCTGTGAACCGCGTAGAGACCGATATGCTCTTCGATGCTGCCATTCAGCATGGTGTCTATTGCCTTCCTGCTTTCAGTCTGCTCTACATGCCAATGTTCCGCCAGCTTACGGAACTGTTGCCTCAGTTGGGAACCATACGTATGGTAAACGGCTGTTACTCGCAATACAGCAGCAGATACGACCGTTATCTGAAGGGCGAGATTACACCCGTTTTCGACCCAGAACAGGCTGGCGGCTGCCTGCGTGACCTGAACATTTACAATCTTTGCTTCACCATAGGTCTGTTTGGACCTCCACGCATCATCCGCTATGCCCGCAACCTCGGCTATAACGGCATCGATACCAGCGGCACCTTACTGATGCAATATCCGACATCGGTGGTGAGCATGGGGGCTGCCAAGGATTCTGACGGTCTGAGCTTTGCCTGTATTCAGGGCGAGAAGGGACATATCGAGGTAAAAGGTTCTGTAAGCACACTGCAGGAGTTCACACTGCATCTGCGCGGACAGGCTCCCCAAACCTTTATGGCCGATACCTCACGCCATCGCCTTAGCTATGAGTTCGAGGAATTCTTGAACCTGATAGAAGACCGTGAGAACTGCCACATCGTCATCCCCTATGTATGCCGCGTGGCACAGGAGATAGCCATCGCCTTAGAAAGGATGATTATTGAGCATTAACCCATAAGACCTATAAGACAAAAAATGATAAAGATTATAGCCCAAAAGTTAGGACTGAAAGAACAACACGTTGCCAATACCGTTGCCCTTCTCCAAGAGGGTGCTACCATTCCCTTTATCAGTCGTTACCGCAAGGAAGCCACTGGCGGAATGACGGATATTCAGGTAGCCCAGGTTAGCAATGAGCTGGACCGACTGACAGAGTTACAGAAACGCCGTGAATACATTCTCTCCACCATAGAGGCGCAAGGAAAACTGACACCAGAGTTAGCAGAACGCATCCGGCAGTGTTGGGACAGCACTGAACTGGAGGACATCTATCTGCCTTATAAACAAAAGAGACGTACACGCGCACAGGTGGCACGCGAGGCAGGACTGGAACCGTTGGCAAAGCGACTGATGAAACAGGGTTCCGAACCTATCTCTGCACTTTTGGCTCCGTACAAAGATTGTCCCATAGACCCACTGCAGGGTGCCCAGGACATTATTGCCGAATGGGTAAGCGAGAACGAACGTGCCCGTAACACACTGCGAACAACATTCAGCCTTCATGCCGTTATCAGCAGTAAAGTGGTGAAGGGAAAGGATGCGGAAGGACAGAACTTCCGCGATTACTTCGACTGGCAGGAACGCCTTGACCGATGCACCAGTCATCGTTTGCTGGCAATGCGTCGTGGTGAGGCAGAGGGAATCTTGCGAATAAGTATCAGTGTAGATGATGAACGTGCCATAGAACGCATCTCGCGTATGTTTGTACGTGGCAATAATGAGAGCAGCAGGGCTGTTCAGGAAGCCGTAGAAGATGGTTACAAACGACTTTTGGAACCCAGCATCAGCAACGAGTTTGCTGCCTCATCACGGCAGAAAGCCGATGAAGAAGCCATCCGAATCTTTGTCCGCAACCTGGAGCAATTGCTTATGGCAAGTCCTCTGGGACAAAAGCGCGTAATGGGCATAGACCCCGGCTTCCGCACAGGATGTAAGGTGGTCTGTTTAGACGAACAGGGCAACCTGCTGCATCACGATGTTATCTTTCCCCATCCACCCCGGGCAGAACGCGTACAGTCTATGCTCACAATCAGCGGACTCGTAGAAAAATACCGCATTCAGGCGATTTCCATAGGCAATGGTACAGCTGGTCGAGAGACGGAGGATTTCATTAGTCACCTTGAACTGCCAGAAGGCACAGAAATATATAGCGTCAGTGAGGACGGAGCCAGCATCTACAGTGCCAGCGAAGTGGCTCGCGAAGAGTTCCCCAACGAGGATGTTACCGTCCGGGGAGCCGTGAGCATAGGACGACGGCTTATGGATCCTTTGGCCGAATTGGTGAAGATTGACCCCAGCAGCATTGGTGTAGGACAGTATCAGAAGGATGTGAACCAGAGCGCCCTCAAGAAAAGCCTCGACCAAACCGTTCAGAATTGTGTGAACCGTGTAGGGGTGAACCTGAATACCGCCAGCAAGTTCCTCCTTACCTATGTAAGTGGACTGGGACCTGTCCTGGCTCAGAACATCATAGACTATCGTAAGCAGAATGGGGCTTTTCGTACCCGCCGCGAGTTGTTGAAGGTGCCTCGTATGGGAGCTAAGGCTTTTGAGCAGTGTGCGGGCTTCCTGCGCGTGCAGGGAGGAACAGAGCCATTGGACAACAGTGCTGTTCACCCCGAACGCTACACGCTGGTACAGCAGATGGCCAAGGATTGCGGATGCACAGTAGAGACACTTCTTTCCGATAGCGCCAAACGGAGTCAGATTGACATCAATCGCTACGTATCGGATACAGTGGGCCTCCCTACCCTGCAGGATATTATGTCAGAGCTGGAGAAACCAGGTCGCGACCCCCGCAAACCGCTTACTCAGTTTGCTTTCGACCCCACAGTGCATGAACTTTCGGACCTTAGAGCCGGAATGATATTACCTGGCATCATAAGCAACATCACCAACTTTGGTGCCTTCGTGGATGTGGGAGTACATACCAAAGGCTTGGTACATGTCAGCCAGATGGCAGATAAATATGTAAAAGACCCCACCACTGTTGTCAGCCTTCACCAGCATGTAATGGTACGTGTATTGGAAGTGGATATGCAGCGTGACAGGATATCCCTCAGCATGAAAGGAATACAACAATAAGAACAATCATCAAACTATAGTAATCACAAATCTATAATATAATATGAAGCACTATTATTTTTCGTCACTCTTCACTATTAGTTTTCTTCTTTTTGCCCTTGCAATTAGTGCCCAGAATCCATATTTGCCCTTGTGGGAGCATCTGCCCGATGGCGAGCCTCGCGTTTTCGAGGATCCGGACCATCCAGGCAAGCTGCGTGCCTATATCATAGGGTCACATGATACACACTATTCAGAATACTGTGGAAACGATATCCGTATGTGGTCGGCCCCCGTCGAGGATCTTACCCAATGGCGGGACGAAGGTCCCATCTTCTCGTATTTTGTGGACGGAAAATGGGATACCATGTATGCCCCTGACTTGGTAGAGATTACAGACCCGCAGACAGGCAAGAAAACCTATTGGCTCTATCCCCATTCTCGCGGATGGAGACGCGTTCCTATGGTATGCAAGGGTGACCGTCCCAACGGACCCTTCACACCAGTAAACCTGACTTCAGACGGTCGTGCCTGCACAGAGGGCTCGCTCATTGATTTCGACCCCAGCGTGTTTGTCGAGAACATCACCGATAAGAAAGATCCAGACTTCTCCATAGGTTTCCGTGCGTATGTTTTCTATGGTTTTCAGCATAGTACGGCTTGTCAGTTGGACCAAAGCTCTATGTTCTCCAAACGTCCCGGCACAGAACTTATAGACCCTTTCATTCCCGCCAGCAGCCATGATGGAAAACTGCTTGACAAGGAAGGCAGCGAGTACAAGGCACTCTATAAGGGACAGGACCCACTGGATTTCAACTTTTTCGAAGCCAGCAGTATCCGTCAGGTAGGTAACAAATACGTGATGGTATTCAGTGGCTACAGCGGGAAAGAATACGGTCTGGGCAATACGAATAGTGCCCTGCGCTATGCCTATGGCGACTCTCCCTTGGGTCCCTGGCGCTCCGGCGGTGTGTTGGTTGATTCACGCGGCGTAGTACCCAATCAGGATGGCACCCACCTCATCACTACCAATTATGCCCATAACACCCATGGCTCTTTGCAGGAAATAAATGGCCAGTGGTACGTATTTTATCATCGTCCTCCACGCGGTTTTGCCAATGCACGCCAGGCCATGGTAGCTCCTGTGAAGATTGAGTGGGACAAGAAACCTGTTGCCAAGGGCGGAACGGTGTGCATAATGGCTTACGACCCTTTTGCAGCCAATAACGAGTGGACCGCCAAGGCATCAGACGGAAAAGAATATACTGGTGCTGAAGTTACCAGCGAGGGCTTCAATATTTTTGGTCTGCCCCCCTATGGTTACTATTCCGCAGGCATCGCCTGTTACCTGACAGGTCCCGGTTCTCACGAGTCCATGCAAGACAACCACGATGTATGGAACAACTCCATGGATCTTGCCGGACTGCAGAACGGCAGTATCATAGGCTTCAAGTATTTTGGGTTTGGCGGCTTGGAACAGACATCCAAGGGTGTGCCTGCTTTCGAGAGCACAAAGCCTGGTGACGGCACGGAGTTGTGCCTGAACCTGACCCCTAACGGTAAGGATGCCTGCCGCATAAGGATAATGCTGGACGGTCCCTATAACAACAGCGTATGGAATGGGCGCGAGATAGGCGTTATAGAAATTCCTGCCAGCGCTCCACGGTGGCCGCAGACCTTTAGCACAAAAGTATCTGCAGTGGAAGGTCTTACGGGCAAGCACGCCATTTACTTGGTAGTAGAAGGTCCCGAGGTACTGCCCCAGCCCGAACGCCCGCAGTGGAATCGCCGTCGGGAGCCACAACGCCCTGTAGGACTACTGGATTTACACGGAATAGGCTTTGCCAAAGCAGCAACACCCTTCAAGGTTCCTGTCGTACCGCAAGTCACCATAGAGGCCGACGGCAAACGTTTGCAAATCCCAGAGAAGCCCATCTTTACCAGCAACGACAATGGCTATACCGATGCAACACATTACCAAGTATATGCTCCGTTGCAAGAAGGCTCCAAGATTACAGCTAATGCTTCAGACCCTACCGTACAGATACAAATAAGCGCGATTGTAAACAACCGCGCCACTGTGAAATGTACCTATAAAGGTAAAGAAAAAACGTACCTTATTAACTAAGGCAAAGTATTCAGGCTCATAGTTGGGACTTAAGCCGGTTCCTGCTTCTTGAAGAATCTCTTCATCCCCAATGTCACCATGTTAACCGGCTTGGGACTCAGCCTCGAAGGCAGCGTCTTCTCATAGGAGGAGATGTTGCCTAATCTGCCTATGCAAGCATACGGGTAGGTTCTGTCGTACCTCCACTGTCCTTTGATATGGATGCACCAGTTTTCATATCCGCATACCTCATAGACCTTACTGACGTCGTTTCTGAATATCAGCATATTACCGATAATAAAGAAAGCATCGTGTACGTAGATATTATTCATATCAATCGGCTTCTCCCATTGTTTTGAGAACTGACGCATATATACCTGCTCCCCTACCCTGGCCACCTCAAAACGCTCTATATGGTCAAACGTCGGTTTAACCCGGTAGTGCCTGCCGCCTTTTGCATCCCAGTAATCCGTTCTGCCCGTTATATCCTTTCCAATGAAGACATCCTCATCCCTATGAACATTTCCATACAGTTCCGGTCTCAGCACACGACCGTCCATACCAATGATATCTACACGGTTCCTAAACACATAAAAGGGATAGACACCCATGGCGAAATAGGGAGCATCCAGTCGCGTCACTTTTTCAAATTCCGGTGCACAAATCACTTTTCCATCGTTCAGGATGCCATATTTACCACCCTCAATGAATATCTCTATGCCGTCACTCTTCTCGCCATGACGTTTGATACGCACCATTTCCAGGTTCAGCAGTTTCAGGTCCGACTCATTCCTGATAATATATCTGCGCCCGTTTCCGTCTGTGCATTTTCCTGCCACCTTTCCCGTAAACATTAAGTCCCAGTCGCGTTCCTCTGTTGGCATACCAAAGTTCTGGTACATTCCCACCTGGTCCAGTACAGTCACATAATCTTTGAGCGATACGACCCTCATGCCGCGTCCCACCTGTTGCAGGTATTTAGACAGAGACAGCGTAGGACGGGCCAGTTGTATGAACTCCACTTCCGGACAGTCAAAACCCTCACTGAAGATATCTACATTAACAATGACATCCAGTTTCCCATTCCTGTAATCATCCACCAACTGCCGTCGGACATCCGTAGGTGTCTTAGCCTCTATCCAACAACATCTCACCCCTTTCGAGGCATAGTAGTCCGAGATATGCCAGGCATGTTCACGGTTGATGGCATAGACAATGCCCTTTTTCCCTTTGACATACAGGTTGTATGATTGATACAAATGTTCTATGCTCTCCTGGGTGTCCATCACCGTAGCCATTTCCTTGGTTTGGTAGTCCCCGTCGGCACCGCGTTTTTTAAGTCCGGCAATACGACTCACCATCCAGTTGTCGGGAGTCACGGAAATATACTCAAAGTCACTTAGCCAGCCCTTGTCAATAAATTCCTGAATGGGGCACGATTGCAGCAGCGTATCAAACAAATCCGTAAAACCGGTATTGTTCATTCGGCATGGCGTTGCCGTCAGTCCCAGGAATTTTGCTTCGGGCCACCTTTCCCATAGTAGCCTGTATGTTTTGGCCACCGCATGGTGCGCTTCATCAACTATAATTAATGAAAAGTGAAAAGTGAAAAGTGAAAAATTATTATTTGCTACTCCATTAGAATCCATGTTGTCCGTCCTTTCCAGACGGTGCGAAAGCGTCTGAATGCTTGCCACCTGCACCCGTTTCGTCTTATCTGTCGGCTTTCCGCTGACAATCAGCCCATGCTCAATCCCGAACCTGTCCAGCGTCCGTGAAATCTGTCCGATAAGCTCAATGCGGTGCGCCACAATCAATATCCCGCATTTCTCACTTTTCTCTTTTCTCTTTTCAGTTCTAATGACTTCCGCCATCAGGCGCGTCTTTCCCGTACCTGTCGGCATCTGCACCATCACACTCTGGTGTTTCGTCCAGGCATCACGCAGTTGTACCAGCATATCCTGCTGATAGTCACGAAGTTTCATGTCGTTTTGAATTTGCTATACGCCAAAGGGCCAGTGACTTCCCTTTAACGTTCCCTTTACTAAAGTCTAAAGTCTAACGCCTAAAGTCTAAACCCGTTCTCGTTAGTTTCTCGCTAACCGCTAACCACTAACCGCTAACCCAAAACAGTTTTCGTTTTCGTTTTGGTTACTAAAGTCTAAAGTCTAACGCCTAAAGTCTAAAACGGTTTTCGTTATTTAAGCACATCCTCTTCACCAAGCGGTTCATACGCACCGTCCTTCACCTCAAGGATAACGGTTCCGCTCTCTAAGGAATGTACCGTGTGCCACTGCCCGACGGGGATATTTACCGCCACTACTGGCCCGTTAGGAGAAAGCTCTATGGCCTCCTCGCACATCCGGCCAAGGTCATCATAAAACTCCTCTACCAATCGTCCGCGCAAGCAGACCACCGTTTCAGATGTCTTCTGATGCCTGTGAATAGGCAAAATGCTTCCCGGTTCAATTGCATTCAGCATCCGCTGGCTCTGGTCATGTTCAGAATTACGGAGGTCGTAATTCATACGCAGCCTTGGCGAAGCTTTTGCCTGCTCCGTCAGGCTATCCAATATTGCCTGTGTAATTTTCATTTCCAAAGTTATCTGTTCATTACGTTATTCCCCGTGTTAGCGCTTCCGTTAGCATCTACCCAACATAAACCACGATATTAAAACTTGCGCCAAACCATTTTGTTCACTACACCTACGTAGGATTGGATGATGCGTACGACCTTGGTAGAGACGTTTTCATCCACGTAATCGGGCACGGGGATGCCGTGGTTGCCGTCCTTAATCAGTTCTACTGCCACATCCACACTCTGGAGGAGGCCTTTGGTATCTATGCCGCTGAGAACAAAGCAGCCCTTGTCCAAG
>JAGCPD010000048.1 GCA_017645305.1 Bacteroidaceae bacterium | reverse complement strand
AGTTCTTCTCCACTTCCTCTCCACTTCTAATAAATGGAGATGTAATAGAGAGAAAACGGAGGAGAACATGAGATAAACTGGAGCAGAAGAGAAACTAAATGGAAGTAGCATTATGGCAGAAATGAAGCAAGACATGTATGGCGCCGTAGGAAGAATAGGCAACAAGACGTATTACCAGCGTTTGGGAAAGACCATCGGAAGGACAATTACAAAACCGAAGAATCCGAAGACTGAAAACCAGTCCTTGCAGCGTGTTCTTATGAAAACGGTCATTGACACTTATACCCATCTGAAGGTGATTTGCAACCACACGTTTGAAGACTATGACAACGCCTTCGAGTGTATGAACAAGTTCAAGAGGGTCAATATGAAGTACCTTCGTGAGCATGCGGATGCCCTCCTGAATTCCGGCCAGGGTCTGGACCGGTTCTACCAGTTTGCGCCTATCGAGGGTGGGAAGTGGACACCCTTCGCAGCCATCATCTCCGAAGGACACCTGCCACAGATTGCAGTGGGCATCGATGCCGAAGGGGGACATAAGGCCTATGTCAGTACACCCGGCCCCACCTATGCCGACTTCGCCACGGCGTGGAACCTGCAGCGGGGCGACCTGTTGACGTTCGTAACCGTTCAGAAGCGTGAAGGCAAGTACGAGGTACGTTTTGCCCGCCTTGTGCTCGACCCCCGCTATGCAGACGGCTCGGGCGCTCCCATGACGACGGAGATTGTGAACGCCCAGGGTGAGTTCCCCTGCCCGAACAAGAAGAACGAGCTGAACTTCTCTACGTTCGAGTTTGCAGACGACCACTTCAACTTCGTCCTTGGCCGTGGCGGCGACGTTGTGGCAGCCGGTATCATCGTCAGCCGTGAGAACGAGAGCGGCAACTGGCTCCGCAGCAACTGCCAGCTGGTGCTCAACGAGGCCGGCTTCGGCCCTGACCTGTGCAGTCTGGCAAAGGCTGTGGAATACAGCTACAAGACACCCAAGATTGACATAGAGTCAGAACTGTACCTGGACAACGCAGATGCAAATGAGTGAAATAAATATCGCCCGAAGGCGAATTTTTACTTACTGAAGCACTTTCAGGTAGAAGTCTATAGCTTCTGCTATTTCACGGATTTCTATATACTCGTCGGCGGTATGGCTGCGGGAACTCTGGCCGGGACCCATCTTCAGGCTGGGGAAGGGCATCAGGGCCTGGTCGCTGAGGGTGGGGGAGCCGAAGGGCTTGCCGCCCAAGGATATGATTTTCTGCACCAGGGGATGGGAGAGTTCTATGCGGGAGGAGTTCAGACGGAAGGAGCGTGCCTGAACGTCGCTCCCCACGTGCTGGCAAATCTGCTGGTAGAGCTCGTGGTTGGTGTAAAGCTCGTTCGACCTGACATCCACCGTAAACGTACACTTGTCCGGTACCACGTTGTGCTGCGTGCCGGCATTGATGATGGTAACCGTCATCTTAACGGGGCCCAGGAGCGGGGATTCCCTTTCCCACCGGTAGGTCTGGAACCACTGTATGTCCTTTATGGCGCGGTAGATGGCGTTGTCGCCCTCATTACGGGCAGCATGGCCGGCCTTTCCGTGGGCGGTAAGGTCCAGCACCATCAGGCCTTTCTCTGCTATGGCGGGCTGCATGCCGGTGGGCTCGCCCACCAGGGCTACGTCTATATGGGGCAGCAAGGGCAGTACGTGTTCTATGCCGTTACGGCCGCTTACCTCCTCCTCGGCACTGACCAAATAGACCAGGTTATAGGGGCGCTGCTGCTCACGGAGCACGCGGAAGACCTGTAGCAGGGAGACCAGGCTGGCACCGTCATCGTTACTGCCCAGTCCGTACAGGCGGCCGCCTTCCTGCCGGGGCGTGAAGGGGTCGTGCGTCCAGGCATCTACGGGCTTTACCGTATCTATATGTGCATTCAGCAGCAGGGTGGGCAGCTGGGAATCATAGTGGGGGGCTACGGACCAAAGGTTGCAGCCGTCACGCTGGGTGGGAATGCTGCATTCCTGCTCCATGTGGTCCATCAGGAAGCTGGCTGCTTCGGCCTCGTTCCTGCTGGTGCGCGGAATGCTGATAAGATTGCTTAAAAGCTCTGTTGCCTGTTTAGTTAACCGGTCTGTAGTCATATTATTGCCATTTAAGTTGAACAAAGTTACGTTGTAATTCCAAAAAAAGCAAATTTATTTGGCTTTTATCTTAATATACGTTATCTTTGTGGATAATTTAGCAAAGAAACCAAATGCAGAACAACAGTCCTTTATCTACACTTATTCATAGTCAGGCGGAGAAATACGGAAACCGGACGGCCATGAAGTACAAAGACTTTGCGGAGAACAGGTGGAAGGACATCTCGTGGAAGGCGTATTCAGAAACGGTCCGTATGGTCAGCAATGCCATGATGGAGCTGGGCATCGGTATTCAGGAGAATGTAGCGGTCTTCTCGCAGAACATGCCCGAATGTATGTACGTGGATTTCGGAGCCTACGCCATCCGCGCCGTCACCATTCCGTTCTATGCCACCAGCAGCGAGACGCAGGTAAAGTACATGGTCAGCGATGCCAAGGTGCGCTATATCTTTGTGGGCGAGCAGTACCAGTATGATACGGCTTACCGTGTGCTGAAAATAGAGCACTGTGTCTGCGGACTGATTATCTTTGACCGTTCCGTCAGGAAGGACGAGCAGGACAGGGTAAGCCTGTATTTTGACGAGTTCCTGGAACTGGGCCGGGGGCTTAGGCATCAGCCGGAAATAGACCAGCGGACGGCGGAACTGGATCAGGACGATTTGGCCAACATCCTTTATACCAGCGGTACTACGGGACTCAGCAAGGGCGTAATGCTGACACACCGTATGTACAATACCGCCATTCGTGCCCATAACGGCGTGCTGAACCTGAGCGACTCGGACTTGGTGATGAATTTCCTACCGTTCACTCATGTTTTTGAGCGCGGATGGTCGTATCTGTGTATTGCCACCGGTTGCACGCTGGCGGTAAACCTGAGACCGACGGAAATCCTGCAGAGCCTGCGCGAGGTACATCCTACCTGTATGTGTGCCGTTCCCCGCTTCTGGGAGAAGGTGTATGCCGGTGTGCAGGAGAAGATGAACACCAGCAGCCCCATCCAGTGCAGGATGCTGGAGGATGCGCTGCGTGTGGGCAGGGAGTATAACGTAAAATACAAGATGCGCGGCCTGGAGCCTCCCTTGACATTGAAGATGCAGTACCTTTTCTATGAGAAGACGGTAATCGCCCTGCTGCTGAAGACGCTGGGCCTGGAACGCCATAACTTCTTCCCGACGGCAGGTGCCGCCATATCAAAGGAGGTGGAGGAGTTTGTGCATTCGGCAGGTATTATGATGATAGTGGGCTACGGCCTTACCGAGAGCACCGCCACGGTAACTGCCGACAGGTGGAACAAGCCCATAACCATTGGCTCCGTTGGCCGTCTGCTGGACGGCATACAGCTGAAGTTCGGTGAGAACAACGAGGTGCTGCTGAAGGGAGACACCATCACTAAGGGCTATTACAGAAAGGCAGAGGTGACGGATTTGGTTATCGACAGTGAAGGATGGTTCCATACGGGCGATGCCGGTTACCTGAAGGATGGCGAGCTTTTCCTGACAGACCGGATAAAGGACCTCTTCAAGACAAGTAACGGAAAGTATATTGCTCCGCAGATGCTGGAAGCCCGTTTGTGCGTGGACCGTTACATAGATCAGGTGGTGATTATTGCCGACCAGAAGAAGTTTGTCTCGGCCCTGGTGATTCCAGAGTACAAGCTGCTGGAACAGTATGCTGCGAGCCATAATATACCGTATCAGGACCGGGCCGACCTTTGCAGGAACAAACAGGTGGTGCAGTTTATGCTTGACAGACTGGAGACCATGCAGCAGGACCTGGCATATTACGAGCAGGTGAAGCGCATCACCCTGTTGCCGGAGCCTTTCAGCATGGAGCGCGGCGAACTTACCAATACACTGAAGGTAAAACGCCCCATTATCAATGAACTTTACAAAGAGCAAATAGATGAAATGTATAAGGAAGAGAATGGGGTAGCGATGAGCGAGGATTGACGAAAACGAAATCTGGTTAGCGGTTAGTGGTTAGCGGTTAGCGAAATAATAAATTGAAAATTTTGAATTGAAAAAGTGATAACAGCAGAACAATTAAAAGAGGTAAAAGAGCGGACTGAGCAGTTGAACCGCTACCTGGACATAGATGCCAAGCGCATGCAGTACGAGGAGGAACAGTTGCGTACACAGGTTCCGGAATTCTGGGATGACCAGAAGCGTGCCGAGGCGCAGATGAAACTGGTGAAGGGACTGGAAAAGTGGATTAAGGGATATGAAGAGGTGAAGACTCTTTCTGACGAATTGGATACGGCTTTCGAATTCTATAAGGAAGAACTGGTAACAGAAGAGGAGGTTGACGAACTCTATGCCCGTGCCATAAAAGCCATAGAAGACCTGGAACTGAAGAACATGCTGCGTGGCGAGGGCGATGCCATGGATGCCGTGCTGAAGATTAACTCTGGAGCCGGCGGCACCGAAGCACAGGACTGGGCGCAGATGCTAATGCGTATGTATATGCGCTGGGCAGAAAACAACGGATACAAGTGCGTGGTAAGCAACTTGCTTGATGGCGATGATGCAGGCATCAAGACCTGTACGCTGGAGATTCAGGGTGAGTACGCATACGGTTACCTGAAGAGTGAGAACGGCGTTCACCGTCTGGTGCGTGTCTCTCCCTATAATGCGCAGGGCAAGCGCATGACCAGTTTCTCCAGTGTCTTTGTCACACCCTTGGTGGACGATACTATTGAGGTGAACATAGAGCCCGCCCGTATCTCGTGGGATACTTTCCGAAGCAGCGGCGCAGGCGGCCAGAATGTAAACAAGGTGGAGTCCGGTGTCCGTTTGCGTTACCAATACAAAGACCCTTATACGGGGGAAGAGGAGGAAATCCTCATCGAAAATACTGAGACCCGCGACCAGCCCAAGAACAAGGAGAATGCCATGCGTATCCTTCGTTCCATGCTATACGACAAGGAAATGAAGCACCGTATGGAGGAGCAGGCTAAGGTTGAGGCTGGCAAGAAGAAAATAGAGTGGGGAAGCCAGATACGCAGCTATGTCTTTGACGACCGGCGTGTAAAAGACCACCGCACGAACTATCAGACCAGTGATGTCGGTGGCGTAATGGACGGCAAGATAGATGCTTTCATCAAGGCTTACCTTATGGAATTCGGCGCAAAAGAATAAAAACAACTGATAAATTATTTATACTATGAGCAAATTAAACAAAAAGTCAGAGAAGATTTCTAAGAGAGAAGCCGCTAAAGGCAAGAGAGTTGTTGCTTTCGTTGCTATTGCATTGATAGTAATGTTTGTGCTTATCTTTGCAGGAGTCGTTAGATTCTTCTGATAAAGAAAACGATACATTAAAGATGCATTTCGAGATAGAGCGCAAGTTTCTGGTTGCAGGTGAGTTCAAGGATCAGGCCTATAACCATACGCATATACAGCAAGGGTACATAGCATCCGGGAACGGCAGGACAGTACGTGTACGAATCCGTGATGACAAGGGGTATCTTACCATCAAGGGACCCGGCGGAAAGACGGGGCTTTCGCGTTACGAGTTCGAGCGCGAGATTCCTTTGCAGGATGCGCAGGACCTGATGCAGATTTGCGAGCCTGGCATCATAGACAAGACCCGCTATCTTATTAAGTCCGCCGACGGCATTCACACCTGGGAGGTGGATGAGTTTCATGGTGACAACGAGGGGCTGATAATGGCAGAGATAGAGTTGGGCAGCGAGGATGAGGCTTTCCAGAAGCCCGCTTTTATAGGCACGGAAGTGACAGGGGACAGGCGTTTCTATAACGCCCACATGCGCAAGAATCCCTTCAAGCTTTGGCGTAGCGAGTGCCCACAGCCCTGACAGTCTTTCGCAAGAGTTATAACGCAAGAGAGGATGTGTCAAAATGGACACATCCTCTTTGTATAGGTTATTCGGTCTTTACTTCACCAAGCTGCAGGGCTTGCTCTGCGGTAAGGGCGACGTCCCAAAAGCGGATTTCTGCCGTCTCGATAGCTTTTTCTTCGCCATCCTCGTCAGCAAAGAAGAGGGCACCCGTAGTCAGTTGCCAATGTTGTTGGACGGCCGAGGTGCTTGCACCAACCTTAACTCCGTTTACATAGACGGTAGCAAAGTTATTCTTCACAACAAAGAGAATGCGATACCAGTTGCCGTTCATGAGACTGCCGTGATACCCCAGACTACCGGCATTCAGTCCGACCATGTTCTTGTTAATGAAAAGGCTGCCGTCCTTGGTGTTGGTGAGGTCGTTCTGCAGGAGGGGAATGAAAGTGGCGTAGTCGTTGGCCCTTACATCCCAAAGAATGGAGTAGGTGCTCATGCTTGACACGTTCAGGTTGGAAGTCATCATCAGGCTGGAGCCAAGGGGCAGGTTAATGGCACCGTTATCGTTGGTAGGTCCTGTGACAACCGTAATATTGGCATCTGCAGGATTGTCTTTAACGGTTACATTGCCCTTCGCGTGCTTGGTCGCCTTCATGGTTGCAGTACCAGTGCCTGCCATCAGGTCGGTAGCATCATCAAAGGTCCAGGTTCCTATTGCAGTGGGCAGTGGGTCTGGCTCAGGAACGTCCTCGCCTGTGGCGATGCCCAGTTTCAGGACCTGTTTGCTATTGAGGGCTTCGTCCCAGAAGCGGATTTCCGATGCTTCGATTGTATGCTCCTCTCCGTCATTATCGATGAAGAAGAGGGCACCGGTGCTCATCTGCCAGTGACTGTCGTTGGCTGACGTGGCCTGACCAACCTGACGGCCATCGAGGTAGATGGTGGGCAGGTTGTTCTTAACTACGAAGACAACGCGGTGCCACTTGCCGGAGGTAAGGTCGCCGTTGTACCCCAGCCCATTAGACTGCAGACCCAGTTGCCCGTTCTTGATAAAGAAGCTGCCGTCTGTTTGGTTGGTAACGTCGTTCTGGTAAATGGCGGTATAGCCGTCAAGCTCTGTCGAGCGTACATCGAACATCAGGGTATAGCTGCTTAGGCTTTGTGCCTCCAGGTTCGAGGTCATTTTCAGTCCGGAATTCACAGGAACAGAGATGGCTCCGTTTCCTTCCAGAGGACCTGCTACGGGTGTAATGCCCACAGCAGCCAGATTGTCAGCAATAGCCAGGCTTCCCATCTCCATGATGGCACCCTTAAGGGTTGCTTTTCCTGTACCGGCCAGCAGATTATCGGCATCATCGAACGTCCAGGTTCCTACAGCCTCGGGAACGGGGCGGTCATCATCTATTGTCGTGAAGGTGGCTGTGAGGGGTGCCGACTGGTTGTCCCACGAGTCGTAGGCAATAACCTCGACCTTGTAGTCTGTCTTGGGGGACAGTCCGCCTACTGTATGCGAGAGTTCCTTGGGCATATCTCTGTTCAGGTAGAACTGCGAGAATACGAAAGAACTTTTTATAACCTGACTGTTCTTCAGCACCCGTACATTATAACGGAATACGCACTCGTTGTCGGTAGCTTGCGGGAAGGTAACCGTAACGTCGTTTTCCGAAGGCACCACTGTAAGTTGTGCTCCACCCTTGAACTCGGGAGCAGGCAGGCCATCGCGCAGAGTAACACCGTTGGGGTTATCGTTCTTGTCGCGTATATCAGCATACTGGAACTGGCTGCCGTCGAACGGAGCCTTCAGTACCCACCTGTGCTCGGAGTCGATCTCCTCGTCGCGGTAAGTGTCGTAGCGGCGGATTTCGATGTCGCCATTAGGCTGCTCCACCAGAATCATGCCTTCTGTGACATCCTTGAAGCCTTCGGGATGTATGCCAGCGTCAACGGCACCTGGATTAATCTCGGAGTAAGTGATGCTGGCAGTGTTGATGGAGGTGTAGTAGTTATTGCGTGAGCTGTTGGGGTTCGCGCCCTGATGGATGCTGCGGGGATCACCAAGAGGGTAGTGGCTGTGTCCGCCGAAGATAACAACTTGAGGGTATTGGTTAAGAACAGGATTCAGCACCTTCATGGCCCAGGCCGCACCCTCTATCTCGCCCCAAGAACTGTAGCAAGTCCAGCGGGGAGGCACGTGTGTAAAGACAAATATTGGTTTGCCGGGAGCCTCTTCGGCAGCCTTTTTCAGATAGTTCTTCAGGGTATTCACTACAGCACTCGGATAGGAAGCCGTGCCATTTGCCGCGTTGTCATCGTTATTGGCACCGCTGAGGCAGCTTATCGTGATGAAAGGATAGCCTTTAATAAGGGTATATTGGTGAAGCGGATAGCTCCTGTTGCTATTGAACTTCTTCAGTCCGTTCTTGTAATTTGTTTGTCCGTTGCTGTTGTAGTTATCATGGTTGCCCATCATGAAGAGGAAGTTATCGACGGGGTTGACGAAGTTCTCGTTGTCACCGAAGAGTTGCACGAACTCTGTGTACTGGTCTGTGTCGCCGTGGTCGGTGAGGTCGCCCACAACTGCGATGGCATCAAGCTTGCCTTTGCCTGTCAGTCGTTGCAATGTGTTCGACACCTTCTCCGCATATCTTCCGCCATAGCTATTGCCGACGTGCGTGTCGGAGATGACGGCAAACGCAAGCCTGGCCTCCTGACGAATGGTAATAAGGAGAGGACGGAGGTCCTTGCTGGTGACGGTAAGGATGGCCGTCCGGGCCTCCTCCGTGGTGTTTTCCGATACGTTCAGCGTAAGTGTCTTGTCGGCAAAGGATGCCTGGCACCATTTGGCATCGCACAGTACGGTGGCATCCTGGTTGGTCTCTATCTGAATAGTATGTTTGTTAGCTGCGAAGGGCAGTGTTATAACCCCGTCCTTAATCTGGTCTGCAGCAAAAGTGGCTGCGCCGGGGGTAGCCAGTGAGCTGACAACATATTGCTGTGCCCAAAGCGTCGAGCATGGGACAAGGAGCAACAATATAAAAAGGAATATATGTTTTTTCATCTTAACTGTCTTTTATATTTTTTTTTCGTTATTTCGTTATTACGTTATTATGTTGTCAAGTCTTACGGAACGAAGATTTTTACGGTCTTTTGCCCAGTCTTTACCATATATACGCCAGTTGCCAGACGAATGGTGCGGGGCATCTCCTCGCCCTGGGCATTGAACAGTTGCCATTTTTCTCCACCGCTTACCGAGATGCGCTTGTCTGCCACACGGATAACGGTGCTGCTGCCCTTGGCCGAGCCGATGCCGGTCTGAATCTCTATGGGCAGGAACCTCCATCCGACAATGGATGCGCTCTCGTTTTCGGACGGATAGGTCTGGGGTGCTGTGGCGTCCTTTTCTGCCAGAGCCAGACAGCGGTTCACGCCGTCGTCCTCTATGCTCTCAAGCCTGAAAGCATTGTTGCCCAGTGCCGTGGCAGTGAATCCCGTTGCATCAGACAGGGCGAACTGCGTCACGTTGCAGTTTTCGTCACTGATGGATGAGTTGCCTAGCTGGCGGCCTGTGGCGCGATTCTCCAGAATTACTTTGCCGTCTTCCCCCGCTGTCAGTTTCCATTGCGAATGCTCCTCGCTTTCCTCCGTCTGCATCAGGAAAGCATTGTTGTAATAGACCATCAGGGGTGTCATACCGTTGAAGTCCGTCATGGCGTAGTCCTCCATTCCCGGCAGGGCACTGCAGATGCGGTACCAACAAATTTCGTCGTCGGTGCTCAAGTGCAACTCCGAGTCAAATCCTTGGGCTCCTGCCGATAGCGATAGCAACAGGCTGAAGCCCAATAGCATTTTTCTTGCTGTTTTGTAATTCATAGATTATATAAATAAAAAGGTTGTACTGGCGTATTTCGACTACAAAATTACAAATAAGCGGGAAAAATACAAAAGAAAAACCGTTTTTTGTAAATAATTTTATTTCGTGATAACCTTTTTGAGCACCGTCCAGCCCAGCAGGTAGGCCAGCGTGGCACCAGTGGTGTTGGCAAGAAGGTCCAGCCACTCACCGCTGCGGCAAGTGGTAAGGTATTCCTGGGCCAGTTCCAACAGTCCGCTCATGATGACGGGGCAGAGGAAGCCGTAAAAGGTAATCCTGGGTGCGTTGACAGTCTGGTGCGAGCGCAGATACTCGAACCAGATGACCAGACAGAAGCCCCCGTACATCACCATGTGCGTCCATTTGTCCATAAACGGCACGTCGGGTGCCTGCGGAATCTCGGGAATGGGGAACAGGGAAAGGCAGACAATGACACAGGCGGTAAATAATGCCAAAGGGTATCTGCGGGTGAACGGTCTTTTGACTTCCGTTTTTACTTCCTCTCTAACTTTCATTTTAACTCCAGAACTAAAGTATAAACAGCTATTTTGTTGCAAAGTTACAAAAAACTTTGTACTTTTGTGCGGTTTTACCGTTACATATCAGCGTTTTATCAAAAAAAACATGAACGACAGGGGTAGGTTTGGCAGCAAACTTGGAGTGGTATTGGCCTCGGCAGGAAGTGCCGTAGGGCTGGGCAATATCTGGCGTTTCCCTACTGAGGTGGGGCAGAACGGCGGGGCGGCCTTCATCCTGGTTTATATAGTCTTTGTGCTGTTCCTGGCCTTGCCGGTTATGGTAAGCGAGTTTGTTATCGGTCGCTCCTCGGGTTCCAACATTGTTCATGCATTCCGTAAGCTGGCTCCTTCCAAATGGTGGATGACGATAGGCTTCATGGGAGTGCTGGGCGGATTCCTGGTGCTTTCGTTTTACAGCGTGGTGGCAGGGTGGACGATGAAATACACTGTCGATGCTGCCCTGCACCGCATCAGCGGAACCGATCCTGCCAATGCTTTCGACGGCTTTGTGACAGACACCTGGGAGCCTCTGTTCTATATGGGTCTGTTCCTGCTACTGACCCATCTGGTGGTGATAAAGGGAATTAAGGGCGGTATAGAGCGGTACTCTAAGCTGATGATGCCTTTGCTGCTGCTGATTATTGTGATACTGGTGGGTTGCTCCCTTAGTATGCCCGGCTCGGCCGAAGGAATCCGCTTTTTGCTGAAACCCGATTTCAGCAAGGTTACGCCTCATGTGGTGTTGAGTGCCATGGGGCAGGCCTTCTTCTCGTTAAGCGTGGGAATCGGTTGTCTGGCAACGTATGCTTCTTATTTCGATAAGGACATGAACCTTGCCGGCTCTGCCCTCAACATCTGCGCCATAGACACCCTGGTGGCTGTCATAAGCGGATTCATTATCTTTCCTGCCGTATTCAGTGTGGAAGGCGTGCAGGCCGATGCCGGGGCAGGGCTGGTGTTCATAACCTTGCCGCATGTGTTCAGCAGTGCCTTCTCGCAGATACCTCTGGTGGGATATGTCTTCAGTTTGCTGTTTTATCTGCTTCTTCTGCTGGCAGCCCTTACCAGCAGCATTTCCATGCACGAGATATGTACGGCTTTCGTAAGTGAGCACTATAATATAGCACGTAAGTATTCCGCTACGTTGGTAACGCTGGTGTATCTGGTCCTGGGTACTGCCTGTTCCCTGTCGTTCGGCCCTTGGAAAGACTGTACATTGGCAGGAATGACCGTGTTTGGCTGGTTCGATTTCGCTACGGCCATGTTCATTATGCCTGTCGGCGGAATCTTTATATCTTTGTTCGCAGGTTGGTGCCTGAAGCGCAAACTGCTGACAGACCAGCTTACCAATGGCGGCACGTTGCAGGTGAAAGGCCTCCGGGTGCTCATCTTCCTGATAAGATGGGTGGCACCCCTGGGAGTGGGAATGGTATTCCTGAACGAAGTGGCAAAACATTTTAATTGAAAATGGCAGAAAACAGAAAAAACTTTACCAGTAAGTTGGGAGTGGTGCTGGCTGCTGCCGGCAGTGCAGTAGGTTTGGGGAATGTGTGGCGTTTTCCCACCGAGGTAGGTTACAACGGAGGCGCAGTTTTTATCCTGATATATCTGTTATGCGTCTTGGCCGTAGGTGTCCCCGTTATGATGAGTGAGTTTCTTATTGGCAGGCACACCCATGCCAATACCATTGCGGCTTTCTCTAAACTGGCACCTGGTAAGTGGTGGCGCATCGAGGGTGTGGCAGGCGTATTCGTAGCATTCCTCATACTCTCTTATTACACCGTCATCAGCGGTTGGACGCTTTATTATCTGGTACAGTCGCTTAAGGGCAGCTTGTTGTCAAGCCGGGACTATGTGGCGTATTATTCTTCTTTTGTCTCAGACCCTTATATGCCTTTATTATATGCCATTGCCTTTATGCTGATGACACACCTGGTGATAGCGCGTGGTGTTCAGTCGGGTATTGAGCGTTTCTCCAAGATTATGATGCCCATGCTGCTGCTCATCATTGGCGTTCTTGTGGTATGCTCTTTTGGAATGCCAGGTGCCGGGACGGGATTGCGGTTCCTGCTGAAGCCCGACTTCAGTAAGGTTACTGCCAGTGTTGTGCTGAGTGCCATGGGGCAGGCTTTCTTCTCGCTGAGTCTGGCCATGGGTTGCCTTTGCACCTACGCTTCTTACTTTACTTCTGATACCAAGCTGGTAAAGACAGCCTTTAGTGTATGTTCCATTGATACTTTTGTTGCTATCCTGAGCGGCTTCATTATTTTCCCTGCCGTTTTCAGTGTTCCCAACGTGAATCCCGACGAAGGGCCTGGGCTGGTGTTTGTGACGCTTCCGCACGTCTTTAACATTGCTTTTCATAGCGTTCCCCTGTTGGGCTATCTTTTCTCGGGCCTGTTCTATTTGCTTTTGCTGTTGGCGGCTCTGACCAGTGCCATGTCGTTGCACGAGTCGGTAACAGCCTATGTCATAGAATCGTTCAACATTCCCCGCAAGAAAGCTTCTGCCCTGGTTTCCGTCAGTTGTATGGTGCTGGGGGTGTTGTGCAGCCTGTCGTTCGGTGTGCTAAGTGGTTTCAAGGTTTGTGGGCTTAACATATTTGAGCTTTTCGACTTTTGTGCTTCAAAGATTATCATGCCTGCTGGCGGACTTATCATCTGTCTGTTCACAGGCTGGTATCTTGACAGGAAACTGGTTTACAACGAGCTTACCAACAAGGGAACAGTCCCGTTCCGCTTCTTCCGCGTTTATATTTTCCTTATCAGATATGTAGTGCCTTTTGCCATCGCACTCATTTTTATTAACGAACTGTTAGGATGAGACGCCTCCCATTCCTGTCCAATTCTGCTCGTAGGGGCCTTCTTTTACTGGAGTGGATTGTTATACTGGCAGTTATAGGTGCTTTTGTCTATTCATGGCAGAAGCCCAAGGAGGATGATTCCCGGAAGGAGGATTTTCCCGTTTCTTCCGTAACAAAGAAGCAAACGGCAGCTTCGCGTTCTGATAACTATGCTGTAGCCGAGGAGAAAGTAGAGACGTTTCCCTTCGATCCCAATACTGCCGACAGTACTACGCTGCTAAGGCTGGGCTTGGCTCCCTGGCAGGTGCGTGCTATCTACAGGTATAGGGCAAAGCACGGAAGGTATCATACGCCTGAGGAGTTTAAACGGCTTCCTGGCATGACGTATGAGCTTTGGGAGCGTTTGGGCCCTCAGGTGCGCATTGCCCGTCAGTTCCAGTATATCGATGAGAGCGAGAAGCGTCCTTCCTTCCCGAAAACAACCACATCCGCTTCCCTGCCTTCCGAGAAACCTGCCGTTACCGAGCAGACAGATTCTGTTAAGGAACCTTCCCGTAAGTTCAGGACTGTGACCCTGGTGGATATCAACAAAGCGGATACTACGGAACTGATGCGGATTCCCGGTATTGGCTCGTACCGGTCCAACAGGATTGTGGAGTACCGTCGGAAATTAGGAGGTTACCTGAATGTGGATCAGGTAATGGAGGCTTGTGAGTTGCCCGACGAAATTCTGCAATGGGTCATGGTCTCGGCAGAAACACCTGTCAGAAAGCTGAATGTGAACCAGCTTTCCCTGCAGCGGCTGATGAGCCATCCTTATATCACCTTCTATCAGGCCCGTGCCATAGTGGAATACCGCAAGGCGCATGGAAATATAAAAGGTGTTGAGGATTTGAAAGGCCTGGAAGGCTTTACCCCACAGAAAATAGAAAAGCTTCAACCATATCTTGAGTATTAACCATTTTTCATTTTTTTATTTTTTCATTCTTTCATTCTTTCATTTTTCATTCTTTCATTTTTATATGTTGAACTATTTAGGTGAACTGATTTCTATAGGCGTAGCGTTTTCATGGACGGCAACAGCCTTGCTAAGCGAGTTTGGCAGTAAGCGCTTGGGTAATCTTACATTAAATGTGTTGCGTATGGGATTGGCCCTGCTGTTCTCGCTGGTGTTGTTTGGCGCTGTAACGGGCAGTGTGTTGCCTGCTGGTGCTTCTGGTGAGGCCATGGGCTGGATGCTGTTGTCTGGTTGTGTGGGATATGTGATCGGCGATTTCTGTCTGTTCCAATGTTATATTATCATTGGCTCCCGGTTTGGTCAATTGTTTATGACGCTTGCTCCGTTATCGGCTGCATTGATGGCATGGATAACGTTGGGACAGCAGATGACATTGATGAGCATTGTGGCTATGCTGGTAACATTGTTTGGCATAGGCGTCTCTGTTCTGGGGCGGGGAGAGCGTCACAAAGTTTCCCTCCGGCTTCCCCTCAATGGCGTTCTTTTTGCTATTGGTGCAGCCATGTGTCAGGGAATAGGATTAGTACTCAGTAAAATAGGAATGGATTCTTATCAGGTCACCGACGCCATGCCCCAATGGCTTATTCCTTTCAGCGCCAACTTTTACCGATGCGTGGCCGGCATCATTGGTTTTTCTTTATTGTTATATTTTCGAAGGAAATCCTCGCCTCCTCTTGCAGGGAATCGGGGGGAGGCATCCCTCTGTACCGTTTTTCATGATAAGAAAGGTCTGTCCGTAGCCATTGCCACCACCATTTTCGGTCCCTTTGTCGGAGTCGGTTTTTCTCTGATGGCTGTTCAATATACGGCTGCCGGCATTGCCTCCACCCTGATGGCCATGACGCCCATCATTATTCTGCTGCCGTCACACTGGCTTTTCCACGAGAAGATTACCTTGCGTGCTATCATAGGTGCCTTTATTTCCGTCTTCGGTGTCAGCCTGTTTTTCCTCTGCCATTAATATGAAATAAGCAAATTGGCAGTGATTCATTCTCAGATTAAAAGCCTGCTACACTCACAATAGGAGAAGTAGCAGGCTTTTATGTGGTGCCACCAGGAATCGAACCGGGGACACAAGGATTTTCAGTCCTTTGCTCTACCAACTGAGCTATGGCACCATGGTGCTTATCAAAAAGCGAGTGCAAAGGTAGTGTTTTTTTGTTAAACTTCCAAGAAATAACCGCTGAAATTTATTGGAGCGGATTCCACCCCTGTGCTTTCAACTCAAATTCGTTGCCGTCCCGGCAGATGAGAATCTTACCCAAACTCTCGTTGGTAATGTATCCTATTACCCTGACGTCTTCTATCTTGCTGACAGCATCGTTCTCAGAAAGTGGAACGGTAAAGAGCAACTCATAGTCTTCCCCACCGTTTAAGGCACAGGTGGTAACATTCATGTTCATTTCTTCTGCCATGGCTGCTGTCTGGTAATCCAGAGGGATGCGGTCTTCATATACCCTGCAACCGACTTTGCTCTGTGAGCAGATGTGCAGCAGTTCGCTGCTCAGTCCGTCGCTGATGTCCATCATACTGGTGGGGTGTATGTTGGCCTTAGCTAAAGCTTCTATGATATCCCTACGGGCTTCTGGCTTCAGTTGTCTCTCTAACAGGTATTCGCGTCCCGTAAAGTCGGGCTGTGCATTTTGCAGACGCTCCATTTCGGCTTTGTTGGCGCTCTCCTGTGCTTCCTTCATTTGCTGATTGAAAACAACTTTTTCGCGTTCCAACAGTTGCAGGCCCATATAGGAGGCACCTAAGTTGCCGCTTACGCAGATGAGGTCTGTCTCTTTGGCTCCGTTACGATATACAATGTCTTTGGGTAGTGCTTCCCCGATGGCTGTAATGCTGATAGCCAGTCCGGTTAGGCTGCTGGTGGTATCTCCGCCCACGATGTCAACGTGGTGCTTCTCGCAGGCCAGCTTCATTCCGTCGTAAAGCTCCTCAATGTCTTCTACGGAAAACTTCTTGCTTACAGCCAGACTTACTGTTATCTGTCGGGGCGTGCCGTTCATGGCGTAGATGTCGCTCAGGTTCACCATAACGGCCTTGTACCCCAGATGCTTCAGAGGAACATACATCAGGTCAAAGTGTACGCCCTCCATTAGCAGGTCTGTGGTCACCAATGTCTGTGTACCTTCTGTGGGGGTCAGCACGGCACAATCATCTCCTACGCCTTTATGGGTGCTAGGGTTCTCGTTATTCAGATTTTCGGTAAGTCGCCGTATCAGGCCGAACTCTCCCAATTCAGATATTTCCAATTGATAGTTGTGAGTTTATAATGGGTTAGCGGTTAGCGAAATTATTATGCATTATGAATTGTTATGACCGTCTAATCATCTCCTCCATAAGTGTCGCCATCTTAGGCTGAGCTTCATTGGCAGCCTTTTGAACATCCTCGTGGGTAACCTTGATAATCTTGCCGTTCACACCCAGGTCGGTAATGATGCTTATGCCAAAACAGCGTATGCCGCAATGGTGAGCTACAATCACCTCGGGAACCGTGCTCATACCAACAGCGTCGGCGCCCCAGTGTGCAAACATTCTGTATTCGGCAGGTGTTTCGTAGGTCGGGCCCTGCGTTGCCAGATATACACCATGCCTTACCTTTATTTTGTTTTCTGCTGCAATGGCGTCTGCCAGTTCTATCAGGTCAGGGTCGTAAGCTTCGCTCATATCAGGGAAGCGGGGACCTGTGGGAATGTTAGGACCATGCAGCGGGTTCTCAGGCATGTAGTTGATGTGGTCTGTTATAATCATCAGATCGCCAATACGGAAGCTGGGATTGGTGCCACCGGATGCATTGCTGACGAATAATGTCTTGATTCCCAGTTCATACATAACCCTTATGGGAAAGGTCACCTCCCGCATGTTATACCCCTCGTAAAAGTGGAATCGTCCTTCCATTGCCATAATATCTTTTCCTCCCAGCTTGCCGAAAATCAGTTTTCCACTGTGTCCTTCAACAGTCGAGATGGGGAAGTTGGGGATTGAGCTGTATGGTATGCTCTGTGCCATCTCTATTTTTCCGGACAGACGGCCCAGGCCTGTACCCAGAATGATGGCAGTCAGGGGCTTATTGGGCATTCTCTCTTTTATCCATGCTGCGGTTTCAAGAATTTTTGTGTACATAGTCTATGATTTGTTCGTTTAGTTTGGTTTCTTGTTCTTTTAGAATCTCGATTTCTATTGGAAATACAAATGTGTTTTCACGGACAGTCTCGTTTAGTCCTTTTAGGTTCCTTAGCCGGGGTGCGTCTTTCTCTGTTGTGACAACAATCATCGGTTTCTGCATTTTTTGTGCCGCATTGTTTATCTCTTCTGCATCTTTAGGCGTGAAATAGTGATGATCGGGATAGGAAAGTGGGGTAACATACTGGGCAAACTTTCTCATGTCCTGTTCCATCTGCTGTGGATTCCCTATACCTGTGAGCAGTAGCACATGCATGTTGTCTTTCCAAATCTGTTCCAGACGCATTTCTCCTTCACCGAACAGCTTCTTTAGGTTCCCGTACTTGAAGGTGCTGAAGAACAGACTTTGGAATGGTTTCAGATGCAGGGCCTGCTGTACAACGCGGTATCCTATCGGTGTTAAGTCGCGCGGGCATTTTGTCACAATCACCATGTTAGCCCTTACCTTGTTAGATACCCTTTCCCTCAGTTGGCCTGCCGGCAAGAGTCGGTCTTCCGTTATCATGCGGTGATAGTCCACCAGCAGAATGTTTATTCCGGGAGTAACATAGCGGTGTTGGTAGGCATCGTCTAAAAGAATAACCTGAACATCGCTTGTCTTTTTGTCCGACATCAGTTTCTCTATACCGTGCCTACGGTTGCTGTCAACGGCGACATACACGTCCGGGAATTTCTGTTTGATCTGCCATGGTTCATCCCCGATATTTTCCATTGGTGTGTCTGTTTGGGCTAACACATACCCGCGGCTTTTTCTTTTATATCCCCTGCTCAGCACGGCAACTTTGTGGTTTCTCGCCAACAGGCGGATAAGATATTCTATATGGGGGGTCTTGCCTGTTCCGCCTGCTGTTATGTTTCCTATGCTGATAATGGGGATGTCATACTTTTTGGACGAAAGGAAACCTATATCAAAGAGTAGGTTACGCACATCCGTACCCACTCCGTAGAGCCAGTTCAGAGGCAGCAACCACTCGTTAATTCTTATCAGGTCTCCTTCCATCTGTTTTCGAATTTATCGGATGTTGGGGTCGAAGGGAAGGCGTGCCTGTATGGGGTTCTGGTTCTTGATATTGCGTATCAGGCTGAAAGAACTGTAGTAGTCACCCAGCAGAGCACGTATATGACTTTCCATGTAATCGTTGGTGTTTTTGTCCAACAGTCCAACGTACCAAGGTTCGGCATCGGGATATTGTCCTACGGTGTATTTCTCAATCTTTGCAATCTTGGCAGCGGCCTTTACAGCATCGTCCAGATTACCCATCTTGTCAACAAGACCAATCTTTAGGGCTTGCTCGCCGGTCCATACCCTGCCCTCAGCAATGGCTTTTACGCTATCCTGAGCCATGTTTCTGCCCTTTGCAACTCTTCCGGTAAACAGTTCATAGCCCTTGTTCACGTAAGCCTGCATCAGACGGCTTTCCGTTTCATTGAAGGGACGCCCTGTACTGCCGAAGTCGCTCAGAGCATTGGTCTTGACAACGTCAAATGTAATACCCAGCTTCTTTGTCAACAATTCGCTGGCATCTGGAATAATACCGAAGATGCCTATGCTGCCCGTCAGCGTTGTGGGCTCAGCATAAATCTTGTTGGCACCGCAGCTGATGTAGTAACCGCCGCTGGCAGCCAGACCGCCCATGCTTATAACAACGGGCTTCTTAGCCTTCAGCAGTTCTATCTCATGCCAGATCTGCTCGCTGGCGTATGCAGAGCCGCCAGGACTGTTGACGCGGATAACCACAGCTTTTACATCATCGTCGTTAGCCAGCTTTTGCAAATCCAGCGTCATCTCCTTGGCAATGATGTTGTGTTCCTGGCTGAAACCTGATGTGCGGTCGTCAACAATCTCGCCGTATGCATAGTAGATGGCAATTTCGTCGTCAACTTTCTCGTTCAGATCCTCCGAATTGGCAACATCGCTCAGAGTGGTGAAGGTAAGTTTGTCGTCGTCCTCTAGTTCCATACGCTTCTTTAGCTCTTCCTTAACCTCGCTCTTGTAGCAAAGCTTATCAACCAAACCGCCCTTGACACTGGTTTCGGGGTCGGACAGAAGGGTAAGGCTGTCTGCCAGGCTGTTCAGAGCCTCCACCGTTGTCTTTCTGCTCTTGGCCACATCCTTAAGCATGTTTTCCCAGATATTGCTTAGGAAGCTGGTAACCTGTTCGCGGTTGGCATCGCTCATCTGGTCGCAGATGTAAGGCTCTACGGCACTTTTGTAGGTTCCAACCTTGAATACCTGCATCTTCACGCCCACCTTTTCCAGCAGGCCTTTGTAGAAGATGGGCTGGCTGGCCATACCGCTCCAGTCAAGCATACCGATGGGGTTCATATATACTTTGTCGGATGTCGAGCACAGATAATAGGCTGCACGTGTGTACATATCGCCGTACGAGACAATCCATTTGCCGCTCTTCTTAAATTCCACCAGCCCTTGGCGCAGTTCCTGCAGTTCGGCAGGGGTGGCACTGAGAACGCCGCCTTCCAGATAAATACCCTTCACTTTGTCGTTCTTGGCTGCTTTCTTTAGTGCATCCAGTGCTTCGTCCAAAGCTATCTCTTGCATCTCGTTGTCAGTAAGGAATGCCAGGGGATTCTGTTCGCCGGCCTTTTCCGAGATGACTCCTTGCAGCTTAATACGTAGAATAGAGTTCTCTTTAACGGGTTGACTCATACTTTCGCTGGCCATCATGCCTGCCATGGAAACAATGCAGATAATGGTCATGATAATGCTTGTCAGTACTATTCCAACTATCGTTGCCAGTACATACTTGAAGAAATCTTTCATTTTTTTTCTTTGTTAAATTTACGTTTATTTCCAACAAAAGTAAAGTTTCTTTGCGGTTGTACCAAATTTTCCCCGTTTTTTTTCCCCTAAGCTGTAGGATTGTAACGTACTTCCCTGTGTTTTTCTGGCATTCATGCTGGCTTGGACCACACTTTTTCCCTTACGAATATACTTCTGAATGGTGGGACAAAGCAGGCCTGGATTTTTTACCCAAGCCTGCTTCCTGTTTCTGCTGTAAATAGGTACACTAAAATTTGGCGAACAGGTTAACCCGTCGGCTAAAACGTATCTGAATATCCGAAAGACAAACTGATATCACCCTCGTTGCATGTCGTCGTCTGGGTAGTTGATTTCGTAACGTATTCGTCTTTGTCGTTCTTTGCCCTCCAGTAGTATGTTGCGGTTCTTGTTACGTTGACAGAACATTTATTGTGCAGATATTGGTTTCCTATTTGAGCTCCTGTAACATCATGGTTTCTTAATTCTATATTTCCACTGAATGTTCCGCTTTGGGTTTCATGGGCTGTTACGTATGTTTCATTTTTCTCGTTTTTCCCCTTTTTGATATCAGTGCTGGAAAAACTCCCCGATATATGGAAGTATCCCCATCCCTTTTCTTCGTCTGGTGTCAAAGTTGCGGAAATATTGCACGAATATGTGCCACCGTAATCATCGTTCTTTTTTGTATAGGAGCAGCTGAAACTACCTCCGTTCGTACTTATGGGTCTCTCTATATCTCCTTCACCAACACCGCAACCATGTATATAATCCTTTTCACCTTTTTCATCGCAACCGGCAACACTGAAAACTGTAATCTTTGGGGCTGTTGTCGGAGGCTGTGAAATGGTTAGAGGGCGTGATATTGTTGTGTTATATAAGGATAAAAAATCATAACTCCCCACAAGTCCGCGGAAAGGGTCTGGATTTGGGATGGCGGTAGTAATGTATAATACTCCTGAATCTTCTGATATCTTGGAATATCTGGCATTGTAGCGACCCAGTGTTAAGTCAGATGCACTATATAAATAATCCATGTTAGTCTCTATTCCCACGCTTACTTCACTGCCTATTTCATTGCCTATGCTTAATGTTGTTTTGGCAGGTACAAAGTAAAGTCCTCCCCAGCAGTAATAATCAGGTGAACCCTCGAATACCATATCGCCGTATTTAAAGACCGGACGCAGTCTGAGTTCTCCTGCAGATGCTAACAGCTTCACGTTCCAATGGGGGTGGTCGAGCACTTCCTTGCTCTTCAACCATTTATCTCCGTAATGCCATTCGACTGGATTTCCCCAACCTCCGTCCCATATATCGCCTATATGCTCATACTCATTATCCTCTTTTCTGAATATGCGAATGCCTACCTGATAAGGGAATAATGTGGCACGGTCCTTGCAGATAAGGCCTACGTATTGGCCTTCTACTACATTTCCCAGACTGTCGTGTGGGTTCTTTTCTTCTTTCCAGTCCTCGAAGTCGGGTAGCAGATAAAGGCTATAGTCATTGAGAACACTGACGGCACCGTCACCGAAGGTAAATTCACTCTCTCCCCATAGCAGACCGCTGGCTGTAGCCTTGGTCTCGAAGTCAACCGACAGGGGTGTCAGTGTCAGTGCCGTGTTCTTCAGTCCGTTGAAAACGCTTGCCCCGTTTCTCATCAAGTCCACAAAATTCAGCTGTACGGCACCGCTCAGTTTCGGGCCGATGTAGAGGTGCGTGCCGAACTCGGCCTTGCAGAACTTAGACAGCCAGCGGTTGGTACTCAACGTAAGAGGTGCGTGAAGTCCTGCCTGCACAAATCCGTTAAACTCCACGTATTGGTCTATATGGTTGGCATCAGGTTGTTCTGCCTCTGCCTCACCCTTCAAATGCCCAAATGTAAGCGTGGGAACCCAGTCATCGTTAAACACCAGTTTGTGCCATACCTTTGCACCGGCAAGGTTTACAAGTCCTGCCGAGAACTTCAGGTGTGCATCCCCCCGGGCAAACAAGCCCGGGATGTTTCGTAGTTCAAATATGGGGGCTGCCGCGGGAACGGGAATGCCCGGAATATAGTCGCTGGACTTGTCGATAATCGTTTTCAGCTTGCCGTCGAGTGTGACTCCCAGGCCAAATGACAGGTCGCTCGTAAAGGTCAGGCCAATGTAGATAGGCTCTATCAGGTTAATATTATAACTGCCTTTCAGCGTCATAGCAACATGGGTGTTGATGTCGAACGACATCGTAAGGTCGTCGGTTGAGATAATGGGTATATGGCCGCCAAAATCCATGTTCAGCAGACGGAAGTCAAAGTTAGAACTGGCCAGCTTGCGGGAAGGTCCCTCTTCGTAGGCTAACTCTGGCATACCGGCAACACGACGGCGGACCATATTGCCGTTCTGATCGTAGTGCATTTGCTCAACACAAACAAAACGCTGGAAGACATCCTTCACGCTTTTTATTGGTTCATAATATACCACATTCTGCCATGCTTCAACGTTTGTTATCTTACAGCTGAATCCGTTATAATTGTCAAAGTCAACCAGTATGTCACCCACTTGGGGCAATTTGTCAGCGGGGAGGTCGTTCTTAAAGGAAATCCACATCTCATTTTGATTATGGCGATTGATGTAGTTAACGAGACCATCCTCACGTATATTGTGGACATTGGGGCGATATTCCATTTCCGGCTGTACGAAGCTGACGCTGTCTATGGCAGAGAGCATAATGCGGTACGTCGAGTCTGCCGTTACAATCTCCTGAGTAACGAAAACATCATACTCCACACCTGCGGTATCTGTCTTGGAGTAGGACATCTTCAAGACTTCGTCATAGAAGAAGCCGTCAAAGTTCCCGTCGTTCTGGTAGATGTAGAACGCGGCGTTCTCGTCCTGCGCCCTCAGTTCGTTGGACATTAAACCCAAAACGTTGAATATTGCCAACAAGAAGATAATTTTCAGTCCTTTCATGAGAATTGCTGTATTATGTAATCATTTTCGGGTGTAAAGGAACGAAAAAATAATGAGACTGCAAAATATATTTATGTTT
>JAGCPD010000010.1 GCA_017645305.1 Bacteroidaceae bacterium | reverse complement strand
ATTATGTAACTTACTCTTGAAAAGTATATCGAACTTATATATCATAATAACAGCGTTCTTATGAGCTGTGATTTATTGTATTCTAAAATGGATGGGACTTTGGAATCAAAGACCTTAATTCATTGGTATCTCACGATACCTAAAAAAACCTCCATCCCATCCTTTTGGGGGAACGATAACGTTTTAGACGCTAGGCGCTAGACTTTAGACGCTAGACGATAGAGTGAAAAGTGAAAGAGTGAAAAGTGAAAAATGAACAATTAGCGGTTACTGTTAGACGTTAGAGTCTAGACTTTAGTAACGAGAACCGGTTAGCGGTTAGCATTCTAGGCTTTAGACTTTAGTAATGAGAGCGTTTTAGACGCTAGACTTTAGACTCTAGGCGTTAGGCGTTAGACATGTGTCCGATGATACGAAGGTTAAAGCCCTGGGCGTCTGATTGTGAGTTTGAATGCTTCGCTGTGTTCGTTGCAGAACTGCTTACTGTCGCTTACCACACAGGCGAGGTAGCCTCCCCCACCGGCTCCGGGCATTTTGTAGGCAAGGACGCCAGGCATCGCCGCCCACTTATCAATCACATCCCGAACCCCTTGCTCGGTGAGCGGTGAGCGGTTAGCGGTTAGCGATTCTTGACCTCCTTGAACAGGTGTCACACTCGGGGTTACCATACCAGGGAACATGGCGGTTTGGGCATTGAAACTGTCTGCGTATGCCTTTGCAAAGGCATTCAGGTCTTTTGCCATGATGGCATTCCAGCAGTCGTCTGCAGCCTTCGCCAGTGCTTTCACTTTGGGTTCAGTAATGTCTTTGCCCTCCACCACACTGCATCCGGGTTTGCGCGGCTCCATGGGTATCATCACCAAATGGTTCTCCAACCAGCTCAGTATGCCCTCGTCATAGCAGGTCTCTATCTTCTCCGGCCAGAACCTTTTGTTATAGTAGTGGCGGCAGAGGCCGGGTATGCAGATTCCTATGCTGTCCTGTGCTCCTGAAATAATACCGTCACTGCGTTCGGGGTCGTTCTCAAAGCAGAACACCAGCTTGGCCAACATTCCGGGATCCATATTGGGGAGCTGGTAGGGCCATATCTTTTTGATTACATTGCGTGTGCTGGTGCTCAATCCGCAACGCTCTCTGACCTCAAAGGTGGGTTCCAGACTGATGGTGATGGCCCAACCTGGGGCAAAACAGCTTACATACGGCTGGTCTATCCACGTACCGGCAAGGTCAAGTCTGGTGGGAATCCGGCATTCTATTTTCTTCAAATCGGTGGAGGAACGGGCTGTCAGACCTTTCTGCGGTACTCTTTCCAGTACGACATACTCAATCCCTCGCTCGCGGCAAACACGTTCCTTCTCTGAAGAGTCCCCGTCGCTGTTTACAACCAGAATGTCAGGCTTTACAATGTCCAGTGTTGGCAGGAAGTCCAGTATGCCACTACCCTGATTGATGTAGGCATCCTTTACATATCGGATGCTCTTTACCATGAAGAGCCGTTCCTGCTCGCTGTAAACGGTCTTATGATGCTTGTACCCTTCAATGGTCTTGTCGGAACCTATGCCGACATACAGGTCGCCATACTCCGCAGCCTGTCGGAAGAACTCTACGTGACCGCTATGCAGCAGGTCGTAGCAACCGCTGACGAAGACTTTGGGTCTTCCTGAAAGTTTAAAGTTCATAGTTTAAAGTTTAGAGTCAGTTGGATAGCGCGTTAGCGCTCAGCACGCATGGGGTTATTGAGGAAGTCTTCGTAGCTGAGACAGATGCCGTCTTCTAACTCTGTCTTGTATGTCCAGCCTAACTTGGCGGCTTTGCTGACATCGAGTAGTTTTCTCGGTGTACCGTTAGGTCTTGTGGTGTCCCACTCAATACGGCCTTTGTAACCTACAACTTTGGCCACCAACTCTGTGAGGGCTTTAATGGTCAGCTCTTTGCCCGTTCCGGCATTCACGGTCTCATTACCGCTGTAATTGTTCATCAGGAAGACACAGAGGTTGGCGAGGTCATCCACATAGAGGAATTCTCTGAGGGGGCTGCCGTCACCCCAGCAGGTGACGCTTTCCCTGCCTTCCACTTTGGCTTCATGGAATCTCCTGATAAGGGCGGGAAGTACATGACTGTGCTCGGGGTGGTAGTTGTCATTTGGGCCATAGAGGTTCGTAGGCATGACGCTGATGTAGTCCGTGCCGTACTGCTTGTTCAGGTACTCACAATATTTCAGACCAGAGATTTTGGCAAGGGCGTAGGCCTCGTTGGTCTTCTCCAGTTCGCTGGTGAGCAGGCAACTCTCTGGCATGGGCTGGGGAGCCATCCTCGGATAGATGCAGCTGGAGCCTAAGAACTCCAGTTTCTTACAGCCGTTCTTCCATGCAGCATGAATCACGTTCATCTCCAGTATCATGTTGTCGTACATGAAGTCTGCAAGAGCGCTTTGGTTGGCGACGATGCCGCCTACCTTGGCTGCTGCCAGGAAGACGTACTCTGGCTTCTCCTCTGCGAAGAACTTCTCAACGGCCTCCTGACGGGTTAAGTCCAGTTCCTTGTGGGTTCGGGTGAGAATATTGTTGTAGCCTTGGCGTTGCAGCTCGCGCACGATGGCGCTTCCCACCATGCCTCTGTGGCCGGCGACGTATATCTTAGAATTCTGTTCCATAATTCAAACAGTTTAAAGTTGAAGGTTTAAAGTTGAAGGTCAGTTTAATCTGTTGATGGTTTATAAGAGTTTTGCAGCCCAGATAGAAGACGTGCTTCATCTTTGACAAGTTCATCCATGCTCATACGCTCTTCTGTAGTGATGTAACCAAGTTCCTCTGCAACTTCAAACTGAGAGGATACTTCCATCAATGAGCCATAAGACATCTCAATGAAATGAGACTTGTCTTTTACCGAGTATCGGTTAATGCCTTCTGCAATATTTGAAGTAATCGATACAGAAGCACGTCTGAGTTGGTCGCACATTGCATAGCGTTCTTCTGAAGGAAACTTCTTGAGAAGCTTATATGTGCGTTTCACAACTTCCTTAGCCTTCTGATATGCTATTAACTTACGATACCCGAATACTTCCATTCTTTTTAACTTTGAACTTGAAAACTGACTTTACACTATCAACTTTTAACTATCAACTTTATTTTACGATGCCTTTTTCGAGGTATTCTGCGAGGTTGGTGCGGACTTTGGCGGCTGCACCTTCGGCGGCTACCTTGGCGATGTCATGTTCCACCATGAGCTTCACTAACTGCTCGAAGGAGGTCTTTGCGGGGTTCCAGCCCAGTTTGGCTTTCGCCTTCGTGGGGTCGCCCCAAAGGTTGACTACATCTGTGGGACGGTAGAAGTCCGGGGAAACGCGGACGACGGTGTCTCCAATGGATAATTGAGAATTGACAATGGATAATTGGGAATCTATACTTTTGATGACCCCAACTTCTTCTATGCCTTCGCCTTTGAATTCTAGTTCGATGCCGGCATGTCGGAAGGCAAGTTCTGTAAATTCACGTACGGAGTGCTGTACGCCTGTGGCAATCACGAAATCTTCGGGCTTGTCATTCTGTAGTATCAGCCACATGCACTCCACATAGTCCTTGGCATAGCCCCAGTCGCGGAGGCTGTCCAGATTGCCCAGATAGAGGCAGTCCTGCAGGCCCTGAGATATGCGGGCGGCGGCAAGGGTTATCTTGCGGGTTACGAAGGTCTCACCGCGTCGTTCAGACTCGTGGTTGAACAGGATACCTGAGCAGCAGAACATACTGTATGCCTCGCGGTATTCCTTCACAATCCAGAAGCCGTAGAGCTTGGCTACGGCATACGGGCTGTAGGGATGGAAAGGGGTGTTCTCGTTCTGGGGAACTTCCTCCACCTTGCCGTAAAGCTCACTGGTGCTTGCCTGATAGATGCGGCAGGTCTTTTCCAGATGGCAGGCACGGACTGCCTCCAGCACACGCAGTACGCCCGTAGCATCCACGTCGGCCGTGAACTCAGGAGAGTCGAAGCTCACCTGAACATGGCTCTGGGCAGCGAGGTTGTAAATCTCGTCGGGTTTCACCTTATCCACTACCTTAACTATGGACATGGAATCACCCAAATCAGCATAGTGCAGGTGGAAGCCCTTTTTGCCTTCCAGGTGCGCGATGCGCTCACGGAAGTCAACACTACTGCGACGGATGATGCCGTGTACTTCATAGCCTTTTTCTAAAAGGAATTCACTCAGGTATGAACCATCCTGGCCGGTCACACCGGTTATTAATGCTTTCTTCATTATCTTTATTTTGAATTAATTGCTTGAGAATATATCATATTTTTCGTTTGTATGCATCCAATCCCTTTTAGGACACGAGTTATAGCCCCAGTATTTGCTGGGGTTCCGAGTGTTCCAAAGAAACTGGAGATTTTTTTTAATTTAAGTTTCGCAAGCTCTGCTTGCTAAGTAGATAGAGGAAGTTAGAAGAAGATAGATGATGTCAGTCCTTTGCCTTCCTGCCGTGCTGACCGTGCTGGCGCATGGCCAGTTCACCCTCAAGCCTGTCATACCTGGCTTTCAGGTCTTCGTAGGCTGCAGTAGCCCTAAATAGCGGTTGGATGCTTACGAACAACCGACTCAATATGCAATAATTTGTTGTTTTTGCGGTGGGATTGAGTGTTATTTTTATATTTTGTTTTTCCCATCCCTGTGGGAGGCGGAAATGGAAGTTAATTTATAGACAGGGGACAGACTGTCATTAGCTAATTAATAACTAATGTTTATTCTCTCTGTTTTTTGTTATCAGTTTAAAATTAATGGTTAGAAATCAACGGAATTGCCATCAAGCCAGCTTGTCTCTACCTGGAAGGCTGCATCCGAAGTGGGAGCCGTGAAAATGGCACCACTGAGAGTTGTAACTCGGTTGCGCTTCAGGGGCACATCCTCCACCACTTTCGTAAAGAGCACGTTGCTGCTCCCGTCCAACGCCTGGATGGTGATGTCCATCGTCTGCTCGTCAGTGGCGAGGAACGTATAGGTGGAGATGTTCAGATGTGTTCCATCGGTAGTTCCTGCTGAAGTGGTTACTGCAAAACCGGTATTGGAAATTGCCAGTCCTGTGGCAGGACTGAAACTCTTACCACCGGCTGCATAGGTGGTCTTCATCTGGGCTACACCCGCAGAAATGGCATCCGTAGAAACAACCACAAGCTTGGCAATGACACGATTAAGGGTAACGCTGAGGTCGAGACCTGCAGTACTGGTAACCGATACGTCCTGTGTTGTACAGAAGGTCTCGCGAGCACGCTCACTGGTATAGCCTGCCTCGGTGGGACTCGTCAATACAAACACATCGCCATCGGACATTCCACGGGCAACGACTACCATTTTATAAGCACCGATGGGCAATGAGCATGAGAACTCGCCAAAGGTAGTATAGGTAGATCCGTCACTGCGAAGCTGGGTGGTCTTGAGTACTTCGGTGTCACCAGCATAGAACGCCAGGGTGATGGCCTTTATGCCAGTGTAGTCAGCTAACGCCTGAGAAGCACGGGTGTCAAACCCGGACTGCCCAATGGCAATGTCACTGACCCGGACCCTTACGGGGACTAACTGGTCACTGTTATTATTATCATCCATGTCTTTGTTGCTACAAGCAACTGCGAAAAACAGGGCAATGCCTGCAAAGAAAAATTTCTTTATCATAATGTTTATACTTATTACTAATAACAGTAACTGTCCCCTGTAATAGCGACATGGTTAAGATAAATAATATAAACACCTATGATATGGCAGGTTGCGATGCGTTCCCTCAACGCTTAGAATGAGATGTGACTCTCACCGTCCCAATCGGCATTGATGCGGATGTCTATGTTCATGGAGCCTTCACCACCTGTGAAATAGTCACCAGTAAGCCATGTGATGTGATTCCGCTTCATGGGCACATCGAATGTGCGTTCGCACAGTACGTTATCGTTTTTGCCATAGGCTGTCACCTGCAAATGGATGGTGCCCTCTATATTGTGAAGGATTGTATATAAGTCGAACTGTTTCTGACCGGGGATAATATCGAAGGTATGCTCTTGTTTGCTGTTTACACTTCCCAAGCCCGTCTTTGCATCGAATGCGCCGCTACCGCCTGTATAGTAGAACTTTATCCTGGCGGCATCCTCGGGATAGTCATCCGTGATAACGAACCTGCAGAGCGCAACGATACGGTTGAGCGTCAGACTCAGCTCCACGGGCTCCTCCCCAAGAGTAACCTCCTGACTGTAAAGGAATGTGTCACTATAGCCTGTAGCATTGGTGAACTGTATCTTGGCGGGGTTGGTCATGGTTGGGTTGCCATTACTGCTGTGCGCCACAACCACCAGCTGATAGGTTTCCGGTTCAAGCTGAAAGGAGGCGGTTCCGAAGTTTTCCGCTGTCTTCTCCTGATTAATCTGCTTGACTCGCATACCCTCTAAGGTATAAACGGCATAGTTCAGACGGGTACAGGCATCTGCCAGCGTAGCGCGAGAAAGTTCTGAAAACGGGGTCTGTTCCAACTGATAAACCTTTACCCTTAAATTCCCGCTGGCTTCCTCTTCCACATCATCTGTTATAACGGGGTTCTCGCAACTTACGAGCATCGCCATCAGGCCATACAATAAAAACAAGCCTTTTCTCATATTCTTCTTTTTTTCTGTTGTATATTTTTTCAGCAGCGTATCTGCTTGGCAATAGACTGGAACCTGCGTATGGCAAGCGAGCAGTCAGGATGACTCTGTCGCCATGCCTTTGCCGCTTTACGATACTCAGGGTTATGGGTTACGATGAAAAGGGCGGTCATAAGGTAACAGGCGAGCTCTTCATTGAGAATTGAAAATTGAGAATTGAGGATTGACTTCACCTCCTGGGTGCGCTTTGCCATCTCCTCTTTATCGTTCATCAAATAGACGCAGATGAGCATCAAGGCACTGAACTTGACCCTGTTCTCTTCATTATCCTCGAATATAATGTCAGCATACTGATAGAGGTATTTCAGCTGCCTGTAGTCTTCCTTGTTCAAGGCCTTTGTCCCCTTCTTGCCATGCAGATGGCAAAGCAGTTCTATCAGTTCGTCTTCGAAATGACCGATCAAGGGGTCCTGCAACAACTGCTGGGTTTCCGGAGCACTCAGTCTTACATCTGCTATGTTGATACCCGGAACGGCAATGCACATCTTGTCCTGGAACATCGAGAATTCTATGGTGAGCAGAATCTGTCCGTCACGCTCGCGTATCTGCATCACCTTTCCCTCGCTGCCCGCCATAGGACCGCTGACTACCATTACCTGGTCTCCCTCGCGAACATCGTCAGAGGGTTCTCCGTTCAGAATCTGGAAGTCATACCGCTTGATGACCGTCTTAAACCGCTCCACCTCCGTGTTACTGATTTCTATGGGCGTTCCGTTCTCGTCCCGATAGACATACAGCCTGTTCCTAAGCACCTTTACCCAAGGGGCATCAAGGATAGAAAGAATCTGTTCCTTAGTAACCTGTATGAAGATGAAGTGGTGAAGGTCATTACGGAGCGCCCTTTCGTCGAGCATCGCATCATAGGGCTTATAATCGTCTTTGTCCGAAGCATTCTGCTCACGCGACCTCTGCTTCAGGTCGTTGAACGGAATAAAATGCTCGAAGGGAGGCAAAGGATAAGGGTCGTCTTCGTCTGAATTATACACCTTTCTTTTGCCACTGAATATCTCTCCTATCAAATCTGCATCGGAATGACGAAGGATACACCACCGTTTCTCACCTTCTTCCATATATCTTTCTTCTTATGCGTCTTTGTCTGTTTCAAAAAAACACCTTCTCCTTGTCCCCCCCAGCGTACTGAAGAGAACCTTTTTTATCCCCGTTGGCAAACCCGACTATTGCGTAATCCCATGTAAGTCTGTCTGTTAGACCTTCTGTACGGCAGTCCGATTTCCCTGTCTTTACAACATAGTACCGTGCATTTTCCGCGCCTCTCTGCGATGAGCGTTCCGATATAGATACTATTTGCTTTGCAAAAGTACAGATTATATTTTTAAGAACAAAATTTTATTGGGAAAAAATGATGATTAGTGGTTAGCGGTTAGTGGTTAGCGGTTAGACGTTAGAGGTTAGACGTTAGACGTTAGACGTTAGTAACGAAAACCGGTGAATAATTAACAATGAATAATTAATAATGAATAATGAACAATTAATAATGAATAATGAATAATGAATAATTAGGGATTAGGAGTCGTGTCAAAAAACTTTCTTTTATGGTAATTTTTGTGAAATGATTTGGCAGTTTGCTATCTTTATGCCTACTTTTGCAAGAAAAAAGAAAGGTGATTATAATGGGTTAGAGGTTAGACTTTAGACTTTAGGCGTTAGACTTTAGGCGTTAGAGTGAAAAATGAGAAATAGGTTTTTGATTGGGGTATTGTGGCTATTAGCTACAATTGTTACAGACGCACAGACACTGAATGTGGAGGTGGGGAGTGTCATATACCAGATTCCTGCTGACCAGGCGGGGGAGATGATTTACGAGAACGGGCAGACAGTAACCATTCTTGGCAAGACATACGTGCTGAATGACATCAGCCAGATAGTCATAGACGATACCGAGGTGACTGATAATACTGTTAGCGTAAGCTACAACGGCTCTGCAGTTCAGGTACTTGTGGCGGGAAATATAGCCAAGCACCTTACCGTGAGTGTAACGGGTGCCCATGTGAGCATCATACAGGATAATGCAGTAAGTGAGGAGATTACCTACTCGCTGAGCGGAACTTCTGCTGACGGCTCTTTTTATATGGACGGTGAATATAAGGCTACCGTTGAACTGCGAGGACTTACGCTTACCAACCCTTCGGGTGCCGCCATCGACATACAGAACGGGAAGCGCATAGAAATGAGTATCAAGAAAGATACAGAAAATACGCTTACCGACGGCACTAACGGTACACAGAAAGCGGCTCTCTACTGCAAGGGCCATCTGGAGTTGATGGGAAAAGGGTCGCTAACCATTAATGGCAATACAGCCCATGCCATCAAGAGCGGTGACTATACGACGATGAAAAACTGCACGGTGAACATCCTCTCTGCCATTAAGGACGGTATCTCATGTAACGAGTACTTCCTTATGGAGAGCGGCACCCTGACGATAAGCAACACAGGAGACGATGCCATTCAGTGTGACATAAACGGCACGACAAGTACAGGCATGACAGAAGAACACAAGGATGAGGACAGCGGCAACTTCTACCTCCTTGGCGGTACCCTTACTCTTACCACTGCTACAGATGCTGCCAAGGGCATCAAGGCTGCCGGCGATGTATATATCTCGGACGGTTCCCTCACGGTGACACAGACGGGCGGCATCGTTGTTGAGAACGAGGACATCAGCTATCCCACCAGTGTGAAAGCCGATGGCAATATTACCATCACGGGCGGTACCATCACCATCACGAACACGGCAGACGGAGGAAAGGGACTGAGCGCAGAAGGCACCCTGAGCATTGATGAGAGCAATGCCAAGACGATTATCGACATCAAAGCAAACGGAAAAGGAGGAACGGCAGAGACCAGCAATAGCGGCAGCACCGAACCTGCTGCATCCTATAAGGTTTACATCAGTCTGCCCACACAGGGCAGCGGCGGCCCGGGTGGAGGACAGAGTGCCTGGAAGAATCCCGTCCTCTACAACAGCAACGGCACCAGGATAGCCTCGTTGACAAGCACCGTCACAAAGTCGTCGGGGTACTCTACCCTCACCTTCTATTACTATGACTTCAAGAATGCCGACACCAGCGTTTCATACTATTTACAAGGCGACAACTACACCAGTCGCAACACCACCTATACCATCAAGTCTGCCACCTTCAATGCTCCGACCTCGGGCACAGACATCTACTACAGCATCAACAACAGCTACACCACCAGCGGTACAACACGTACCTACGCCCTCTCTAATGTCACCAACACATACGGCGGAACATCGGATATCAGCGAAGAAAACGGTACGGCTTACAACGCTATAGGCCTGAAAGCAGACGGCAACCTTACCATCAGCAGCGGCACCATCACCATAGCCAATAACGGGGCGATGAGCAAAAGTATCAAGTCGAAAAAGAACGTCACTGTCAATGGCGGTGATATCACGCTGAAACCTTCTGGAGCCATGCAAGTCATCAATAGCGATGCCTCATACAGCTCAGGCATTAAATGTGACGATTTCACGCTTAACGACGGCTCACTCTCCATTACAGCATCGGGAAATGCCAGTCGCGGTATCTCTGCCGACAATATCATTACCAACGGCGGTACCTTGAACATCACTGGTAGCGGTGCCGGTGTTCAGGGCAGCAAAGACAACTATACCAGCAAAGGATTGAAAGCAGACAAGGCGATCCAACTCAATTCAGGCACCATCACCATTACCATGTCCGGTACAGGCGGCAAGAGCATCAAGAGCGCCGGAACCTATACCCAAGGCACCAGCAACGGTGATGGCCCTACCCTAAAGGTAACTACCTCAGGGGCATCTTTGGGTGGCAGCAGTCAGGGAGGCTTCCCCGGACAGCAGAGCAGCGGTGGCTCGTCAGCCAAAGGCATTAAGGTACAAGGTACCATATATGTATATAGCGGTACCAGCGAGATATATACCTCCACCAACGGTGCCGAGGGTATGGAGTCAAAGACTGCGATTTATGTGGAGGGCGGCAAGCATTACTTTAAATGCTATGACGACTGTATGAACAGCAGCGGGGCCATCTGTTTCAATGGTGGAGTAACGGTATGCTATGGCTATGGTAATGATGCCGTTGACAGCAACTATGGACGTACAGGTGCCATCACCATCGGCAACGGAGTAGTCTTTGCCTACACCACCAAAGGCTCTCCTGAAGAAGGTTTGGACTGCGATAACAACAGCTACATCCAAATTACAGGTACTGGTATCGGTATCAGTGCCGGAGGCTCTCAGGGTGGCGGAGGTTGGGGAGGTTCCGACAGCGGTAATACCATCTCCGGGGCCGTGCAGGGCTACAACTTCGTTACCAGCAGCATCAGCTATCAGCCTAACCGTTACTACACTTTGGCCGATAATAGCGGCAACAACCTGGTAACCTACAGCTTCGAGGCTTCCTGCTCCAGTAGTCTCGCCTTATTCACGGCTACAGGAATGGTTAAAAACGGCAGCTACAACGTGAAGTCCAGCACTACTGCACCCACAGATGCCACAACCGTATGGCACGGCCTTTACCTGGGTTCCTCTGCCAAAGGGGAAAGCAGCGTGACGACTTTTACGGGGAAGTAAAAGTCAATGGAAAATTGACAATGGATAATGGATAATTAGTGGTTAGCGGTAACGTTTTAGGCGTTAGGCGCTAGGCGCTAGACTCTAGAGTCTAAAGTCTAAAGTCTAAAGTCTAGAGTCTAGAGTCTAACCTAGGATATAGCTAGGATATAGCTAGGATATAGGAACGATATAGCAATGAAAGAATGAAAGAGTGAAAAGTGAAAAATGTAAGCAATCTATAGGCTCATTGAGCTTATTATTTATTACTTTTGATTAACTTTGTAAGTGTCTATTATTTCCTGTATCTGGGTTGTAAGAACTGGGATAATATTCTTAGCCACATCCCAGACAATATGATAATTAACACCCATATAGTCGTGTACTAAACGGTCACGCATACCTGCCATCTGACGCCAAGATATACCTTGCCACGCATACTTCACATCGGCTGGAATCTTTTTGGTGGCCTCACCAATAATAGAGAGACTGCGGGTGACTGCGCGTTTCAGCGTCTCGTCACTTAAGAATTGGTCTATGTCCATCCCATCTGTGATGACGGAAGAAACATAAAGGCATTCATCGAATATGTGCTGGAGATATGGGATATATGACTTATACATATTCCACTTCCTTGAGAATGGTCTGACCAATATACGGACTTAACCCTTTGCGTGTTACTACGTCGAGTTTTTTGCGCTTGAAATTATCTTCCAATATCTGACAAGCAATCAAGAAATTCGGATAGGTCTCTTGACCTGCATTAAAATCAATAAGAATATCAATGTCGCTATTCAAAGTGTTCTCACCACGAACAGTAGAACCAAAAAGACCTAACTGGCTTACGCCAACTGCACTAAGCTGGTCTTTCAGTGAATGTAAACGTTTGAGAACGGAACTTTTCTTCATTGTTTTATTGATTTGTTGGCAAATTTACGAACTTTTCCTGAATTTGCAAAAAAAGGGAAACAAAATTAATTGTTTAACGAGAACCGAGAATCGGTTAGGGGTTAGTGGTTAGCGGGACTAACGATAACGATAACCAAAACGAAAACCGGTGAACAATTAATAATTAACAATTAATAATTAACGGTTAGGGGTTAGCGATAACGTTTTAGGCGTTAGGCGTTAGGCGTTAGGCGCTAGAGTCTAAAGTCTAAAGTCTAAAGTCTAGAGTCTAACCTAGGATATAGCTAGGATATAGCTAGGATATACGAAAGCGGTTAGGGGTTAGGGGTTAGGGATATTCACTTACTACTTTATAATCTTTCTGCCGTTTATAATATACAGACCTTTGGGCAATTGTGAGTTGCCAATCCGCTGGCCAGCGAGATTGTAAACAGCACCGGTAGAATGCGGAATGTTCAATGGTGAATGTTCAATGTCCCTTATTCCGTCCGTTGACTCTGCAATGACAGGCAGTATAATACTGGACGGGCGCACGTCCTCCGGCAAGTTTGTGGTAAAATAGGAAGAGAGTGCCGGCAGTGTCATATTGGTCGTGACATACTCGAAAGCCGTACCCTCAGCATTCAGGACATAGCAGTCCTTGACTTTTGACACTAATGTGCTGCCACGGAACTGATAGTCTGAGGATGTGACGACCATCTTACCAGAACCCGTCTTGTAGAAGGGAACGGCAAGTGAACGGAAGGTAACAGAGCGTCCTGCCATCCAAGAATCACCCGCAATGATATAGGGAGTCTCGGCACGAAGCACTGTGGCAGGAGCAAAGATAACCTCACCATTATCGCTTTGGGCTGCAAACTCGTAAATCCAGAAATGCTTCAGGGTATCGTCTAACGACACAGGGATATCATCCACAAAGACGGAATCAACCCCAAAAGGCATTGTAAATGCATGCCAGACAATACCCGTCTCTGTTTCCGGGAAGAGATAGGTAAAGGACGCACTGTCAGCATCAAAGCTTACAGGAACATAATAAGGCTGGTCGCTTACCAGACTGATGCGACCGGCATGTTTTCCGCTCACAACATTGGACGCTTCGAGTTTGGTCGGCACATCCATACCGGAGGCAAAGGCATAGATGGTGTTGGGATTCTTGTTTGGTGTCATACGCGTAATCTTGATGCTGGTATCAGCATAGGAACCGCAGGCGGTAGAGAGTGTTGTCACCGAACCGGTAGCAGCCTTTCCCGCAACAGTACCATCCTCCTTCCAGGTGAGCACACCGCCCTGCATCTCACATTTCCAATCCCAGATGCCGCCTCCGCTCAAATTCCCTTCCTGATTGACATAAAATGCCTTGAAGCGATAGTAATAACCCTCACTGAGATTCTCGAAATTGAAATCCACACTGGCTGTCCTGCCGGCAGGGACATCAACATAATACATACTGCTTGAGCCGCTTGTGGCAGAGTTTGAGCCCACCTTTTGCTTCCATATCTGTAACTTGATATTTCCGTGGAAGTCTTCCCTGGCATTGTTCTTAATGGAAGCCTTACCTACAAGGCGTTTGCCATAGGCTATGTTGTTGGCACCATTGGTGACGCTGTAGGTGACGGCAAGATTCGCCTTGACTGCATCCGCCTCTTCAACAACCTCCATCGTACCCTGCCCTATCTGTCCGCTGCCATCCTTTTCCGTGCAGAACCACAGGTTGTAGGTTCCTGTCTCGGAAGGCGTGAAATAGAACGAGAACTCTGCCTTCTCGCCCTTACGTACAGCAACCCTTGCAAGGTTTTCTGTATAGACCTTACTCTGTGTCTTGCTGGCAAAGAGATGAACATCCCTGTAGAACTCGTCCCCATTGTTACGGAAGGTCACCTTTAACTCCTGCTCCTGATTGACAATGCGCAAGCCTGCGAAGACAACGGTATCGACAGCAATGTCAATAACAGGATCCACGATGCGCATAACGGGCACGCCCTCAGCATCTACAACAGCTTCTATGTACTGGTCACGCATATTATACTTGGCACGCCAGACATCGCTCCTTGTTGTCTTACTGGCCGGGGAGAGCCTGTATGTGCCTTCCGGCAGCTTGCCTTTGATTTGGAAAGTCTTGGTCTGGTAAGCATCGTTAGTCATACCCGAAATGGACAGTTTGGTACCGACAACAGAGAGGCTGCCATCATCCTCCTGTTTTACAATGGCAGTATGGTAGCTGCCAGTCTCACCTGTGTTGTTGGTAAAGGTGGCCTTGACAGATGTACCACTGACAGCAATATCATCGATGGAAAGGTAAGTATCTGCCTTTACATTGTCAGGGCGGCGAAGACCTATCACAGCAGCCTGCCCCCTGGCATAGCCTCCGCTCCCACTGGCGGCACCTATACCGCTGTTATCCCCGGAATTGAGAACACCGATGAGGAACCAACCGTTGCTGCCTCCACCCCAACCCCAGTTGACGTGGAAGAGGTTCTCACCGTCGAACCCGTCAATTACAAAAGCATGGCCGCCACTGATCTTGCTACCGCTGAACGGAACGGGATAGCCTGCGGCCACCTCATTGTAAATCAAATCGAACCACTCGTCAATGCTACATTCATCACGACCGACTCTGTGGCCACTGTCATCGAAACCGAAATATTTGATGACATCAGGGGCTTTCCAGTTTGCACCAGAAGTCTTTCCGTAGCTCATCTTAACGGCTTGTCCGCAATATCGGATCAGGTTGGCAACAGCAGTGTCTGCCGCAGTATGTGCATGATCTTCGCTACAACTATACGTGTCGCGCATATTCTCCCAATCAATAACGGAATTACGGGGCACAGCAGGGAATGTTACGGTCTTTTTTGTGCCGTCGCTCAGCGTGTATGTCTTGGTGTAAGCAGGAATCTCTACCTTGATTTTTTCGGGGAACTTATGGAAGTTTATCACCTGAGCCCAGGCCGTAGCTATACAGCCTGCAGCAGGACGGCCCAGAGTGCCGTCCTCCTTGTAATACTTAGAGATGGTAAGGTTATAGGGAAGGCCCTGGTTCCAACGGCTGGTAAGTATCTCGGGCACACTGTGCCTTGTACCTTTTACTTTGTTACGTTTTCTGAGAATAGGAGAATTTGGCTGTATATCATTGTCGATAACGTACTTTATTTCATCGGCATAGCCCTGCAACCAGGAGCGCATATTATCAGGAATGTTTTCCGGGTCGAATGAGCCTTGCTCAACATAACCGAGGATAGGCTCCACCCTGTCATCACCAGAGACAATGACATAGCCGGCATCATTTCCGGCATTGAAAACATAAAAAGCCTCATCCCAATCCCCTTCCGTGGAGAGAGAGTCCTTTACGCTTCCACGATGCACCTCCCTCCTTGGAAGGGGAACAGGAAGACGGTCTATTGTTTTACCTTTTGCAAGCATATACGACTGTGCCGTATAACGTGCAGCCTGCCTGCCGATAGGCTCTGCCCATGCCACAAGTGCAAGGCAGAGAATCAGGAAAGACAAAGTGAAGCGTTTCATTTCTTGCGTGTGCTTTTTAAGATTAACAAAGTTTCGGAAGGAATAAAATGGAGTTAACCAGGGGAGTTTATCGTTGCTCTCACTTAATCACCACCTTTTCACCACCGATGATGTAGATTCCAGGCTTTAACTGCCCATTCTCCATTCTCCATTTTCCATTACCAACCAGGCGTCCACTCAGGTCATAAATGGCAGTAGCGGATTTTTCCTTTTTCACTCCTTCGCTTTTCACTTCCATGATACCGTCCGGTTCTGTGGGAGTAAGAGGTTCTATGGTAACCCCTTCGAGTTTGAAGGCATTGATGCCAAAGCTGGACTGGCCCGTCAGATTGACAATGATGCCTAGGGAAACCTCCGTCTCCTCGGCAAGCGAGAAACTTATCGTCCCTTCGGCAAGCTTGCTCCAGGCAAGGGCTTTCTGCTCACATTCTGCATCGCTCACCATCGTCTTCCCTTCGCAAGCCACCAACCGGCTGGTCTGCATATCGTCCACATCACCAGGCGTGATACTGAATTGATACCTGCCTGCGGGAAGTGTCACAGCCTGCCAGAGACGATAATCGAGCAAAGGCGTAGCAAAGCCGCTCCACTGCGTTTCGAACTGGATGTCATTGTGATGCGAGGTATCAATATGTGCTCCCGTGGTAATGCCGCCACTTATGATAGCATTGGCATCCTGCCACTTAGACTTGGTGGTCTTCATGGCCAGACGCAGGAACCTGCTGCTGTTATTCGAGTTTACAGTACCCGAAGCTGTAAGATAGGGATTCTTGTAATTAGTAAGGTACGTTGCGGAAATATCGCCATGCATCAGGGCCTCTGTATCGAGGGTAAAGACACCCAAGGCAGAGTTCCATGCATCACCATCGGGACCAAAGCCAATACGCTGTGCATTGCAAGCATTAGAGGTACGATCCTGGACATCCCCTCCGTTCTGGTTGAAGTCGTAATACAGCAACAGTCCATCGGTAGTCTGCGCCTCCTGTATATCGCCGATATGCTGGTTGCAATAAGCCTTTATCTTGTCTGCAGTAAGGCAAGTCCCCCACAGGCGGACCTCGTCTATCTGTCCCTTGAAGCCATCCGTCTCAGCCCCCATGGTGATACTTCCCAAGGCAGGCATACGGGTAGCGAGCTTGGTAGAAGAGGTATTAATAAGCAACCCGTCACGGAAGAACTTAACACTACCAGCATTGTAAGTCACAGCATAGTGGTGCCATTGGCCTGTAATGATATAGCCCTCAACCGACTGTGCCGTCCTGGTGCCCAGCGTAACTCCGAGAACGCCGGAATTATCAACAGACGTTGAGAGTCCTCCCTCCTCAGAAGTAATGCTTACGCTGCCCTTATACTGCTGCGGACGCATCCACCACTCAAGGGTAAGCGTCTTCTGCTCCTCGGTAAACGGGCAAGGAAGCTGTAAACGCTCCGTGCCTGTGAAGTTAAGGCAGGAAACAGGGTCATCATTGCTGACAATAAGGTAGCGGTTACGGATTAGCGTATTGTCACCTAACGGATTCGTTACGTGCAGACTGACATCATAGACACCTGGAGCAGTAGGAACGATGTAAGGCGACTGCCCGTCAACCGTCAAGGCACGGCATCCATTATTCAATTCCCACTGCCAGGAGAGCGGGCTATACCGGCTTTCATCAATAAGTTGAATGCCCTCGCCCAGCATGATAGCGGTCTCAGAGATATCAAAACGGGCATTAGGAGCCGACTCGCGTACGTTTACCTCCTTTGTCACGCTGCTGGAACCGTATGGACTGGTAGCCGTAAGGGTAACCTGGAACGTTCCCGTCTTTGGATAAAGTGCCGTTGCATTAGTGCCTCCCAACTGCTCCACTTCGGCTCCGGGCATACTCCACAGATAAGTGCATCCCGTTCCCTGCGTGCGATTGATAAAGCTGAAACGGTCACCGGCAGGCAAAGTATCGTTGAGTACATCAAAGGCAGCCACCGGAGCTTCTCCAGCAACGACAGTTATCTCCTTTTCAGCTGTCAGTGTGCTACTGTCTGCGAAGGTTACTGTGCAACTTATATTATATGTCCCTGCCTGAGCAAAGGTAAAGGTTGGGCTCATGCCATGCAGCATTGTCTGTTGACCGTCGCCTGTTGTCTGTTGGCCGTCAACCTTCCATTCCCAAGCCACAGCACTGAGCAAAGTCTGCGCTGTAAGGCGGAAGGGAATACCTGTCAAGTGGGTAGCCTCCTCTTCCGAAATGCTTAGAGTGGGGGTAGGCTGTGTGCCTGTGAAAGGTCCGTCGTCCTCTCCAACCTCATGCGTTCCAATAGAAAGGAAGGAAGCATGCTTACCGCTAACCCATTCGCGCAAAAGCGTCTTGCCATCCACCTGTATGGTATCCATAGGCAAATAGACAAGAAGGTCAGGCTGCAAAGAAGGTATGGCAATGGGAACACGCATATTGTTCCTTATCTCTGCCTGCGTTCTGGCTGTCCGCCAAACACGGATTTCATCCAAATCTCCGTTCCACCATTGGTTTGTGCTGGAATGACCGAACTGAAGGTCGCCAAAAGCGGTAAGACCCGAGAATGTCTTAGAGGTAATCTGCCCCTTTCTGAGGCCATTAACATATAGCGTAAGCACACTGCCGTCTATCACAATCGCAATATGATTCCATTTGTTTAAGGTAGAAAAGACACCGGAAGCATTCAGACGGTCAGTACTATTGCTCTCCCATCCTACAGAGAGGGTTCCGCTATTATCGTTATGGAAAAGGAACTTGCCCCATCCCGGACCTACCTGGTGGGTGTAACTTACATTCTTGGTACTGCGCATCCAGAACTCGATAGTAGCTTTTCCCAACATCTCGGAAATGGCATTGGGAATAGTAAGACCGCCTTCGCTGAACGAAGCTATACTGTTAGCCCCGTGCTGAGGAGCCTCGAATACCACCGCATTGGATGCAGCCGACTCCTGCCCATACTGTCCTGCCTGATATACTGCCCTTACGGTAAATGGACCGACAAGGCCATCGGCAGGCGTGAAATAAGTCTGTTCCGAAGAGATCTGAGCCAAAAGACTATTACCCTCATAGACATGATAGCCAGTAAGGGTCAGACTGGAAGCCTGCGGAGCCGACCAAACCAGTACCCCATCCTCCAAGCTGAGATTAACGGGGGGATAAAGCTGCTCGCCAGGCACCACTACGCTGATAACCGTTTCACGCCCCTTGTTCCTGATCTCAACATCCTTCTGCTCAAAAGGAATCTCTACGCCATCGTTCTCTACCTCATAATTAATAATAGAAGCATTATAAATATGACCGGTTCCTATGGCACCCGACTTGGTCTTGACAATAAAGAAGTATTTCAGCGGCTTGGTCCGATCAACAGTAAAAGTAAGGTCTGTAAGGTCGTAACCAAACTCCATGGGTTCCGAATGAATACCGTCAACCCACCGTCCCAGCATAGGAACCTCGGGAGCAGGATCGGCACCCAACGTATTGCCTGCATAGCGGAAGTGTTCAAAGGGAATGGTCTTTTCCGGCTTCGTAGCATTTAAGTTCTCGGAAATACCAGCACAAAGCAGCAACTCACTACGGTGGCTGTAATCCATCAGCAGCTTAATAGTGCGCAGTGGACGATAGTCCTGCCGGATGACAAATGCACCGGGTGTCCACGTCCACGTATCGTTTCCTACAGAATAACTGTATTTATAGGGACAGTATATAAAACCCTTGTTTTCCCATCCGTCTCCCCACGAGTTGGCAACAATCCAGGCTCCCACCTCGTCTTCTTCCACTTCGCCCACGATTCCGTCACCGTCAAGGTCAAACTCAATACGGTCATCATAACCGCAGACGGTAAGGGCATGGTTGAAAGTATCGCCCCATGCCTTTACATACTTCATGCCTACCACACCGGCAGCCTTATTGGCAGGAGTATTGGGAATAGCAACCCACGTGCCGTAAGCAGCCACACCTATACCGGCTACACCGCCTCCGTGCATGGTCTCGTCACCACAATGGTTATAGAGCCATTCCTTGAGTTCCTGCCGGCCCTCAGGGGTATTGGTAGGAGCCATAGTGAAATCGTATGCCGACCGGTTCCACATGGCACTGAACCACTTGTCATAGCCCTGCATCCAACCGTAATCAGGGTCATCATGTGTCTGTGACCCAAAGAGTCTGCTATAGGTACGTCCCCCGTATGTGGGAACGTTGGGAATTCCGGTGCCCTTTGCCATTCCCTCTGTCGTACTGGTCTGATATGCCATCAGCCATGTAAAATGCGAAGGGTACTGGTTCTCTGGCAGAGAAGCATCGGCATCACGATAGCTATTCATCTCGTGCGTAAACTGATAGCCGACACCTGCTGCCGAGCCACAGGAACCGCCATCCTGATTAAAGATGGGAGGAAAGTACTTGTCCTGTCCGTTATATACATACGGAGGCAACTGCGTTTTTGCCTTGCGTGCCTTGCGACGGGCCACATAGTCAGCCGGCTGCGCCTTGGGCGTAACCTCGTACTTCAGGTTAGGAAAGACACTACGGTCTATCTTAACTACCTTGCCGTCAGGCAGGGTATAATCCTCTATCTGTGCCATTCCGCTTAGAGCGGGAAGAAGGCTTAGTGTCAGAAGCAGACTCTTTTTCATATTATAAATATACTAAAAGAGGGAGTCTTTGGACTCTGCCAAAAACTCCCTCACATATTCATTGGTTATTTACTTTACAAGTACCTTTACACCGTTAAGGATGTACATACCCTTACCCAAAGTCTTCAGGCTGTTGAGGGTAGCACCTGTGCGGAGCAGCTTGCCGTCAATGCTGTAAACATTTCCAGCCTTGCTGATCTTCTCAAGAGCGGTATTAACATTCTTCACGCCATCGGTAACATCATCGCCAGCCTCACCAAGGAAGATACTGAAGTCATAATCTCCTTCGGGATCAACCTCTGGGCAACTGTCGAGAGAAATGTATGCGCTGCAAGCAGTAATACCGCCTCCAACTTCTACATAGTTGGCATTGAAGCGAATCTCATATTCATCAAGCGTGAGAGGAACGAGGGTACCGATAAGGCCGTTGATGGTATCACCCTTAACTACCAACTCAGGTGTTCCAGGCATGGTGAACTGAACAGGCTCTACATAGTCGTCTTCTGCATCATAGGTGGTGGTATCACCATAGATGTAGAGTGCGGGCTGACCTGCCTCGATGGTCTCAATAGCCTTCAAAGCCAGGAAGACACCTTCGTCTTCTACAGTATATTGACCAACAGCGGTGTAGGCAACAGCCTCTTCAGGAGCATCAACAGGAGTGATGGTCACACTATTGCACCAGTCTGCGATACGACCAGGCTTGATATCCTTGTAGTAAGTGAATGATTCAGGAGCTGCATACTCTTCGTCAGCCTCGCGGATAACGAGACCAGAGTTAGAGGTAGGCTCAGTAGAACCCCATGTGCAGAGCCTGCGGTTGGATTCTCCGACATGCAGGTTGTTGGGGTTAGAACCATTGATGTTCGTGCCGTGCATCAAGCCTCTCTCATAGCCAAGAGCCTTGTAATCGAAGAAGGTAGGAATAGTCTTCAAGTACATGTTGTTGGTGTTGCCACCCTTGCCATCATTAGCGAAAATGAAGAGACCTGTAGCCTTGTTCTGGAGAGCATAGACAGGAGCAACCTTCTCTAAGCCATTGGGCAGGACAGCCTTACCTTGCTGAGCATTGAACTCAGAACGGAAAGCTTTGTAACCCTGTGCAGCAGCAGCGAGGTCCTCAGCAGTAGCATCCTTCAAGAGAATCTTGTTAGCAGCGGTGTAAGCCTGCAGAACAGCCTGAGCACTTGCACTCAGTTCCTTGTCAGCTTCTACAGTATAAATCTGGAACTCAGCAGCGTGGAAGTAAGTCCAAGTCTTATCATACTCATCTGCACTCTTGGGTTCTGCGAAGGGATCCATTTCTGCGCTGTTACCACCGCCATTAAGCCATCTGCAAGTATTGATGAAGCGAAGATAACTGAACTCGCCACCGAGGTCGATGGGCTGGCAGGTAACAGATTCGCCGGCAGTGCCACCGTAAGGAGCCTCAAGGTATCCGATGTTCGTCCATGTCTCGGCATCATTACTACCTTGAACGTACATGCGTACGATGTGGCCGAATTCATTGTTACGACGTACGATGTCAACCTGAATGAGGCCAGAAACGGGTTCGTTAAGAGCAACCTGCAGATATGGAGGAGCAATAACTTTCACGTGCCAGTCGCTGTGCCAGAAGGTGCTGGGATTATTGTCAATCAAAGCACCAAGATCCTTACCTTCAGCTTCGTCGCTTGCATTACTTGAAAGTTGAGAAGCCTTAGTAATCAGCGTATCAACACGTGTGTAAGTAGTGCTCATGTCAAGAGCCATAGCCATGTTCTCCTTTGCATCCTGGAAGAGAGGAACATAGTCAACGCCTTCTGCCTCTTTCTCAATGAAGCGGAACATGCTGGCATCCTTATCCTCGATCTCGTCTTCTGCCATGAAGAACAGGCGATTAGACTCGCGGAGATCTTCACCACCGATAGCCTCAAGACGAAGCATGTTAGTCACAGAATCAGGTTTTTCTTCTGTGGGAGTTGCAACTTCTTCGGTAACTGCCTGAGCAGGAGCCACGAATGTACCACATACATTCCACTGATCCTCAACAAGCTCATTGGCCTTGTCCACACCTTCCTTACTGAATTCGTATGCATCGAACATCTCCTCTGTGGGAGCCATGATGCGGTACCACTTGTCGGTCTTAACGCCGTTAGCCTGCTCCATAACACTCTTCTGCATAGCCTTGAGCATTACGGCATACTTGTGAATCTGAGCAACATCATACTTACCAGCCTTGTTGTAAGCCTCAACCTCTGCATACAAATCATTATATGCATTGGGAACAGTCAAATCTGCCCACTGACCAGGTTCCTTACCCTCTACAACACCTTCTGTAACCTTAGCGTATGCAGCCAAAGCATCACGCAGTTCAGCAGGATCAACCAAACCAGCAGCAAGGAACGCATTGTATGCATCCAGCAATGCCTGATAAATATCAGGAGTGATGTCTGCATCAGGGGTTGCACAGTTAGCATTGTAGGTATTCTCCAATTCCTCAGCAACCTCACCCATCAGAACGAACTGTGAGTTGGGGTTCTCCTCTACAGTGTAGAGCTGAATCTCAGCTGCATGCCAGAACTGACGGTAATCATACTCCTTGCTATCTACCTCAATAGCAAACAGACGGATATAAGGATAAGCCTCTGCAACAGTGAAGGGAACAGTGTTCTCTTCGCCAGCCTCTACATGAGGAAGTGTGACTCTTAAAATCTCTTCCCACTCGTCATCCTCGTTCTTCAGGTTGTCTGTACCCATGAGTACGAGGGTCTTCACGCGGTCGTTGTTTGCACTGGCTCTCTCCCTAAGATAGAGTTCGCAGTTACCAACCAAGTTCTCCATTCCGGAAATCTGGAGGTAGTGGCATTCAAGACCTTCTTCGTAACCTTCACCATAGTAGAAGAACTGATCCACACCATCAGCAAGGCCATGCCATGTGGTGTGCCAGAAGGTGCTTGCATCACCATCAATCAAGTTACCGGGGTTAGTACCTTCACTCGGGTCACCGAAACGGTTGTCGAACTGATTAGCAGAAGTAATCTGCTTGGTCTTTGTAACATCCTTGGCAAGTGCAATAGACTCAGCAACCTTGTCGCGCAGTTCCTGGTTCTTCTGAACCAAAAGGTCATGATTTACCAGAGGCTCAAAGTCCTCAATGAGTTGAGCGACCTCATCTTCGGGTACAAACTCAAGGAACCACTCACTGCACCACTTATCGGTTGTTCTACCCGTATCAAAGGTTCTAATCCAGAAGCCTAACTCCTGATCCACACCGGTATCCGTACCATAGTTACCCCATGGAGAAGTATTATCAGTAACTGAGCTGTGATTCATTTGATGGATGTATCTTCCATCTTTTCCTCTGGTTCCGCTGGCAAGACGGATAGCGAAAATGTCCCTGTCATCTCCCTCACCATCCGGCTCTACGTAATCCATACCTGCATAGTCGAACATTACATAACTTGCATCAGTTATGTCTTCGGTCATAACAACCTTATTATCGCTTTTATCAGAAAGCGAAAGACTGATATAGGTTCCCATACCAGCATTCTGAATCATGATGCTGTCACCGGTTTCACTTTTGGTAAGTTTCCACACATAGTTGGCCATATCTCTTTTGAGTGTGCCAAGTACGGCTTTTCCCTCGTGAGCTTTTTCGTATGAAGCTGCGATGGCCTTGTCAACAAACCCGCTCTCATCGTATTTTGATTTATAACGGTTGTGGGCAATAATGCGGTAATAGCCATCTTGAGGCATTACATAAGGAATCTCACTGTCAAGAACTACCTGGAACAAAGAATCTGCGGTAGCCTTCATGGCCTTAGCCTCGTCCAAAGTTGGAATGTCTGCACCATCCGGATCTTTTTCATAATCAGTAACATAATCCATTATCTGTACAATAATCTCCCTGAACTTCTTATAACTTTCAAGGTCTGAAAGCTGACCGAACTCTTCTCCTATACTTAAAATTCCGGCACCATCATCAAAATCATCATAATAGAAATCACCATAGGTATATTCACCAATTCCTACCTTTGTGTTTATTGTTCCCTGAAGTACAGCTGCTATCTGAACTCTATCCTCGGGTTCTTCCAACGTCCATATATAGGCAGGTTCATAACTGTAGCAGGGGATAATCCATCCTTCGTCATCCTTGTAAGTCCAGAAACAGCGACCACAATCACTCCATCCGCTCTCGCCATAAGAAGTATTACAGGTACGAATGGCCATCATGCCCTCTTCATTCATAAAGAACACCTGTCTTTCCCAGTCATTACGGTCGTTAGCATCTGTAAGGATGAAAGACCCGGGTTCCAGAACAGCCTTGTCGCTTGCCTGATTGGTATTGGTAAAGACCTTTCCCGTACCACCGTCAATACGGATGCCGACATCATACAATGCTCCTCCCGAAGTCTTTGTGAGAACAAACAGGGTACGAAGGTCCTCATCTTCTGTCAGGTCACCGGTTTCGGTAACATAAAACTTGATACCATCTACTTCCGTCACAATATAATAGGCGGAACCATCATTGATGGTAGCCATCGCTGCATCATACTCAGCTTTTGGTGGGTCTGCAGCAAATACACCACCTGTTGTGATGAGTTGAACAAACAACATCATCAAAAATAAGTAACGTTTTCTCATTGCTAAAAAAAAGTTTTAAGGTTTGTATTATTTTTATGTTTTTATAGTTGGTTATACACATTTTACCTTGCAAAGATAGACTTTATGTCTGAAACTATCCCTATAATTATAATAAATATTATCAGTTATAAACATTATTTAACACAAAAGTGGCAAGCATGTGGCAAAGTTGAGAATGATTAAGGGGTGGACTGTTCAATTTCTTTGATAAGGTTATCTGCCTTTCCCCATTTGTCAATAAGGAAAAGAACAAAACGAATGTCCACACCTATGCAACGCTGCAGGGAACTGTTGAAACTGATGTCACCAGACATGGCTTCCCAGTTACCGTCGAAGGCCAGACCAATAAGCTCGCCTTTCCCGTTGAACATGGGGCTCCCCGAGTTTCCACCTGTGATATCATTGTTCGAGATAAAACAGAGATGCATATCATGCGTGTTCCTGTCAGCATAACGCCCCCAGTCGCCCTTCTGCATCAGTTCCATGATATCCTTCTCCAGCTTATAGTCCATTATTTCTTCCTGCCGGGCAGCTTTGTCGAGCAGACTCTGGGCATTGGTGTAATACTGGAAGTGCTGTCCCTGAGCCGTATAGTCCTGAATGAATCCATAGGAAAGGCGCATGGTAAAGTTGGCATCGCTATAATGGGGTGCCTCCTGATCCATCTCGAGCAATGCTTGAGTAAGCAGGCGCTCGTTGTGATCTATGATATTATTGTTCTCGCGCTGCTTACCATAAAGGAACTGAATAAAGTTTTCCGTCTCTTCTGTATATCGCAGGATGGGGTCGGTCTCACGCAATGCACTGTCTGCCAAGAGTTTGTCCAGACATGAGATATCCTTGCAAACAGTCTTGCTGAAGATATCGCGTGCAAAGGCTGCACAATCACCATTGTAAAGACTGTCTATATCCTGATAGAACTCAGGCCAATACTGTTTGTCCGTTACCTGCTCACGATAGTTCTGTAGTAGAGCGGCAGTAGTAGCCTCGTCAAGGATAGCATCATAATCCTTAAAGAAATGTTGCAGGCTCTCGCGTGTGGAAGCTATCTGAACAGAATCAGCATCCTGAGGCATACGATTAAGCTGACCGGCAACACGTATAATCTCTATACCCCTACTGAATGTCTCGTTAAAGAAGCCCTGTGCATAGACATCTTCCCTGCGCATCCTATATGCCTCTTCAAGTTCCCCGAACATATTGCCAAAGCGTGCCTTCAAATCCTGCCTGCCGTCATACCACTGCTTAATCTGTTCCTCCAAACGTTGCTTCTGGGCAATAACGCCAAGGTCAGCAATAGCCTTGTTCATCCCGATGGAGTTCTTCCAGTAATTACTGCTACTGGCCCACTTGCTGGCATATTTGATGCCCACGGAACGGTCAGCATCCATAAACTTCTTCCATACCTCCTGCTTCCTACCCCGAACCTGAATAGTACTGACGTTACGCGCATTCACTCGTTCGTCAATACCCCATGAACTGAGGTAACGGCTGGTACTGCCGGGATATCCTATTGTCATACAGTAGTCTCCTGGCTGATAGCCGTCAAGACTTACCTTAGCATATCTTTTGGAACGAAGGGGCTTGTTGTCGGGACTGTACTCCGCAGGCTCGCCATTCTCGTCGGCATAGATGCGGAACACACTGAAGTCACAAGTCTGACGGGGCCACATCCAATTATCCGTATCGCCGCCAAACTTACCCATGGTATTGGTGCCAGTAAAGACAAGCCTGATATCGCGATATACCTTATATATACTTACAAAATAGGCATTGCCACCGTAATAGCTTCTTACTTGACAATCCATACCGGGATTGGCCTTCTGGTAATCCTCCTCTATAGCATAACAGATGCTGTCTATGTTATCCCTGTCTAACTTACGAGGCTCGCCCCCGGGATTGGCACGATAAATACTGTCCAGCGCTAACATCACACGGGTGCTACATTCCTCTGTCCGCAGAAGGAACCGGACAAAAAGACCTTCAGCAGGCCTTTCCTCTGCATAGGAGTGAGCCACAAAGCCGTTGGCCAGGATATCGTCTTCCGGAGAAGAGAGCTTTTGGATAGCTCCGTAACCACAATGATGGTTGGTGAATACCAGTCCATTAGGACTCACCACAACACCCGAGCAGAAATCGCCAAAATCAACCACCGCATCCTTGAGACTTACGCCAGCAGGATTGTATAGTTCACTTGGCGTTAGCTGTAGTCCCAGTTCCTTCATGGCCTGCGCTGTCTTAGCATCTATCCTGTTAAGCATCCACATGCCTTCGTCGGCTCTCGCAAATCCTGCAAGAAGCAGGAAGAAAAGAAACGTTCTTACTTTCATTCCATTAATGTTTTTTCGGCTTCCTACGGGCCCACCCTTCTTCAGGGTTCAGGAATTGCATCCAGTCAGCTTTTTCAAACTTCTTGGTACGGGCAGACTTTGGAGTACGATCTTCCCTGATTCTCTTTTCCGACCTCTTTTCTGCCTTTTTATTCAATTTTTTTTCTGCCTTGGGCTTACCAGCTTTTGTTGCCGGTTTCTGTTTGCCCACAGGTTCACTGCGATCAACAACCACACTACGTCCCTTCACGGTCACACCATGCTTCATGGCCTTGATAACACGGTCGGCATCAGCATCGCGAACTTCCACAAAGGCAAAGCTCTTCATAAGGTCGATACGTCCAATCTCCACCTTGTCGCCCTTCACATTACTGTTAATCAGACCTATCAGTTCGCGTGCGTACATTTTATCAATCTTTCCGACATTCAGGAATAGACGCGTATAGCCCTCCTCTGGGGTACGATCTCCCTTACGGCGAGAGCCTTTTCCCTCCCCCCGGGAAGGCTGGGAGGAGGTCTCTTCTATCTCTGGAGCATTGGCATAATATTGCAGGAAACGGCCGAACTCACGACTGAGGACACGCTTTATAAGGTCTTCCTTATCCAACCAGGCCCAGCGTTTCTGTACCTCATCCATAAAAGGAGCTATCTCCTCTTCATCCACCTCTACACGCTCTATATCGTCAATCACATGATATAGTTGCTTGCTGCAAATCTCGCGGGGTTCAGGAAGTGTACCTTTCTCGAACTGCTTCTGGATAACTTTTTCTATCTGGCGGATTTTGCTTTTCTCCCTAAGATTGATAATACAGAGACTGGTACCTTTCTTGCCGGCACGGCCGGTACGGCCGCTTCTGTGCGTATAATTCTCCACATCGTCCGGCATTCCGTAGTTGATTACATGTGTAAGATCGTCAACATCCAGCCCACGCGCTGCCACATCTGTTGCTACTAGCAGCTGTGTGCGGTGTTTACGGAATTTCTGCATGGTAAGGTCACGCTGCTGCTGGGAAAGGTCGCCGTGCAAGGCATCAGCATTATATCCGTCGCGGATAAGATTATCAGCCACCTCCTGTGTTTCCATTCTTGTCCTACAGAAAATGATAGCATAGATACGCGGATAGTAATCCACCAAACGCTTCAATGCCAAATACTTATCCTTTGCGTGAACCATATAATAAATGTGGTTGACGTGCTCAGCACCCTCGTTCCTGCTGCCCACCTGAATCTCACGCTTTTCTTTTAGGTAATTTTGGGCGATGCGCTCAATCTCCCGACTCATGGTAGCACTGAAGAGAAGGGTGCGATGTTCCTGGGGAACACCTTCCAAAATGGCATCAACCTCTTCTTGGAAGCCCATGGAGAGCATCTCGTCAGCCTCGTCCAGCACCACATACTGAATCTGTGAAAGGTTGGCAGCACCACGCTTCATAAGGTCAACCAAACGGCCGGGAGTTGCCACAATAATATCTACCCCTGCCTTCAAAGCCCTTATTTGGGGCTCTATATTGGCACCGCCATATACAGGTAAGATGGTAAGGTTGGGCAGGTACTTTCTAAACCCCTCCATATCATCGGAAATCTGTATGCAGAGTTCACGTGTAGGTGAAAGGATAACAACCAAAGGTAATGTCTTCTCGCTCTTAGGTGAGGATTTTATCAGTTCCAGAATAGGCAACCCATATGCTGCCGTCTTACCTGTTCCCGTTTGGGCAAGGGCGACTAAATCAGCTGTCTCCTCTCTGTTCAACAGAAAAGGAATCACAGCTTCCTGGACTGGCATGGGATGCTCATATCCCTGCTCCTCAATAGCTTGCAAGAGCTCTGTGCAGAGCCCCAATTCATTAAATGTACTCATAATCGGGTGCAAAGTTACGATTAAGCGAGAGAAAAGCAAAAGGAAAAATCGTTTTTCTTTTCTTTTCCGAGCAAAAGTAAGTTTATTACTTCAGAAACCTACGTACACCCTTAAAAACTATTTTAAACACTTGGGCGCTTCAATATATTTTTTTATTTTTGCAAATGTAAATAAACAATCCATTATGAAAAAGACGTTATTGACTATAGTTTTCGCTGTTCTTTCACTAGCTGCCCATGCACAAGATAAAACAACGGACAGCACCAGCCGTCCTGCAAAATGGTACGATAAAATAAAACTCAGCGGCTACGGCATGTTGCAATATCAGTTCGAAGACAAGGAAGACAACAAACACAATTATTTCAACCTACGTCTTATGCGTCTGAGCCTAAACGGAAAGATTTACGACTTTGACTGGCGCGTTCAGATGCAGGGTACCAGCGCCAAGGGTCCCGGTGAACCCACTGTAATGCTTGTAGATTTATACTCAGAGTGGGTAAAGTATGATGCGTTCCGTATCAAGGTCGGACAGTTCAAACGTCCCTTCACCTTCGAGAACCCTCTGCACCCCATCACTCAGGGTTGGTATTCATATGCCCAAGTCATCAACAAACTTGCCGGTTTCGGTGATCGCACTGGTGAGAAAAATTCTGCAGGTCGCGATATTGGTATCCAGATTCAGGGGGATGTGCTGAAAAATGCTTCCGGTCGATACCTGCTTCACTACCAGATGGGCGTATTCAACGGCGAAGGCATCAACATTTGGGACAAAGACCAGTGCAAGGATTTCATTGGCGGTCTGTGGGTAATGCCCATTGAGGGCATGCGCATAGGTGTCTTTGGATGGACAGGTACCCGTTCCGGTGTGGGCAGGAAAAACCGATATGCCCTCTCTGCCGAGTACGACAAGCATGAATACACCTTCCGCGCCGAGTATATACACAGCCAGGGAATGGGTGCCGACCCAGCGTTAGGCGACAAGGCCGACGGCTGGTATATTTCCGGTATCGTTCCCATCATCAAAAGTAAACTCCACGCAAAAGCCCGCTACCAGACATATCGGGACAACAAGGATTGGAACCGTTCAAGAACCATGTACGAGGTGGGAGTAAACTATCTGTTCAACAAATATATGCAGTTGAATCTGGAGTATGCTTGTGTAAACGACCGCACCATAGCCAACCCCGATAAGCACAACTACAAATTCTTTGATGCCCAGTTCGATTTTCGTTTTTAATCCAGGGACTATGCAATTATGAAGAAAGGGTTGGTTTTAGAAGGAGGCGGATTACGGGCACTTTTCAGTGCAGGAGTTACCGATGTAATGATGGAGAACCAGATAAAGTTTGATGGACTGATAGGTGTTTCTGCCGGAGCTACTTTCGGTTGTAACTATAAATCGGAGCAATCAGGTCGTGCCCTCCGTTACAACATTGCTTTAAAAGATGACCCACGATATATGGGCTGGCGATCATTTTTAAAGACGGGTGACTTAGTGGGTGCCGATTTCAGTTACCACATTCTACCTACACAGCTTGACATATTTGATAACGAAGCCTTCTGCCGCAACCCAATGGAGTTCCATGTGGTATGTACCGATGCCGAAACAGGGGAGCCCGTATATAAAAAACTGGACACCATGGATAGTGAAGGACTAGACTGGATTCGCGCCTCTGCCTCCATGCCTATTGTCTCGCGTCCCGTTCCCCTAGAAGGAAGAAAACTCTTGGACGGTGGTATCGTGAATTCCATTCCCCTTAAGCATTTTCAAGAATTGGGGTTTGAGCGCAACATTGTAGTGCTGACACAGCCCAAAGGATTCTTCAAGAAACGTACCAAACTGATGCCGCTTTTCCATCTTACCATGCGCAAGTATCCGGCAATCATAAAGGCAATGAGCCGCAGACATCTGATGTACAATGAACAGCTTCGTTATCTGACAGAACAGGAAAGCAGAGGCAATGTCTTGCTTATCTACCCGGAAAATACCCTTCCTATCGGACGCACGGAACAGAACGAGGAGAAAATGAGATTTGTCTATCAGATGGGAAGAACGTGTGCTGAAGAAAATTTAAAAAATATTCTGAATTTTCTTCAAGTTGAAAATTGAAAATTGATAGTTATGAAAGTTGTCGGTATCGGGGAAACCATTTTGGACCTCCTATTTAAAAACAAACAGCCAGTAGCAGCAGTGCCAGGCGGAAGCAGTTTCAATAGTATTATCAGTGTTGGCAGGGCGGGTGTTCCTTGTGTTTTTGTGGGATATACAGGAGCCGATATTGTGGGGCGGCAGACTATTGACTTTATGCAAAAAAATGGCGTGTCCACCGAATACTTTAAGGTAATAGAGGACGAAAAAAGTGCCATTAGCCTGGCTTTCCTAAACGACAAAGGAGATGCTAATTACGTCTTCTATAAACAACCGCCTTTCACACCAAAAGGTTGGAAAGCACCCACCCTTTCTGCCAACGATGTTTTGTTGCTTAGCTCGTACTACGCTGTCTGTAAAGGTACTCGTCCCATGATAACTCAGTTACTGAAAGAAGCTAACAAGACGGGGGCCATTGTATATTACGACCTGAATTTCCGTCGTGGTCACGCCCATGAGCTTGAGGCGCTTATGCCAGCCATCCTGAGCAATTTCAGCCAGAGCAATATTGTCAGAGGAAGTGCCGATGATTTCGAGATTATGTATGGCACCAGAGAGGCAAGCCTCATCTACCAACAACACATACAGGCTCATTGTCCCATCTTTATTTGTACGGCAGGACCGGGAAAGATTGAAGTCTGCACACCGGCAAAGAACTACCAGTTTCAGGCTCCTCTTATAGAAGATGTCGTAAGTACTGTTGGGGCAGGGGACAGTTTTAACGCAGGTTTCTCTTGCGCTCTTATCTGGCAGGGAATCACCAAAGATATGCTCCCTTGTTTATCAGAGGAACAATGGAAGCAGCTTGTAGGCACAGCCTGTCTTTTTTCTGCCGACACCTGCCGGAGTACCCAAAACTACATCTCTCCAGAATTTAAGATAAGACCATGAAAAAACTCCTTCACCAGAATTCCATAAGATTAGACCATATAATCTCTGGGAAACGGTTCTTTGAAGACAAAAATAGTGTTACAAAACCTCCACACACGCCTTGGCCTCGTTGCAAAATTACGACAAAGAGGGCAAAATGTAAAATAAATTGTAGTTTTTTCACTTTCTCTTAGCGTTTATTACAATATATATAGTATATTTGCACCCTAGTAATTTAGGCTTAATCTAAGAATATGAAAAAAATGTTTTTATGCCTCATGGCAATGATGGGTGGTATCAGTGCTACAGCACAGGATAGAGCACTACCACCAGTTCAGAATGTAATGGCTTACGAGAGTATGTCACTCAACGGCAACTGGAACTACATCGTAGATGTGCAGGAAGAAGGCTACTACGACTATCGTATGAATCCAACCCAGTGGGGATTCTTCCAGAATGCAAAGCCGAAAAGACCCGAGGATCTCATCGAATACGACTTCGACAAATCGCCCGTGATGCGAATACCCTCAGACTGGAACACACAAGACGAACGGTTGTTCTTCTATGAAGGCACCGTTTGGTTTAAGAAATCTTTCCTGATGGATAATGGGAAACTGATAACAGATAATTCCAGCGTGCCCGCCAATTGTCAATTTCCAATTCCCAATTCCCAACAAAACAAAGTTTTACTCTATTTTGGCGCAGTAAACTACGATTGTCACGTATGGGTGAACGGCAAGAAAGCAGGCCACCACATTGGCGGCTTCACACCCTTCAACTACGATGTTACCAGCCTGCTGAAGGAGGGCGAAAACAACGTCATCGTGAAAGTAGATAACAAACGACACGCCCAGGATGTACCAACACTGATCTTTGACTGGTGGAACTATGGTGGCATCACCCGCGACGTAAAACTGGTAAAAGTGCCGACACTATATCTCCAGGATTACAGCCTACAACTTGAGAGAGAAAAAACAAACGAGAAAAACAGGACAATTGCCTTCTCCGCAAAGCTGAACCAGGCAGAAGCAGGACATAAGGTTACCATATTAATCCCGGAACTGAAAATTGAGAAGACATTCGATACAGATGCCCAAGGCAATGTTCAATGCTCAACGTTCAATGTTCAATCAAAGAAACTCCAGCTCTGGTCACCTCAGAATCCCAAGCTTTACAAGGTATATATATCTCTCGACACGAACACAGTCACTGACAGCATCGGCTTCCGTACCATAGAAACACGCGACAAGCAGATTCTGCTGAACGGCCAGCCAATTTTCCTCAAGGGCATCAGCATCCACGAGGAGAAGCCCAATGGCGGTGGTCGCGCCAACTCATCAGAGGATGCCCGCACACTGCTGTCTTGGGCCAAAGAACTGGGGTGCAACTATGTACGTCTTGCACACTATCCCCACAACGAATACATGGTGCGTGAGGCAGAGCGGATGGGTATCATGGTCTGGTCTGAGATTCCCTGCTATTGGACCATTGCCTGGACGAACCCGGCAACGTACGAGAACGCCCGCCAACAGCTGACCGATATGATTAGCCGCGACCACAACCGCGCCAATATTATCATCTGGAGCATCGCCAACGAGACACCGCACTCGAAGGAGCGCGACCAATTCTTGGGCAACCTTGCCAAGTATGCCCGCAGCCTCGATAGCACCCGTCTTATCTCAATGGCAATGGAGGTCACAGGAGCTTCGAACTATGTGAACCGCCTGAACGATAACATGAACGAATACGTTGATGTGGTTAGCTTCAACCAGTATATCGGCTGGTATCGCGACGTAAACGATGCACCAAAGATGCATTGGGAGATTCCCTACAACAAGCCCGTCATCATCAGTGAGTTCGGTGGCGGTGCCAGATACGGCTATCATGGTGCGAAGAACCAGCGATGGACAGAGGAGTTCCAAGAGAACCTTTACCGCGAGAACCTTGCCATGCTTGATAAGATTGAAGGCCTCAGCGGCACCTCACCTTGGATTCTCAAGGACTTCCGTTCGCCACGTCGCGTATTACCCGGCATTCAGGATTTCTATAACAGGAAGGGCCTTGTCAGCGACAGCGGTGAGAAGAAAAAAGCCTTCTATGTCATGCAAGAGTGGTATAAGAACAAATAGGACTCAAAAAAAGAACGCTTTTTCCAGTGGGGACAACCCCAACAACGGCAATGTCCCCTCGGAGGAGAAAATATTGGGGCCAGCAATCGCATTCCCTTATCGGGGGGAATTTGAAAGGGGGACAATTTCGTCAAGATTAACCAAGCCGTTTACCAAGGCGTAAATGGCAAGAGCTGCAGGACTATGAATCTGTAGTTTACGGCTGATATTGCGACGATGTGTCATAACCGTATTTACAGAGATAAAGAGCGCATCGGCAATCTCCTTGTTAGAAAGTCCCTTGGCAACCTGCACCACAATGTCTTTCTCACGCTCACTGAGGTCGTTAGCGAGGGTTGTGTCCTTTTCTTCCTCCTCTTCCTCAACACTGTTGATGTCTGAGCCGCCTGCCCGTCGCACCTTACATTCCAACCGTCGTACACACTCGGCAAACAGCGTATCCTCCATGTGACAGTGAGTAAGCAAGTCTTCCTCTGTCATATAAATGTCCATCAAAACCTCGCCCATCAGCTGAGCCGCGTTATCACTGGGATAGTATTTTATAATGATGCTCTTTAGCTCAGCAATGCTCTTTTCCAGGGAAGCGTGGTTGTCTTCGTGCTGCCGGACAACCATATCAAACGTTTCAACTCTCACCTTCCCGTTCAAAAGATTTTCCACAAAGGGATGCACAAAAGAGTTTTCGTACTCCATGTGTCTGGCTACCTCAGCCGCATATTCATCATAGAATCTAAGAATCAGCAGGCCTATCTGATTGGATGAAGAGCAGTCGATGGCCTCCAACAGCTTCCTACGGATGTTAGGCAGACGGAAATCCACAAAATAAGTGTGCGAGTTCTTCAGATAACGTATCAAGCAAGGCAGATTTATCTGATCCACCATTTCGCCTATGTGTGCATGGGCCGCATCTTTTACATAATTCACAACCGTCAGGAAAGTTGTAACATCCACGCCTGCCGCCCTACAGGTGGCACCCACTGTCTGATTGCCAAAGCCCAAAGTAATGCCAAAACGGCCAATCATCTGCAACATGCGATAATCATCACTGATGACATCACTCATGGGATCCATCTCATGATATTTCTCTGTCATTGTCTGTTTATTTTTCAGTCGCAAAAATACAACAAAGTTCACAGCTGACCACCGTTTACAGGAACCGGATTACGCGCAAGCCCCTTAAAATCATCAAAAACGGGTAATGGACGGAAGGCGGCGATGTGGCATTTTCATAGTTTTTGTGTATTGTGAGAGCGGAAAACACATCGTACCTTTGCAGCCGGGAATCAAAACAATTTTTGTGTTATGAAAAGAATACTTTTTTTAATTTTTCTATTGACGGGCATTGTCCAATTCACAATTCATAATTCACAATTCATAATTGGTGGTGTTGCCTATGCGCAAAAAAACCAGTGGAACAACGACTCTACGGAAATGGACTCATACGGCCGTTACCGCATTGGCGGCTATGGCGAGATTTTAGCGCAGTTCAAGAACTATGGTATAAACCGGTTTAATGGAACGGCTCAGGGGAACAGCGATTTCAAGCGCAATACCATTTCCATTCCCCGCTTTGTGCTGGGAGGCGACTACAAGTTCAATAAGCACTGGAACCTGGGTGTTGAGGTGGAATTTGAGGCTGGCGGTACAGGAACAGCCTACGAGATTGAGAACACTGAGAACGGAGAATACGAGACTGAGGTGGAAAAAGGTGGTGAGGTGGCACTGGAGCAATTCCATCTGACCTATCGTCTGAACAATAATTTTATGGTTCGTGTAGGACATCAGATAGTACCTGTCGGACTGACCAACACACATCATGAGCCTGTCAACTTCTTTGGTACTGTTCGCCCAGAAGGCGAGACCACCATATTACCCAGTACCTGGCACGAGACGGGTATCAGTTTTCTCGGTGAACTGGGTAAAAAATGGGCATCATTCGACTATCTGTTTATGATTCTTGCCGGACTGAATGCCAACGGTTTTGACCGCAACACCTGGGCTGCCAGTGGCAAGCAGGGATTCTTTGAGACCGACAACTTTACATCACCAGCCTACGTGGCACGTATAAATTACAGAGGTGTTCCCGGACTACGCTTGGGAGCCTCTTTCTACTATGTAAACAATGCGGCAGCCAATAGTGACAAGCCCCAGACCTATACGTTTAAGGTTCCCGTAACCATCTGGTCTGTGGATGCACAATACAAACATCGCTATTTCACGATACGAGGCAATCTGTTGGGCGGACACATTGGCAACAGCAGTCTGCTGACAGCCAAGAACAACAAGCTGAGCAGCAAGTCACCCTACAGCCGTTTGGCTCCTATAGCCGAGCGTGCTGTTAGCTACGGAGCAGAAGCAGGTATAAACCTAAAAGCTTTTGTGAATTATCCGAAAATGCCCGATTTCATTCCATTCTTCCGCTACGAATATTACAACCCGCAGGAGAAGGTTATTATGGATGCCAACAACACGAAGCCTGCCGATATGCGTCTGAAAACACAGATGTGGGTAGCAGGTCTGAACTATCGTCCGTTGCCTAATCTGGTAATAAAAGCCGACTATACCTGCAGAAGAATTGGAAATGGTCAGTACAAATCAGAAAACGAGTTTGCCATAGGTGTAGCGTATGTCGGTTGGTTCCTTCAAGACAACAAATGGAAATTCAAGAATTAGAAGCCTACCTCCAGCCCCTCCCAAAGGGAAAGGGGAATAAGTGAAGAGTGAAAAAACATCTTCGCTAACCACTAACCGCGAATCACTAATCGATATAAAATTAATAATTATGAAAAAAAACGTATTTTTTATTGGCCTTTTGGCTATGGGATTGGGCTTTGCAGCCTGCAGCAATGACAATAATGAAGTTCCCCCCACACTTCCCGAGGGAACTGCAGATGTGACCATTGATGAGAACAACATTGAAGTAACAGCGGAGAACATCAGCACCTGGACTCAGTATGCTACAGCCGTAGCTAATCTGTTGGCCAAGGATGCCAGCGACCTGAATCAGGCCTGGAGCATCAGCTACAATGGCGGCGAAGCTTATGCTCAGACATTCAAGACTTTTGGCGGTGAGTATCAGAGTGCCGCTGCATGTGTACAACAGATTGTTGACGGATGCATAGACATTGCCGGTGAGGTTGGTACAGCAAAGATTGGTGAGCCACGCGACCTTTGGGAAGCCGGCAAATACACAGAGGCTGTTTTTGCCGTAGAGTCATGGTACAGTTGGCACTCTATTGACGACTATTCTAACAATATCCTCAGTATCCGGAATGCCTTCAACGGCACACGTAATAACACAGAAGCCGCTCATTCCCTGGCCACCTTCACAAAGGCAAAAGATGGTACACTATATGCATCTGTTAAGGCTAAGATTGAGAGTGCCTATAATGCCATCAAGGGTATGAACGCCCCCTTCCGCAGTCATATTGGCAGTGCCAGTGTTGTTGTAGCCCAGAATGCTTGCGCCACATTGGTAGATGTGTTGGAAAAGGACCTTACCAGTTTTGTTAGCCAGCATGCTGATGACGATGAAATGGAAGATATTGTAAGCACTTATGTTGATCAGGTGGTTCTGCCCACATACGCTGATTTGGTCAGCAAGACTGTCGCTTTGCGTCAAGCCATCGTTGCACTGAGCAACCAGCCTTCAAGTGCCAACTTCAAGAATGCTGCTGACCTGTGGATTGAGGCTCGTGAGCCTTGGGAAACCAGCGAGGCCTTCCTGTTCGGTCCTGTTGCCGACCTGGGTCTTGACCCCAACATGGACTCTTGGCCTTTAGACGTTGATGCCATTAAGGGTGTAATGGAAAGCGGTAAGATTGAAGAACTTATCAAGTGGGAAGGCGAATATAGCGAGGACAATGCGGACATTGAGGCTGTTCAGAATGTTCGCGGCTTCCATACTTTGGAGTTCCTGCTGTTTAAGAATGGTAAAGCGAGAAGCTATTAAAAGTTAAAAGAGTAAAGGAGGGGCATCCCCGATTCCTCCTTTGCAGAGAGGGAAAAAGTGAAAAAAATAATTAGTCTGTTATTAACCATCGTTCTCACTGCCCTATGGGGGTGTGAGAACGATGGTTTAGAGGTGAATGACATCCGGGACTTGGAGGTGCCAGAGGGTTTTGTGCTTTCTGCAGGCACCTCTACGGTCTTTAAGAACTCCAGCTATGCCTACGATACAGAGGCCGACTGGGTTGCCAAAGTTCCTGCCAAAAGGTTTACGCATGGCGACCGCCTATACGACAATCCCATGAATTCGGGAAATGGGCTGGGTCCCGTCTATGCGGGTTATTCCTGTGGTTCATGCCATAGGAATGCGGGGCGTACAAAGCCAGGCTTATGGACGCAGAACGGACAAGACCCAGATGGCACACCTGTCTATGGCAGCGGATCTTACGGATTCTCTTCGATGTTGGTTTACGTAACCCGCAAAAACGGCTCTTTCTTCCAGGACTACGGTAGAGTCATCCACGACCAAAGCATCATGGGTGTAACAGCCGAGGGCAAACTGGAATGCCGCTGGCATAGTGAACAGTTTACCTTCCCTGACGGAGAAGCATACGAGTTGGTCTATCCAGAATACACCGTCACGGATTGGTACAAGCCAACTTACAGGGATACAGATGAGCCCATCCGTGCAGAAGATTTGTTCTGTACAGTCAGGATTCCCCTCCGCCATGTGGGAATGGGGCAGATGATGGCCCTTGACCCCAATGAGATTGAAGCTTTGGCTCAGAAATCTAACTATCCAGAGTATGGGATCTCTGGCAGATGCAACTATATCACAGAACGCGGGCAATTGCGTTTGGGATTGTCAGGGAACAAGGCACAACATGCCGATTTGACCGTTGAATTGGGCTTTTCCAGCGATATGGGTGTAACTAACAGCCGTTACCCGGAAGAAATTTGCGAGGGTCAAATGCAGATACAGCAAGGCTCCATGATGGGTTTGTTGTACGACAAGTTGGAAATCTCGACCGAGGATATGGAAGATGTGGACTACTATCTGCACGGACTGGGTGTTCCTGCCCGCAGATTGGGTAGTTCAACGACACAGGTTAACTACAAGGGCAAACACATCACGGAGCGTGAGCTTATAGAACAAGGTGAACGGATGTTCTTTGAGTCCAAATGTCACCTGTGTCACGTAACAACATTGCACACCAAGCCTCGCGGCGCAACACTCCTAAACGGGACAGAGCTTCCTTGGCTGGGTAACCAGACCATACATCCATACAGCGACTACCTTCTGCATGATATGGGTTCGGAGATTATGGGTGTTGGACTGAATGACAATTATGTCAGCGGTCTGGCCAGAGGAAATGAATGGCGCACCACACCTCTATGGGGCATAGGTTTGCAAGAGAAGGTGAATGCTCATACCTATTTCTTACACGATGGAAGAGCTCGAAACCTGCAGGAAGCTATCCTATGGCATGGCGGTGAGGGCGAAGCTTCAAAGAACCTATATAAGAAAATGCACAAGGATGACCGAAGTGCCTTAATCAAATTCTTGGAGTCTCTTTAGTTTTATTCATAATTCACAATGTACAAATCATAATTATGAAACGAATAACTTTATTTTTGATTATTGTTCAATGTTCAATGTTCAATGTTCAATGTATTCTGGCGCAAGATACGCCAAGCATTGATATGGAGAATGGAGTGTTGGGTATTGCCGATGACAGAGGCTTCACGCTTCAGTCGAAAAACGGGAAGTTTGTCTTTAAGCCCTATCTCTTCCTACAGACTCGAGGACAGTTTAACTACTACGACGACGAGGGATTAGACAAGGCCTATAATCAAGATAATGTGGCCAACTCGGGCTTTGCCATTCCGTATGCCATCTTAGGTTTTACTGGCAAGACCTTTGGCAGACTGGATTACAACCTGTCTGTAAATGCTGCGGCCAAGGGAGCCGACATCCTGCAACAGGCTTGGGTGGACTATAGTATTAACCCTGCTGCCCGCTTTCGTGTAGGTAAGTTCAAAACACCCTTCACACATGCTTATCTTACTACATTAGGCGAGACGCTATTCCCTACCCTTCCCTCATCGCTCACAACCTCTACCATCATGCCGCATGTGCTGAATGCTGTAACGCCAATCATCGGTACAGGATTTGACATAGGTGTAGAATTTCATGGCATAGCCAAGCTGAACAAAAAGCCGGAAAGTTGGCTGATAGGCTATGAGGTTGGTTTGTGGAACGGAAGCGGATCGTCCGTAAACTCAGCCACCAAGACTTTCTCTGATGACTGGCACATCCCTGCCCTACTCTATGCAGGACGTATCACCTTTATGCCCTGGGGACAGATGCCTGCCACACAGGGTAATGCCAAGATGTTGAAAGGAAAGCACATGTTGTTTGGCTTAAGTGGGAGCCTGAATGTGGAAAGCGAAAGCGAGAGCACCAACGATGCGCGATTGGGAGCCGAATTCTCTATGCTGCTGAACCGTTGGTACTTTGGTGCCGAGGCACACTGGATGCACGTCAGCTTTACCAAACGTCAGAAGATTGATGACGCATTCAACTATTGGGGTGCCTACGCTCAGGTGGGATATTTTGTTACCCCCACCGTACAATTGGGAGCAAGGTATGACTTCATGGATAGAAACGGAACAACAAAAGACGGTTTCCTGAACATGCCTGCGGTGGTATGCAACTACTACATTCCCAAGGTGCACCTGAAACTCTCGGCTATGTATCAATATACTGGCAGGTATGGGCATCAGACACAATTGGATCGCGACAATGATGATTTGGGTATCTCTACTCATCATGCTTCTGTTCAACTTCAGTTCAGCTTCTAAAATTAACACATAATGCGGAAGAAGATTTATAAATTTTCACTTTTCACTCTTTCACTTTTCACTTTTTTGTTCGTTTCTTGCGATTCTGGCGATATAGAGGAGCAGTCCTATAACGTCACGGATAAAGGACACACGGTAAAGCTGACGGCCGTTCTTTCCGGCATAGAGTCGTGGGAGAAAAAATATTCTGTATCGCTGGCAGGATTTACCACAGGCGACAACTATGCCCAAGTGGTACGAACCATTCCCTATACAACGTCCAACACACAAATGGAGTTGGTGCTGGCAAATATAGATGATAACATCAATACGGTAGAGTTGGTCATCACCAATAGATTGCGTGAACGTGTTATTACTCTTGCCAGTGTTAATATGGACGAGTATGTCAATGTAAAAGATACCATCCGGATGGATTTAGGTTTGATAGATGTCAGCAGATTCGGTGCCTTGCAGTTGGGACTATTCGACAAGGCCTGCATTCTGTGTCATGGTGGAAACGGAGGAACTGGTGCCGCCAATCTGAATCTTACAGAAGGAATGTCATACGCTAACCTGGTGAATGTGCCCAGCACACGAAAAGAAGGCATGATGCGTGTGACAGGTGGAAATGCACAAGAGTCGCTCTTTCACCAGATAATGGCCGAGGGTGGAGAAAACTTACTGCATGTCAACCATACAGAGATTCTGAGCAACCAGTTTAGGGAAAATCTGAACGAAGTGAGACAGCTTATTGATGACTGGATAAACAGTTTAGGGGATAATAATGAATAAAAATATTCATTCGTCCCTCATTTAATCGTTTTTTTTGTATTTTTGCACCCATGAATTATAACAAAATACAATTTGAAGAGCTTGGAGTGACTGGCGAAGTAGCCACGTTTACGCCCAGAGAGGGTGTTACGGAATGGCATGTGATGCTACATACTGATGGCAAGCAACTTCCTTTCAAAGAACAGCTTCGCAGGCTCTATGAGGCGGAAGATCATCTGCCTGATTTGCCCGAATTTTGGGGCGGACGATATATTATGAAGCGTTACTTCCTTTCTGATAGCACTAATCAGCAGCCTCTGATGCGATCAGAAAAGAATATCTCTATCAGCCTCATCCAGCAGCAACCATTGGACGGCAGTAAGATTGCCGCATGGCTGTATCTGCAAAGCGACGTGGAAGTGAACGAAGAAAATAGCGTAGTAGTAGCTAAACACAACGGCTATCAGCATTTGTGGAAGATGGGAATGTACAAGACCCAAGGTGACAGCGCCCAGCAAACAGAAATGTTGTTAGAAGAATATGAATCGTTACTGGCTAAGTTTGATGCCACGCTGGCAGAAAACTGTGTGCGTACATGGTTCTTTGTCCGCGATGTAGATACCCAATATCACGGACTGGTGAAAGCCCGCCGAGAGAATTTTGTGAAGCAAGGCCTGACAGAAAAAACGCATTACATCAGCAGTACGGGAATTGGAGGCAACCCTGCCGCCACAAAAGCACTGGTACAATTGGGCACCTATGCCATTACGGGGTTAGAACCTGGGCAGCAGCATTATCTGTATGCTCCCACACACCTGAATCCCACATACGAGTATGGTGTTACCTTTGAACGTGGAACCGTTGTGGAATATGGCGACAGAGACCACATCTTTATCTCTGGAACAGCCAGCATCAACAACAAGGGCGAGGTGGAGCATGTGGGTGACATCGTTCTACAAACAAAACGTATGTGGGAGAATGTGGAAGCCTTGCTGAAAGAAGGAGGTGCTGACTTTGAAGACGTAATGCAGATTATTGTCTATCTGCGTGATACAGCCGACTACGAGGTGGTAAAGGCTATGTTTGCTGACCGCTTCCCCCAAATTCCCACCGTCATAACACTGGCTCCTGTATGCCGTCCCGCATGGCTTGTAGAGATGGAGTGCATGGCTGTCAAAGAGAAGCAGCATGAGAACTTCCGTCCTTTCTAAACTGTCCTTTGTTCTGGTAATCTTACTGGTTATTGCCATAGCGGCTGCAACGATTGTAGAGGACTGCTATGGCGTTAATTACGCTCATCAACATATTTACGAAGCGTGGTGGTTTGTTGGCCTTTGGGCTATAACAGCCATAGCAGGATGCTGGCTGCTATACAAGAAAAAGACGTGGAAGCGACCTTGCGTATTTCTTCTGCATGTGAGTTTCCTGATTATTCTATCAGGAGCCCTTACCACCCATATTACCAGTCACAAGGGAATGATTCATCTGCGCGAAGGTGAGGCCAGCCGTTCCTTTTGGATGAAGAACGAGCAGGGTTTATACACGCTGACGGGGAAGATGCCCTTTTATCTGGCACTTAAGAAATTTCAGATTCTGTATGATGCTGACGGCACAACCCCCAGCGACTATGTGAGCCAGGTAGTGATTGCCACAAAGGAAGGGAAAAAAGAAACTACTATTTCGATGAACAACATCGGCCGGGTAAAAGGCTACCGAATCTATCAGACCTCGTTTGACGAAGACGGGAAAGGAAGCACCTTTACCATAAGTTATGATCCCTGGGGAACCGCCATTACATACGCAGGCTATCTGCTTCTTGCCCTCAGTATGATATGGGTATCCTTGAAACAGAGAATTCAGAATGAACAATTAACAATAAACAGCCCTAAACTTTCAACTTTCAACTTTCAACTTTCAACATTACTGTTAGCTCTTTGCGGTACAGCTATGGCCTCTTACATGGTGATAGCCATTGCCAGAAGTCCTTTGGTGCCAATCTTACGCTCTCCTTTCCTCTTTGTTCACGTGGGCACCATCATGCTGAGCTACATTCTGTTAGTAGTAAGTATCTTGCGACGGGAAATACTCAGGCCTGCCGTATTTCTGTTGGCAACAGGTATCTTTCTGGGAGCTGTGTGGGCCAATGTCTCGTGGGGAACCTACTGGAGCTGGGACCCAAAGGAAAGCTGGGCACTTATTACATTACTTATATATAGTATTCCTTTACACAACAAAAGCCTTCCTTGGTTTAACAATATACGTAACTATCGCATCTATTCACTTCTTGCATTCGCCTGTCTGCTGATGACCTATTTTGGCGTGAACTTCCTACTGGGTGGTTTGCACAGCTATGCCGGATAAAGAAACAACATAAAATACCTATTGGAAATGAGACGACTGCTTCTACTACTTTCATTAACTGTTACATTGAACGCCTTCCCTGACAATGCAGTGGAGGTAATGACCACCAGCGCCAACGGTCAGCTACTGCTGAAAACACAGTTGTTTGACATTGGTTCTACCTTTGGAACAGCCAACTGTACCATTACATTGAATGCTGACAAGAAGTATCAGACTATGGACGGTTTTGGATTTGCCCTTACCTACTCTGCCTGCTATAATCTGATGAAGATGAAAGCAAAGAACAGGCACGACCTATTGGTAAAAACATTCTCGCCTTCCGATGGATTCGGCACAAATTACGTGCGAATGTCAATTGCGTGCTCTGATTTCTCGAGCGAATGCTACACTTACTGCGAGAAGAAAGGACCCGCCAACAATCTGCTGGTAAACTTTAAGTTGCACGATGATGAACTCACCTACGTAATTCCCATATTAAAAGAGGTATTAGCTATCAACCCCGATATTAAGATTATGGCTGCACCCTGGACGGCTCCTCGTTGGATGAAACAGAAGAGCATTACAGATGCCTCTACCTGGAACCACTATGCAGGCGGCGTGCTGAACCCAAAGTATTACGAGGCATACGCCCAGTACTTTGTGAAATTTGTTCAGGTGATGAAGACATACGGCATCAACATCTATGCTGTAACACCCCAGAACGAACCGTTGAATGCAGGAAACTGCGCCTCAACCTATATCGGTGCAAAGCAAGAAGGAGAATTCGTCAAACATCTGGCTCATGCCTTCCATAATGCAGGTATCACGACCAGGATTTACGTCTTTGACCACAATTACAACTATGACAATAAACCTGGGGAAGACAATTATCCCATCCAGATTTACAATGCACTGGAGTCAAGCATGCCTGGCTACGATCTAGTGAAAGGCTGCGCCTGGCACGATTACGGAGGCAGTTATACAGAGATGGAAGATATACAGAAGAAAGCACCTAATATGGAGCAGATTTTCACCGAGACATCCATAGGCTCATGGAATGATGGGCGCAATCTCAGAAGGCATCTTGTTAATGATTTCAACAACCTCATCCTTCATTTTATTAACCGATTCGGAAGGGCCACTATCGTTTGGAACTTTATGCTTGACCTAAACTATGGTCCCTATACTCAGGCTGCCGGCTCTTGTACCACATGTATGGGGGCTATAGACATTGACCAGCGCAACTATAATACGCTATACTACAACAGTCACTATTACCTTATCTGTCATGCCGCTAAGGTGATAAAAGAAGGAGCCTACAGAATTGGAAACAGCATCTCTGCAGACCAAGACGGCCTGTTGTATTCCACCTTTCTGAATCCCGGAAATAATTATTCCGTGCTTCTAAGCAACAATAGCAACAATGATTATATAATAGGCGTCAAAAGCAACAAGAATGCACCTGTCACCCAGGTATCTGTACCAGCCAAGAGTGTGGTCTCAGTGTTTCTTGGGCACGGCGTGCAGTAACATCAATGATATGGGGCGAAATAAATTCTCACAAACAGAAATAGAACAGATAGGAAAACTGCTGAAACGGAAAAATGCAGGAACCCGTTTTCAGCAGAAGATGATAAGGCACACCTTACGGGTAGATTATGAGTTTAACATCTCCGATTTTAACGTACAAGGCAAAGCATTCGGATATGAAGAACTACAGGAATGTATTCGCAGGGAACGCATTCTTATACTTGATGATGCCACTATAGAGGCAATGAAAGCTAAACGGGCAAGAGATAAAGCTCGCGATGAAGCAACCAGACAAGCAGAAGCAATAGCTGCAGGCGAAGCAGTTGACTGGCAAGAAGTCCAAAAAGAATGGGATGCTTATTATGGAAATGGGAAAAAAACCGAAGCAAACCAATAAGGCTGTAAAATGAACCTATGGTTCGTGAGGCAATTAACCCGGCTGACTTGGTCCATGAACCCTATGGTTCATAAAAAGGCCCTAAAATAATTGAGCCGCCTCACATGATCCGTTGAGGCGGCTCGATTGATCGTTTGAGGCGGCTCAGGGAATTTGGAGGCTCAACGAGCTGCAAATAAGTGAAAAGTGAAGTGAGGTTACTTATTTTCAATTGCTCTCCTTGACAATCTCCCAATGACCGCCTTTGTCGGGACCGACGCGGCGAATGATTGCTTCTGCTTGGAGTTTCGCTATTGCTTTTGCGACTGCACGCCGGGAAATTCCCAATTTATCAGCCATCTGCTGCGTCGTAATACTTGCGTTCTCCTTAATAAGTCCAATGATTTTCTGTGAACTTTTCTGTGAACTTTTCTGTGAACTTATGGGCGGTTCATCCTCCATGCTCTTCCTATATTCAGCAATCTGCTTGATCAGGTTCTCGCAATGGTGGTCGAGCATAAAAAGTTTGAATTTGTCCGAACGTTTTTTTTCTTCGCTCTGCTCTAACGAGGTGATGTATTGCTTGCGCTTCTCCTTCTTCACTATCGATGGTACGACGCCAAATTCGTACTGAATCATATTCATCACCAGGCGGCTCATGCGTCCGTTGCCATCCGCCCACGGATGAATCTCCACCAGACGGTAGTGAGCCTCAAAGCTTAGGTCATATACACTCTCAATATCTTTCGGGTCGATGTGCTGACGCTCTTCGTTGAGCCACTGGCAGAAAGCCTCGGTGTGAGAGGGCACTTTCTGATAGGAGAGGTAAGACCTGCCGCCAATCCCAGCACTAACATTCAACAGTCGCAACTCACCATTTGCTGCGGAAAAACTACCTGCCATCGCGCTATACTCCGATCCGGTATTCTTCATCATCAATGCCGAAAGGCCACACAACATATCAACACTATAGTCGGTGTGCTGCCGCGCATAAATCAGTCCCTGTTCGTAGGCCGCCTTGAGATCGAGGTTCATCATCTGCTCAACGAGCGGCTTCTGTGTTCCTATACCTTCGTCGAACAGAAGACGGTTCTCCACCTCGGTCACCGTCGAGCCCTCGATGGCGGTGGAATGTGTAATGATGGAATAAAGGTAGAACTTGGCGTAGTCAATCTGCTGATCGATGCCAAGTCGCTTGTATTCTTCATATATGGGACGTAACGTCGTTCTCATCGTGTTAGCACGTTTCAATTATTCCTTTGAAAGCCTCTTCAAACATCCATTTTGATTACTTTCGCTTTGCAAAGATACAAAAAATAATACCATCTTTAGCCAACTTGCCGTTCAGGTATTTCCAATAGTTGCGGCATTTTCTTGTAGTCCTATTGGGCCTTTATTTTGCAAACTCCCTGATTATACGCAGCGTGGAGGTGTCTGCGGCAAAGACGGAGTTGAGACCTTGCTCCTCGAAAGCTGGGTCGCAGGTATAGTCGTCCCACGGCTGCCACTTGTAATGAAGCTGTGAGGCATATCCTGCCCAGCCCCAGAAACTGCAACCTGCCAACTTTCCGCTGTTCTTAACCAAATTGAAGACATACTGATAGTAGAGGTCGCGCCCCGTAGTAGGTGTTCCGGGTTCAACGGTATAGTTGTCGCGCGGATAACCGAACTCCTCCAGAATCATGGGCTTGTTCAGATCCTTAATAGCTTCGTAGCACTCGTTAAGATACAACTCGGTATTCCTGCGGGCATTGTCTATACTGTCAATCATTGAAGTGGAGCCGTTGATATCCTTTGCCGTAGCAATGGGGCCGGAAACGGGACCAATCCAATGCCAGTTGTAAGGCCAGATGTGAATACAGATGAAATCAATCTCGGGATAGGAATGTATCTGGCGGAACAGGTCGGCATCCATTTCGCATCCGCATATTCCCTCGCTGCCTGTCGTTACCAAATGGTTGGCATCGAGACTCTTAATAAGTGAAGCCTGATCCTTTACCCATTGGGCGAAACAGGCCTTTGTGACAGAGTCCCCGGCAAAGGCGCGAGGCTCGTTTGCCAATTCCCAAGCAAGAATGGCCGGTGACTCGGCATAGGGCTTTCCCGTAACGGTATTGATACGGCTGACGATATACTTTACATGATTGGCGGCAAACTCTTTTGCCTTATCGTTCTTTACAAACTGGCAGTGGTATTTCAGGAAGGCGTCCCAATCGTTTGGGTCGGGTACAGGACCACAGCCTGCCCACTCAAGATAGGCACCATAACCTCCGCTCCATTCCCAGGAATTATTCAGATAGAGCGTAGCCGTCATATCGCGCTTCTCCAACTCGGAAAGCAGGTAATCCATACCCTGCAGAATGGTGTCGTTATACTCCCCGGGATTGGACTGAAGAATGGGGGAAACGTGCCTGCCCAGACAGTCAGGACCATCGGCACCAACCAGCACGCGCAATGTGCTGATGCCTGTCTCCTTCATCAAGTCGAGTTCCTTCTGGAGGCGTTCCCTGTTGCCGCCCCTTCCTTCGCTGCCCAAAACGGCACCGTACCAGAAGTTGGCACCTATATACTGGTATTCCTTATCACCTCTGAAGAACTTACCGTCCTTAACAGTTACAAACTCTCTTTCTGTCGATTTCTGCTGCTGCTGGCAAGCACAGAGGGCAAAAAAGCAAAGTAAAATTGCAGAAATGGTTGTTTTTTTCATAGGTACATGAACACTAAATGATAATCTTACTCTTGTGATAGTTATCGCGGAACGCTGTAGGCGAGCATCCTTTTTTCTTCTTGAAGATGCGGTTGAAGTTGCTAATATTGTTAAATCCGCAGGCGTAGCAAATTTCTGCCACACTGGTAGGAGAATCCACCAGCAAACGGGCAGCATGTCCCAGGCGGATGTCTATCATATAATCAGAAACCGTCTTGCCGGTCCGGGTACGGAAGAAACGGCTAAAGGCCGCAGGGGTCATTCCTGCAATATCGGCAAGTGTCTTCAGGCGGATTTCCTGCTTGTAATTCTTATCGATATACTCCTCGACCTGGCGCACGCGCTTACTCTCTGGAGCATTCTTTACATTGGCAAACGACTTACTTGCCAACAAGTGGTAGTTCTCTTGTAATGAAAGTTCATAAAGTATCTCCAACAGTCCAAGCATCCGGTAGAAACCCGGCTGAGCCTGTGTGATGCGGGTAATCTTTCCGTACAGTTCCATGATAGCAGGAAGGTCGAAGGCAATACCACGCTTTGCATTTTCAAACATTGCCCTAAGGCTGCTAAGCTGATTCTTCTGCAGGAACTGGTCGCCCAGCAAATCCACAGGGAACTGGATGGTTATCTCGTGAATAGACTGGCTCTGGCAGTCGTACTGGTCCCAAGTGTGTTCCAATCCGCTTCCCACCAGCACCAAGTCATATTTGCCAAGCACTTCTATGCTATCGCCGACGATACGACGTGCGCCATCGCAATTCTCAACAAAGTTAAGTTCCATTTCTTCGTGCTTGTGCAAAGGATAGGTAAACGACTCCTTATCCCTGTCCATCATATAAAAACAATCTTTCTCTGAAAGGGGAGTAATCTCTGTAATTACGTGGTCCATAATATTGATAATGTATTATTTTGGCTGCTAAGTTACATAAAAGATGCGAAATGAGCAAATTTTATTTCAAAAACTACTCAAAAGATGCTGCAAGCGCACGTATCTGAAATATTTTGCGTATATTTGTACACACATAAACTGTACTCCAACATTTACCAAAATGAAAAACAGAATGATTCAAAGCCTGATGATAATCACGGTCATCATGCTAACCTTTACAGAGAATGCCTGTGCGCAGAGTTCATGGCAAAAACAGACTGCACCAGTGATGACTCCTTGGGGCGAACAACTTACTGCCGACAACGTATGGCAGGAATATCCGCGTCCGTCTATGAAAAGGCAGGACTGGATGAACCTGAACGGAGTTTGGCAATACTTCAAGCGGACTTCCATAAAGTATGACTATGAGAAGACAACCTCGTCGTTCTCCAATGCCATACTGGTTCCCTTCCCTGTAGAATCTGCACTCTCGGGTATTATGGACAAGAGTTTCTCTGCCAACAGGAAAGCGACCCACATGTACCGGAGAACTTTTACGCTGCCAGAAGCTTACGAGGGGAAAAACATCCTCCTGCATTTCGGGGCGGTGGATTGGCGCTGCTATGTATATGTAAACGGGGAGCTTGCAGGCACTCACGACGGCGGCTCCACCCCATTCTTTTTTGACATCACCCCTCTGCTGAAACAGGGGGCGGAGCAAGAATTGCAGGTTGCCGTATGGGATCCCACTACTGACGGCGGACAACCCCACGGAAAACAGACAAACTCGCCTAGCGGCATCTGGTACACTCCTAACAGCGGAATATGGCAGGCCGTATGGTTAGAGCCCGTAAGTCCAACCCACATCATAAGCTACGAGCCCATCCCTGACATTGACAATTCTACGATTTCCATAAAGGTGAAAACCTCTGCGGCCTGTGCCGTAACACTAACCGTAAAGGACGGTGACAAGACCATAGCAGAACAAACGGGAAATTCAGACGAGGTTTTTACGCTTTCCATTCCTTCCGCAAAATTATGGAGTCCGGATGCACCCAACCTTTACAACCTTGACATCCAGGCAAAGGAACAGGGAACAGAGACAGATAAGGTCAGCGGGTATTTTGGCATGAGAAAGTTCTCGCGAGGTATGGTGGACGGTCATCCATGTGTACTGCTCAACAACAAGCCTCTCTATATGTACGGCCCTCTTGACCAAGGCTGGTGGCCTGACGGACTTCTTACGCCTCCCTCTTACGAGGCTATGATTTATGACCTTCAGGTGATGAAGGACTTTGGCATGAATATGGTTCGCAAACATATCAAACTGGAAAATGACCTGTGGTTTGACTGGTGCGACAAAAACGGACTGGTAGTTTGGCAGGATATGCCATCCGGCTGCGGAAGCGGGTCGGTGGGCACTTTGGAATACAACATGAAGAACTTCTACCAGGAAAACGAAGCCTTAATTGAAGCCACACGCCACCATCCCTGCATTGGTGCATGGGTGGTATGGAACGAAGGTTGGGGACAATATCCCGAACGTGGTATGGCACACACCCGAAGAGCGGTTAACAGCGTTATGGCAGCCAATCACGATCCGGGCAGATTTGTTCATGCCGTAACAGGATGGGTAGATGTTGAGATGGGTGATTTCCTGGACGTACACTCCTACCCGGCTCCCGGTGCTGCCACCAATCCCGTAAACGAACGAATTGCCTCGTGTGGCGAGTTCGGCGGAATCAACCTGTTTATAGAAAACCACATGTGGGCAGGATCTGACGTAAACTACACCACCGTAGAAGATGCTGACACCTACACCAATCTGTACGACCATTATACGGACTGCCTGCAAAGACTGCAGAAGGAGAAGGGTTTGTGGATGTCGGTCTATACTCAGATTACAGACGTGGAACAAGAGTGCAACGGACTTATGACCTACGACCGGAAGGTGCTCAAGGTGTCACCCGAGCAGCAGGCTATCATGAAAGCCAAGATTCTGCGTACCATCAATTGCAGACTCAGCGGAACAAAGACCATCGTTGCTGCCGGAGACGAGAGTTCCAGCATTCAGTGGAAATATACAACCTCTGAACCTGCCAGCGACTGGTACACCACAGACTTTGCGGCCACAGGTTGGAAGACTGGTACTGCCGGTTTTGGCGGGAGCGGACGTACATCGTGGACAAGCAGCGACATTTGGATACGCCGTAGTTTCAAAATCACCAATCTGGAAGCCAGCCAACTGCAGGAACTGCGTTTGTGGATGTTCCACGACGAGGATGCCGAGATTTATATCAACGGCACTCTGACAGCCAAAGTTACAGGCTATAACACCAGCTATGAGCTATGGCCGTTATTGCCGGAAGGACTTAATGCATTGAAACTGGACGGTTCCGATAACGTTATTGCCATCCATTGCAAACAGACAATTGGCGGCCAGTTCATAGACTGTGGACTGAAACTGTGCCAGTACACCGACAATTCCGACCTACAGGTGGAGCCAATGCCGCAAAGAACTCCTGCACCCGAATTCGGTAGCGCAGCAGACAAAGCCTATTTGCTAACCTATACGCTGCCTACAAGCAAACTGCTTCATTACGCATATAGTCTGGACGGAGCTAAATGGACAACCATCAACGGCAACAGAGGCATTCTGCAAGGTGAGTATGCCAACGTGGAAATGACGGCTCCCTTCGTTCGCAGAATAAACATCGACGGAAAAGACACCTTCCATCTGGTTGCCGGGTTGGCAGACAACAGTAAACCTGGATTCTATCATTGGAAAAGCGAAGACCTTATTAACTGGACTCCCGGAGAAAACGGAAACATTGTGGTAAGACCATCTACCACGGATGCAAGTAAGGCAGAATCACCAGAGTGGATTTATGACGAGGCATCATCTACCTTCTATATTTACTGGAGTGCCAAAAATAGCGACAAAAATAGCATTTATCTTTCGACAACAAAGGATTGGAAGAAATTCACAACACCACGTATCTTCTTTGCGCCCAGTTTCTCGGCATACAATATGCATATCGAAAAGACCGGGGATGTCTTTAGCGGCTTCTTCTTTAACAACGACAGGAACATCTGCACTACGCAAGCCGATGCATTGAAGGTTTCATCGCCAAAATTCTCTGAACCACAGCGCATCTTCAGCTCGCAGATACCAAAGTCACGCGCCCCCCAAACCTTCCCAGCATTGGACAACAGCGGTTGGTTCCTGCTCTATAACCCAACCGAGAACGGCGGACAGACGATAAGTAAGAGTGGAAATCCCAGCGAGAACAAATGGTATCCTTGCGATGAAAACGATATATCTCTACCAGAAGAAGCCGAGGAAGGTTCTGTGTTAGTCATTACCACCGAAGAGCTCAACAAAATATTGGACAGCTTCTTCTATGAGGAATGTGACGTACTGCCAACAGCTGAAAAAGAGGCCAAAACGTGGATATACCAGACGGGAAGCAGTACTGCCGGCAATACCACATGGACAAGGAAAGACTATCGGGAAACCTCTTGGAAAGAAGGTCTGGCAGGCTTTGGTGCCAGCAATCCTCCCGGCAGCTACATAAACACCACATGGAATACATCTGTCATACGCCTACGCTACCATCTGGATCTTACAGGGTTCACCCAAGAGCAGATACAAGCCCTGACGGGAAGAATCCATCACGACGAAGATGTGACAGTTTACTTTAACGGTGTGCTGGCGTTCCAGGAGAGCGGCTATCTTACCGTCTATAAGAACATCTCCATTAATCAGGAAGCGTTAGATGCCCTGACCCCAGACGATACCAACGTTATCGCCATAGAATGTACGAATAAGGGGGGCGGTCAGTATATCGACTTCGGGCTTTCCGGCATCAGACCCCTTCCTACAGGAATCAAGAAACCTGTTGTAACAGGGCCTACCCTTAACGGCATATACAACCTTTCGGCACAACGACTTAACGCACCAAGGGCGGGGGTAAATATTATTAACGGCAAGAAAGTTCTATACTAATTATGAATTTGATACCAAGTTTTGCAGTAGATCACACAAACCTGCAACCCGGCATTTACATCTCCAGGCAAGATAAAGTGGGAGATGAAGATGTAACTACCTACGACATCAGGATGACGGCTCCCAATCAGGAACCCGCCCTGGCTCCGGCAGCTATTCATACCATAGAGCATCTGGTGGCAACCTACCTTCGCAACAACTCCGAATGGAAGGACTACATCATCTATTGGGGTCCTATGGGTTGCCTTACGGGAAATTATCTGATAATGAAAGGAGCACATGAGCCGGAAGTCATCAGGCAGCTGATGGTAAAAGCCTTCCAGTTTGTTGTGGATTTCGATGGCGAAGTACCCGGCACTACTCCCGCTACCTGCGGAAACTACCTGATGCACGACCTTCCTATGGCGAAATGGGAGGCAAAACGCTATGTGGAGCGACTCAAGAACGCCTTCTGCTGCATCTATCCCGGCGTGGAGCGCCCCAAGGTTCAAGGCAGCATGAACTTCTTTGATGCATAAAACCTCTGTTGGGATTTAAACAAAACAATAAAAGGGCCCAAAACTAACCGATGCCAAGATAGGCAAGGAAGGCCTCGGGCTTATCGTTCATGATGAGTGCCTCGGGAAATTCTGTTTCTGCAAGGAGGGGATAAATGAAGTTGTAATCGGCAATGTCAAAGCTGATATGTGCATCGCTGCCTAAAATGACGGGAACTTCATGCTGCTTACAGAGACGTAGGATTTCCAAATTGTTGCTGACGGCGGCGGCCTTTTCGCGGAAAGGGTTCAGACTGCTGTTGTTAATCTCAAGCAATGTTTTTGATTCCTTGGCAGCAAGGACCAGCGGCTCGAAAAGCAAATCAGCAGTCCCGTCACCGGGATGACTAATGATATGCGTCCATGGGTTACGGATGGCTTCTACAACACCCGCCGTATTTTCTTCCCTAGTGCCCCCCTGCCAACAAAGTGAATGAACACCGGCAATACGGATGTCCAGTCTGCGGTAGTAATATTCGCTCAGATCCAGGGTTCCCTTGGTGTCCAGGATATTGAGTTCTGCCCCCAAAAGCAGACGGACTCCGTACATCTGGCGGGGAACAATATGCAGGTTGCGGAAATAAATGGGGTCGCAAGTTCCGGGAATGCCCGGCGCATGTTCTGTGATACCAAGAATCTGCAATCCGCGATTGGCAGCCTCATGCGCCATTTCCTGAATGGTGCTGTAAGCGTGTCCGCTGGCTACGGTATGGGTGTGTACATCAAGTAAGGGATTCATATAATTCATAATTAGGGGGTAAAGTAAATGCTCTGCCGTTAATAATCAACTGATAGGCCTGCAGGCAAAGATGGCGGGAGGGTTCACCGTACAGACGATCGCCAATGATGGGATTTCCTAATCCGTCAGGGTGCGCACAATGCACTCGCAACTGATGGGTTCGGCCCGTCTGGGGATGCAACTCCACCAGGGCATGACCCCCGATGTTCTGCAATACTTTGTAATATGTAATAGCCGTCCGCCCGTGCTGACGATCTACCATCTGGCGGGGACGGTCCATAATGTCCGGTCGTAATGGCAAACGTATCTCGCCCTGCTGACCAATGGACATTTTCCTTTCCAGAAGGGCATGATAGGTCTTCTGCACCTTGTGGCAGCGGAATTCCTCCTGCAATTGATGATAGGCCTCGTTGGTAAGGGCTATTACCATCAGTCCGCACGTATCCATATCCAGACGATGAACTATCATTGGCCCCGTTGCGTGTGGAAATTTTTCTCTTACGATACTTTGCACACTGGGCAACCCGTCTTTTCCTGGTACAGAAAGCATCCCGTGGGGCTTAACAACGACAGCTATTTGCCTGTCTTCGTAGATGACCTCTACATCCTGTACCTCCCGATTCAATAACGGATTCTTCTCAACCTTCAATCCCTGAAGCATATGAGCTAAGATGGGTTTACACCTACTGTTACAGGCAGGATAAAAGTGCCCATCCTGCCTTAACTCATCACGAGGTGATTCGCCCACCCAGAACTCTGCCATACAAAGAGGAGTCAGTCCCTCCTTATAGGCAGCCTGAAGAAGACGGGGCGCACAACATTCGCCTGCCCCACTGGGAGGTACAGCACCATGAAACAGTTCCAACAGGTTTTTGCTCTGCCCCTCTGCATTCAGGAAAGAAAACTGGCGGAACAACCATTGCTGCAAGGCGATACTACGGTCGTGACGCTCTTGCCGCAACTGGGTAATCTGAAGCTGAACCTCACGGGACGGAGCCTCATCTGCTTCTATCTGCTTCTTCCATTCCTGCTGTAAACGTCGGTATTGTGCCTTCTGATATTGACTCTGCCTTATCATTTCTGGCTCCTTGACAGCTAGTTCTTCTGCTGACAGCATTGTACGTAAACGATGCCGTCCCTCTTTTTCTTCCTGCATCCTTATACGAAAGGATTGCAATTCACGCTGCATCTGATCGCGCAGAGGACTGTCTTTTATCTGGGTTTGCAAAGAAGCAATCTGCATATTAATGGCCGAAATCTGTTCCTGCTCCTGCTGAAAATAACAGCCAGGCTCCATAAGATTGAAAACGGGTGGTACGAAATACGGATGACAAGTCTGGCCATCAAGTGTACCAGAGAATGCCGCCAAAAAGAAGAAACCCGCCTCCTTCCTTTCCCTCCGTCGCTTTGCTCCCCAATCGCTCCGATTCTGCGATTGCCCAGAAGAAGGAGACTTAACTATTAGCACGCCAAACATCTTTCCTTTTTGCAATTCGCCACGCCATTGCTGCCGCGTTTTCAGATACTCACGGACTTCCTGAGCCGCCTGCACACATAAAGGATGAGGCTGATAGCAGAACGGATAAGTAAAGCTATCGGGTGAAGAGATTCTTGCCGACTCTGGAGGAAGCGGGTGCAACATCATAGCAGTAACAGAGATTCAGGACCCATATTAAAAAGCAAATCTACTATGCTGAGATTAGGTAAGAAACCGTGCTTGCGGACAAAAACCTGATAGTATGGCGTTTCCTTCTGAGGAAAAGGAGGCTGTTCTCCCGCATACGAAATGGTACGGGAGACAGGGGTATTAATATCTATAAGGGAGCATACAAGGCGAAGTAAGTCCTCGTTGAAATCTGCCAAAAACTCCCACTTCTTTTCATAGAAAGGAGCAAAGTCATCAGCATAATACTCAAAGAAAGGAGACTGACTGTAACTGCTCAGAAGTGCATTCCAATGCAAATGCCGCCAATTGCCGTGATCGCTGATACGGATGTCACGCATCAAAGTATGAGGGGCAGGCTTCTCAACGGGTATGCTTAATGACAATACGCCCTGTGGACTGTCTATCATGCAACGGTTACGCAGGGTCTGTTTACGGTAATGGTCATTTACCTCCAGCAAAACACCTTCTTTTGCATGAAGAAGAACTGAATAATGCGAGACTGGAGCAAGGTAACAGCAAGGGATGGTCATTGAGAACTGAAATTAAGCTTTTATTCATTTCCCGACAGGGAAAAGTATTCTGTTTTTGAGCAAACAAGGCCACTTTTTCTCTTTATCTACAGAATACAATACTGTACTTACCCTTCCCAGAATATACTCTTCTGGCAAAAAGCCCATAGTGCGACTATCGGAAAGGTTCTCGTCACTTCCCGATGAAACCCAATAATAATTATGGCCAAAGGTGAAGTACTCTGCATGAAGACTGTCACCAGCATGATTAGCATAGGACTCCTCGTAATGACGCACAGTTTGGTCGTAAAGTCTCCTATTCCAATCCGTAGCCTTAACCTTATTACCTGATGCAGGCAAAACCAGAGGCCAGACACAGCCATTGGAAAAGTTTTGAAATTCCGACACCAACCCCTTTGCCCCCATCCATATTGTATCACCTGGACAAGCTAATATGCGGCCTATACAGATTTCTCCTGCATCAGGCTGCACACCGGAAACCTGTGACGGGGAATTATAAGCTACCCAATCCCCGCTGACAACAGGTTTGGGACAAAGACGCCGGTATGTTCCCTTCCAAAAAAGACGATAGCCATAAGACCACCTTTGTACCAAAACCTTGTCACCCTTTAATAATATAGGGCTGTAACCCGCATGTGGAATCTCCAATATAGAAAAAACCACAACGCGCAATGCCATAACAATTAAAAAGGCTATGACAAACGTCAGAACTATAGACCACCAGCGTTTCAAACTATACCTTTACTTGATATTGTCCACAAAACGGAACAGACGGTTCCATCTCACATGATGCCCGCTTAGCCAAGAGCGGTCGGCATTTGTACTCCACCATATAACGATGGGCTTTCCAACGATATGATCCTCTGGAACAAATCCCCAAAAGCGGCTATCAGCAGAACAGTGTCGGTTGTCACCTTGCATCCAATAATAATTCATCTTGAAGGTGTATTCCTTAGCCTCCTTGCCGTTGATAAGAATTTTTCCTTCGGGAGTAACCTGCAAATCGTTACCTTCATATACGCGAATAGGACGTTCATAGATGGGCAGATTCTCAAGCGTAAGCGGAATCTTCTTGCCCTTCTGGGGAATCCAAACAGGACCATAATTGTCACATGTCCATCCCGTATGTCCGTTCTGCGGATACAGCATACCCGTATCGTGGTCCTCCACTGGTGTTATGCTAGCCACATAAGCGGTCTGTTTTTTCAATGCAGCCTTAGCAGCCTTAGTCAGAGGAATCTGGCCTGTCCGGTACATATCCTGTACATCATTCATACTCAGCCCTATCTCATAGCAAATATCCTCTGGCAGGTAACTGGTCTTGAGTTCCACGTTGTACTTATACTGCACATTTTTTGCATCAGGATTTACCTTCCCATCAAGGTAAATCACCTTATTCTTAATCTGTAACGTCTGACCAGGCAGGCCTACACAGCGTTTCACATAGTTTTCACGACGATCTACAGGACGGGAGTCAATATTGCCAAATTCATTGGGAGAGGCTTTTATATATGCTTTACCCATATCATATACCATTTGGTAATACTTGCGCTGCTCAAGTGTAGTCAGGCTGTCCAAAATTGGAACTGGCATCTCGGCCTGCTGCTGCCAAAGTTGATAACCAATGAGATAACACATGGAATAATATTCTGTCTGGTAAGCAGGATTGGTAATGATGGTATCTCCTGCAGGATAGTTGAAAACCACAATATCATTCAACTGAACTGGCTTCGGAGTTACACGCTTGTATTCCCACTGAGGCCATTTTATGTAGCTCTTCCCCAAACCTAAAGGTAAGGTATGCTGACAGAGAGGCATATGTAAAGGCGTCTGTGGCACACGGGGACCATAGCTAAGTTTTGAAACCAACAAATAATCACCCGTCAGCAACGATTTTTCGAGCGAACTGCTGGGAATAACGTAGTTCTGGAAAAAATATATGTTAACAAAATAAACGGCCACTAAGGCAAACACTATAGCATCCACCCAAGGCATGACGGCAAGGACAATAGGATTGTCCGACTCCTTCCACCACGTCCAGGGAATGAAACGGGTAACATAAGCATCAAAGATAAAAGGAAGAATTATCAGCCCCCACCAAGCATCGACCCAATAGAGAAATACAATATACAATGCACAATATACAATGGCACGTGTCCAATCGACCCAAGAGGCCTTCGTCTTTTTCTTCTTCATTTTTTAAAACTGGAATAAGTCCGACATCGTAAGTAATCCCTCATGACTAACAGTGTACTCGGCAGCCAAGACAGCACCTAATGCAAACCCGCGGCGACTGTGTGCATCGTGGGTGATGGTAATCAAATCCTCGGGAGAATCGTATGTAATGGTGTGAATACCTGGCACCTCCTTACGACGAATGTCGTCGATGCGCAGTACCCCAGGCCCCGTTTCGTGCAATCCCCAGCGCTCCTTACGGTCAAGGTTGTCCAGAATCTGCTCCGCCAACGTAATGGCAGTTCCCGACGGAGCATCCAGTTTATGCACATGATGGGTCTCTACCATGTTAACATCATACTGTTCAAATCGGTTCATTATCTTTGCCAAATATGTATTGACAGCGCTGAAGATGGCCACACCCACGCTGAAGTTGCTGGCCCAGAAAAGGGTCTTGCCGTCTTCCGTACAAGCCTTACGTACCTCATCACCGTGGTCTTTCATCCATCCCGTACTGCCGCTAACCACCTTGACACCAGCAGCCCAAGCCTTCCGATAATTGTCATACGCTGTCCAAGGGGTGGTGAATTCTATAGCCACATCTGCGCTGGCAAATGCTTCTGAACGGAATTCATCCTGATTGTCGATGTCTATAATACTGACAATCTCATGCCCCCTGGAGAGAGCTATCTCCTCTATCATACGACCCATCTTGCCGTATCCTATCAATGCAATTTTCATACCATATTATATATTTCACGTGCAAAAGTAATGCTTTTATGCTGAAATTCACTACTTTTGTATATAAATTTAAGTTAATGCGAATTGTAACGTATGGAAAAACTGCTCCACTACGTCTGGAAACATAAAATTCTTCCCCTGAAAGCGCTACTTACGACAGATGGGCGCGAGATTGAAATCATAGACCCTGGTATGCATAACACAAACCAAGGACCAGACTTCTTTAATGCGAAACTGAAGATTGGCGACATACTATGGGCAGGAAATGTGGAACTGCACATGAAGTCATCCGACTGGTTTAGACACGGACATGATAGCGATTCTGCCTACAATAACACCATCCTTCATATTGCCCAGGATGTTGACTGCGAAATAACCACAGAGGATGGAAGACGCCCACCCCAGCTTCAATTGGATATTCCTGCTCATCTCTTTCAGAATTATCAGGAACTTTGCCAGACCGACGACTATCCCCGCTGCCATCGTATCATCCCCTTCATTCCTACTCTGAAGGCACATATGTGGATGGATACCTTATTGGCTGAACGCATGAAAGAGCGTGCACAAAAGGTACAAAACAGGATAAACCGTTTAAATGGCGATTGGGAACGGGCTACCTTCGTAACACTTTGCCGCAATTTTGGTTTTGGACTGAATGGTGATGCTTTTGAACGATGGGCAATGATGATTCCCTTGCAAGGCATAGGGAAACATCGGGACAACCTGTTCCAGATAGAAGCCATGTTCTTGGGAATGGCAGGCCTAATCGATGATGCAGCACAAATAAAGGGCGATGAGATGGCGGAAAAATGGAAGCGTGAATTTGCCTTTCTCACACACAAATTCCAGTTGTCTGAACCCATGAAAGCTTCGGAGTGGAAACGGCTTCGCGCCCGCCCCCAGAACTTTCCACACGTACGTATATTACAAATAGCAGAACTGTATTATAGTGGAAAAGTTCAGATGTCGGCTCTTATAGAAGCCAAAGATATTCAGGAGATGCATCGCCTTCTATCAGTTGGTGGCACATCGGAGAACAGTCGCAAGCTACTTATTATCAACACGATAGTCCCAATCCTGTTTGCATACGGGAAGCACAGGGCCGATGAGAAGCTCGCTCAGAAAGCGACAGCGTTGCTGGAGGAGCTTCCCGCCGAAGATAATTACATACTACGCCAGTGGAAAGCATGTGGACTGAATGTGGAAACTGCCGCTGACAGCCAAGCGCTGATACAGCTCAAACGCGAATATTGCGACCGCAAGGACTGCCTGCGCTGTCGCTTTGCATACGAATTCTTAAAACAATGAAATACGTATATGAATTAAAGATGAAGGTACGCGACTATGAGTGCGACCTTCAAGGCATTGTCAACAATGCCAACTACCAACATTATACAGAGCACACACGCCACGAATTCCTTTTGCAAGCAGGCATCAGTTTTGCCGATATGCACAATCGCGGTATAGATGCTGTTGTTGCACGTCTGAAAATGGCTTTCAAAGTTCCCCTGAAAAGCGGAGATGAGTTTGTCTGCCGAATGCGTATTAAGAAAGAAGGCATCCGTTTTGTTTTCTATCAGGATATCTTCCGCCTGCCCGACGAAACTATGGTGCTACGCAGTCAGATTGATACCGTCTGCGTAGTCAACGGTCAATTGGCTGAATGTCCAGAACTGGAATCTTTATTGAAACCTTATCTTGAAAAAGCATGACAGAGCAGGAAACCCTTTACGCCATTTCCCTTTCGTTGGTGCCGCACCTGAATCTTCTCAACAGAAAGATGCTGTTTAAGAAGATGGGGTCTGCTACGGAAATCTTTGAACAGCGAAAAAAACTAAAGGATATCTTTCCAGATGCCAGCAAATCCACTTTAGAGGCGTTGGCTATGATGGAAACGCACCAGAAAAGAGCTGAAGAGGAACTCTCCTTTACACAAACCGGACACATTCAGTGTATAGGTTACAATGATGAGGCTTACCCATCCCGTCTTCGCGAATGTCCCGATGCACCAATCTTACTCTATTACAGAGGAACAGCCTCCTTAAATTCCCATCACATCATCAGTATGGTGGGAACACGACAGATTACGCCGTACGGAAAAGACATCTGTAGGGAATTTATAAAAGAACTCAAGCAACTTTGTCCCGACACATTGATTGTAAGCGGTTTGGCTTATGGCGTGGATGTTCATTGTCATCGTGCTGCATTGGAACAAGAGATGGAAACTGTGGGCGTACTGGCACACGGTCTGAACCAGATTTATCCTCGTCTGCATCGTGACACAGCTGTCAAAATGGTAAGAAAAGGAGGGTTGCTTACTGAATTTCCTTCGCACAGCAATGCCGATAAAAAGAACTTCGTGCAGCGCAACCGTATTGTTGCGGGTATTGCGGATGCCACCATTGTTGTGGAAAGTGCAGCAAAAGGCGGTTCGCTCATAACAGCAGAAATTGCTGAGAGCTACGGACGAGATGTGTTTGCTTTCCCTGGGCGGATTGGCGATACATACTCCCAGGGATGTAACAATCTAATAAGAACCAATCGTGCCGGCCTCGTCACCAGTGCCGAAGATTTTATTCAGGCAATGGGATGGGAAACCGAAGTCCAAATTCATAAACAGTTGAGCCAAGGACTTCAACAGGAGCTTTTTCCCAATCTCACTGAAGAAGAACAACGTATTGTTAAGGCCCTGACGGGCTTTGATAGTAAACAAATCAATATCTTGGCCGTGGACACAGCCCTTCCCATTGGCAAACTTACCAGCCTGCTTTTCAACTTAGAGATGAAGGGAGTGGTACGCTTGCTTAGCGGAGGCTGCTACCGATTGGCATAATAAGCCTCAATATTATTCAGGCAAATAGGGCCACGGGATTCGGTAATAGTAACCCTGATGGCTGTAGTCTCAATATTGGCAAAGCGCAAAATACGCTTATAGCCAATGGTGGTTGTGGGTTCGCCGACATCCACCATTTGCCATTTATCACCCACAAGAGTCTCAACGGTAAACGCCTTTACACGCTGTCCTAATGGGATGTATTCTTGCAGCAAAAGGTGGTTCACTTGTGTTGGCTTGCTGAAAGTAAAGGTGACAGAACCTGTATTCACTTCATCGGACGTCGCCCAATAAGTATCCCATTTGCCATCGGTCAACTTCTTGGCAGAGAACTTTTTGCCTCTTTCGTTGCTGACTGTAACCTTTGCCTTTCGCAAGAGGTCAGTCTTCATGTCTTGTTCGATAATCTGACGGAAACGCACAGCATTGGCGCTGTCGATAGCATTTACCCTACCTTCACGATCTACAGGAAAATTCAGCAAGAGGGTTGCATTCCTGCCTACAGATTTATAAAACAAATCAGCCAACTGCTCAGGCGTCTTTACCTTACTATCCTCTTCAGGATGATAGAACCACCCCGGGCGGATAGAGACATCGCACTCGGCAGGAATCCATGTATCGCCGTCGATGTGACCGTACTGAAGTTCTTTGCTTTTGTCGTAGCCTGGATAGACATCGTTCTTGCGTAGGAATGCCCAGTTGGTAGTGCCTGACTCACCCCTTTCATTACCCACCCATCGGCAGCCAGGACCTCCATCGCTGAAGATGATAGCCTGTGGCTGATGTTCCAGAATAATGGAATGAATCTTTGGGAAGTTGTAGTAGTTGCGTCGGTCTATCTTGCGCTTCTCGCGAGCTCCTCCATAATAACCGTCGCCTCCGTTGGCACCATCCAACCATACCTCAAAGAGAGGTCCGTAGTTCGTTACGAGATCCGTGAGCTGCTGGTGATAATAATCCACATAAGCCTGTCGTCCGTACTCGGCATGATTTCTATCCCAAGGCGACAGATAGACACCCATCTTCAGGCCGTACTTATCGCAAGCCTTACGCAACTCAGCCAGCACATCCACCTTTCCGCCCTTGTTCTTAGGTCCGTCATAGGCTGAACGCGTAATATTATAATCGGTAAGCGGACTGGGCCACATGGTAAACCCGTCATGATGCTTGGCAACAATAATAACGCCCTTCATGCCAGCCTGCTTGAAGGTTCTCACCCATTGCTCCACATCCATCCGTGAGGGGTTGAACGTTTTGGGGTCAGCGTCGCCATAGCCCCACTCTTTGTCGGTAAAGGTGTTCAGACCATAATGAATAAACGCATACGTCTCCATCTTCTGCCACTCCACCTGCTGAGGCAAAGGCAAAGGGGGAATGGGCTGAGGGTTTGAAATTTTCTCCGCCCATACGTTATGAACAAGTAGTAATATGACTGTAATAAAGAAAGGTCTCATAGTATAGCATTTTTGTTTTTTCAGTTATCTTCGAATTGAATTAACATCCCTTTCTCAATTTTAACATTAACGCCCTCTGGAGAATTCTCGAAAGTAAGCCAGAGAAGACGACGAGAAATAGCGTTGACTGGAGCCGTAATGCTTCTCGCCATATAACCGACAGATTTTCCCTCAGCATTTGTACAGCTAATATCTACCAAACCAAACTCTTTAGGAAGATAAAGGCAAATAATGTTGGTAGTGTTCTGCGGTGACTTGCAAATGAAACTGTAACCGTCTTTCGTTATCTTCTCATCATATTGGCGCGAGGCGGCAGCTATTACCTGGGGACGTTTTTTATTTATCTTCCTTAAATCGAAGAAGAAAGCCTGGTGCCCGGGCAGTATGCTTGTCTCGGAATAATATGTAAGTTCGGGTGAGAAAAGGTCGATATAATCGCCTTTAATCATGAAAGGATCGTTATTAACCACGTTCTCATCCAACACAGCCACAAGGGTATAGGGTCCGCGCTCCAAATAAAAAGAATTCTTTTGTTTTAACTTGCCGTATGCTTGAGTAACAACATCCAAGAACTGCTTATCCCCACCTTTCTTGAGCACATACTCTTTGGGATCATGTCGAAGCACATACACCCTTCCCTTGCCATATTTATATTCTCCCTCTTCTGCCTTCTCGGGAATATCCATCAGGGAAAAGAGGTGTTGCGAGGGGGCTGTATAGTGCAATCCATTCTGGTTCCACCATTCTTGTACACGCTGGTAGGGGTCGTCATCTCTACCGGAATAAACAATGATGCCACCATTCTTTACCCACTCTGCCAGATGCGTATGTGCATCTTTAGAGAGCGGTTTCATATTGCTGTAAGACATCAGCAGCACCCGTACATCTTTCCATGTATCGGCATAACCAACATTCTCTATGTGTGTAATACTTACTGGCACTCCACGTTTAAGCAAGGGTAATGCCTCACCATAAAAGTTCGAGAGCTGAGGATCGTCATATCCCTCTACTGGTCGTGGTGAACGTTGAAACATCAGCGAGTTAGCCATCAGTACAGAGATGCCCTGTGAGCCGCTCACTTTGTTTTCTGAAAGCGGCATGCTATTCAGCGTGTTTATCATCACCTGCATCTGGGTGGAATAGAAACGGGGAATATGCGCCTTTTCATCGCTGTTGGCACTTACTTTGTACAAACCCTCGTAGATACGGTCGGGCCAAGGCATAACCTCATAGTCGGTAATTTGGGGATAGAGCAACTGTGCCGTAAAGGTAGCCTGATAGTTGCGCTTGTAGTCCTCCCAATCCTTGGCCCGGTCCTCTATGGGGTCAGTTAGAAAGAACATCTTTCTGTCCGTTGGGCGGGTCATTGATTCCATACAGCCATACTCCAAAAAGGCTGTCTCAAACACGCGCTCCTTTGCTTCACCGTTGAAGTAATTGGGCTCTCGCGAAGTTCCCGTCCACACCTGCGCAATATAGCCATCGCAACTCTTCAATGAGGCGAGAGAAGCCTCTGGCGAAACGATCTGCCACTGAGAATAATTAAGCAACGAGTGCGTGGGCACATAACAGCGGATATTAATCCCCTTTACACGCCCATATTGCTTGGCATAGGTGAAAGCCTCATCAAGGGCACGATAGTAGAGATGATACTTGAGTTTGTTGGAGAGATAGGTGTTCTCTGCACTCTCGTGCTGAGGTCGCCATGGGAAACCGTAATACTCCTGCCATTCGCGTTTGAAAGCCTCACTATACCCTGCCCGTGCCCAGAACTCTGGTTCCTCTAGGAAGATAGCATCTAAGCCTGCATCTATAACAGGCTTTATGTGACACTCCTTAAAGTAAGCCAGGTAGTTCTTTGTAGGAATAATATAAGGTATAAGGCGACCGTGCCAAATGGTGTCGCCTTGCATCGTTTTCTGGCCTTCATCCAAATGCCATTTCCCATCCCATTTGCCTGTGAAGTAATCCTGATACTCGCCCCAGGCAATACCTGTCATAAAATGAGTGGTATAACCACGATTTCTCCACGAATCCACACGTTCGCGGAAAGTCATAAGGCGATTATCGCTGGCTCCATATACCATCACAAGGTCGGAGCGGATATCTGTAACAGGCTTCCATGGTCCTGACGTCTGGAACGTTGTCTTCTCTTGTGCCTGCCCCATCAGACAAACCATAAGAAGGAAAGAAAAAACCAGAACTCTCATTTTATGGAATAAACGGTAAACAGTAAACGGTAAACTAAACCTTCAGGAATATCTTCTGTCTATACATAAAATACATGAAGAGCCAGAGCACCAGCATATAGCCCAACGTCTCGGCCACGGTGTAATACTGCTCGGGCAAAAGGCTGAAGACACCGTCAAAGACGCGGTGATTCAGTTTCGAGAAATCGATAAACCTGGGAGCCATATAGATAAGAATGGAGTTCATACCAATTACCTTGAAGTAAAAGTCCCATTTCTTCCACCCGAGCACATCAATTATATAATAGAACAGGGCAAACATGACGAGGGAGTATCCTGCCACAGCCAATACAAAGGAACTGCTCCACAGTGCCTTGTTAATAGGATAGAACATATTCCATGCAGCCCCGAGAAAAGCAAATACTATGCCAGACATGAAGAGCACAAACGCAGTCTTTGTCGTGGGTTTACTGCGTTGCACGAAAACACCTGCCAGCATTCCCAACATAGCCGTACAGATAGCAGGCAGCGTAGAGAGAAGACCCTCGGGATCGTAATCGGGCTTATAGCAATGAGCGCCCAAGAGTGTGCGGTCAAGATAACAGGCAATGTTGCCCTCGCGTGTCAGAGGATTGATAGAGGGATCCACCCCTGGTGCATGCACGAAAGCAGAAACAAGCCAATAGCCTATCAGAATAACTGGAATTATGGTCACCTTTGGCCACAACTTGTTACCTGTAGCGGTAAAGATAAAGGCAGCAAACATCCATGCCAGACCGATACGTCCCAACACACTGGGCCAACGCAGTGTCTCGAATTCAAATTTCAGGAAACCACTGACCACCAAGCCTAAGAAGACAAGGATGAGACAGCGACGCAGAATCTTCAGGTAAATGCTCGCCATAGACTTTCCTTTTTCTTTCTGCTTCTGTAGTGAGAAGGGAAATGAGATGCCCGCAATAAAAAGGAAAAGCGGGAAGATGGTGTCATGGTGTACCAATCCATCCCAGGGTACATGTTCCATCTGTTTGGCAATGGTCTGCCATACGGTGGAATCAGGAAAAAAAGCCGCGATAGCCACCAATAGAGTAGCACCACCAGTAATAAAAAACATGTCGAAACCTCTGAGGGCATCCAGCGACTCAAGTCGATTGTTTGTCGGTTTTATTTGCATTGTATTATAGTTTTGTTTCTGCAAAGATAGTGTATTCCAAGAAAAAAGCGTATCTTTGCATTCAAAAATAAGAAAAAGATGCAATTTTTAATACGCTTGAGCCAGTGGCTCGCCAGTAACGCTTCTTTGTTTATTATCGGTATTGCAGTACTGACATTCTTTGCACCCGATCTCTTTCTGTGGGTTAGAGGCACCACACAGACAGTTATTCTCGGCATTATTATGCTGACAATGGGTCTTACACTTACAACAGACGATTTCCGCATCCTTGTCCGACGGCCGCACGATATTCTGATTGGTGCCTGTGCCCAGTTCTTTATCATGCCGTGCGTAGCCTGGCTGTTGGTCAAGATTTTCCATTTGGAACCGGCTTTAGCTTTGGGCATTCTGTTGGTAGGATGCTGTCCAGGCGGTGTATCCAGCAACATCATGTCATACCTCTGCCACGGTGATGTAGCCTTTTCGGTTGGTATGACCTGTGCCTCCACCCTACTGGCTCCCGTAATGACACCGTTGCTAATGGAATTTACCGCAGGCGAAATCATAGCAATAGACACCATAGGCATGTTCCTGAACATCCTTATTGTTACCATTATTCCCGTTGGAATCGGTTGTTTTCTGAACTACACCTATTCCAAGAGCCAACAGTTTCCAACTATCCAGAGTTTAATGCCCGGCCTAAGCGTCATCTGTCTGGCCTGTATTGTAGGCGGTGTTATCTCTACGGTTCATGACAGTTTGATTGCTCGCGGCCTCTGGCTCTTCCTATGGACTTTCGCTGTGGTTTTATGCCACAACACCTTGGGATATGTGCTTGGCTATATGTCAGGAAAGGTTGCAGGCTTCAATAAGGCCAAAAAGCGTACTATCTCTATCGAAGTGGGTATGCAGAATGCGGGTCTTGCTACCGTGCTGGCAGGCAATTTCTTTGCTGCCCAACCCTTAGCTGTACTACCCTGCGCTATCAGTTGTGCCTGGCATAGTATCAGCGGTACCATCCTGGCGGGCCTGTTCCTAAAGTTCGACAAGAAAGCCGCCTGAAAAAGACAAAAAAGCCACACCTCTATATAGACGTGTGGCATTTCGATGAATAAGCAATATACCTGAATCAGACCTGCAACAGAACAAAGAATATATTAGTTACTTGCCACCCAATATCTGAGCGGCATGTTCTTTTGTATTGACCTGCTTGCCTGAGAAAATCTGCTCTATGATGCCTTCCTCGTTAATAATAAAGGTTGTGCGGATGGTACCCATTGTCTTCTTGCCATACATGGTCTTCTCGCCCCAGGCACCCATTGCCTCCAGGAGGGTTTTATCCACATCGGCTATGAGGGGGAAGGGAAGCGAATGTTTCTCCTTGAACTTAACGTGCGAGGCTGCCGAATCCTTGCTAACACCAACAACCTCATAGCCAGCTCCCTGCAACTCGCCATAGCGGTCACGAAGGCTACAAGCCTCTGCTGTGCATCCACTGGTATTATCCTTGGGATAGAAGTAAAGCACCAGTTTACGGCCCTTATAATCACTCAGACGAATATCCCGTCCCTGCTCATCCTTGCCCAAAATCTCGGGCACCTTGTCTCCAATTTTCATAGTGCTTCTTATCATTTATTTCACAAATGGCAAAACGATTACCGGCACAGCACATACATAGATGCAACCAATAAAACTCACCTACTTCATGCCACCGTCATCTTTGGGTACAAAGATACGAATAAGTGAATAAATATGAAAATTCAGATTGAATAAATTTATCGGCTTTCTGGCTAATAATTAGAAAAAACTTTGTATTTTTGCAGCAGTAGAATAACAAACAGCTCATTTTAGGCGATGGACAAGACACGCATACTGACATTGGCATTCTGCCTGCTGGCAGGTGCTTTTCGCGTTTCTGCACAGAAGATAGACAAGGAGCATCTCAGTATCGGTTTTCGGGGACGCTACAGCCACATTCTGGATGGTCACAATATCTATTCGGACCTGATTGACAGCCACAACTACGCTATCTTCGACGCAACGGTGGGTCTGACCACCCGTCCAGAAGACGGGGGCTGGTACGAACGGGCTTTCAACTATCCCACATTCGGCATCGGCCTGTCCTATGCCCGGATGGGTACGCTGGATTTTAAGGATGCCTCGCGTCTGGGAGATATCGTAAACCTATATACCTGGGCCGAATTTAACCTAATACGTACAAAGCATTTCAGGGCTGGACCTTTACTGGAACTGGGATTGGCTTTTACCGGACAGACCTATGACTATTACCAGAATCCGAAGAACCGCTTCATAGGATCAAAGGTCTTAGCTGTATTCGGAACGGGACTACAAGCCGAATGGCTTTTCTCGCCACACTGGGCTCTGCAAGCGGGATTATATCTGACGCATCACTCAAACGGGATGACTCGCTCGCCCAATCTCGGCATCAATGAACTTTCCGTCGGTATGGGTGTACGTCATTATCTGGCATCGACATCATTTTCCGCAAAGCCGAAAGATGCCCCGGAAAAGCCAGAATACCTAAAGGGAATACATTGGAATGTGTTCGCCGCCGGTGGTGTACACAGTTGTCCGGTGGAACTGGACGGAATTCTTGTTTCGGACAATCCTGCACGTCTGGCCCCAGCACGTTTTCACGGGGTTACAGGATTGGAAGCGGTCTGGCGCTATACACCTATTTTCGGTACCGGCATTGGACTGCAGGCAGACTACGTCCCCAACAATTACAGAGAGACAGACTTGTTGCTTACTGGAAAAGAAGACCCTGACGGCTACTCCCCGTTCCGCCTTGCTCTTTACCTGAAGCAGGAGTTCTGGTACCGCCGGCTCTCTGTTCACATTGCCGGAGGGGTGTATCTTTTCAAGCGTTGCGGTCTGACGGAAGATATCACCAGCACCTTCGAGAAGATTGGACTCCGCTACCATTTCCGACAGCAGGGCGGACTATTTGCCGGTCTGGACTTACGTGCCCACCAGTTTGACCGCTCCTATGCGTTGGAGTGGTCACTTGGATACAGCTTCTGAAAATAGCAGAACATAATAAACACAGACTTAGTCAATGAAGAAACTTTTGTTTTTAGCTTTACTGATAACCCTTACCCTGAAAAGCAGTGCTCAAGTGGAAACACCCAAAGAAACGCCTCTGCTAGAGTTTGTGATGCAACTAAAGGTAACTCTGGGGGATGCGTATTCCTGTGGAGAAACACAACATGGGCAACGCACCGTCATTCCCATAACGGGCGGCACCTTTGAGGGTCCGAAAATTAAGGGAACAATCCTGAACGGCGGAGCAGACTACCAACTTGCCAACACGGCCCTTAACCGTACAGAATTGGAAGCTATCTATTGCATTAAGACAGATGACGAAGTCTGCATTCACATTCGTAACAAAGGTATCATATATAATGGAAAGGATGCTGAAGGCAATCCTACCTTCTATTTTAAATGTGCCCCTCAGTTCGAGGTTCCTACTGACAGCAAATATGCATGGCTCAATAATGCCCTATTTATCTGTTCTCCCGAATGGTCTCAAAACTTCAAAGGAATCATCCTAAACATCTGGATGGTGAAATAACAAATAAGTGGCGATTCCGTCATGGAACCGCCACTTGTTATAAGATTTGATTACTTACTAATCTGCAAGCTTTGCCTTGATGAACTCACGGTTCAGACGGGCGATGTTGCTGATGCTCTCGCACTTGGGACAAACGGCCTCACAGGCACGAGTATTGGTACAGTTACCAAATCCCAACTCATCCATCTTGGCCACCATTGCCTTTGCACGCTTAGCAGCCTCAACCTGCCCCTGAGGCAGGAGAGCCAGCTGGCTTACCTTAGAGCTGACAAAGAGCATGGCAGAGCCGTTCTTACAGGCAGCTACGCAAGCACCGCAACCAATGCAGGTGGCACAATCCATAGCCTCATCTGCAGCCTCCTTAGAGATAAGGATGGCGTTGGCATCCTGAGCTTGACCTGTACGGATGCTGGTATAACCGCCAGCCTGGATAATCTTATCAAAGGCATTACGGTCAACCATACAGTCCTTGATAACAGGGAAACCTGCAGAGCGCCAAGGCTCAACGGTGATGGTCTCACCGTCCTTGAACTTACGCATGTAAAGCTGGCAGGTGGTAGCTCCGCGCTCTGTCTTGCCATGAGGAGTACCGTTGATGTACAGAGAGCACATACCGCAGATACCCTCGCGGCAGTCGTGGTCGAACACAAAAGGCTCCTTACCCTCGTTGATAAGCTCCTCGTTCATGATGTCGAGAGCCTCCAGGAATGAAGTATCATCGGGGATGTTCTTCAACACATGGGTATCAAAATGACCTTTTTCCTTAGGTCCGTTCTGCTTCCAGAACTTTATTGTAACACTTATATTCTTAGCCATAACTGTATTAATTCTTGTAATTACGTGTCTGTACCTTGATAATCTCATAGTTCAGAGGCTCTTTAGTGAGCTCAGGAGCAGTCTCGTCGTTATTCTGGTATTCCCAGCAACCAACGTAGAAGAAGTTCTCGTCATCACGCTTAGCCTCGCCTTCCTCGGTCTGGTGCTCCTCGCGGAAATGACCACCGCAAGATTCCTCACGATGAAGGGCATCGTAAGCTACAAGCTCACCCATAAGGATGAAGTCGCGCAGATGGATAGCCTTGTCAAGCTCTACATTCAAACCTTCCTTAGAGCCAGGAATGAAGACATTGGTATCAAACTCCTTGCGGAGAGCCTTCAACAGCTTCAAACCTTCCTCCAAGCCTTCCTTGGTACGACCCATACCAACGTGCTCCCACATGATGTGGCCAAGCTCCTTATGGATAGAGTCAACGGAACGCTTGCCCTTGATGTTCATCAGGCGGTCAATTTCCGCATTAACAGCCTTCTCTGCTTCATCAAACTCGGGCATATCGGTACTCAAGCGAGGCCAGATGGCCTGGTCTGCAAGATAGTTCTGGATGGTATAAGGCAATACGAAATATCCGTCAGCCAGACCCTGCATAAGGGCAGAAGCACCCAGACGGTTTGCTCCATGGTCTGAGAAGTTACACTCACCGATAGCAAACAGACCGGGGATGGTGGTCTGCAGTTCATAGTCAACCCAAACACCACCCATAGTATAATGGATAGCGGGGAAAATCATCATAGGCTTGTAGTAATCTACACCGTTAACGGTCTTTGCGAGCTCACCAGGATTAACGTCGGTAATCTCCTCGTACATATCAAAAAGGTTGCCGTAACGCTGACGAATTTCGTCGATACCCAGACGCTGGATACTCTCAGAGAAATCCAGGAATACGGCCAGACCGGTATTGTTTACACCAAAGCCCTTGTCACAACGCTCCTTAGCGGCACGTGATGCAACGTCACGGGGAACAAGGTTACCAAAGGCGGGATAGCGGCGCTCCAAATAGTAGTCGCGGTCTTCCTCGGGAATCTCCCAACCCTGTAATGTACCAGCCTGAAGCTTCTTGGCATCTTCCAGCTTCTTGGGAACCCAGATACGGCCATCATTACGCAGAGACTCTGACATAAGGGTCAGCTTTGACTGCTTGTCGCCATGAACAGGAATACAGGTGGGGTGAATCTGCACGTATGAAGGATTGGCCATCATAGCTCCCTTACGATAGCATTGGATAGCTGCAGTACAGTTACATCCCATAGCATTGGTGCTGAGGAAGTAAGCGTTTCCGTAACCTCCAGTTGCAATAACAACTGCATTGGCACTGAAACGTTCCAACTTACCGGTCACAAGGTTCTTGGCAATGATACCACGGACACGACCGTCGATAATAACAACGTCTTCCATCTCATAACGGGTGAAGAGTTTTACCTTACCCTTCTGAACCTCCTTGGAAAGGCTTGAGTAAGCACCGAGCAGCAACTGCTGACCAGTCTGACCCTTAGCATAGAAGGTACGGCTTACCTGAGCACCACCGAACGAACGGTTGGCCAGCATACCACCATATTCGCGAGCAAAGGGAACGCCCTGAGCCACACACTGATCGATGATATTGTTACTTACCTCGGCCAGACGGTAAACATTGGCCTCGCGGGCACGATAGTCACCACCCTTTACTGTATCGTAAAACAGACGGTAAACAGAGTCACCATCGTTTTGATAGTTTTTGGCTGCGTTGATACCTCCCTGTGCAGCAATAGAGTGTGCACGACGGGGAGAGTCCTGAATGCAGAAGTTATACACATTGAAGCCCATCTCGGCAAGAGAAGCTGCTGCGCTGGCTCCGGCAAGACCGGTACCTACGACAATAACGTCAAGCTTCAGCTTGTTCTTGGGATTAACAAGACGCTGGTGAGCCTTGTAGTTGGTCCATTTCTCTGCTATTGGGCCTTCAGGAATTCTTGAATCTATTTTCTTTGCCATAATTGCATTTATCATTTAATCGTTTACCATTTACCAATTAAGCACCACAACTGCCACTGCAACAGGGGCTGAAGTTCTGGATTGCAAACACAATAACAACGGCAGCAAACATCAGCACAACGATGGTTGCGTAGATGTTGCCGATGCAACGCCAGCGCTGGAACCACACCTTGCCGCTCCAACCCATTGTCTGGAGAGCGCTCCAGATGCCGTGTGTCAAGTGGAACCACAGTGCGGCGAGCCATACAAGATACAGGCCTGCATAGACGGGACAGCCGAAGGTCTTCTTAATCCAGAAGACACCGTTGGCAGCGTTCTGTGCGTATTCGCCTTCGATGAGCTCGGCTGCCATCATGTTCCACCAGAAGTTGTAGAGGTGAAGGGCCATACCCAGAATAACGATGATGCCGAGAACCAGCATATTCTGACTGGCCCACTCTACCTTGTCAGGCTTGCTGGTGATAGCATACTTGCTGTTGCCACGAGCCTTGTTGTTCTGTAGTGTCAGCCAAATAGCAAAAATGAAATGAAGAGCTACCAGACCTGCCAAACCGATTGTTGCCACAACGGCATACCAGTTGGCACCCAGCATCTCACAGATCATGTTGTAGCCGTCTTCGCTGATGAGGGCTACTACGTTCATTGACGCATGGAACGTCAGGAACAGGACCAGCGCAATGCCTGTTAAAGACATCACCACCTTCCTACCGATTGATGAATTGATTAACCACATAAATGATTGAATTAAATTATTGAATATTTGATGTTTTTCTCTGTACTATACATAATATTTGGTATAATGTTCCGCGCAAAATTACACTAAAAAAGTGATTTGAACAAAATTTTGAGTCAAATGTTAAGAGAAAATATTAATTTTGCGGTTAAAATGAGTGCCTGACATAAAGATGGAAATGTATTTTGACGTGGTAGTGGTGGGTGCCGGTCATGCCGGATGCGAAGCTGCAACAGCCTGCGCAACACTGGGTGCAAAGACCTGCCTTATAACAATGGACATGAACAAGATTGCACAGATGAGTTGCAATCCTGCTGTCGGAGGAATCGCTAAGGGACAGATTGTCAGGGAGATAGATGCACTTGGCGGACACATGGGTGAAGTAACTGACCGCACAGCAATCCAGTTTCGTATGCTTAACCGTAGCAAAGGGCCTGCCATGTGGAGCCCCCGCGCTCAGTGCGACAGAGGCAAATTCATCTGGGCTTGGCGTGAAATTCTTGAAAACACACCCAATCTGAGCATCTGGCAAGATCAGGTAAAAGAGCTACTTGTAGAAGACAAAAGGGTTACCGGTGTAGTAACGTATTTGGATGTTACATTCAAGGCAAGGTGCGTGGTGATAACAACCGGAACATTCTTGGACGGCTTAATGCATATAGGCAAAACCAAACTCCCCGGAGGAAGGTGTGCAGAGCCCCCGAGCCTACACCTGACAGAAAGCATTACCAGACATGGCATAACAGCAGGAAGAATGAAGACTGGAACCCCGGTGCGAATAAATGGAACATCTGTCCACTTTGACGAAATGACCATCCAACCCGGCGATTCCGACTTCCATAAATTCTCTTATATGGGTGAAACAAGAAGCCTGCCCCAACTGCCTTGTTGGATTACATATACTAACAAACAAGTACACGAAAGACTTAGGGCATCACTTAACGACTCGCCTCTTTATAATGGTCAGATACAAAGCATCGGTCCCCGTTACTGCCCAAGCATAGAAACCAAACTGGTAACCTTTGCTGACAAAGAGGAGCACCAACTATTTCTGGAACCGGAAGGAACAAACACAAATGAATATTATCTGAACGGCTTTAGCAGTAGTTTGCCCATAGAGGCACAGCTTGAGGCGCTAAAAATGATTCCCGCTTTCAGAGACCTACAGGTTTACCGACCGGGATACGCCATAGAATACAACTACTTCGATCCTACGCAATTGACACACTCTCTGGAAAGTAAAAATGTTGACGGCTTATTTATGGCAGGACAAGTAAACGGGACAACCGGATATGAAGAAGCGGCAGGACAAGGCATAGTTGCAGGTATAAACGCAGCTCTAAAATGTGCAGGAAGCGAACCTTTTACCATGAAGAGGGACGAATCATACATTGGTGTATTAATAGACGACCTAGTAACAAAGGGGGTAGATGAACCCTATCGCATGTTTACAAGCAGGGCAGAATACAGAATACTGCTTCGACAAGACGATGCAGATGCCCGACTCACCGAAAAAAGTTATAAATTGGGATTGGCGACCCAAGAAAGATTTAAACATTGGGAGAAGAAAAAAAAGACAATAGAAGAAATAGAAAAATTCTGTCGCGGTTTCAGCATAAAATCTTCGTATATAAACGAAGGACTAAAAGCACTCGGAAGTACAGAACTTCAGCGTGGATGCAAATTAATTGATTTAGTTTCCAGACCAGGATTAACACTAAACAATCTATCTAACATGATTCCTATGCTGAAACAAAAACTTGACATGATTTCTGACAGAAGAGAGGAAATAACAGAGGCCGCAGAAATACGAATAAAATACAGCGGCTATATTGCCAGAGAAAGAGAATTGGCAGACAAAATGATACGGCTTGAAAATATAAAGATAAAAGGAAAATTCGACTATAACGCCCTGCAATCCCTCTCAACAGAAGCCAGACAGAAACTGACACGTATAAATCCAGAAACAATGGCACAGGCAAGCAGAATACCAGGTGTTAGTCCAAGCGATATAAACGTACTATTAGTGTTAATGAAAAGATAAAGTACAACTTCAACAGAACTGCAAGTTTCACGTGAAACAAATTCGCATCTTCGTCCTGTAAATCAACAAATAACACATTATAATTATGAATAATCCAGAATTAATCAAAAACATCAGGGTGGTACCAGACTTCCCCAAACCAGGAATTATGTTTCAAGACATCAGTACATTGTTTGATAAGCCAGAATGCCTGAGAACAATGTGCAAGGAAACTGTTGACTTATATAAGGATAAAGGGATTACAAAAATTGTTGGTATTGAAAGTCGGGGGTTTTTGCTATCAAGTGCCGTTGCTGTGGAACTGGGCGCAGGAGTTGTTATGTGCAGGAAACCTGGCAAACTGCCAGGAGAAACCATTGAACTTTCATACGAAAAAGAATATGGAGAAGATACAGTTTGCATGCACAAAGGAGCTATTACAGAAAACGATGTTGTACTGATTCACGACGATTTACTTGCGACTGGCGGTTCCATGAAAGCTGCGTATGATCTTGTGAAGAAATTTAATCCAAAGAAAATATACATCAACTTTATTATTGAGCTAACCATAGAAGGATTGCACGGACGTGATGTTTTCGATAAAGACATTGAGGTTACTGCCCTGATTAAGATATAAGAAAAAAATGGCAAGCCTATCAGAAAAAGAAAAGGTACAGGCCTACCTGAAAAGCATTGTTTTAAGCATGCCTGATAAGCCAGGATGCTATCAATATTTTGATGAGAAAGGAACCATTATATACGTTGGAAAGGCAAAAAACCTGAAAAGAAGAGTATGTTCATACTTCAACAAAGAACATGAAAACAGAAAGACTGCCATACTTGTCAGCAAGATAAGAGACATAAAATATACCGTTGTAAACACAGAAGAGGATGCCCTTTTGCTTGAAAACAACCTTATCAAAGAATGGAGTCCGAGGTATAACATTCTTCTTAAAGACGGGAAAACCTACCCAAGTATAGTCGTAACGAACGAATTTCTGCCACGAATATTCCAAACAAGAAAGATAAACAGGAAGTTCGGGACATACTTCGGTCCTTATAGCCACGTTCCAACCATGTATGCGCTTTTGGACCTGATAAAGAACTTATATCCGATTAGAAGATGCCACGAAACAATTACACAGGAAAGTATCAGGGGGAAAAAACATAAAGAATGCTTAGAATATCATATAAAAAACTGCAAAGCTCCATGCACAGGTCGTCAAAGCATTGAAGAGTATCTGCAATATATAGCTGAAGCCAAGGAGATTCTGAAGGGTAATACTGCAGATTTACAACGCAAGATGATGACCCAGATGAAGCAACTGGCAAATGAGCTTAAGTTTGAAGAAGCCGAGGTGCTAAAGAAGAAATACATGCTTCTTGAAAACTATAGGAGCCGAAGTGAAGTGGTGAGCAATACGCTTCACAACATAGATGTATTTAACATTGAAAGCGACGAGAAGACGGCATATATTAATTTTCTACACGTTACCAACGGTTGCATAAACAAAGCTTTTACCTTTGAATATGAAAAGCGGATGCAAGAATCCGACGAAGAGTTGTTGGTTATGGGGATAGTTGAAATGAGACAGCGGTATGGCAGTGAAAGTAAAGAAGTTATAATACCGTTCCCCGTGGAACAATTCACACAGAGCTTTAAGTTAACCGTTCCACAAAAAGGTGATAAAAAAACGCTTTTGGCGCTAAGTAAACAAAACGTATTACAATACAAGAAAGACCGTTTAAGCCAATCAGATAAACTAAATCCCGAGCAAAAATCAGTCCGCTTAATGAAAGAATTACAGGACATGCTGCAATTGCCAACATTGCCCATTCAAATAGAGTGTTTTGACAACTCCAATATTAGCGGAACGGATGCAGTGGCAGGCTGCGTTGTCTTCAAAAAATGCAGGCCAAGTAAACAAGATTACCGAAAATACATTATAAAAGAGGTGCAAGGTCCTAATGACTACGCCAGTATGCAGGAGGTTGTAAGACGCAGATACAAAAGAGCTATTGAAGAAGGCAATCCCCTACCCGACCTTATCATTACAGACGGAGGAAAAGGTCAGATGGAAATAGTAAGAGAGGTAATAGAAGATGAACTGGGTTTGGAAATACCCATTGCCGGACTTGCAAAAGACGATAAACACAGAACCAATGAGCTGTTATACGGGTTTCCACAACAAGTAGTAGGAATAAAGACAGACAGCTCTCTTTTTTACCTCCTAACACGAATACAAGACGAAGTTCACCGCTATGCCATATCATTCCATCGCGATAAACGTAGCAAGCACCAGGTTGCAAGCGAGCTGGATGCGATAAAAGGCATTGGACCTAAGACAAAAGAGATTCTTCTAAAAAAACTGCATAGCGTGAAACGTATAAAAGAGTCAGAGGAAGAGGTTCTGGAAAATTTAATTGGACAAGCAAAAGCGCACATTGTGTTCCAACATTTCCATAAAATTTAAAGAAAGTTGAAAACCATTAAAATATTTCAAAACCAAGTAAGTATCAAATAATTATAGTATATTTGCAATCAGAAAAATATCATACATGAGAGCCGTCATACAAAGAGTAACACATGCAAGCGTAACAATTGAAGGATGCAAGAAGTCTGAAATTGGAGTTGGCTATTTAATACTATTAGGTATAGAAAGCGCTGACAATCAAGAAGATACAGATTGGCTTGTACATAAGATTGTTGGATTACGTGTCTTTGATGATGAAACTGGTGTAATGAACAGAAACATTCTGGAAACGGGGGGAGATATTATTGTGGTCAGTCAATTCACATTGATGGCAAGTTATAAAAAAGGTAATCGTCCCAGTTGGATAAGAGCTGCCGGTCATGAAGTTGCCATACCTTTATATAATAAATTTGTGGAGCAACTATCTAAATCTCTTGGAAAACCTGTTGAAACAGGTGAATTCGGGGCAGACATGAAGGTTGAATTAGTTAACGACGGCCCTGTAACAATTTGTATGGACACAAAAAACAAGGAATAGAGAATAGAGAAATATGACTATAAAAGAGGCACAAGAAAACGTTGACAAATGGATTAAAACATATGGAGTCCGCTACTTTAACGAGCTTACAAATATGGCAATTCTCACAGAGGAAGTGGGAGAGCTGGCGCGTATTATGTCTCGAAAATATGGAGAACAGTCATTCAAGGAAGGAGAAAATCAAGACCCTGCAGAGGAGATGGCAGACGTTCTGTGGGTTCTTATCTGTCTGGCTAACCAGACAGGAGTAGATCTGACAGATGCACTTAAGAAAAGCATTGAAAAGAAGACACAACGTGATAAAGAACGCCACATAAATAACCAGAAACTGAAACATTAAAAATAAAAGAAAATATGGAACAGAACAAGTACGAAGAAGCCCTTGCCAAATATAATACGGCATTGAACGATGATGAGATTGCAAAGAAAGTTGCCCAAATCATCGAAGAAAAAGTACCAGAGAATGATACACCGGAAGTAAAGAAATTCCTGATGGGAAGCGTAGAACTTACCACTCTAAAAACAACAGACAGCGAAGAGAGCGTCCTTAAATTTACAGAACGTGTAAATGACTTTGACAACGCCTACCCCGACCTTCCCCACGTAGCAACCATCTGTGTATATCCCTGCTTTGCCAGTATCGTAAGCCAAAGCCTGGAGGTAGAAGGTGTAGAAGTGGCGTGTGTCAGCGGCTCGTTCCCCTCTTCTCAAGCTTGTATTGAGGTAAAGACCGTTGAAACGGCATTGGCGGTTAGAGACGGAGCAACGGAGATTGACATAGTAATGAGCGTAGGCAAATTCCTGAGCGGAGATTATGAAACCGTATGCGATGAAATCAGCGAATTAAAAGCTGTTTGTGGCGAAAAGAAGATGAAGGTTATCCTGGAAACCGGCTTGCTTGGAAATGCAGAGAACATCAAGAAGGCAAGTATTCTGGCTATGTATGCAGGAGCCGATTACATCAAGACCAGCACAGGAAAGGAAAAACCTGCTGCAACACCCGAAGCTGCATATGTTATGTGCCAAGCCATCAAGGAGTACTATGAAAAGACCGGGATTCAGATAGGTTTCAAGCCTGCCGGCGGTCTAAACACTGTGCATGACGCACTTGTATATTATACAATAGTAAAAGAGGTGCTCGGTGAGAAATGGCTTACAAATCAGTACTTGCGTTTGGGTACCAGCAGACTGGCCAACCTGCTATTAAGCGAAGTGGTGGGCGAAGAAGTAAAATTCTTCTGATTTTTGACATCGCGACAATGAAAAATTCACGTGCTGTTGGCAGGAAATTAATCAAGAAAGGATTCTCACGATGCCAAATGTGATGTTATTTTGTTGTTATTCAATAACTTGAGTATGATAATTCCTGTATAAGAAATCATAGAATCTAGAAAGAAATGAGAAAAATTGCTTTTTTTACCCTTGTTTTAGGATGTATTCTGCTATCATCATGTGTTGTTAGCAAGAAGAAGTATGAAATTGCGGAGGCAGGAAGATGTGCCGCACTTTATAGTAGAGACAGTCTGGCAAATCTGCTTGGGCAAAGCAGGGAAAGCTATACCGCACTTGACAAAAGGTGTAACAATCTGTTAAAAGACACTACCCTACTGAAAGGAAGCATCAGAAATTACCAATCGCTGCTGGCAAGCAATCAAAACGAAAACAAAAAACTCAGCGCCTCACTCTCTGACCGTGAACGTACTATTGTGGAACTGCAGAATGTTATCAACGAGCAGAACCAAAAAGTAAAGAATCTTTTGAATAGCGTAAAGGATGCCCTGAAAGGTTTCAGTAGCGACGAGTTAACAGTAAGAGAGGAAGGTGGAAAAGTTTACGTTGCCATGAGCGACAAACTGCTCTTTGAATCAGGAAAGGCCATTGTTAACAAACAGGGGCAGGAGGCTTTGGGTAAACTGGCTGAAGTGCTGAACAAGCAAACAGAGATAGAAGTCCTCATAGAGGGACATACAGACAATGTTCCCATAAAAAATGCCATCTATCAGGACAACTGGGATTTAAGCGTTATCCGTGCCACAAGCGTTGTCAGGATTCTGACAGAAACCTATAACGTGAATCCCATGCAGATTCAGCCCTGCGGAAGAGGCGAATACAAACCTGTTGCAGATAACGAAACAACAGAAGGAAAATCGAAAAACAGACGAACCGAAATCATTATGGCACCCAAGCTGGACAAACTTTTCCAAATGCTGGAAACCAACTAATAGTTACGGTTAGCAACAAAATTAACAAGCGAGTGCAGGGATTCTACTATGGCAGGATCCCTGCTTTCGTCTATTAATCCGTCAGCCATCATACGGAACTCATTCATAGCCCAATAGGCATACTCTATTCCGCCCTCGTCGATGGTAAAGCCGATAAGTTCGTCTATCTCTTTCTGAGTAGCCTCACCACTCCTCACTTTCAGAGCCTTAGCAAGCATTTCCCCGTTCTTGGTCTTATTAACAGCATGTATGACGGGCAGGGTTAGCTTGCCCTCTTTCATGTCATTTCCGGCAGGCTTTCCAGAGTCATTTTTAACGTCGTAATCAAAGATGTCATCACGCAACTGGAAACATGTTCCTATCAGATGTCCAAACCGTCTCATACGCTCCGCATCCTCTTCAGAACCGCCAGATGTAAGCACTCCCAACTGGGCAGCAACAGCAAAGAGGCTGGCAGTCTTTTTGCGGACAACCATATAGTAAGATGCCTCGTCCAACTTTTCATCGTCAAGATTAGCAAGTTGCAAAAGTTCTCCGTCTGCTAATGTCTGACCAAGGTTCGCCACAACATCAACAACCTTGGCATCGCCTGTCTGAGCTGCATGGTGAAGGGCTCTGCTAAGAATAAAGTCCCCTACCAGAACCGCTATCTGATTCGTCATTAGAGCATTCAAGGAAGCCTGTCCCCGTCTTCTGTCACTCTCATCGACTACATCGTCATGCACCAGGCTGGCAGTATGCAGCAACTCCAGCGCCAAAGCAACATCATAAACACTTTGGTTTACGTCGCCAAAAAGACGGGCAGAAAGGAAAACCAAAGTAGGTCTGACCAACTTCCCCTTCTTCTGCAGCAGGTGCTCTACAGCCTGCTGAAGCAAAGAATTGTCGCTTTGAAGCGTAGCATCAAACTGTTGTTTATATTGCTCTAAAATGTCAGCAATAGGTTTTTGTAAAGCCTCCAATGAGTTCATCTAATATACTTTTGAAATGCAAAAATACATAAAAATGACGACCATTTCACTTTTTTTGCATAATTTTACCGAATAAAATTCAATAATGTATGTACAAACTCTATCTTTTAGACGCTTACGCCCTTATCTATAGGGCATATTATGCCTTTTTAAAGAATCCCAGAATCAACTCCAAAGGAGAAAACACATCAGCTATTCTGGGCTTTGTAAACACCTTGGAAGAAGTAATACAGAAGGAGCAGCCTACCCATTTGGGCGTTGCCTTCGATCCCCCAGGAGGCACATTCAGGCATGAAGCCCACCCCGAATATAAAGCACAACGCGAAGAGACACCCGAGGCCATCCGATTTGCCGTACCTATCATAAAAAGATTACTTAAAGCCTATAACATCCCCGTTCTGGAGGAACCCGGATACGAGGCAGACGATGTGATAGGAACCCTTGCACACCAAGCAGACGAACAGGGAATAGACACCTATATGATGACCCCCGACAAGGACTACGGGCAGTTGGTAACAGAACATGTAAAGATGTACCGTCCTGCCGTCGGGAAAAGTGCGGAAGAAATTCTTGGCCCTGCCGAGGTAAATCAGAAATGGGGACTCTCCCACCCTACCCAGGTTATTGATATCCTTGGACTTATGGGAGATTCCGTTGACAACATCCCCGGTTGTCCTGGCGTGGGTGAGAAAACGGCATCAAAACTGATACAGGACTTTGGCAGCATAGAATCGCTCTTACAGAATACAGACAAGCTGAAAGGTGCTTTAAAGCAAAAAATAGAGGATAATGTAGAGCAGATTAAAACCAGCAAATGGCTGGCTACCATTAAGACTGATGTGCCCATACAGTTAAACATGGAAAAGCTCAAGGTGGAAGAACCTAACCAAGAGGCACTTCAGAAAATCTTCGAGGAACTGGAGTTCCGTACCCTCATGCGGAAGAAAATATCTTCCACCACCCCATCCCCGGCACCCAAGCCACAGAAGATAGGAAATGCCATCCAGGGCGACCTCTTTAGCGGCTTTGGAGATTACGAGACACCAAATAGCATGAGCGAGCCTGTTGACGGAGAAAAATCTGATAATGGGATGTTGCACTATGCCAAAGAAACGGCTGATTATCAGCTTGTTGACACCCCCGATAAGATAAGTGCCCTTCTTGCCGCCCTGCAAGGAGCCGCAGAGGTTTGTGTTGATACGGAAACCACGGGTATGGACCCTATAAAGGCTCGTCTTGTTGGCGTAAGCTTCAGCATAAAGGAAGGACAAGGCTGGTACGTTCCCGTATTCGGGAATCCAGAAGCCATTGAAGCCCTTCGGCCCGTTTATGAAAATCCGGACACACTGAAAATCGGGCAGAATCTGAAATATGACCTGCAAGTCCTCCTTAATCACGGCATAGAGTTACGCGGCCCCATGTTCGACACCATGATTGCCCACTACCTGCTGCACCCCGAGATGCGTCACGGCATGGACTATCTGGCCGAAGCCTATCTGCATTATCAGACCATACATATTGACGAGCTTATCGGAACAGGGAAAAAACAGAAATCGATGGCAGAACTGAAGCCAGAGGAGGTGTTTGAGTATGCCTGCGAGGATACAGATATCACCCTGAGGCTAAAGAACTTATTTGCTCCGGAACTGGAAAAAGAAGGGCTGACGGAACTCTTCCAACAAATAGAAATGCCATTGATGCCTGTGCTTGCATATATGGAACGCAACGGTGTGTGCATTGATACCGAAGGCCTCCGCGAAACCTCTGTCCTCTATTCAGAAGAGATGCAACGCATAGAGGAAGAAATCTATCAACTGGCAGGCGTACATTTCAACATCGCCAGTCCCAAACAGGTGGGCGAAGTGCTCTTTGACCAGATGAAGATTATCAACAAACCCAAGAAGACAAAGACAGGCCAATACGCCACCACAGAAGAGATTCTCATAAGCCTGAAAAGCAAGAATCCCATAGTCGGCAAGATTCTGGAATACAGAGGTTTAAAGAAACTCCTCAGCACATACATCGACGCGCTGCCCCAACTGATTAACCCTGATACGGGGCACATTCATACATCATTCAACCAGGCCGTTACCACAACGGGCCGCCTCTCCTCTTCAAACCCCAACCTGCAGAATATCCCCGTTAGGGACGAGCAGGGAAAGGAGGTAAGGAAAGCCTTCATACCAGAAGCCGGGCAGGAGTTCTTCTGTGCCGACTACAGCCAGATTGAGTTGCGTATTATGGCCCACCTGAGCGGTGATGAGAACCTTATAGAGGCCTTTAATGCCGGGCAGGATATTCATGCCGCCACGGCAGCCAAGATTTTCCACAAGGGTATAGAAGCAGTAACCTCTGACGAACGTCGTAAAGCCAAGACTGCCAACTTTGGCATTATCTATGGCATTTCCGCCTTCGGCCTGGCCGAACGTCTGGATGTCTCCAGAACAGAAGCCAAAGAGTTGATAGACGGCTATTTCCTGACCTATCCCGCCGTAAAGGAGTATATGGAGAAAAGTATCGGAAAGGCACGCGAGAAGGGTTATACCGAGACGCTCTTCCGCCGTCGCTGCTATCTGCCCGACATCAACTCAAACAATGCCAATGTGCGCGGAAATGCTGAACGTAACGCCATTAACTCGCCCATTCAGGGAAGTGCGGCAGACATCATCAAGATAGCTATGATTCGCATCTACCAACGCATGAAGGAAGAAGGAATCCGCTCCAAGATGATTCTGCAGGTTCATGACGAACTTTGTTTCACTGTCTTGCCAGAAGAAAAAGACCGCCTGCAACGCATCGTAGTAGAGGAAATGCAGAATGCCCTGCAGATGCGTGTTCCCCTCATAGCAGATACGGGGTGGGGCAGGAACTGGCTTGAGGCCCATTAAAAGGATTGCATAAGCTAAGATAACACAGAAAATTTGGTTATGTAAAATTAAAGCGGTATTTTTGCACCCAATTTAAGATTAAGAACAAGATGAAAGCAGGTATAGTAGGACTGCCAAACGTGGGCAAGTCAACACTTTTCAATTGTCTGAGTAGCGCAAAGGCTCAGGCTGCCAATTTTCCCTTTTGTACCATCGATGCTCAGATGGGGCAGGTTAGCGTGCCCGACGAGAGGCTTACCAAACTGGCAGAACTGGTACATCCTGGCAGAATAGTCCCTGCCGTCTGCGATATTGTAGATATAGCCGGACTTGTCAAGGGAGCCAGCAAGGGTGAAGGGCTGGGTAATCAGTTCCTTGCCAACATTCGCGAGTGTGATGCCATCATTCACGTTCTGCGCTGTTTCGACAACGGAAACATTGTACACGTTGACGGCTCTGTGAATCCTGTCCGGGACAAAGAGATTATCGATACTGAGTTGCAGCTGAAAGACTTGGAGACAGTAGAGGCTCGCATCAAGAAAGTAGAGAAAGCCGCTAGGGTAGGGGGCGACAAGCAGGCAAAGATAGAACTGCAGGTCTTAGAGGCCTACCGCGATGCTTTGGAGCAAGGTAAGAGTGCCCGTACCGTAACATTTGAGACAGAAGACGAGAACACTGCCGCCAAAGGCCTTTTCCTGCTTACCACCAAGCCCGTTCTGTACGTTTGTAACGTTGACGATGCCAGTGCATCCACAGGAAACGCCTATACCGAGGCCGTAAAGAAAGCCATCGAAGGCGAAGATGCCGAAATGCTTATCATCAGCGCCCAGACAGAAGCCGACATAGCAGAGCTGGAATCCTATGAGGAGAAGCAGATGTTCCTCGAGGACATGGGACTCTCTGAGAGCGGCTGTAATCGCCTTATAAAGGCCATCTACCACCTGCTCACCCTGCAGACATTCATCACGGCAGGAGAGATGGAAGTTAAGGCCTGGACTTTCCGCAAGGGATGGAAGGCTCCCCAGTGTGCCGGTGTTATCCATACCGACTTCGAGAAAGGTTTCATCCGTGCCGAGGTCATCAAGTACGAAGACTATATCAAATACGGCTCGGAAGCTGCTGTCCGCGAAGCCGGTAAGATGGGTGTAGAAGGCAAGGAATACGTCGTTCAGGACGGAGATATCATGCACTTCCGCTTCAATGTGTAGTCTGTTATCATAATTATGAATTGTGAATTATTCATAAACTGGAACCCCGACGTAGTAGCGCTGGACCTTGGCTTCTTCGCTATCCGTTGGTACTCGATATGCTGGGGCATAAGCTTGTTAAGCGTTTACTTGCTCATGCATCGTCTGTACAAACAGCAGAAGATTTCCGAACAGCAGTTCGAGCCCATGTTCATGTACTGCTTCTTAGGTATCCTCATTGGAGCCCGTTTGGGGCATTGCCTTTTCTACGAGCCTGGGTATTTCCTCTCTCATCCTATTGAGATGGTGCTGCCCATCCGCCAGTTAGCCGATGGCAGTTGGAAGTTTACCGGTTACGAGGGTCTTGCCAGTCACGGAGGCACTTGGGGACTGATGCTGGCCCTCTGTCTCTATGCCCGCAATATGAAGCTCAACATCATGCGTGTGCTGGACAATGTGGGCATCGTTACCCCCATTTGTGCCTGTGCCATACGGTTGGGCAATCTGATGAATTCCGAGATTATAGGCCGTCCTACCGATGTGCCCTGGGCTTTCGTCTTCGAGCGGGTAGATATGGTACCACGCCATCCGGGTCAGCTTTATGAAGCCCTTTGCTACGCCTGTTTCTTCTTTATCGGGTGGTGGTTTTACAGGAAGTCTATGAACCAGACGGAGGGCAACCGTTTTCCACAGGTAGGCTCAGGCTTCTACTTCGGCCTATGTCTTTTCCTTATCTTCACCAGCCGCATCTTCATCGAATACACCAAGGAGAACCAGGTAGATTTCGAGAACGGGATGTTCTTTAATATGGGACAACTGCTCAGCGTTCCCTTCGTCCTGCTTGGTCTTTACTGCATGATGGGTGGCAAGTGGTGTAAGAGGCTGGCAGAGAAAAAATAAGCCCTGTTTTCTTCTTGCAGTCCGCAGTAGTAGGACAAATGACGTTTTTGGTTCATCATCCTCATTTCATCTCTCTACTTCCTCATTTCGTTAGTCGTAAGAGGAAAATCTGATTGCACATCTCTAGTTCTTCTCTAGTTCCTCTCTAGTTCTAGAAACTAGAGATGTATTAGAGGAAAACTAGGGAGAATCTGGAGGTAAATTAGAGGAAACATAGCAGTACGACGGAGCAGGAATAGAGCATTAACAGGCTTGAATCATTCATAAATGAACCTTCGGAAGTAAAAGAGGAAGTAAAAATGGAAGTTAATTCGCTGCCCTCATGGGAGTTAAAAAGGACAATAGCAAACAAATTCCCAATAGCCAAAACTATCGTCCAGCCAGCTTGATGGCTTAACTCCCTATTTTACTCCCCATTTAACTCCCTATTTAACTCCCTATTTAACTTCCGCAAAAGCAAGATATTGTAAACTTTATCTTGCACAATAGGCGCAAAAACTCTGTTTTTCTTTCAAATTTTTGGTAAGTACCGCACATCGTCGTATATTTGCGGTGTGATTGTCTCTTTGCTAAAGTCTAAAGTCTATGTTAAGGAGGCGAATGGCAGGGAAATAAAAGAAGCGCTATGACAGCAGAAGAAGAGAAAATAATTCAAATGATCCGAGAGACCGGACGTAAGGTCGTTCCCCCAGGCGGGCAGGTTTGGCTCTATGGTTCCCGTGCCCGTGGCGATGCTCATAAGGGTTCGGACTGGGATTTACTGATTCTGCTGAATAAGCCCAAACTGGAAGCCAGTGATTATGATGTCACTTATCCTTTCCGTGAATTAGGATGGGAAATTGGCGAGGAAATAAGCCCACACATTTATACCCAAAAACAATGGGATGAGTGGACATTCCTACCTTACAGAAAAAATGTAGAACGGGATAAATATATACTGCAATGAGTTTGACAAATGAAGAACGCCAAACGTTGGTTGCTTTAGAGTTAAAGAAAGCTTCTGAGACTTTCGAGGAGATAAATATTCTTGCAGCTGCAAATAAGTGGAGTGGGGCGGCCAATCGACTCTATTATTCCGTATTTCATGCCATAAATGCTCTCCTTCTTCATGGTGGTCATTCCGTAAGTACCCACAATGGATCGCATGCTCTGTTTAATCTGTTTTATATTAAAACCGGGATTTTACCATTAGAATATGGACGTCTTTATAACCAACTGCAGACTATGCGAGAAGAATGCGATTATAATTGTGTATATGAGGTTGAGCCTGAGGCGTTACAGGAGCGAATAGAGCCTGCCAGACGATTAATAGAGGATATAAATAAGATTATAAATAGTTAGCCTTTCAGCCCCACTGTTGAAAGGCTTTTTTATTGCTTTTATAATATGCTTGCATTCCCCTTGTCTAAAGTCTAACGCATAAAGTCTCTTATTTCAGGCCAATGCTGAAACAGCCAACCCGTTTCATCTCTCTACTTCCTCATTTCGTTAGTCGAGCGAAAAGTGAAAAATGTAAGTTAGTTACGCTAACCACTAACTGCTAACCAAGAATTGTCAATTATCCATTATCAATTATCCATTAATTAAGAAAAAGGACATATCCCATTTTACTGCAGAGTTTACTATATCTGATTTTTAATCCTAATAACCCTAAACAGGGAGCATCACCTCAATTTATGTTGCTCCCTGTTTTGCTTCATAGCCCTGATTTTCTGTTGAAAAAATTACTGAAAGTTTGGAAGAACGTCGTAAAAAAACGTATCTTTGCAGACAAATACTGAAAACAAAAGGAACTTTAAATATATAGACCTATGAAAAAAACAAATCTGATGCTGCTCTCTTTTGCAGCAATGTGTGGTATCTTTTGTGGATGTCAGCCTAAGGACAATACGCTGACAAAGGCTGAGGAAGAAGCAGGATGGGAACTGCTGTTCAACGGTCAGGACCTCTCCGAGTGGTGTAACTTCAATGACACTATCCTGTCCAACGGATGGACGGTTGTGGATGGTTGCATCCAAGCCAGCGGTGATGGCGCAGATGACTCTGGCTACATCGTTACAAAACGCAAGTTTGCAGACTTTGAACTTACCTGGGACTGGAAGCTGACACATGGCGGCAACAGCGGTATGATTTATCATGTGGTGGAAAATCCCGCTTTCTCGGTTCCATACGTGACTGGACCTGAGTATCAACTCATCGACAATGAGGGTTGGGAAGAAGTGAATGCTCCTGAGAAACTGGAGGAATGGCAGAAACTGGGTGTTGACTACGCCATGCACCTGCCCGACTACTCCAAGATGCATGTCAATCCTGTAGGCGAGTGGAACACCTCGAAGATTGTCTTCGACAATGGTCACGTTGAGCATTGGCTGAATGGCGAGAAGATTCTGGAGTTCGAAGCATGGACTGATGACTGGTTCGAGAAGAAGGGTAGCGGCAAATGGGCTCATGCTCCTGAATACGGCCTTGCCTGCGAGGGTGTCATCTGCCTTCAGGATCATGGTGACCCCGCTTCCTTCAAGAATATCAAGATTCGTCCTCTGCCCCATAAAGGCGGTCAGACAGAAAGCCTCTTCAATGGTAAGGATCTCACAGGCTGGGAACCCTTTGGCGATGGCAAGTGGAGCGTAGATGAGGAAGGCAACCTGGTGACGGAGAATGGCGACAACAAGCAGTACGGCTATCTCTGTACACGCAAATATTACAAGGATTTCGACCTCACTCTGGAGTTCAAGCAGGAGAGCAACGGCAACAGCGGACTTTTCTTCCATTCTTTCATCGAGGGCTTCAACACCGTTCACGGATGGCAATGCGAAGTGGCTCCCAAGGGTAATGACACAGGCGGCATCTACGAGTCATACGGCCGTGGCTGGCTCCAGCAGATTCCCGACGAGAAGGAAGAAGTGCTGAAAGAGGGTGAATGGAATACGCTGCGCCTTCGCGTAGAGGGCAATCATATCCAGACCTGGCTCAATGATGTTCCTATGGCAGACTTGGAAGACGAACTCATCGCAAATACGCCTGGACGCATCATGCTGCAGATCCACGACGGAAACGATATCAAAGTCCTTTGGCGTAATTTCCAGTTGACACAACTCTAATTGAGGAGAATATCTTGTTATGTCTGTAAATCGGCACCTTTTCCCCGATTTACAGACATAACAGGCATTCCTGGGGGGGATAAGTTGGTAAAAAGACTTAGCCCAGTGTCTTTATTCTCTTGCTGATTATGATTCCCTTACTGGTGGCCTTTGCACGACGACCGGAAAGGTCATAGCGTAAGTCTTCAGAATCCTCTGCTTCTACAGACTGTACGGATGTCTGGCTCTCATGCTGTACATCAATTACGCCAAAGGCAGGTACCTCTTCCGTTGCCTGGAAAGTTCCCTTCAGCGTATAGCCGGAAGTGGAAATATCCTTTGGCTCTGATACCTCTATACGTACATTCTGGAGTGTAATAGGGGAGGGGAGCACATCAGTAGGACGGATGCGGTAGGGCATCCCTGCCTCCATCTGACTGACCTCAGAAAAAGAAATTTCATCAGGGCAAGGACAGTCGGGCTGAACAATTTCCATACCCAGCACTTCTGTTCCCTTGCCGAAGATGGTCTCGATATCAGATTTGTTCAGGCTGAAAGGCAAACAAATATTCTGCCATTCGCCGTTGCTGAACGTCTTATTCAGAATTACCTTGTTGGTATATGCCTGAGGAACAATTACGTTGTCAGAAGCCGTTTCTGCGTAAGTTACAGGCAAATCTCCCACCTTCCAGGTTCGAAGGTAATCAACGTAGAACTTTCCGTAGTTAGCCCCATTGGTTTTATTGGCCTCTGCGCCATAGCCGCTCTTCACGCCGACCTCCAAATCGTTGTTTTCACCAACCTCAACATCTAACGACATCTCATTTACACGGCCTGTAGTGGTACAGGCTGTCAGATTGGCAAATGTGACTTCCTCTCCGTCAGTAAGAACATCCTGAGGATATTTGTCGGATTTTCCATAGTACTGGACGCTACACTTATCACCTGCGGCTCCATACAAGCGGGTGATTCCCAACTTGGACTGATACTGCCACATACGGGCATTCACTTCGTAGATACCGGGCGTAAGGTTTTCTGCGGGAATTGTCTGGTAGAGTTTAAAATCGTTAGGAATAACACCTTCGGTGCTGGCAACATATCCTGCCCATTTCCATTCCAGATTTGTGCCATCGCTTACACCACCGTAGGTGTCTGTCCACTCGGGGTAACACTGCCAGCCAAGAATGGGGCCGTTGGCTGCCTCGTTCTTTGTAGTCTTGGTATTCCAGTCGTAGGTAATGCCATTAGGGTCTTTCTCGAAGGTATAGTTGATAAGATTTTTGTCACAGAAGGCTTCCTGAGAAAGGGGCTTCTCCGTCAGTTTCTCCACGCGGAAATCATCTACAATAAAATAGCCTGCTCCTGCTTTGTCCGAAGCCTGATTGGCACTATTGGTGCGGATGCCCAGCATCATATCGTCACCTTCCCTAAGGGTAATATAAACCACCATTCGCTGCATATTCTGCGTTGTGGTATTGTTGAAACCGCCTGCATGACCGGCAAAGGTGGTTCTGTAATCCGTATAATTGATGTTATCATAGCCTGATGTGCCGTTGCGGTAATAAGCCTCTGTAGTCCAATACTGCACGTTGCAGTTTGTGCCTTCGCCATTATCGGCAAAAAGACAGGCTGTCCCGTAATAATCCTTCTCTATCCACATACGGCAGGAAACCTTATATATACCGGCACCCAACTTCTTGGCAGGGATAAGCTGGTACAGCTTTAGGGGCTCGCTGATGGTCTTTCCCGACTCGGGTTTGCAGACATAAGCCTTCTTGCCATCCTTGTTGTTGGGATTGGTGCTGACGCTTCTTTGTAATGTAGTACCTGCCGGCAACTCACTCCATCCATAGGGAGGCTTGCTGGTATTTGTATAAGCTGTCTCGAAGGATGGATTCTGTAATACTCTGCCGGTAATATCTACGGCAATGGAGTTCCCTTCTGTAGGCAATTCCTCGAAACGTTCTACCTCCAAACCTTGTTCCAACTGTTTGATGCACCTTGCAGGATCCACCTGCTGCACACAACCCTCATGCTCGTCTATTGCCTGTATGGCTGCTAAAGCCGTTGTTTCGCCCAATACCATATAGACAGGCTCCATACGGATACTACCGTAGGCAATATGAGAAGCAGAAAGACATACAGGTACGATTACATTGCGGGCTTCTTCCTCCTTGGGTGTAACAGCCCTATAAGAAATTCCGTAAGGACCGGCCGTCAGGTGGCGCTGCACATCGCCTTCGTTCTTTACCATACCATTTACCACATAACGTCCGCAGTTGTGCGAATCCATTGTGTAGGCTCCCCAGGCAATGGGGTCGTCAACAGCTTTTGTCTTCAGACAATAATCCTCTGTCATCACCATCCGACCCAACATCCGCCTTGCCTCACGGACATAAAGCTGGGGCGTAAAATTCTCGTTATCCTCGTATTCATCCAACGGATAGCCCCACTTCAGGAATTCGGCCTGAATATTGGATGGCACACGCTTGTCTGTCCACAGAATATAAAGCAACCCCTTGGTGTAGTCCTCATGCAGTTTGGCTATGGAGTCGCGCTGTTCATAAGTTGCTTCAGGATAATCCCAACTGTAACCTATCATGTCTGTAGAGAAACCTCCCTGATTGTTATTGTCCGTCTTCAAGGCATTCCAACTGTTAGGACCGGAGGAATCCTTCATATAAGTCCATTTGATGCAGTCACCATAACTACTCCAACCTTTTTTCTCCATCCAACGGAAGAGCAATTCATACTTGCTGGGGTCGTAATTGTCGGGCACCTTATCTGTAATAGCACGGAAAGGCATATTCTTGGTCAGGGTAAGACGATAGTTATACGCTTGAATATGGTTATCGCCCTCGCCCTTCTTGCCCATAGGCTCTGGCATGATACCCCAGAGCAGACCACTGCTGGGATCACCGGGAATAACGTAAGGATCAACACCATCGCAGAACTGATGCTTGTTCAGACATTGTACACCGTTCTCCGGCTCCCCGTATTGTGAAGCCGGCTCACGTCCCACCGTATATGAAATGCCGGCACGAGCCATAAGATCGCCCTCATAACTGCAATCTATGAACACTTTGGCATGAACAGTTCTATGTGGCGTTACCTTTGGGTTGGTACCGTCTTCCAATTCTATATTTTGTACATCATTCCCCTCCTTATGGGCACTTACAATTCGCCACTGATACCAAATGTCCTCGTTGTCCTTCATATCAACATCACTCAGAAAACCCTTGAACGTAGCAAGAGCAACCTTTGGCTCAAAATAAAAGGTTGGTGAGGCCATTCCGTAATGATGACCTATGCGACGGTAGAATTCGCGCGCAAAACCTTTTATAATACGACGGTGACTGGTACTATCTCCGATATCGGTCCATCCCAATCCGCCTGCTGTCATACCCCCAAGACGTTTTGTGGGGGAAACCAACAACACGCTTTTACCCTTCAGTTTGGCAGTATATGCCGCCATTATGCCAGCGGGTGTACTTCCATAAATACAAATATCTACATGGGCTTCTGTTACTGGCTCTGCCTCCTGTGCTGTTATGCAGAGAGGTGATGCTACAATTATCGCAAACAAAAAATTGCGGATGATGGAGTTAATTTGCATAATGTGTACGTTTTGTCTTGTTTTTGGCTATAATTTGTATAATTTTGTGCCAAAAGTACACATTTTATCCGATTGCTGCAAACAAAGTGCAAGAAAAAGTACCAAACAAGGACAAAATAGTATATTATTCTTCTGCTTGTTGAGCTGGAGCGTTGTTTTCTTCTGTATTCTCCAAGAGGGTAGAGGAGTTCAGGGATTTCTTTTTCTTGTTCTCCTGGGCCCCGAACTTGAGGAGATTCCGAGCAGCGGTGGTGATGCTCGGTCCGGAGGGAGCAGTAACGACGGTAAGCTCATCGAAGGAGCGACGCGTCTTGTCGAGTAGGTCACCGACTTTTGCAAAGCGTTCTGCAAAGAGTTGTACACGCTCGACGAGGGTGTTGGCGCATTGCATCATCTTCTCCTGGTTCTCCACCTGTCGTGTCTGCTTCCATGTGAGTTCGAGCACACGCAAAGTCATGTAGAGCGACTGACTACCGGAAATGACGACTCCCTGGTCGTAAGCCTCCTTCCAGAGCGTCGTGTCGCTTTGCAGCGCCAGTTGCAACGCGCTCTCTTGAAAGACGTACATCAGCACAAAGTCAAGGCGTCCCTTTTCGCTCTTAGCATAACGGAAGTATTGCTTTTGGGCAAGTTCTTTGACGTGCTGCCTCATGCTGGCGAGGTGGCGGCGAAGGGCCTCGTTGCGAGCGGTCTCGTTCTCGGCATTCTGGTAATCAACGAAGGCGGTGAAGGACATCTTGCTGTCTATGATGACATCGCGCCCGTCGGGGAAATGCAACACGGCATCGGGAATCATGCGCCGGCCTTCCTCGCTTGTGATGGGGCGTCCCTGGTTGTCGCGCATCGTCTCCTGTGTGTCGTACTGCAAGCCGCGCTCCAGCTCCATCTGCTCCAATATCTGACTCAACTTGAGTTCGCCGAAGTTGCCCTGCACCTTGTTCTGCCCGGTCAGTGCCTGTGCCAAACGTTCCGTCTGTTCGCCCATCGCACGTTCTCGTTCCATGTTTATCTGTATGGCAGCCTTCAATTCTCGGAGAGAGTCATCGTGGTCTTTCTGCATCTTCTCCGTCTGCGTACGCATGAGCTGTAGGTTCTGTTGAAGGGGATTGAGAATCTTAGAGAGCTGCTCGCTGTTGACGACAGATAGCTCAGCGGCTCTCTCTTTCAGCACACGCTCCGAGGTAGTGCTCATCTGCTCACGCAGCAAAGCCATCTGTTGCGCCATCTGTTCCTTTTGCTGCTGCATCTGCTGCTGTTGAGCTTCCTGCTGGGTCCGCATTTGTTGCTGCTGCGATTCTTGCAGCGCCTGCATCTGTTGTCGGAAAGTCTCCTGCTGTTCGCGCATCTGCTGGCGAAGTGCATCGCTCTCTTGTTGTTTCTGCTGTTCGGTCAAACTGGTACGCTCCTTTGCCGCCTGCACTTGTGTCCGCATTGCAAAGTAAACACCAACGGCACCCAATGCGATACCGATAATGAGATATAGAAGATAGACAAGTTCCATAGTGTGCTTTTTATACGTTTCTTATTGGGTTGATAGGTTTAACGGGAATTCGCTACACGGCTGTTCAAACGGTCAAAGGCGAGTGACTGGCGTCCTCAATCTTTTACCCTAATTAGGGTTAGCCCGTCACGGAGGGGCAGGATAACCTTCTCTACGCGTGGGTCTTGTGCCACCCAATCATTAAAAGCTTGTACGCCACGTGTCTGAAGGTCGCTTTCGCGGGGCTGTTCTTCCAATACATGTCCGTACCACAAGGTGTTGTCGGCAATGATGAAGCCGCCCTTGCGCATATGGGGCAGTATCATTTGGTAGTACTCCACATACTGGCGTTTATCAGCATCAATAAAGGCAAGATCCCAAGTTACATCCATCTGCGGCACCAGTTGCAGAGCATCTCCGATATGCAGATGCAGCAGGTGTGCATACTGGCTGCCATCGAACCATTTACGGATAAAATCCTCCTGTTCATCGTAAATTTCAAAGGTGTGCAGTTCTGCCCCTTCCTCCAATCCCTCTGCCATACTGAGAGCACTGTACCCGCTGAAGGTTCCGATTTCCAGCACCTTCCGGGGACGAATCATCTGCACAAGCATTTTCAGCAGTCGGCCTTGCAGATGCCCGCTTGCCATCTGGCCATAAGACAGCCTGAGCTGTGTGTCCCGCCACAGCTCATGCAAATATTCTCCTTCAGCATCAATGTGATGCAAAATGTAATCGTCAATGTTCAATGTTATTCTTTTAGTCTTGGACCTTAGACTTTAACTTCCTCTCGCCCACGGGAAAGGGGTTAAGGAAGAGGCTCTCAACTCTCCATTTGAGAAGCTTTATCTATCAATGCTTCGATAGCCAGACGATAGCTGTCAAGACCAAAGCCCATGATAACACCCATGCATCCAGGACTGATGAGGCTCTTGCGGCGAAAATCCTCGCGCTGATGTACGTTGGTGATGTGGACTTCCACTGTAGGAGTACTAACACTCCTCAAGGCATCCAAAATGGCTACGCTGGTATGTGTATAGGCTCCAGCATTTAGCACAATTCCGTCGCGGTCAAATCCTACTTCCTGAATCTTGTTAATTATTTCACCTTCCAGGTTGCTTTGGTAATAGTCGATGCGGACTTGAGGGAAGCGTGTGCGTAATTCCTTCAGGTAGTCCGCCCAAGCACGCTTTCCGTAAATTTCGGGTTCACGAACACCTAATAAATTCAAGTTAGGGCCGTTGATAATTTGTATTCTCATAAATTTTCTGTACTTTTGTCGCTACAAAGATAAGAAAAATAGCCGAACAAGCACGCATTATTGTGTAAATTTAATTTAAACGACAGGATTTTGGGTTATCAGTTTACAAATACAGGTGCTATTTCACCTCAGATTTTGAGGCGTTATATGCAATATCTCCGTCTGGAGCGATCTTATACAGGAAACACGCTGGATGCGTATGTCCGCGACTTGCAAAAGCTCTTGAATTACTATGCTGACAATGGGATTGATTTCCGCCATGTGACATTGGAACAGTTGGACCATTTCTCTGGCACCCTGCAGGATTTGGGAGTCCAGCCGCGTAGTGTGGCTCGTATCCTAAGTGGTGTGCGTTCTTTTTACCGCTTTCTGGTTATGGAAAAGGAGTTGGAGACAGATCCTACGGAACTGCTTGAGAATCCGCAGATAGGCAAACATCTGCCCGAGGTGCTGAGTATTCAGGAGATTGATGCCATAGAAGCGGTCATAGACAAAAGTAAACCACAGGGCATAAGGGACAATGCTATTATAGAGATGCTATACAGTTGCGGTTTGCGCATCAGCGAACTGTGTAATCTAAAAATGAGCGAACTATTCCTGGAGGAGGGGTACATCCGTGTTCATGGGAAGGGGCGCAAAGAGCGCTTAGTTCCCATAGGCGAACAAGCCATAGAGAAACTGCGTCAATGGTTTGTTGCAAGAACAAAGGTCAAGGCGAAACCCGGACATGAGGATTATGTCTTTATCAGCACTAAGCGAGGCTCCAAAATAAGCAGAATTACCCTTTTTGTTTATATCAAGGATTATGCGGAAAGGGCAGGGATTAAGAAGAGTATCAGCCCGCATACGTTCCGGCATAGTTTTGCCACGCATCTTCTGGAAGGGGGAGCCAACCTGCGAGCAATTCAGGCTATGTTGGGGCATGAAGATATCTCTACGACAGAAATCTACATGCATATTGACCGTTCTCACCTTCGCCAGGAAATCTTGGAGCATCATCCCAGAAATATTAGGAAATAAGGTCTAGTTAGCGGTTACCCAAAGAGGGAAGAGTGAAAGGCCGGCACTATCTTTGGCTATTACCGAAAGTTCTTTTGCTCTACAATAAAAATAAAACGACATATATTTTGTATTGTTCTCGCTTATTCGTACCTTTGCAGGCAAAATTTCAAATAGGTAAAAAACATTATGCAAAAATCTCACATTTTTATGATGGCTCTTGCTGTTTTGGCATTGTCATCTTGCAGTAAACTCGGTAAATTAAGTTCTGACAACTTTGCTGTTACTCCTACGCCTCTTGAGGCTGTCGGCGGTCAGGTTCCTGCCACTATTAACGGTACTTTCCCTGTTAAGTACATGAAAAAAAATGCTCAGGTTACTGTTACTCCTGTTCTGAAATATCAGGGTGGCGAGGCAGAAGGCCAAAGCGCTTCTTTCCAAGGAGAGAAAGTAGAGGGTAATGCTACTACCATCAATTACAAGGCCGGTGGCACTTACACTATGAAGACCAACTTTGCATATATCGAACCAATGTTGTCAAGCGAGTTGTATGCCCGTTTTGACGCCAAGTTGGGTAAGAAGACAGTTTCCATTCCAGAGGTTAAGATCGGTTATGGCGTGTTGGCTACCAGTCAGCTTTTGAACCGTTGCAATATGACGGGTGCAACTGCTCCTGATGCTTATCAGCGTATTATCGCCCAGAAGCAGGAGGCCAACATCAAGTTCCTTATTAACCAGGCTAACCTCCGCGCAAGCGAATTGAATACCGTTAGCATCAGGGATCTGGGTAACATCCTGAAGGAGATTAACGACAATGAGGAAACTCGTGCCCTTCAAAATATAGAAGTCAGCGCTTATGCAAGTCCTGATGGAAAGTATGATTTCAACGAAAAACTGGCAGAGAAGCGCCAGAACGTCAGCACCGATTATCTGAAGGGTGAGTTAAAGAAGATTCAGATGAAAGCCGATGTTGATACCAAATATACTGCAGAGGACTGGGACGGTTTCCAGGAGCTGGTTTCCAAGAGCAACCTTCAGGACAAGGAGGTTATCCTACGTGTTCTTTCGATGTATGAGGAGCCGGAAGAGCGCGAGCAGCAGATTAGCAATATGAGCGAGGTTTATACAGACATCAAGGAGAGTATTCTTCCAGAGTTGCGTCGTGCCCGTCTTATTGTAAATTATGAGGTTATTGGCCGCAGCGATGAGCAGATTCTTGCCCAGTTCCAGCAGGATCCCAGCAAACTTAGTGTAGAGGAGATGGTATATGGTGCCAACAAGCTGACCAAGAACGAGGCTGAGCGTAAACAGTGGAACGAAACCATCGCCAAACAGTATCCCAGTGACTATCGTGCTCTCAACAATATGGCTCAGCAGGCTATTGCTGCAGGGAATACCGAGGTTGCCAACAACTATCTTAAGCAGGCTGCCAGCGTGAGCAAAAACGCTCCCGAGGTTAATACCAACCTTGCCTTGCTGGCTCTGAAGAATGGTGATGTTAACGCTGCCGAGACTTATCTTGCCAGGGGAAGCGGTTCTGACACCTTCAAGGAGGTAATGGGCAATCTGAATATTGCCAAGGGCAACTACACCCAGGCTGCTTCTGATTTGGCTGGTACGAACACCAACAGCGCTGCTTTGGCTCAGATTCTGGCAAAGGATTATACCAGTGCCAAGAAGACACTTACAGCCATCAAGAATCCTGATGCAATTACCAGTTACCTTCAGGCAATCCTGGCTGCACGTACAGGCGACGCAAATGCTTTGGCGACAGCTCTCAAGAGTGCTATTCAGCAGGACGGTACTTTGGCCGCTCGTGCAGCTAACGACCTTGAGTTTGCCAAATATGCAAGCACCATTAAGAGCATAGTTAAGTAAATGAAGAGCCCCCTCCACCTCCCCTTTTTGGGGAGTGCTTTTATACTTTTGTTATTCGCCTGCTCCGGCAATCCGGGACAGGTTAGAATAACAGGAGATTTTGCAAATCTGGAACAGGGGGAGTTTTATATTTATAGCATTAATGGAGTTATAGACCGCCTGGATACCATAAAGATTCAGGAAGGAGAATTTGAGTATGTAGCTTCCATCGAAGGCGAAGCCATCTTCCGCCTGATGTATCCAAACTTTTCTGAACTCACTATCTTTGCCCGTCCCGGTGATGAAATAAGAATAAAAGGTGATGCACAGAACCTGAACGCTGTGCAAGTAAATGGGACAGAAGACAATGAGGTTTATACTGAATTCAGGGAACAGATTACCGATCTGTCAGATGACAAGGTATGTGATATTGCCAGGAAGTATTTGTTAAAATATTCTACGCTGCCTCTTAGCCGCTATCTTTTTTCGACGTATTTCCTGTTAAACGACAGTATTTCTCAGACTCAAGTAACAGAGCTTTTCGACAGCCTTTGTCGTGCATGCCCTGATGATGTGGAGCTAACCAAACTGTCACGCCGGGTACGCTCACACGGTCTTTTGTGTAATGGACAGCAACTGCCGGATTTCAAGCTGAAGACTCGTCCCTCTGCTAGCAGCGAGGAAGAAGGAGTCGAGATTTCGAATGAAGACTTTCGTGGCAATTACCTTCTCATGGCATTCTGGGCCAGCTGGAAAAGCGGTTCGCAGAGTGCGCTCTATCGTACCCGTAGATTCCGTAGGGAAATGAAGGAAAAGGGCCTGAAGGTGAATGCCATCAGCTATTCCCTTGATACAGAGTCTTCTGCTCTTAAGAGAATTGAGGAAAACGATAGTATAGACTATTACAGCTATTGCGATTACCAGTGTTTCAACAGCCTGCTTGTTCAGAACTGGGGTATTTGTGATTTGCCTTATTTTGTTCTTGCAGACTCCGCTCTGAAGATTATTGCCTCCGGTTCCGACTGGCAACGTGACATTGAACCTAACATTCAGAAATTATGCTTGTAAAAGTATATGGTGCAACGGTGCAGGGGCTTCAGGCTGCAGAGGTAATCATAGAGGTAAATGCTACCAGAGGCTGTAGGTTTGTAATGGTAGGCTTACCAGACAATGCAGTAAAAGAAAGCCACGAGCGTATTATGGCCGCCATCGAGAACAGCGGCTACAGGTTTCCTACCAGACAGATTACGGTTAACCTTGCTCCTGCCGATGTTCGGAAAGAAGGTTCTGGACTGGACCTTCCTCTGGCAATAGGAATCCTGGCAACAGAGGGCGAGGTAAATGTAAACTTGCTGAACCGATATATGATGGTTGGCGAGTTGAGCCTGGACGGTTCATTGATGCCTATAAAAGGTGCGCTCCCTATTGCTATCAGGGCAAGGGAGATGGGATATGAAGGTCTTTTTGTTCCTGAAGAGAATATCCGTGAGGCAGCTGTTGTCAATAGGCTTAAGGTGTATGGTGTCCGCCACATGAATCAGGTTGTGGGCCATCTTAACGGGCTGCATCCTTTGGAGCCAACAGTCATTAATACACGCTCCGAGTTTTATGCGCAGCAGAACAACTTCGAACTGGATTTTTCTGATGTCAAGGGACAGGAGCATGTAAAACGGGCTATGGAAATTGCTGCTGCGGGAAGTCATAACCTTATAATGATAGGCCCTCCCGGTAGCGGTAAAAGCATGATGGCCAAACGTCTGCCCAGTATCTTGCCTCCTTTGTCATTGCAGGAAAGTTTGGAAACCACCCAGATACACTCTGTAGCCGGCAAACTACCAGGTAATTGCTCACTAATAGCACACCGTCCCTTCCGTGCGCCCCATCATACCGTCTCGCAAGTGGCTTTAGTGGGCGGGGGAGCTAATCCGCAGCCTGGCGAGATAAGCCTGGCTCATAATGGTGTGCTGTTCTGTGATGAACTTCCGGAGTTCCAGCGAAGCACTCTGGAAGTCCTCCGTCAGCCATTGGAAGACAGGGTTATTAACATCTCTCGTGCCAAGTACAGCGTTACTTATCCGTGCTCCTTTATGTTTATTGCCAGTATGAACCCCTGTCCTTGTGGCTATTACAATCACCCCACTAAGCAATGCTGTTGTACACCGGGGCAGATTGTAAAATATTTGAATAAGATTTCCGGCCCCCTGTTGGACCGTATCGATATACAATGCGAGATAACTCCACTTTCTTTCGAAGAGCTTAGCCGTACAGCTCCGGGTGAAAGCAGTGCCACAATCCGTGAACGGGTTGTACGCGCACGAAAGATGCAGGAAGAACGCTTTAAGGACGAGCCCAATATACACTGCAATGCTCAGATGACAAGCAGGCTCATGCATCGTTATGCAGAGCCGGCAGCCGAGGATTTGGATATGCTCCGCGAGGCTATGAACCGGCTGCAACTCTCAGCACGTGCTTATGACCGCATACTTCGGGTTGCACGGACAATTGCTGACCTTGAGGGTTCTGAACGCATCCAGACACATCATTTGCAGGAGGCCATCGGCTACCGAAATCTGGACAGAAGTTCGTGGGGTGAGTGATAGTTCCAGTTGTTTAAATTTAGCTGATAACCATGAAAAGATTATTTTTCTTATACATCTGTCTGCTGATTTCTACGAGCATAGTGGCAGATACTGATGTGACTAAAACCTATGTGGAAAACCCTGACTTCGAGGCCCGCTTTGCAGGATGGATAAACAATGGGTTCTACTATGTCACCAACCAGAGTTTTAGCAAAAAAAATGGCAAAATCTATATGGAGCGATGGGTGGCATCAGGCAGTAAAATTCCCGATGTGGAGATAAGCCAGGACCTGTACCTGCCCGCTGGAACCTATACGTTGAAGGCTGGATGCCAAAACATTCAGCAGTCTGGCAATATTGCAGAATGTACGGGTGCGATACTTTATGCTGGTGATGTCTCTGTTCCGGTAACGGAGAGCATGGATTACAGTGTGACCTTCACCGTCCTACAGGGCGTAACACGCATCGGCTTCAAGGTAACTTCGACAAATGCCAATTGGGCGGCCATTGACAACGTGAGGCTGACGCGCCTGAGCACCGACATCGGGGCGGAACATACCGAGCTTCAGAAACTGATAGGTCAGGCTGAGGAAATATTGGGCGAAGGTGAAGGCGCAGCGGAACTGGCCGCTTCCATCAGCAACGCACAAGCCCTGATAGCAGCTGGCTCAGACGAGGAAATCGGCACAGTGGCCAAGCGTCTCAACGACGCAACGCTGAACTACCGCATCTTGAACGCCTCCGGCTCAACACCAAGGGTCAGCTCGACCTACAAGTTCGTGGCAGCAGGCGCCACCGTGCTCCTGGGGCGCATGACGACAACCCCGTCCTCGAGTTCTAATATCCTGGAGAGAGGCTTCTGCTGGAGCACCAGCCCGGAACCGACCATCTTCGACAACCGCTCGACGCGCTACTTCTCCGCCAACGGCGAGATATACTGCATGGAAAAGCTGCAGCCCGGCACGATGTACTACGTGCGCCCCTACATCCTAATGAAAACCTACAAGCTGGCATACGGTGACATCATCAAGGTGCCGACACTGCCAAAGGGCTCTGTGACAGCCGACTATGACAACGGCGGCAGCACGGAGGAGAACAACCGCATCGCCTCGGCCATGGAGGAGATTCTGTGGCTCTATAACAACATGTCGTCCGTGAGAGGCATCAACCTAAGCATACACTACAGCGCGGGCACTCCGACGGCCGACTGCTCCTACGGCGGCTGGATGCGCGTGGGAGCCAATTCATCCTACCAGCAGACGGGTACCATCCTGCACGAGACTAACCACGGTGTGGGCGTGGGCACAAGCGATGTATGGTGGGACGAAGACTATCGCGCTGACGGCAACCGGGGCAAATGGCTCGGGCCGAGAGCCACACAGATGATACAGTTCTTGAACAAGGACAACAGCGCCTATATAACGGGAGACGACACACACATGTGGCCCAGCTCGTCGTACAGCGGACCCAACTACGGCATCAACGGCTCGTGGGAAGACACCTACAACCCCGAGAACACCCTGCTCTACTACGGCAACGTGCTCATCACACACGCCCTGCATCAGGACGGACTGGTATGTTCTTCGGAGGTGGGGTTCGCCTCTCCCGCATACACCTTTGCCCAAGATGACGAGACGAAATACTACATCAAGACGACCGACGACGAATGCGGCAACGAGACATCGCTCCTCTACGCAGCTGCCAACGGTGCTTTGATTCAAAGACCAGTGAGTGCAGTAAAGGCTCAGGAAGACGACAACTATGCATGGAACATCATTTATGACCCCAAAACAGCCTACTACATGCTGAGAAATGTGGGTTCGGGACGCCTTCTGTCCTGCACCAGCCAGCAGTTCAAGACTCTGGCTCGCACTTCGCCCACTGCCTCGGAGCGTGTGCAGTTGCTGCCATCAAGGTCGAACTATAAAAAGGGACCAATCAACACCTCGTCGTATTGGATTACTATTGGAAATACAGCCCTAAGAACCACCAGTAAGACAGCCGTCGGCGGTACTGGCTTCGATTCTGACGATGGAAATGCCAAGCAGCACTGGCTGCTGCTCACAGCAGAAGAAATGACGGGTTTCGACCAGTTCTGCGCCGAAAAGGTAATGCCGCAGTTGGATAATATTTTAGCTGCTGTCCGCGAGTCAATGGAAACAGAATGTGAACCTCTGTCTGAGGAAGTGAGTTTAGAGGAGGTTATCAAACCCGTGACTAATCTGCTGGCAGCTGTGGAAAGCGAGAAGAGCGGATACAGCGTGAGTGATATGGAGGATGCCATTTCCAACCTTCGCAATACATTTATTATATATATAGGGAACGTGAAGCCTACCTCGGCCTCGCACCCTATCCCCATATCGTGGCTGATAGAGAACCGCGGATTCGACGAGAATGCCATCGGATGGACAAAAGGACCGGAAACCATCAAAAACGGTGTTGCAGAATTCGTGGGGACAACGTTCAACACATATCAGGTTATCTCACCCGAACTCCCTGCCGGCAACTATGCATTGACAGCGAATGTCTTCCAGCGTCCAGGTACTTATCAGGAAGCCTATACCAACTGGGATGCCGGTAAGGATGATGTAAAGGCGCAACTATACGCCACAGGAGGCGGTAGCACGGTATATCAGAACGTTCAGAACATCTGGGACGGTGCCTGTGAGGCAAAAAAAACTGGGCAATGTGCGAATTACAACGGCCTATTTATCCCTAACAATGCATTGGCAGCGAAATCGTGGTTCGTGGACGGGTGCTATGAAAACCTATTGATTGTTAGTCTGCCAACAGCCTCAACGCTGAAGATAGGCATACGTTCTACAAAAAGTGCGGCTTCGTGGTGGACCTGTTTTGACAACTTCGCTCTACACTACTATGGGCCGTATGATGTTGCCACATCAATTGACAGAGAAAAATTGATAATTGATGAAGGCCAATATCAAATGAACGATGCTCAATCAAGCACCTGGTACGACCTGAACGGCCGGAAACTCAGCGGCAGACCTACACAAAAGGGTGTATATATTTATAAAGGAAAAAGAGTTCTATATTAGCAAAACAGGTATATTCTTAAAAGAAAAAAGGAAGTTCCTTGAGGAACTTCCTTTTTTGAATTCTTAAAGACAAGTGTTGTTAAAACTTCAGATCTGTGCCAGCCTTGAACTTAACAACCTTCTTTGCGGGAATATTAATGGTTTTCTTTGTAAGTACATTAATGCCCTTGCGTGCAGCACGCTCTGCAACAGAGAATGTACCGAAGCCTATCAAAGCAACCTTATCACCTGCCTTTACAGCACCTGTGATAGCATCCAATGTAGCCTCCAGAGCCTTCTTTGCATCAACTTTACTTAAACCTGCACCTTCTGCAATTTTTGCAACCAAATCAGTCTTGTTCATAACTTAGTGTTTTTAGATGTTTATAAATTAGTTAAATTCAACAAATTGTATTACAAAAATAGGTAATCTTGCCGTATGACCCAAGTTTTTTTATAAAAAAATGTAAGAAAATGCGAAAAATCCCTTTTGATACGGGCGAGTATGGGGCCTCTTTTGTTTTATTTTTGTAATTTTGCGCCGTAATTAAGAAAATTAAGTGTTATGAATAATATGCCACCGGTAACTAAGAATCTGCTTATCATTAACGTGCTGTTTTTTGCAGCCCGGTGGGCGGCAGCCCTTCCTGCGTATGGTATTGATCTTGATGATGTGTTGGGGCTTCATTTCTTTTTGGCCAGCCATTTTTATTTCTACCAGATCTTTACTTATATGTTCATGCATGGCAGTTTCCCGCATTTGTTCTTCAATATGTTTGCCGTCTGGATGTTCGGCCGTATTATGGAGAATACGATGGGCTCCAAGCGTTTCCTTTTCTATTATCTTACATGCGGTTTGGGTGCCGGTCTGATGCAGGAGCTGGTTCAGTTTGCCAATTATTGGTATGAGGGTCTGAACGCATACGAGCAGGTTAGTTTGAACGGCTCGGTAATTGAGATGGGTGAGTTCCTGAACCGCTGGACAACCGTTGGAGCTTCTGGAGCTGTTTACGGCATCCTGCTTTCCTTTGGTATGTCATTCCCTAATGAGCGATTGTTCATTTTTCCTCTTCCTGTACCCATAAAGGCCAAATATTTTGTGGTTGGTTATGCTGTCATTGAATTGTTGTCAGCATTGGGACGGCCGGGAGATGGAGTGGCTCATTTTGCTCATCTTGGCGGTATGCTGGTGGGTCTGTTGTTATTGCTTTACTGGCGTAACGGAGGTGGACGGAACAACAGAAGCCATAGAAATTATTACGACAGAGACTATTACGACAGGGGCTCTGGCGGGTTTAATTTCCGCAAATGGTTCTCTCAAAAATTTGGCAAGAAGAAGCCAGATATCAAAGTCACTTGGGGCGGCAAGTATGAGCAGGACTTCAGCTACAGGCAACGTAAAAAAGAAGAAGAGGCAGAGATGGACCGCATTCTTGATAAGGTTAAGAGAAGCGGATATGCTAATCTTACTGACGAAGAGAAGCGCCGGCTTTTTGATATGAGCAAGAAGTAATGCAGAACAAGAAAAAAAAAGCGGGCAATTTTAAACGTTTGCTTGTGGGTTTATTCCTGGGAGCTAATGTGTTTACCATTCTACTCATGTGGCTGATAGTAGCCTCTACCTATGTTTCCCCACATACATATCCAACCCTTTCGTTGATAGGGCTTTTCTTCCCGATTTTTGTGATAGTTGACATAGCCTTTATCTTTTTTTGGCTGATATTCCGCTTTTCTCTGATTTGGGTTCCCATCATGGGTTTGGCGGCTGTGGCCGGCTATGCGATGGACTATTGTCCCATTAATACCAGAGAATATGCGTCAGATAGTGCCATCTGTGTTGTCACTTATAATTTGGGAGGCGTAAAGGAAGAGGAAGACCGTCGCGAGGTGATACGTTTTCTTCGGGAGAAGTCTCCTGATATTGTTTGCTTTCAAGAAATTGCCGGCAATCTAATAAATATGCCGGAATTTTTACAGCTTACGGATTCTATGGGCTACCACCGTGTGATAGGACATGCAAAATATCTTCTTACACGTTTTCCTGTTTGCGGCGACACGTTGCATATAGACTATCCTACCCGTCATAATAGCAGCATAGCTTGTTGGATTCTTTGTCAGGGAGACAGCCTGCTGCTGGTAAGCAACCACCTCGAGAGCAATGCACTTACCGATTCTGACAAAACGGAGTATAAGAGCATGATTCTGGAGCCAGAGCAGCAACGTGTGGAACAGGGTAGCAGATTACTGGCCCGTAAACTTCGGGATGCAGCATATTACCGTGGCACACAGACAGATACGCTTTGCGCCCTGATAGACCGAAATGCAGGAAAAAGTATCATTATGTGCGGAGATTTTAATGACACACCTATCTCTTACACCTACCAAAGGCTGGCAAGAAGATTAAATTGTGCCTTCCGTGAAACGGGTAGGGGGGTAGGATTCACATATAAACGTAGCGGTATTTATGTGCGTATAGATCACATCTTTGCTTCTGATGACTGGAAATGCCTAAAATGCTACGTAGATGATGGTATAACAGCCTCTGACCACTTCCCAGTAGTCGCATATCTGCAGAAAAAACACCGATAAAATGCCTTTAATGTATAAAATTTGGCATAAAATCTATTTCGTAAAGGAAAAATATGTATCTTTGCACGCTATTTTGCGACTGAACGAAACATATAAATAAAAAACATAATTAATTAACACAATGCAAAACAAAGGATTTGTAAAGGTTTTCGCACTCCTGCTTGCTTTGGTGTGCCTTTTCTATCTGAGTTTTTCTGTGGTGACAAATCACTTCGAGAAAAAGGCAGATGCAATTGCACAGACCGATGGCCAGGAAGCTGCCGACCGTTATCTGGATTCCCTGCTTAACAACAAGGTCTATTGCAATGTATGGACATTGAAGGAATGCCGCGAGATGGGAATCGGACTAGGTCTTGACCTTAAGGGTGGTATGAACGTCATCCTCGAGGTAAGTGTGCCTGATGTGGTAAAGGCATTGGCCGATCACAAGGAGGAGACCGACGAAAACTTCCGCAAGGCCGTCGAACAGGCGACCAGCGAGGCTGCAACCAGCCAGAGTGATTTTATTACCTTATTTGTTAAAAACTACAAGGCATTGGAGCCCAATAAGGTTCTGGCTGAGCTTTTTGCAACACAGCAGTTGCGTGATAAGGTAACTACCAAGAGTACTGACAAGGAAGTTGAAAAAGTGCTCCGCGAAGAGGTAAAGAGTGCTATAGACAACTCTTACAATGTGCTCCGTACCCGTATTGACCGTTTCGGTGTTGTCCAGCCTAACATTCAGGCCCTTGAGGGACAGGAAGGGCGTATCATGGTAGAAATGCCTGGTGTTAAGGAACCCGAGCGTGTACGTAAACTTCTGCAAGGAAGTGCTAATCTGGAGTTCTGGGAGACATACAACTCACAGGAGATTGTTCCTTTCTTGGCAACTTTGGATAGCAAGCTTGCTGCAGTAATGAGTGCTATCAAGGAAGATGCTCCTTCCGATTCTGCTGCTGTAGTTGCTGAGACCGATACAACTGCTGTCGCTACTGATACAACTGCCGCAAAGACCGACCTTGCTGCTGTGGTTGGCGGCAAGGCTGAGGAAAAGACAGAAGGCGCTGCTTCAGCTGCTGACATTGAGAAGGTACGCAAGCAGCATCCTCTGCTGAGCCGTCTGCAACTTGCTCAGGGTACTTATGGTTGCGTGGTTGGTTATGCCAATAAGCGCGATATGGCTGCCATTGACGAACTGTTGGCTTCTCCTGAAGCTAACGAGGTTCTGCCCTCTGATGTTCGTTTGAAGTGGGGCGTTAAAGGCATTGGCGAAGGCGAGTCTTCTAATATCTACGAACTTTATGCTATCAAAGTAACTGAGCGTAATGGCCGTGCTCCTCTGGAGGGTGATGTTATCACAGATGCCAAGGACGAGTTCGACCAAAACGGTCAGCCTTGTGTAAGCATGAAGATGAACGTTGATGGTGCCCGCCGCTGGGCAGCCCTCACAAAGGCTAACCTAAAGCGTTGCGTTGCCATTGTCTTGGACGATAACGTATATAGTGCTCCTACCGTACAGAGCGAGATTACCGGTGGAAACTCTCAGATTACCGGCCATTTCACTACAGAGGACACACGCGACCTTGCCAATGTACTTAAGTCTGGTAAGATGCCTGCTCCTGCAAAAATTGTGAGCGAAGAAATTGTTGGTCCTTCTCTGGGTGCCGAATCTATCCAGCAGGGTATTCTGAGTTGTATCATTGCTTTTGTAATCCTGATGGTTTACATGATTGTGATGTATGGCACTATCCCTGGTATGGTTGCTAACTGCGCCCTGTTGCTGAACCTCTTCTTCACTGTAGGTATCCTGACCAGCTTCCAGGCTGCCCTTACCATGAGTGGTATTGCCGGTATGGTACTGACACTGGGTATGGCTGTGGATGCCAATGTGCTTATCTACGAGCGCACCAAGGAGGAAATGAAGGCTGGAAAGAAGGTTCGTGAAGCGCTGTCTGCCGGTTACAGCAATGCCTTCAGCGCTATCTTTGACTCTAACCTGACTTCAATTATTACAGCTGTTATCCTCTACTATTTTGGTACAGGACCTATCCGCGGCTTTGCTACCACTTTGTTCATCGGTATCTGCGTCAGCTTCTTTACCGCTGTATTCCTGACTCGTGTTGTATATGCCGAGGTTATGGGACGTGATAAGTGGCAGAATCTGACTTTCCGTACTGCTATCGGTGATAAGATTTCTTTCCAGAACCCCAAGTTCAAGTTCATGAGCGCTTACAAGAGAAGCTTCCCTATCTTTGGCGTATTGGCAATAATCAGTATTATCTTCATGTCTCCTCTGGGTCGTGGATTCAGTAAGAGTATTGACTTCACTGGTGGTCGCAACTTTGTAGTTATGTTTGAGAACGAGGTACAACCCGAAACTGTTCGTCCTATGCTGGCAGAAGCCTTCCCCGAGAGTAACACCAGTGTTATTGCTTTGGGTACAGGTGGTAAGACTTTGCGTATCTCAACCAACTACCGTATTCAGGAAGATGGTATTGAAGTAGATAGTGAAATTGAAGAGAAGCTGTATGAGACGCTGAAAGGTAGCAAATTGTTGGCTGATGATTTAACACTGGAGAACTTCATCAACCGTGACGAGCGTGCCGGTGGTTCTATTATCAGTAGCCAGAAGGTTGGTCCTTCTGTAGCTGAGGACATCACCCGTGGTGCTTTCATAAGTGTTATCTTGGCCTTTATAACCATCTTTGCATACATCTTTGTACGTTTCCGCAATCTTGCTTTCTCAGTAGGTGCTATCACAGCCTTGATTATAGACATTGTGCTCATTTTGGGTATGTATGCTATCTGGTGGGGAATCCTGCCCTTCTCTCTTGAGATTGACCAGACCTTTATTGGTGCTGTGCTTACGGCTATCGGTTATTCTATCAACGACAAGGTGGTTGTATTTGACCGTATTCGCGAGTACATTGGTCTTTATCCCAAGCGCGACCGTCAGGAACTTTTCAACACCTCATTGAACAGCACTTTGAACCGTACGATCAACACCTCTGTCAGCACCTTCATCGTACTGGCTGTAATCTTCTGCTTAGGTGGTGCAAGCATCCGCAGCTTCGCCTTTGCCATGATTCTAGGCGTTATCTTCGGTACTCTGTCATCAATCTTCATTGCTGCTCCTACAGCTTATCTTACTATGGGTAAAAGCATCAAGGAGGCTGAATAAGAACCTTTCACACCTCCCCTTGCAAGGAGGAGCGTAATATAAAATAGGACTCAGAATTCTGGGTCCTATTTTTATTTGTTATTTCAGAGAACTATCTTCTTCTCTATAAAGGAGGGTTAAGGCGGGGGCCTTTGAAAGGTTGTTTTTTGGTAAAAGCAAACTTGCCATTACTAGCCCAGTTAAGGCTGAATCGTACGAATCGCATGGTATAGCAGCCGAACAGGCCTTCCTCCTCGTAATACACGCCCAGGGTGCCATCCGGGAGAATGGTTGCTGAGCTGTAAGCCGATCCACGGGGACAGATGGTCTTGGCTGTTCCGAAAGTCTCGCCTTCATCAGTAGAAAGGGCAATAGACAGATTTTGGCGACTGTTGCTATTGGGAAGAGTCTGGAAAACGATATTCCAAGGGTTTCCGTCAAGCGTAGAGCACCAATACATGTATTCTCCGTCACAGGCATTGCCATTGATGCCTGTTGTGAAGCGTGTCTGTGGTGCATTTTTCCAAGTGTTCCCACCATCCGATGTAACATTATAAAAATTATAGCCTCCGGCACGCACACTGATAGCCAAGTCGCCATTGTTTCGCTCAAGCACCTTCGGTTCGTCCGCTGCTGTAGTTCCGCTCTTTCCGTTTACGAACCAAGTTTTACCTCCGTCTTTCGACATGAAGTTGTAGTAGTTCTGCGTAATGTTGTTGTTGGTACCGTCAGGTGATTCACGGTTCACGAAGGGTGATACCAGCGTGCCGTCCCGCTTCTGCAACCCTGCTCCAGAGCCGGTAAAACCACCTAACCAGTTGGGGTGGGGGCTGCCAGCTGCATACAGTTCTTTAGTGTGGTCAACGGGGGGCTCCCACGTAATACCACCATCATGACTGACGATGGTTTTCCAGGCCTGTGGTTTATCGGGAGTAGAGGAAAAGAATCCAGTCCCGTTAGGCGAACTGGTCATAATGCCTATAATGTCACCGTTTATACAGTTGGTAATGAGCGAGGCATCACCATGTCCGTAGTCACCGCCTGTCTCTGCCGTTCCTGCAACGATAACGGGATTGCTCCATGAACGTCCGTTATCCTCGGAATGCTGAGCCACCACATAACAATGGTAGGGAAGATCCGCGTTGTGGTCCTTGCGGTCGTCGGTAAGTGTTACCAGACGCTTGCCGTCAGCACTGGTGCAGATAGCTGGTATGCGGTAGTACTGGCTACCTTTGTCCATCGGCATAAGTACACTGCTTTCCGTAAGGAAGATAGTGGCCGCGTTGGCCGGATCGCCATTGCTTTCCTCCTGCATCTTTCCGTCTATGGTATAGGATGTGATTGTGGCATCGACAGTATTTCCCTCTACGGCAGTCTTTGCCACATCCAGAGCAATCCACAAATAATATGTACCTGCTGCAAGGCTACGGTTTCCCGTGATGGTATATGTGCCGTCTTTTGCAATCTTGCCTTTTGCATAGGGGATGGCGTTGCTCTGACGCCATGTCATCTTTCCCTCTGTATCCACAAAGAGCTCCTGGGCGTTGGTGGCAAAATAGGCACGTATGGCTTTCACATCCTTCAGGTTGGTGGCAACCACCTTGCCTGTTATCCCTTGCATATTCACTGTTCCAGTAAGGCCGCTTACGGTAAGTGTACTGCGCAAGATAGGAACATTCTTATTGCCGATGCCCGTAGTCACTTTACCTTGTTCAACCTTAGTAGTATATGTGGCGGTTTCCTTGGCATACGTTCCAATCGATGCAGCTACAAATGTCAGAAAAGCAAGAAAAACTTTCTTTTTCATGATATTTCTTGTTTAAGGTTTAAGTTTTAGGTATGTCCCTCTGTTATCTAATCAAGCAGGCTTAAACGCCCCCCGACATTATTCTATTTCGTCGATAAAATATTCAATATGGTCTTCTGTGGGCTCAGAGACCAAAACCTTGATGCGATGAGAGCCTTTATTGCCCATATCCACAAAGTCGTATTTAAACCATCCATCACCTTCATAAACAATTTTGGTTAAGCCATATTCATCACTCGGTCCGTCTTGATTTTCGCTACGGAAAAGCCACGTTGCGTAACCCTCTTCTCCTTCATAGTCGTATGCATCTTTTAGTTTGGCTAATAGTTTGGTTGTACAAAGCTTTCCTGTGAGGAAGCCTTCTTCTTCGTATAGCCGTTCATTAAACACATTTGTAAAGAAGTCTTCAAAATCAGCATACAGGTCGTCGGCACTGGCACACAACGTGTCTGTCTTTACTTCTTCTGTTTGTTCCTGTCCTTTTGGGGAAGAGTTGCATCCAAACATAGTACTTAGTACCAGAATGGAAATTGTTAAAAATGATAGTTTCTTCATCGTTTGTTGTTTTTCGTTATGTCGGTACAAATATAGGAAAAAAATGCTAATATTAATAGTAGTACCAAAAAAAATTGTAACTTTGCAGGCTGAAAAAGTTATTTGTTTGTGAAGGTAAGCATTCTACAGCATGATATTGTGTGGGGGAAGCCTGCAGAAAACTGCAGACGGCTTGAAAAGCAAATTGCGGCTCAGCCGGGTGCCGACTTATATGTGCTGGCGGAAATGTGGCCCACAGGCTTTGCCATAGAACCGGAGGGTTTGGCTGAATGTGACAAGACTTCACTCCTGTGGATGAAACAGACGGCCCGATGCCATAATGCAGCCATTGCGGGCAGTATCGCTGTGGAGCAGGACGGTAAGTTTTATAACCGTTTTTATTTTGTAAAGCCAGACGGAACGATAGCTTCCTATGACAAACGTCACCTTTTCACATACGGCGGAGAAGACAGGCATTATACACGCGGAAACCGTCGCGTAGTAGTGGAATGGATGGGCGTGCGCTTCCTGCTGGCTATTTGTTACGATTTGCGTTTTCCTGTCTGGACACGTAACCGCCAGGATTACGATGCTATTATATACGTAGCTAACTGGCCCACCTCTCGAATAGAAGCCTGGAGTACTCTGCTGCGTGCAAGGGCCATTGAGAACCAATGCTACGTAATAGGTGTGAACAGGGTTGGGGCTGATGCAAACTGCGAATATTGTGGAGGCTCGGCTATCATTGACCCGTATGGTTGCACCATTGCCGCACCACAACTGGGGGCGGAACAAACGGCACTTGCAGAGATTGATATGGAAAGGCTGGAGACTTTCAGAGATAAGTTTCCGGTGCTGGAGGATGGAGATTGGGATTCGTTGAACATTGAGCATTGAACATTGAAAATTTTATAAGATAATGAACAAGAAATTATTATTGGGTGATGAGGCTGTGGCACTAGGTGCACTGCACGCAGGACTTTCCGGTGTGTATGCCTATCCGGGAACGCCCTCAACGGAGATAACAGAATTTATACAGATGCATCCGCTGGCTAAAAAGCGCAAAGTTCACAGTCGCTGGTGTACCAACGAGAAGACGGCAATGGAAGCCGCTTTGGGTATGTCATTCATGGGAAAGCGAGCCCTGGTGTGTATGAAACACGTGGGTATGAACGTTTGCGCAGATCCGTTCGTGAACAGTGCAATGACGGGCGTAAACGGCGGTGTGATAGTGCTGGTTGCCGATGACCCTTCGATGCACAGCAGTCAGGATGAGCAGGACAGCCGCTTTTATGGCAAGTTTGCCATGATTCCTACGTTCGAACCTTCCAGTCAGCAGGAAGCATACGATATGATGGAGGCTGCCTTCGACTACTCCGAACAGCAGTGCCTGCCTGTTTTGATGCGTGTGACAACCCGCATGGCGCACTCTCGTGCCGTTGTGGAGGTAAAGGATGAGGCTCGTCCAGAGAACGAAATGAACTATAATGCCACTGCTGCCAATTGGGTGTTGCTGCCCGCCAATGCGCGCCGCCGTAACGACAAGGTAACGGCTCAGCAGGCACAGTTGGAGGAGGATGCAGAGAAATCAAAATACAACCTCCCCCCCTCCCAGCCTCTCCAAGGGGAGGGAAAGACTCCTCTGGGAATTATCGCCAGCGGTATTGCTTATAACTATGTAATGGAGGTGCTGAATACCTCCCCTTGGGAAGGTCTGGAGAAGGTTGCTATTTTGAAGATTTCCCAATATCCTCTTCCCAAGAAATTGGTACGCCAACTACTGGAAAGCTGCGAGAAGGTGATGGTGGCAGAAGAAGGCCAGCCGTTCATCGAGGAACAGGTTCGTGGTGTTTTCGAGAGCCAGAACATCCTGGGTCGTCTGACAGGCGAACTACCTCGCACCGGTGAACTGACACCTGACTGTGTGGCAGCTGCACTCTCCGCTTTAGGAGTAACTTCTCCCCTCGCTACAAGAGAGGGGTTGGGGGTGAGTCCTCTCGTGGCCGCAAGACCTCCCCAGCTCTGCCAGGGTTGCGGTCATCGCGATGTCTATACAGCCCTGAACGATGTATTGAAGGAGTACGAGAATCCCCGTGTCTTTGGTGACATCGGTTGTTACACGCTGGGATTCCTTCCCCCTTATAAAGCTATACATTCCTGCGTAGATATGGGGGCCAGCATTACAATGGCCAAGGGAGCTGCCGATGCGGGTCAGTGGCCTGCCGTTGCCATCATAGGTGACTCAACCTTCACTCATAGCGGTATGACGGGTCTCTTGGATGCCGTTAACGAGAAGGCAAACATTACTGTCATTATCAGCGACAACCTTACCACAGCTATGACGGGCGGTCAGGACTCTGCCGGCACCAATAAGTTCGAGGCAATCTGCCTGGGGCTGGGCGTAGAGTCAGAGCATCTGCATGTAGTAGTTCCCCTGCCCAAGAATATGCCGGAAATTACCCGTATCATCCGCGAGGAAATTAATTACAATGGCGTGTCCGTCATCATTCCGCAACGCGAGTGCATACAAACGTTTAAACGTCACGCAAAAGAAAGGAAACAACAGAAATGAAAACAGATATTATCCTTTGTGGAGTAGGAGGACAAGGAATCCTCTCCATTGCCACCATTATTGGCGAGGCCGCCATGAACGAGAATCTATATATCAAGCAGGCTGAGGTACACGGCATGAGTCAAAGAGGCGGTGATGTGCAGTCGAACCTGCGTATCAGCAGCAATCCCATTGCCAGTGACTTGATTCCTAAAGGCGGAGCCGACGTGATAATCTCTATGGAGCCCATGGAGGCTCTGCGCTACCTGCCTTACCTGAACAAGGAAGGGTGGGTTATCACCTCCAACGCCCCCTTTGTGAACATCCCCAACTATCCCGGAATGGAGGACATTAAGGCTGAACTTGCAAAGCTACCACACGTCGTTGCTATTGACATCGAGCAGCTGGCGAAGGAAAATCAGGTGCCCCGTTCTGCTAATGTCATCCTGTTAGGTGCTGCCCAGAAAGCGCTGGGTATAGATTACGACAAGCTGGAGGCTGCCATTCGCCGCGTATTTGCCCGCAAGGGCGATGCAGTGGTTGATGCCAACGTAAAGGCTTTGGCCATAGGCAGGGAACAGCAGGGATAATTACAGCACTCAATGCCAAGACCAAAGGGTGGAGACCAGAATGTCGCATTGGCGAATAAATCAGGAAATATATTGACAGATGATAAACAAAGGCGCTGTTCTGTGGCATAGAATAGCGCCTTTCTCCCATAAAATTGGTACTATTCTTTGGTATAGAATGGTACTAAAGTTTGGGCGAGAAGAAAAAACTGCTTAACGTGCAAGAGTAAAACTTAACGACAAAACAAGTAAGGAATCTGAACCATAACATCTATGTCACTATGAAAACAAAACGAGTACATTTTTTTCTCCTCGCCCTGCTCTGCTGCATGGGAGCATGGGCGCAGGATAATCCCTACGGAATTTATCCCGTTCCGCACCAGACGCAGACCATTAGACAGACTGTAGCGCTTACGCAGACGGTAAACATCATCTGCGGGGACGGCATCGACCAATATACGCGAGACCGTGCCGTTCAGGTGCTGGAAGAACACGGCAAGGCGGTGGCCTTTGGAAGCGAACCCCAAAACGAGAACGGGAACCATGTGGCTGTTTTGCGGTTGAGTATATGGAACAGCCCGGAAAATGTTCAGTTATCCCTTATTAACGCTCCATTCCCTGAAGGGAAGTACGATCGCCATTACATTTCTATCAGAAAACAGCAGGCGGACAACCTTGCAGAAATCAGTATCATGGGCGAGAATACCGATGCTACGTTTTATGGCCTGGCCTCGTTGGAGCAGATTCTGGATGGGGATGCCGACAGCATTGTCTGCGGTGAAATCCAGGACTATGCCGATGTGAAGAACCGGGGCATCATAGAGGGCTACTACGGTGTGCCCTATAGTGCCGAGGTGACAAAGGACCTGTTTCGCTTTATGGCCCGCTACAAGTTGAACATGTATATGTACGGAGCCAAGAGCGACCCCTATCATTCCCAGAAATGGGCAGATGCCTACCCCGCAAGCATTACCACACAGCAGCGGCAGTTGGGCTACCTCTCTCAAAGTATGCTTCATGACATCACGAAGGTGGCGCATCAGTGCAAGGTAAACTTCATCTGGGCCATCCATCCAGGCTCAACCTTCACAAAATCCAGCGACAACACCGTCGTCTCGAAAATCATGACAAAGTTCCAGAACATGTACAGGCTCGGTGTGCGTCAGTTCGGTTTGTGCGTTGATGACGTGGGTATTCCTACCGACGATGCTACGCAGAAACTCAATGCCGACCGTGTGACGGAACTGCAGAACCTTATTGACCAAAAGTGGAACGTGGAGGGCGCGGCTCCCGAAGACACAGTGAAGCCGCTGAACGTTGTACCGCAACTCTATAACTTCAACCAATCCACTGCCGAGAACCGCCAGAAGTTCTACAATGCCCTGAGCAGTACGCCTGCAAAGGTGGATATCTATATCACAGGACAGCGGACATGGACGGTACCCAACAGCAGCGACCTGCAACTGGGCAAAAGTTACCTGGGACGCGAGGTTTCATGGTGGTGGAACTATGTCTGCAATGACCAGGACGTGACGAAGCTCTTTCCTTTGGATACCTATACCAACTTCAGCATTCATCCGCGCATCAGCAGCTCGTCACGCCTTGAAACGGACTTGCAGGGGGCAAAGACCATCCTCATCAACCCTATGCAGCAAGGTGAGGTGTCCAAGATTGCATTGTTCAGCATCGGAGACTACATTTGGAACACAGCCGCTTTCGACAACATGGCTTCATGGGAGGCAGCCCTGCCTGCCGTGGTGGGCCAGGGACATGCGGCTGCCCTGCGTCGCCTGGCTCCCTATCTGAGCTATTTTGACTCGTCGGCCTTCAATACGCTCTCCACCCGTTTCAAGTCGGCACTGGACAAAGGAAACGGTCCCACGGAAGCAATGCAGACAGAGATTCAGGACATTCTGGATGCCTGCCAAAACCTGCACACAATGGAGGCGTCCGACTTAGAGAGCGACCGTTTCTTCTATAAGGATGTGCGTCCCTGGCTCCTGAAGCTGGAAACGATGGCTCAGGAGGTTGCCAAGCTTATGGCGCTGGTTGTCTCGCCCAACGACGATGCCAAGTGGGAAGCCTTCGTAAAGGAACTGAACTATGTGAGCACCCTTAACACGGACTCGCGCTTTGCCTTCGACATCCTTACCGGCATGGGCAGTAGCATACGACTTTCCACACGGTATGCAGAACCTGCCCAGGAATCGATGATGCCCTTCGTGAGATGGCTCTCTGAGAATGCGCTCGGCAAGGATTTCTTTACAGATTTGAATGCCAAAAATCCTGGTTTTGCAGGCAGTCGCGAGGACATGAACGGCACAGCTACCTTCTATAGTTCCAGTGGCTCGGCCTTTGTTACGCTGCCCAAGCCCATAGTGATGTCTCGGGGCGACTATGCCGGCATCTCCCTTCCTTTTGCCACACGAATTGAGGAGATTGCCGTTGCCGACACGCTTTGGGAACACTACGATATGCTTTGCTCCGCCAATGGCAAGCAATGGTTGGAAATGCAGAAGGGCGCTCCTCTGCCACTCGACCACATAAAATACGTTGTCTTCCAGAATCCACACGAAACTCCGCGCGTTCTGAATCTTTCCAAGACGGTCTTTTCACTTACGCTCCCGACAAAACTGAAACCAATGTCCGCCACCACGCCGCAATGCAGTGCCGGTTTCTATGATGGTCATACAGAGAAATATCTGTTTGATAACGACTACAGCACCTGGACTTGCATTAGGCGCAATCAGGAGAATGACGATGCCTATACGGTCAGGCTTAGGAAAGCCACACCCGTCTATGATGTGCGAATCTGCATGGGAACGGAAAATGGCGATTACATGACGGCGGGACTTGTACAACTCTCAGAGGACGGGAAGACTTGGGAAAGCATTCCTATCTGCGGTACCACAGACACCAACTATACACTGGAAAATGAGCATAATGTAAAGTACAACGATGAGATGACCTATTGTGACTTCGACGGCCAAGGAAAGACGGCCAGGTTTGTGCGTCTCTTCCTCTCCACGCCCAAGACATCGAATTGGCTCCGCATCTACGAGATTGAGGTAAACGGACGACAGTATGAGGAAGCTTATCAGGGCCTTGCCGTCGATGCTTCGGGTATGACTATTCCGGAACTGACAGATACCAAAGGCTCAACATGCCTCAAGGAAATGGCAAATGGAAACTTGTTCTGGCATCTCCGTTCGCAGCAGTATGCCAAGGCACTCATCGTTTACAGGGATGGAGGAACGAAAACGGATGCCACCGTAAGCGTAACAACAGACGGCGAACAATGGGAGGAGCTTGGCAAATTGGAGGGCTATATTTCTCGTTTTGACCTCACTTCCTATCCCTTGGCCGTTGCGGTAAAGATAAGTTGGCGTTCTAAGGCTCCGCTTATTTACGAGATTTCCGAAGAAACGGATACCGCCACCGTCATCGTTACGGGAATCGGACAATTGGACAAGCAAACAGCAGATGCTAAATGGTCAAATAGTAAATGGTATGACCTTAGCGGCAGGAAATTACCAATGGTTAATGGTCAATGTTCAATGCCCAAGGGAATCTACATCCGCAACGGAAAGAAGGTTTGCATCAAGTGAGGGGCAAATCTAATGCCAATTGGGCATGATTAGACCATTTTTAGGTCATATAACGCTTTGTTTCATTAGTAAATCATGTCTTGGCACCATAAAAACTCATATCAACTGACGTGTCATGTCAAGCGGTTTTAGATACTTACGTTCGGAAATGCTCAAATTTATTTGGCATTTCTCTCACATAATTGTATCTTTGCATGCAATTTGCGTAAAAATGTAAGAAAAAAAGACTTATGAGCAACAAAATAACAGGGGAGGGTCCAACTCCCATCCGGAAAGAAATTGTTGACGGGCTTATTGCCAAGATGGGTATTCAGGACTTTGCCAAGGCTACCATCCGTGAGGTGAAGCAGGTGGCTGCTATGGCGGAGAAGGAGAGCGGGGTAGAGTTTATTAAGATGGAAATGGGTATTCCTGGTCTTCCTGCCGCTAAGGTGGGCGTAGATGCACAGATCAAGGCTTTGCAGGACGGCATCGCCCACTCATACCCCGATATTCAGGGCTATCCCGAACTGAAACGGCAGGCTTCACGCTTTGTGAAAGCTTTCATCGGAGTAGATGTCGCTCCGGAAGGCTGTGTGCCCGTCACTGGCTCGATGCAGGGAACGTTTGCCTCGTTCCTGACTTGTTCTCAGGCTGATAAGAAGAAAGATACGGTGCTGTTCATTGACCCAGGTTTTCCCGTGCAGAAGATGCAGTTACAGGTGCAGGGTGTGAAATACGAGACATTTGATGTATATGACTTCCGAGGCGAGAAACTACGCGGGAAATTAGAAAGCTATCTGAAAAACGACAACATTTGCGCCATTGTCTATAGCAACCCCAACAACCCTTCGTGGGTTTGCCTGACGGAGAATGAACTTCAGACCATTGGCGAACTGGCTACAAAGTACAACTGCATCATTATGGAAGACCTGGCATACTTTGCTATGGACTTCCGTCAGGACCTAAGCATTCCATTTGAACCTCCCTACCAGCCTACCGTGGCTCGCTATACCGATAACTATATGCTGTTAATCAGCGGCTCAAAGGCTTTCAGCTATGCCGGAGAGCGCATTGGCGTGGTGTGTATCAGCGACAAGCTGTTCCATCGTCATTATGACGACTTGGCTGCACGCTATGAAGGGCTTCCCTTTGGGTTGGTGTTCAGTACCCGTATGCTTTATGCGCTCAGTAGCGGTACCAGTCATTCTGCTCAATATGCGCTGGCAGAAATGTTTCGTGCCGCTTGCGACGGTGAGTACCATTTTCGAGACGAGGTGAAGGTGTATGGTGAACGGGCCAGAAAACTGAAAGACATTTTCTGTAAGCACGGCTTCTATGTTGTTTACGACAAAGACGGAGACCAACCCGTTGCCGATGGGTTCTACTTTACCATAGGTTATCCCGGCATGACCAGCGGACAGCTGGCACGCGAGTTGATGTATTACGGAGTCTCGGCTATATGCTTGGTTACAACCGGTTCACATCAGGAGGGACTGCGCGTCTGTACCTCGTTCATCGGGGACCATCAGTATGAGCAGCTGGAGGAAAGAATGAAGATTTTTGAGGAAAATAATTAAGCTTTAGACTTTATTCAATTAACAATATCAATAGTGATTTATTTATGAAATTCAAACACATTAGTAAAACTTTGGCTGTGACTTTGGCAATCTTCAGCAGCACAGCAGCCATGGGACAACAAGACACGGTCGGCGTAAAGCCAGAAAACCCTCAGTCTGAGCAAAGGATGCTGAGAAAGCTGGTACCTGAAAATGCACCAGACTGGATGAAGGATGTTGCCGATCGTATTCAGTTGCACGGTTACGCACAGGGTGGTTACAATTACACCAGAAAAGGCGGCACCGATACCAATACCTTTGAACTGAAGCGCGTACTCTTCTGGGCAAATGCCCAAATTACCGACCGCTGGTCGTTTCTTTTCATGCACGACTTCTCGAGTGTCGTACAGGAATTCTACACAGACTTTCGAATATCCAAGAACAAAGCCTTGACCGTCAGGGTAGGTCAGTTCAAGAACGGTCTGTCTCTCGAGAACCCTCTTTCTCCTACTTCAATGGAAGCCATCGATGTTTATTCTGAAGGCGTTACCTTTCTCACAGGTTGCGGTAGCGACCCGCTAATGGGCGTTCAGTACGGCCGTGACCTGGGTCTGTCACTCTACGGCGAAACTAATAACGGAAAGTTTCGCTATGAGTTGGATGTGATGAACGGACAGGGCATAAACAAAAAAGACGGCAATAACTTTAAGGACTTCATTGCCCGTCTGGAATATCGCCCTGTGAAGGGACTGAACCTGGTAGCAACGGGGCAAGTAGGTCGGGGACATTGTATCCTCAAGGATACTGACCCTCTGTCTGTTTACAATCCCACCATTGCTCCTGGTGCAGACTATAAGCGCAACCGCTGGACGGTGGGCTTCGACTATAAGTGTAAGGCGTTTAAAGCGCATGGTGAATATCTGGAAGGCTATGACGGAGATGTTGTAAGCCGTGGCGGATATTTGACGGGCTCTGTTCCTTTGGGAACGCCAAAGGTGGAATTTGTAGGCTCGTATGACTATTTCAATTTCAACACAACATTGGGCATGGACCAGCACAAGGCCATCGCAGGACTTCAGTATTGGTTCTTCAAGAAGTGCCGCATTCAGGTACAATATGTATATAAGAGTGCCTATGTAGCCAACAACACATTTATTAAGGAAGGTAATCACGCTGTAATGTGCCAGTTGCAAGTCAGGTTTAATTAAAAATCCACCCCGCCATCTCTGGGAGGGAGTGGTCACTTTCAAAAAAGAGAATAAGTTTAACCCTATTAATAGAAAATCCCCAAAGAATCCTCAAGTGGAAAAATTCCGTTCTTCCCCTATGAGAGGGAGCTGAAGGGATCCGATTATAATCATGTTAATCAAAATATTTTTAACTGTAGTTTTTCTGGCCATCATGATTGGTGTTGGCCTTTATAGTCGTAAACAAGCCAGTAGTGTGGAAGGCTTTGTACTGGGCGGCCGTTCTGTAGGTCCCTGGCTTTCGGCCTTTGCCTTCGGTACCAGTTACTTCTCTGCCGTAGTATTTGTAGGCTACGCCGGGCAGTTCGGTTGGAAATATGGTCTTTCCAGCGCATGGATAGGCATTGGCAATGCCGTTATCGGTTCGTTGCTGGCTTGGATAATATTAGGCAGGCGTACTAAGTTGATGACTCAGCATATAGAAAGCCGTACAATGCCAGACTTCTTTGGTACACGTTTCTCTGACCAAAGGCTTCGCGTGGTGGCTTCTGTCATTGCCTTTGTGTTCCTGATTCCTTATACTGCAGGCGTTTATAGCGGCATCTCCAGGCTCTTCGAGATGGGTTTTAATATTCCTTACGAATATTGCGTAGTCGTCATGTCGGCCCTTACTGCCGTTTATGTCATACTGGGCGGTTACAAGGCCACAGCCATGAACGACTTCATTCAAGGCATCATTATGCTCTTCGGCATTGTGGCCGTCATCTTGGCCGTTCTATCGGCACAGGGCGGACTGACGGAGGCCGTCAGTAAATTAGCGCAGTTGCCAGCTGACGGTGCTACAGAACCCGGCAGTGGTATGTTTGCAACATGGCTGGGTCCTGACCCATGGGGACTGCTCGGTGTGATTATCCTAACGTCGCTTGGCACAATGGGACTGCCTCAGATGGTAGGTAAGTTCTATAGCATTACTGACGAAAGTGCTATCAAGCGCGGCACCATCATCAGCACTATTTTCGCCTTTATAGTAGCTGGAGGCTGTTACTTCCTTGGCGGTTTTGGGCGTCTGTATGACCCCGTGATTGGAGCCAATGGTAAAATTGCTTTCGATTCTATTGTGCCTGCCATGCTGGTAACGCTGCCCGATGTTCTTATCGCCCTCGTGGTGCTATTGGTACTTTCTGCTTCTATGTCAACGCTGGCTTCGCTGGTGCTGACCTCCAGCTCAACAATGACCCTCGACCTTATCTATCGCGACAAGAAATCCTTACCCGGTGAAGTGGAAGAGGGCAGTATTGATGATATTGTCTCAGAAAAGATAGAGAGTAGAAAAGTTGTTATTATGCGCGTACTCATCGTATTCTTTATCGTTTTATCTCTACTGATAGCTTTGAATCCTCCCACCTTTATTGCTCAGTTGATGGGTATCTCTTGGGGAGCGTTGGCTGGAGCTTTTTTGGCTCCCTTTATGCTGGGGCTTTACTGGCGCAAGGCTACAACGGCCAGTGTATGGGCATGTTTTATCTGGGGTGTAGGCATTACGGTAGTGAACATGCTGCTGGGCAATCCTTTCAGTCCTATTAACTGTGGAGCTGTTGCCATGCTGGGCGGTTTCCCCGTTGTGCTACTGGTGAGTCTTTTTACACGTCAGTTGCCTAAGAGTGATGTGGCACGTATGTTCCAATGCTATGAGAAAAGTGAAAAGAAATAAAATAGGAACTTCATTGTATAACTCCTGAAAATTAAAAGAATTAGAAATACTTGTCCGAAAGCAGATTTTGTTGTACATTTGCATGGGACAAAACCATTTAACCATAGAAAAATATGATTTGGAACCCGAACAAAGAATGCATGAGCCGCGATGAAATGAGCGCGCTACAAGGCAAACGCCTACACAAGATAGTAGAATACGTTTACCACAACGTTCCCTTTTATCGTAACAAGTTGCAGGAATTGGATATCCGGCCTGATGACATTCAGACCATTGAGGATATTCAGAAACTGCCTTTTACCACCAAGAAAGATCTTAGGGACAACTATCCATTTGGGTTGCAGGCAGCTCCGCAGAGCGAAATCATCCGAATACACGCCTCAAGCGGTACTACAGGTAACCCCACTATCGTAGGATATACCCGCAAAGATATTGGTGTGTGGAGCGAATGTATGGCTCGTTGTCTTACAGCATATGGCGTAACCCGCGATGATATCTTCTCTGTTGCCTATGGCTACGGTCTGTTCACGGGCGGTCTAGGTGCCCATTATGGCGTGGAGCATATTGGTGCCTCTGTAATTCCTGCAGGAACTGGCAATACCGAGAAGCATCTAAAGCTTATTCGTGACTTGGGCATTACTGGATTGGCCTGTACTCCATCCTATGCCCTGTATCTGGCAGAGACAATGGACAAATTGGGCATCAAAAAGGAAGACCTGAAACTGCGTGTAGGTGCCTTTGGCGCCGAGCCATGGACAGAAAGTATGCGACAGGAAATAGAGTCTCGTCTGGGTCTTAAAGGCTTTAATATTTACGGTCTATCTGAGGTAATGGGTCCCAGTGTGAGCTACGAATGCCAGATGCAGAACGGTTCCCATATCTGCGAGGATCATTTCTATCCAGAAATCATCAATCCCGTTACCCTTGAGCCGCTGCCTGCAGGACAGACCGGTGAACTGGTATTCACTACGCTGACAAAAGAGGGTATGCCGGTGTTGCGCTACCGCACTCGCGACCTTTGCAGTCTGTTGCCTGGCATCTGCGACTGCGGACGTACCGAGGTTCGGATGGGCCGCATTCAAGGTCGTAGTGATGATATGCTTATTATTCGTGGTATCAACGTCTTCCCGTCACAGGTAGAAAGCGTAGTACTCAGTATGCCAGAATTTGCTCCTCACTATCTGCTCGTCGTTGACCGTGTCAATAATCTTGATACTTTGCAGGTTCAGGTGGAATTGCGCCAGGAAGTGCTAACTTCTACCTTCGATACACCTGCAGCCGTTGACGAATTGGAGAAACGTCTTGCAGCCAAGCTAAAGAGCGTGCTTAGTATTGCCGCTAAGGTTCAGCTGAAGGCTCCCGGAACTATCGAGCGCAGTCAGGGCAAGAGTGCACATGTAATTGATAAACGTAAATTGTAATATAATGAATTCAAACTATTTTAATCCTGAAATCGAAACAATGTCGAGGGAGCAAATTGAAGCACTCCAACTCGACCGACTGCAGAAGACGGTACGTCACTGTATGAAGAATGAATTCTACCAGAAGAAATTTGCAGAGGCAGGTATCACACCAGAGGATATTAAAACATTGGCGGACATACGCCGCATACCATTTACCACCAAACAGGACTTACGCGAGTCATATCCCTTTGGAATGTCCTGCGTGCCTATGCGTGATTGTGTCCGTCTGCATTCTTCAAGCGGAACAACGGGTAATCCTACCGTTATCCTTCACACGAAGAAGGATCTTGATGAGTGGGCCAATCAGGTGGCACGTAACCTGTGGATGGTGGGGCTTCGTCCTGACGATGTATTCCAAAACTCAAGTGGTTATGGTATGTTCACGGGTGGTTTGGGTTTTCAGTACGGCGCAGAGAAGCTGGGCATGTTGACAGTTCCTGCCGCTGCTGGTAACTCCCTCCGTCAAATCAAGTTCATCAAGGATTTTGGCACAACAGCCATACACGCCGTTCCAAGCTATGTTACCCGTCTCTACGAGGTAATGAAGGAGGAAGGCGTGGATCCACGTCGCGACACCAAGTTGAAGGTACTGGCCATCGGTGCCGAACCACACAGTGAGGAACAACGCCGCCGCATTGAGGAGATGATGGGTGTCAAAGCCTACAACTCATTTGGGATGAGCGAGATGTGCGGCCCAGGTGTAGGCTTCGAATGCCCTGAGCAGAACGGTATGCACTTCTGGGAGGATTATTATATCGTGGAGATTGTTAATCCGGAAACCTTGGAGCCTGTACCTGATGGTGAGATTGGCGAGTTGGTACTCACAACCCTCTGTCGTGAGGCTATGCCACTTTTGCGCTATCGTACGCGCGACCTTACCCGCGTTCTAGGCCGTACTTGTCCTTGTGGTCGAAATCATGTGCGTATTGACCGCATGAAAGGTCGTAGCGATGATATGATGGTACTGCGTGGTGTTAATATCTTCCCCATCCAGATTGAGAAGATTTTGATGCAGTTCAGTGAACTTGCCAACAACTATCTTATCACGCTTACTACTGACGAAGAGAATGACAATATGACCGTAGAGGTAGAATTTGCTCAGCCTACAGACGATTACAAACAACTCCAGATACTTGAAAAAGAGATTCGTCGCAGACTGAAGGACGAGATTCTCCTTACGCCTATCGTCAAACTGGTTCCCCTCGGCTCTTTACCTGTTAGCGAGGGCAAAGCCGTCCGTGTTGTAGATAAACGCAAAGTTTATCAATAACAACTATAATCTTTCAACTTTAAACATTAAACACTAAACATTATATAATATGACTATCCCACAACTTTCCATTTTCATTGAGAACCGTTCAGGTACTCTTATCAAGGTTCTTGATGCCTTGAAGGAAGCAAACATCCAGATTATTGCCTCCACAATTGCAGATACTGCTGAGTATGGTATCTATCGTTTGATTTGTAGCGAACCCATGCGTGCTTGTGAAGAGCTGAAGAAAGCAAATGTGGCTGTTGCGCTTAGCGACGTTTTTGCTATCGAGATTGACGATCAACCTGGCCGTGCCGCAGAAGCCGTTAAGGTTTTCAGCGAGGCAGGAATCAGCATTACCTATATGTATTCGTTCTTGTTGCGTAACAAGGGTATCCTTATTTTCCGTACGGACGACAAGGAAAAGGCCGTGACTGTCATTAGGGAAAACAGTCTCAAGAGTATTGACGAGACAGCCCTCGCCAAATGGGCATAGATAATTTTTCTGTGTGCAGAGCAAAGTAAAAAAGAAAAAACGCAGACTTAAGAAAAGTGTCAAGCGCGGTTGTTTGGGAATAATTATATTCCTGCTGTTGCTGGCACTCTTCTTGTTTTATAAATGTTCTCCCGCTAACGACCTTTTTCCGTTTGACAATGCCGTCCAAACAGAAGAAGAGGTGGTAGTGGAGCCTGACAGTGTGGATATAGCTATAGCTGACGCTGTGCAGAACCTTATCCTCCGTGCTCAGCATATTGATACCAACATGCTGGCGGTTGGCATTTACGACCTTACCAGAGGCTGTGGCATTTATGAATACCATAGCCATCGTAAGCTGATTCCGGCCTCTTGTATGAAGCTGCTTACCGGTATCAAGGCACTAAAACAACTGGGTGTTGACCATCAGTATAGCAGCCAAGAGTATGTTTTGGGTAACGTGATACGTGATACGCTATACGGAGACCTGCTCTTACAGATGGATGATGACCCGCTACTGCTCTCCTTTGCTGAATTTACTCAGGCTGTTAAGGACTATGGTATCAGCCATATAAAGGGAAAGATTGTCTTTGACCTTTTGCGTACTGATACGCTTCGCCCTCATCATACAGCCCAACCTTATGATATAACTTACAAGCAGGTGCCTTTATTGATGAAAGGAGCGCCACGTGTAAGAAGTGAGTTCCTTACCTCACTTAGAGCAGCTGGAGTTACATACGAAGATGATACGCTTTTATTCAACATGCCGTTGACATCTGATGCAGAGAAGATATATCAGTACCAGACGCCTTTGCGTGATGTTTTGAAGCCTATGATGACTAACAGTAGTAATGTAAAAGCAGAATGTGTCTTATATCATAACAAACACGCCCAAGACCGACGGGAAGACCCAGACACCAGTCTGCTGGTATCGCCCATCGATTTTATTCAAATAGAGGGGATATACGATAGAGTTGCTGATTTTGTGGTGAATGACGGTAGTGGCCTTTCGCCAGAGAATCGGCTGACGGCCGACTTTTTGGTGCAGCTGATGATATATGCTTATAAACAGCCTGACATCAGAAAGATACTTATTGATGAGGCTTTGGCTACCCCGGCCCATCCTGTACGGCACGGGTCATTATTAGGGCGTATGTCTGCTCTTTGCTATAGAGACCGAATCTTTTGCAAGACAGGCACGCTGGTTTCCTGTGGGTCTTCATCGCTTACCGGCTATGCGCATCACCAAAACGGAAGGTGGTTTGTCTTCAGTATTATTAATAACAATTCTCCGGTATATGATGCCAGAGAATTTCAGGATGCGCTCTGTCGTATATTGGTAGCAGAACAGTAACCTTTTTATTTCTTACAAGAACAGTTTTTGCAACCACATCCTTCACATCCGGAACAATGTGGACGCTTATGATACTGATAGAGGGCATAAACTGCAGCTATCACTACGAGGGAAAGAAGAAGGAAACTTTGCAAATTCATAACTTATACGATGAAATGGACAAGAAATGCCACAATCCATGCAACAAGGCATTGTCCTGTCATAATCAATAAAGCCCATTTCCCGCCCAACTCTCTGCGTATAGTCGCTATGGCGGCAACGCAAGGCGTATAGAGCAGGCAGAAAACCAATAGTGTAAAGGCTGTTCCTGCCGAGAAGACTTCTGAAATGCTGACACCAGCAAAGAGGGTGCTGAGGGTACTGACAACGACCTCTTTGGCTAAGAATCCGCTGACAAGCGAGGTTACGATACGCCAGTCGCCACATCCTAACGGACTGAAGAGAGGTGCAACAATGCTGGCCATACAGGCAAGCATGCTTTCTGATTCTTTACCAGGCTGTACCATCTGAAGGTGAAAGTCGAAAGTCTGCAAGAACCAAATGACAATGCTTGCCAAAAAGATAACGGTAAAGGCCCGTTGCAGGAAATCCTTGGCTTTTTCCCATAGCAGGCGGGCTACATTCATGGGTACAGGCATTCGGTAGTTTGGCAGTTCCATTACGAAGGGGACAGCCTCGCCTCTGAAAAGTGTCCGCTTCAGAATTAACGCTACTATAATTCCCGTTATAATACCTATTACGTATAAACCGGCCATCACCCATCCTGCGTGGTGTGGGAAGAAAGCGCTGGCAAAAAATGCATAAATGGGTATCTTGGCTGTACAGCTCATAAAAGGTGTAAGCATAATGGTTAGGCGACGGTCACGTTCGCTGGGAAGTGTTCTGCTGGCCATTATGCTGGGAACGGAACACCCAAAACCTATCAGCAAGGGAACGATACTTCGGCCGGAAAGTCCCAGCTTTCTAAGCATTTTATCCATTACAAAAGCTATGCGGGCCATATAACCACTATCTTCCAACATACTTAGGAAAAAGAAGAGTGTAACGATAAGGGGAAGAAATACCAGTACAGTACCCACACCGCTATAAATACCATCAATGATGAGTGAATGTATCGGTGGTGCAATGTTCCAGGCAGTAAGCGTCTGGTCTGACAGTTCTGTAAACGTATCTATGCCCTTTTGGAAAAGGTCTTGCATCCATGCGCCCACACTGCTGAAAGTAAGATAAAATATCAGGGCCATGATGGACAGGAATGCAGGAATCGCGGTGAAACGTCCGGTAAGGATGCGATCTATGCGACGGCTGCGTTTCTGCTCCTTGCTTTCACGTGGACGCAAGACAGTACGGTTACAAACCTGACGGATGAAGTTGAAACGCATATCAGCCATAGCAGCACAACGGTCCAGTCCCCTTTCCTGCTCCATCTGCTGAAGGATATGCTCAACTGTTTCTTGTTCGTTTTGCGTAAGGTCTAATGCCTTTATAACCAGTGGGTCGTTCTCTATGAGTTTGCCGGCGGCGAAGCGAACGGGGATATCAGCCTTGACGGCATGGTCTTCAATGAGGTGCATGATAGCGTGCAGACACCGGTGAACAGCCCCTCCGTGGTCTTGCGGACTACAGAAGTCCTGACGACTGGGGCCTTCCTGATATCGGGCTACGTGAATGGCATGACTCACCACCTCATTTACACCCTCGTTCTTCATAGCGCTGATAGGAATTACAGGGATGCCCAGCATACGTTCCAACTGATTGATACGTACGGTTCCACCGTTGTTTTTCATCTCATCCATCATGTTTAGTGCCAATACCATGGGAATATTCAGTTCCATCAGTTGCATGGTAAGATACAGGCTGCGTTCTATGCAGGTGGTGTCGATGATATTTATAATGCCGGACGGATGATTGTCCAGGATGAATTGACGGCTTACCACTTCCTCGCTGGTATAAGGACTCAGGCTATAAATGCCAGGCAGGTCGGTGACAAGGGTGTTGGGATAACCTTTTATGACTCCGTCTTTACGGTCAACTGTTACACCGGGAAAGTTGCCCACATGCTGATTGCTGCCAGTAAGTTGGTTGAAGAGGGTGGTCTTTCCGCAATTCTGGTTGCCCACCAAGGCAAAGGTGAGCTGACTGTTTGAAGGTAAAGCGTTAGGATGTGACTGTGAAGGGTCGTGCTGGTGATAGCGCGGACCATCTTCTCCAAGACCGGGGTGTTCCGTTTCCGGATAATCAACAGGCAGGTTCTCTGTTTGCTGGCTGGCATGAACCTTTGCAACAGAAATTTGTTCAGCATCAGCCAAGCGGAGCGTAAGTTCATAGCCATGTATGCGCAGTTCCATGGGATCGCCCATAGGGGCAAATTTTTGCAACACCACTTCAGCACCAGGGATTACGCCCATGTCAAGAAAATGCTGACGCAATGCTCCCGTGCCACCCACTTGGGTGACAATAGCCCGTTGTCCTATTTTCAAATCTCTAAGCGTCATAGCAGTTCTTTTTCTGCTGCAAAGATACGCTTTTTTCCATGAAGGAAGAATGTTGGACGGCTGTGTTTTTTTCCTGCGAGGTCGAAAATACCTATACCTAGGTACGCATAAAGAGACTTCTTTCCCCTTATTTGTATATTAAGGTACACAAATTCTGCAGGTCAAAGACTTGCTGCGCAGTGAGCCAAAGTTGTTCTGGTGTAAGAGCATCCAAACGGTCAAAGAGTTGCTGCATGGTTTGTGTGTTACCATAGTGCAGAAAACGTTTTGCTATTGAAATGGCCAGGCTCTCATAGTTGTCATAGGAAATAGCAATCTGTCCCTTAAGCTGTCGCCGGGCGGCGTTGAGTTTGCTTTGCGACAGAGGTGCTTCCGTCAGTTTGTGAAGTTCACGCTCCACCAGCCTGAGACAGCGTTTTACATCGCAAGGGTCGCAGCCAAAATATGTTGTCCATACACCGGAATCTGTATAGCATGTGGCGTTACTCTCAACATTATAGACCAATCCGTTCCGTTCGCGAAGCGAGAGGTTGAAAAGACTACCCAAACATGGGCCACCAAGCATATTGTTAAGAAGATAAAGCTGCAAATGCTCGGCATCGTTTCCGCCAAAGGAGCGGCCGCCAATTATCACGTGCGCCTGGTGTGTGTCTTTTCGTTTGGTGATAATACGTTCTGATTCTTTTGTTCGAAAGGGAGAAGGAACCACGCGAGGCAGAGGTGCAACGGGATGGGAAAGAGGGAGGATATCCGTATTTGACAACGCTTTCTCTGCCAGGCGTATTACCTGGTTGGCATCCACATTTCCATATACAAAGAGTACCATCTTGTCTGGCTGGTACATACGTTTATGAAAATCATGCATGTGCTCGCTCGTTAGCAGCCTCAGTTTGGAAGCCTCACCTAAGATGTTGCGGCCAAGTGGGTGTCTCGGGAAACAAATTTCCTCGAATTCATCGTAGATTAGCTCGCTGGGCTGGTCGTTATAGCTTTCTATCTCATCTATAACAACCTCTACCTCCTTATTCATTTCTTCTTGCAGGAACGTGCTATTGAAGGTTATGTCAAGCAAAAGCTCTATGGCCTTAGGCAGATGCTGCTTCAAAACAGAACTGTAGAAAACGGTTTCTTCCTTGCCGGTATAGGCATTCAGGTCACCGCCAACAGACTCTAATCGGTTGATAATCTGTCTGGCAGATCTTTTTTTCGTGCCCTTAAAGCTCATGTGTTCTACAAAATGAGCCATTCCGCTTTCGTGGGGGAGTTCATCGCGAGTTCCTGCATCTACGGCAATGCCGCAATATACCACTTGTGTAGGGCAGGGTGAACAGATGATGCGCAGACCGCAAGGTAAAGTATATGTTGTAAAAAGAGGCTTCTTGTTTTCGGACATAGGGAATATCTCTATTTCATACAAAATTACGGCAATTCTGCTAAATGAACAAGGTTTTGTGTGAATCTTTACCATTATTTCAAAGAAAAGTAATATCTTTGTACAAAAGAAGACTTATAAACTATGGCAAAAGATGGGTTAACCCCTATGATGAAGCAGTTCTACGACCTGAAGGCAAAGCATCCCGATGCGGTACTTTTGTTCAGGTGCGGTGACTTTTACGAGACATACGCAGAGGACGCTGTGATAGCGTCTGAAATACTGGGCATTACCCTTACCCGCAGAAACAACGGAAAAGAGAATATGCCCAGTACAGAAATGGCCGGGTTTCCCCATCATGCCTTAGATACCTATCTGCCCAAGTTGGTAAGGGCCGGAAAACGTGTGGCTATTTGTGATCAGTTAGAAGATCCAAAACTTACAAAGACGCTGGTGAAACGTGGCATCACAGAGCTGGTGACCCCTGGTGTGGCCATGAACGACACGGTACTTAACTATAAGGAAAATAATTTCCTGGCCGCCGTTCATTTCGGAAAGACTGCATGTGGACTTTCTTTCCTGGATATTAGCACCGGTGAATTCCTGGTAACAGAGGGTACTACCGACTATGTGGATAAGCTCCTTGGCAGTTTTTCTCCTAAGGAGGTGCTATATGAGCGCGGGAAACTGGGCATGTTTGAAGGCTCTTTCGGCACAAAATTCATCACCTTCCCTTTGGATGACTGGTGTTTTACAGAGAGTACGGCAAAAGAAAAGCTTCATAAGCATTTTGAGGTGAAAAACCTGAAAGGCTTTGGCATAGACCATCTTCATAACGGAATTGTGGCTGCGGGTGTTATTTTGCAATACCTTATCATGACTCAACACCTGCAGTTGAAGCATATAACATCCCTTAGAAGAATAGAGGAAGACCGCTTTGTTCGTTTGGATAAGTTCACGGTCAGGAATCTGGAATTGATGGGAGCAATGAACGAGGATGGAATTTCCCTGCTCGATGTGATAGACAAGACCATTACTCCTATGGGGGCTCGAATGTTACGTCGCTGGATGCTTTTTCCCCTGAAGGATGTTAATCAGATTCGTGAACGGCAGGATGTAGTCGATTGCCTGTTCCGTGAACCCGATATCCGCGAGTTGGTTTCCGAACATCTGCACAGAATAGGCGATTTGGAACGAATCATCTCAAAGGTGAGCGTGGGGCGTGTTTCACCTCGTGATGTGGTGCAGCTGAAAGTGGCGCTGCAAAGCATAGAGCCTATAAAGACGGCATGTGAACAGTCTGATGATGCCGTACTGAAACGTATAGGGGAGCAACTGAATCTCTGTACCGACATCCGTGACAGGATAGCTCGTGAGATACAGCCAGACCCGCCATTGATGCTGAACAAGGGAAATGTTATAGCAGAGGGGGTAAACGATGAATTGGACGAATTGCGCCGTATTGCTTATCAGGGAAAGGATTACCTGCTGACAATTCAGCAGCGCGAGATAGAGGCTACAGGCATACAAAGTCTGAAAATCGGGTATAACAATGTATTTGGTTATTACTTGGAGGTAAGAAACACCTACAAGGAATTAGTGCCAGCCGAATGGATTCGTAAGCAGACGCTGACACAGGCAGAACGTTATATTACCCAGGAATTGAAGGAGTATGAAGAAAAGATAATGGGGGCGGAAGACCGAATTCTGTCCTTGGAAACGCGACTTTTCAACGAATTGGTAGCGGCTTTGTCAGAATACACCTCCTCCATTCAGCTTGATGCCAACCTTATTGCCCAGCTTGACTGTCTGCTTTCCTTTGCAGTGAGCGCGCAGGAGAACCGTTACATACGTCCTGTTGTTGATGAATCAGATGTGATAGATATACATCAGGGCAGGCATCCCGTAATTGAGAAGCAATTGCCTATAGGGGAGCGCTATGTGGCAAACGATGTGTATATGGACACAGAGAAGCAGCAGATAATCATTATTACCGGTCCCAATATGGCAGGTAAGAGTGCGCTGCTCAGGCAGACGGCCCTCATAACGCTCATGGCGCAGATAGGTAGTTTTGTACCCGCAGAGAGTGCCCGTATTGGATTCGTGGATAAGATCTTCACCCGTGTGGGAGCCAGCGATAATATCTCTGTGGGCGAGAGTACCTTTATGGTGGAGATGAGCGAGGCCTCCAATATTCTGAACAATATCTCGGAACGTAGCCTGATTCTGTTTGATGAGTTGGGACGCGGCACCAGTACCTACGATGGTATTTCCATAGCATGGGCTATTGTGGAATATATTCACGAGAACAGAAAGGGGCGTGCCCGCACCCTTTTTGCGACACATTATCACGAGTTGAACGAGATGGAGAAGAGTTTTCCCCGCATCAAGAATTACAATGTCAGCGTACGTGAGGTGGATGGTAAAGTTATCTTCCTGCGCAAACTGGAACGTGGTGGTTCGGAGCATAGCTTCGGTATTCATGTGGCTAAGATTGCCGGAATGCCCAGTTCCATCGTAAAACGCGCCAATGTGATATTGAAGCAGTTGGAGGAGAACATGGATCATGAGAATCTTGGCAAAGGAATTGCTGCCGGTCCTCAGTCTGATACGGGCGTACAGATGAACTTCTTCCAACTTGACGACCCCGTTCTGACGCAGATAAGGGACGAGTTCTTAAATCTCGATATCAATAACCTTACGCCCATTGAAGCCCTTAATAAACTGAACGAAATAAAGCGTTTGGTAAAAGGTAACGGAAAGAAAAGCCGGTAAAATAAAAGAATGTGGAATAAAAACAAGGGGGATTGAAAATGCTGGATTTTGCAGCCTCCGGAGGCTGCACGTGTTACCTCGGGAGTCTGCACGTGTAGGCTCGAGGAGTCAGCAAGTGGTGGTTCTCGGCCACAGACATTGTGCGTGCTATCAACGATGAAGAGGACTACGTGAAATGCCGCAACTATTGGAAATACCTGAAAGGCAAGTTGGCTAAAGACGGCATTCAACTGGTTAGTGACTAACCACTTCAGACGCCCATACCATTAAGATGCTACTCCATGGAGCAATGACCGACCGCATTGACGACCGCGAAATCTTCATGAAGGGCATCGACTACTCCTACTACTACGAAGAAGAGTGAGTGATTACTTTCACACCTCCCATTTTCACTTTTTACTCCTTCTCCTTCGTGTGAGAGGGGATGAGCGTAAAGCGTAAAGCGTAGCGTATCATAATAATAGTTTACGCTCTATAGGGGGCATTTGAAATTCTATTATTATTAAATAATAATAGAGGCTATTTTAGGGGGGGCGTATCATATATTTAGTTTACGCTACGCTTTACGCAATACGCTACGATTTTTCTATCCTCAAAACTCTTAATACACATAAAATCCGGCAACAGCTAAAACAATAGTTACTAACAATATCCCTATAGTGGCAAAGAACCCATAATGGTTTTCCTGGCCAAAACCATGTATTTATTCTTCGTCATCAAAGTTGTGTCGATTGGGCATCATTTCAAATGCATCCATTACTGAATCATTTCCATATTCAAAGCTTCCAAATCGGAGAATATTAGAATTCCCTGCAAGAGAAGCTGCACAATTCTTAGCAAAGACATCTTTCTGGTGACTTTCAATTCGCTTCAAACAGGTAAGATAACACATTTTCCTATACTTGTTATAATAATAATTGGGAATCTCGGAGTCTTTAGATGCCCCAAAATAGTCCATTTGACAAATAGCTCGCCATGTTATCCACATTCTATTTAAATTGGGATTATACTTTTGGCTTTCAAGTAGTTTCTTCCCAACCAAAACTAACCACCCACCTTCAATCCTGGACTTTTCGCTATTTGCCCAGTTCATCCACAAAGAACATTGCTCATCAAAACTTTTGCAATTGTTAAGTCCTGTAAGTATTACCTCTAATTGCTTTTCTTCACTAGCAGACAGATAACGATTATACTTATCTTTTCCCATCCCCACGGCAGCTCGCACAATACTGTCATATTGAAGTTGAAAGGATTCCTTATCATCATAGAAACGGCAGGCATGTTTCTCTATCACTTTCATAATCGAATTACGTACATTCCACGCGTTGTTGTCATCATCCCATTCGTCAAGTGGCTTTGCCATCATCACAAATATTGAATCCTTGTAGTTCCGTGCAGCTTTCTTAATGTCGGTATCTTTTATTATGTTATTATTTATCTTATTTATGGCCCGTATTATTTCAGCATCGCCACACAATTCACCAGACGTGTGACCTCGATACCAAACCTCAAAGTTGCTCCAGATGTTCCATGTATAGCTGCAACTATTGTAAAAATCTTCGGCTTGTACCAGAAACGGAGCATCAGATTTTTCATATTCTGGTGTATGGATAAACAAAGATGAATCATCAATCAATGAAATATCATCTTTACAAGCATCCACTTCGACAAAAGATAATTCAATTGACAATTTTTTATCACCATCGCTCTTTCTATATAAATCGCACGTCCTTACAACTTCTGTCAGGTCCACAGGGAGAGCATTCTCAAAATAAGCATATCCTTCCTCTGCGGCTTCATTGTCATCATTCTCACACTTGTTCCTGTTTCTGTCGCAACTCAAGAAACTTAAGACTGAAATTATTACCAATAAATATCCTTTCATAGTTTTATTAAGATTATACGACCTCTTTTTTTACCACAGTTTCAATTCGGGGTGTTCTTTCATAGTTTCAAATATCTCATCCTTGGTAAAGCCACTCTTTTCTTCATCTAAATAAATGCTCCGCACTTCGTAATCTAATACTGTTTCTGCCTCTTCATCAACGAAACTATATACCCATGCAAGAAACATATCATCTGGATAGTCAACAAATATAAATCGTATAAACAGACCTCCCATAAGGTAAGGCTCTGCCCATGCGATGACAAAATTGCCCTTTATCTTTTCTTTATTTTGATCTAAAACATCGTTCTCTATTTTACCACTATTATAGTCATCCAAATATCTACGTAAGCAACGAATGTACTCATTATCCAGCCAATCCTTTTCGCTGAAATTGGCAAACCTGATATCGTTAAGCGATTTGTTGCCACCACCTACATATTCCGCGGTATCAGCAGTTAATGTGTCATTAACAATCGAAGAATCCTTATCGTTACTTACCGATGTGTTCTTCTTTCCATTCTCACACCCTACGAGACATAATAATGTTAGGGCTAAAATAATCAAATGTCTGTATCTCATGATTCTTTTATACAATTTAATACCATATCTATCCACTTACCATACAATTCGTGTGGTGCCAATTTAAACATCTGTCGTTTTAGCTGATGATAAAGGGGTTCTGCAATCACAAGAAAATTACCAGCTCCTAATCTAACCCCTTTCCACCCGTTTGGTGTTTCCTCAACATCCCATAAGCCAAATATACAATCTTTAAGTGGAGGGCATACCTCGTCGCACATTTCAATCTCCATATCGTACACATAATTCATGCTATAAATCTTCGCATCCTTTGTTATGACGATGATTTCTCCTCCCACCCCTTGGGCTCCACCATGAGCATATGAGAATGCAACTACATCCAGATTGGTGTACTCTTTATAATTCTCTTTGGATATGTATATTTCCTTTTCCATGAGATTATTCTTAAACTTATGACATGTATCTGAAGTTGTTGAGGAACATATTGATTAAACTAGACATCTAAAAAATCACACAAATCAACAATCCATTCTGGTGTATCATCTGTGTAAATTTTCCAATCCTTAATCATTTTAACTAATTTCTCAACAGCATCTTCGTATTGTTTTTCGTAGGTGAGCGTATAACAGGTCCATCCGTGAATTGTATGGTAGTATTTAGAGAAATATGTAATTGGCGAGTCTTTTTCGTCTTCTCCTACTATAATGAAAGAACGTTTTCTTACTTTCGAACAAACATTAAGTGAGTCTGATAAAAAACGAACAGCCTCATTTGAAGTACCCAACATTCTTGGAGGATATCTGTAATATGATAAGCTCAGGACTTTCACATTCTTGTCAGAATAACTAAAACCTGCCACGTCATTTCCGACAGTATCAATATTGAAAAAAACAGGATAAAACAATTTGGCGTTGCATATAGAATCAACATATTGCACCATTTCGGCCTTATCAATCCTACATTTTAAAGCCTGCACTGGGTCATTGACATCCCTGCCACATGACATACAACTACTTATACTTATAAGTATTGTTAGGATCACGACAACAGACATCGAAAATTTCATGTTAAACTTTCTCATATTTTCATTTATTCAGTTCTGTTTTCCTAAGTTTTATTAATAATGAAGATTAAGGAACCAACCCCACGATATTCAAATTATTCATTTACAGTTTCCCAGTTTGTAAGGTCTATGGGGATTTTTTACAAAAAGACTTGTATTAACATCTTCGCCCTCAAAGACTTTTAGTCCCTCCCATATAGCTTCAACACAAGATGTCGTTACATATCCGCTATTTGGAATGAGGATTCCTCCAAGGGATACAAGGGACTTAAACGACTCAGGCAGTTCTTAGCCTCAATCGTTATGTCTGCAATTATTGCATTTGCGTACGTATTTATAAGATTTTCCAGATTCTTTTATTTTGATTCTATAATAACCTGCATAATTTTGAGATCCTCTATATATACTTAGGAGAACCCTAGGGTTCACTGATGGCTTATAATTACAACGAACGAATTAATTGATAATTCCTAAATATGCATAACCACCTATACGATGATATGCTTCATCAAACAATGCAGATAGGTAATACTTTCCTGCTTTTGTTTCGTTGTCTGCTTGATCCAAACGGTTTTCTTGTAGTGCAACCAAGAATTTCAGGATACAGGATAATCTCACCTTTATTCCTTCTTTCATTTGAAGATTTGATGTTGATATAAGTGTTGATGGCATTTTTAAATCACACACCATTCTTTCATCTGGCATAGCATAAACATACAAATCAACTATTTCCCTATTTGACTTGATCATTTCAATGAGTGTGTTAATTGCCATTACACTCTGCATAGTCCCCATTTCTAAAGCCTTTACAAGTGATATTATCGCTCCTGCAAAACAAAACTTCTTGTCCTCCTCATCCAGAGTTCTATGATATGTCAAAGTGTTATAGAATGCTTGTCCTGCATGCCATCCATTACTACCATTAATGTTCAACAGGCTATCTGTGTCATTCTTAAATATTTGAAGGAATTTTTCCATTTTATGTTCGGCTTCATCATTTGGTGTATATGGTGCAAAAATAGGAATGCAAGCATTTACTGTTAAAGAAAGATCATATATATCCATAAATATTCCGATTTTTATTATTAAACCCTGTTAAATTTTAACTTATCCTTAAATACTCAGATGCTGGAATAAGAATAGGTTCACTTCCGGTCTCATATCGAGTAAAGAAAACTTTGTCTCTGTTATTATCAAGGACAATGTCCAAACCTGACCATTCTAAATCTGTATCTAAGTTTTGTTCAGTAACCTTGGATACAGCAGATATAATCATAGACAAATCTCCGTCAATAATTCTACCATGGTTTGAAATATGCCTCATAGCAACCTTTAGAATTATATCTCTTGTAGATATATTTTGGTTCTTGAAATCCAGAGCTTGCTGCATCTTTTCTATATAGTATGGAATATCCGTTGCGTTTTGGACAAATTGCTTCATCGTATATATATAACAATTGTATAAAATACATTTACTACCATCAGGAACTACTACTGCCTTTTCTTGAATCTTTCTTAACCCAGTTGCTGAAGGTATAGTGATGAAAATATTCTCTTCAACAACGTCGTATGTAATTTTTGATGGCATACTAGGCTTAACTTCAGGCTCTACTTGTTGTCTGGGTGTCGTTGTTGGGCTTTGAACACTGCCACTTGTGGCTAATATAGAAGAAGTTTTTATCTCGACAATTTTGACTTTTGGATTGTTGTATTTTTTTTGAGGGGTCATAACAAAAGTTTATTAATGTTTATTAATGTTGGTATCATTGAGTTTTATCCATATATGTTCATAGAATTGTAGATATTTATACTGTTTCGTGTCGATCTCCATCCAATGTAAAGTATTATTTTCCAATCAAATTATAATCGTTAATTACTATGCGAGCAACTCCGGGGTCAACTTTATTCGTTCGATTAAATACCCTTGGGGGACAGTATAATCGCAATTTCGCATAAACTTTAAACAGATGTGATTCCTTTTTTACATTTAGAAGACAATTAATCTCATTTTGATTTACATATCTTCTCAAATTTGTTTATTTGAGGTGGATAGTGAACTGACTTGTTAATTATTAACGAACGTCACATCATTTTCTTTTAGATAATTCGTTATAACATGATATAAAGGGATAGCTTCTTTTCCAAATGGATTACTTGCTAATAGTTCATCCATGTCATCAATTAATTCTTCATACCATTGTGACAATTCTTCCATCCAAAATCCTTTTTTCTTTGCCGTAAGCATTAGATTTAATTCCAGCCCTTTAGCAGCATTCAACGAACGCTGATTATCAATAGGTCGTCCCATAATTATATTTACTCTTTCAGGCGCAAAAGGATTTGTGTTAACGATGAATTTTGCGAATTCATTGCGTCCATAATGAAGAAGGGTAATGAATGAAGGCCAATTTCTATCACAAAACATACCCGTTTCAAGTTGGTGCATATAAAGATAATATGAAGTTGCAAAAACAAGATTTCGCACATTTATATCTTTGTATGTAGGATAATCAGAAGGAAATTGACATGTAAGTACACTTGATAATGCTATTGACAATTTCTCCTCATCCGCATAATTAATGAGTTTTGCAGGATTATCTATTACGCATCCTAGCAACTCTTTGATTGAATTCACAGTAGCGGAGTCATTGAAATCATTACTTGCTCTCATATTTGAAAGACAAGAATTTAATGCTTCATTAATGTTCATATTTTTTTCTTTTATTAGTTAGTCTCTTTATTACCATGCTTCTGTTCTCCATATGCTTCTTTATATAGTTCAGCAAGATTGTCCTTTATAGCTTTTATCAGATTTTCTTCTTGGTTCTTTTTATTAATCTCCATAAATTAAAAGTATATCATGAATAATATTATAAATTTGTAATTTGCTGTCCCTGATTGTTTTTTTGCAAATCTATGAAAAGTTGAGGGCAGAACCAAACAAAACGCATATTATTTTATTCTCCTGCCTCAAACTTTTCGCTAAACATGGCAATTTAATCTTCATCGAAGAATTTTCCTTTGGCTATTGATGCTTCTGAAGCAATACAGAAATTGAAGCGCTCACGGCTACGATGCTCCTTCTCGAACATCGAAAGTGTTCCTTCTTCATCCTCCTTAAACGCCAGATGTTCGTCTATAGCAAACGAATGGGCCATAGACTCAACGTCAAGGTTATCCGTTCCAATAAGTGTGAATGTCCAGTTTTGCTTTTTCAATTTTTCAATCATGTTACGAACCATCTTTAATGTCCATTCCTCCGAACTATTCTCCTCACCATCAGTAATTATGGTTACTAACACATGGTCGCCTTCAGTAACGTTGGCGTTTACCTTTGAAATGCCCTTACCGATAGCATCATAGAGAGGTGTGCCACCACCAGGGTTATAATCCTTCCACTCCAAATCATGAGTCTTATCAGCAGGGGTATTGTCATAGTGCCATGTGGTGTGCCCAGTATCAAATGTAAGAAGGGTAACATACTGTTCCTGATCTGGGTATTTCTTCTGCATCTGTCGAACGGTCTATAAGGTCTCGCTCATTCCAGTAAAGGCTTGTTTGCGGATGATTGACATTGAACCGCTCTCGTCAACAATAATAAGGTTGTGAACTCGTTTTGAATCTTTCTTCTGCATAGTTGTTCTTTTTAATGGTGAATACTCTTTTTGAACTCGTCTTTATTATTTTAAAGAAGATTTTGCATAAAAATTAAGCGGATATGTAATTTTTTTGTACTTTAGCACCAAAATAATTGAAAATGTATCATCAAAACTTATCTGACGAAGCTGTTATAAGAGGATTTCGCTATGGCAATGCTAACATTATCCGTGAATACTTTTATGGGTATTGTGAGGTGGGCTATAACATATTTAATCAACGATATCATCTTAGTGAAAAAGAAAATCTCGATTTCATGTCGCTGGCACACCAATATGCCATCTATCTGATGGAACACGACTGGAAACCATTAGAAGACCATTCGCCTGGTGTTAGCCTAAAGTCCTGGATTATAAACGGATTCCGATATATAGTGCTTGATGCACTAAAATGGTACAGGAGGGAGTATGGTAGCATCTCTTTTGAAGACTATCTGCGCTCGTTCGATGTTTCAAGCAACCTACGCCTGCGATTCAATCGCATGTTAAAAGATATATGCGACCATTCGTCCATGAGTCGTGAAGACAGATTGATTATAGATTTAATTCTTCTGAAAGGATACAAAGGAAAAGAGGTGGCTGAGCAAATGGGCATTACTCCTGCAGCAGTATCGCAAAAATACAGTAAACTAAAGGACAATATTATTATTCCATATTTCCGGAAGTATTTCGATTTGGATATGGAAATGGCAGAAGTAATAGTGGTAGAACCTAAGCTTAGTATTGCAGAAGAGACATCTGTTTTCAGTTCAAGTATTTTGGAGTCACCTTGTCCAGATATAGATTACAGTGCCATCTCCGACGCGATGCTTAGACCTATGCAACAGAAACGTACAACACCTGAGTTCATTTCTGAACTCCAGCCAGGCGAGATATTCGTCTTTGGCAGTAACCTGAGAGGTATGCATGGCGGTGGAGCTGCTTATTCTGCCTACCGCAAGTTTGGCGCTATTATGGGACAAGGAGTTGGCTTACAGGGCCAGAGCTATGGAATCCCTACCATGCAGGGCGGCGTGGAGACTATCAAACCGTATGTGGATGAATTCATTGAGTTTGCCAAGGGCCATCCGGAACTGACATTCCTTGTTACCCGCATTGGCTGTGGCATAGCAGGCTTTACAGATAAAGAGATCTCACCATTGTTTGAGAAGGCACATGAGGTAGATAACATTGTGCTACCTGACTGGTGGTGATAAGCAGATGCAACCATCCGCACAAAGAAAATCGTGGATAATTTATGCAGAGAAGGGATGAATAATTCTGTCTCGAAGCAGAGAAAAGAGAATTAATCCTTATCTCTGCATCCTATGAGAAGAACAGAAGAGGAAATCAAAATCGTTGAAGGAGAACCAAAAAGAAAGATGCTGCAAAATCTGTGGGTATCGCCAGACCATACCCTTATTGATTGTCGAGCCTCCAAAATCCCTGAGCCGCCTCAAACGATCGATCGAGCCGCCTCAACGGATCATTTGAGGCGGCTCGGTTATTTTAGGGCCTTTTTATGAACTTAGGGCAGTCGCCCCTCGCGAGCCCGCATTTTTTCACCCCAAGCCTTAAATCCTTTCCCTCCCAGCGTAAAGCGTAAAGCGTAGCGTATCATAAAAATATGATACGCAAATAGTCTTACTCTCCCAGGCGGGGCTATCTATTTTATGCTATCCCCTTGCTACTCATAGCATACTGAATGTCTTATAATAAGACACTTATGCAAACAGATGCCGGAAGTTGATGAAACCATCCCACTGCTGTGGGTTTTCCTGCTGACCATCGTAAATAACCGAAGTGCTCTGAAGACGGTTGTTCAATAGGGGCTGGAGATAATGGAGATTGTCAAAGAAACGAGGTTGGAACGTCTGTGCAGCTTTCACCTCGTATGCTTCAACTCGGTCGGGAGGCAACACTCGCAGGATATCCACTTCGCGCTGGCTCTTGTCGCGATAGAAGAACAACATATCCTCGCGCCCGGCATTGTAACCGTGTTTCATAAAGTCATTCACAATCATGTTCTCGAACAGGCTGCCACGCAGAGGATGCAAGTCCATCTGCTCTTCTGTCTGTATGCCAAGCAGAAAAGCAGCCAGCCCCGTATCGTAGAAATAGAGCTTAGGTGTCTTGGTCAGCCGTTTGCCTATGTTCGCATAATAAGGATGCAGCAAATGCACAACATAGGAAGCTGACAGGATGCTCAACCAATTCTTGACTGTAGGTACACTCACTCCCACCTCTATTGACAGGGCTGAGGCGTTGAACTCCTGCCCGATTCTGGTGGCACAGAGGCGAATGAAGGTTTGGAAGGCCTGCAGGTCTTTCACATTGATGAGACGGCGTACATCGCGCTCAATGTAGGTGGTATAGTAGTTGGAGAGCAAAGTCTGTCGCGCCGCGTCATCGGTTGTCCAAACAGCAGGATATCCTCCGCGCAAAAGCATCTGCGAGGTAGTGGCATTAGGCGAATAATCCACAATCTCCTGTGTGGAAAGGGGCAGCAGGGTCATAACTGCTGTTCGTCCAACCATTGACTGGGTTACACGCTCCATCAAAGCGAAGTTGTTGCTTCCTGTCACGATGAAGTGGCGGTCAGTCTTGCCTTGATGACGGTCTTCGTCCACAAGAACCTGCAAATAAGAGAATATTTCGGGATAGTTCTGCGCCTCATCAATAATCACCCCTTGTGGATATTTTGCAAGGAAAGCCTTAGGGTCTGTCTGCATTTCGACCAATGTAGATACATCCTCCAAGTTGGCGTATGGAAGATTCGGAAACAACTCACGGCACAGCGTTGTCTTTCCCGACTGACGCGGTCCTGTCAGTGTTACGACGGGAAGATAACGGAATACATCCATTATAGACGCAGATAACTTTCTGTCTATTAAATTGCTATTCACGGGTTGGACAAATTTAAAGTTGGACTTTAATTTTGGCAAAAATACGAACAATTACCAATATTGCCAAATAATTTCCCTTTTATTTGTTGAATTCACTCAAACTACAGAGGGTATTTTTAGGGCCTTTTCACGAACCATAGGTTCATTTTTATAGCCTCATTGGTTTGCTTCGGAGATGCCTCGCTTTAGCTGGCAATCACATTGCTTTTAGGCTGCTTTTACCTTGCTTCTAACTATACTCATGAGTATGGGTAATGTATAGGTGAAGCGAAAGTAAAGCGTAGCGTATCATAAAAAAATGAAACGCAGAAAAAGGGAACTATTTAAGGTCTTTGTCGATGAAGGCAATGAGGCGTTCTACGGCTTCGGCTTCGGGAATGTTTTTTTCGATGCACTCCTTGTTCTTATAGAGCGAGACTTTTCCCCGGGCAGCACCAACGTAGCCATAGTCAGCATCGGCCATTTCGCCCGGGCCGTTCACGATGCAACCCATAATGCCTATCTTAAGCTTCTTATAGTGGGCATCAGTCTTGGCTTTCTCCTCGACTGCAGCTTTGATGCGACGAATGGTGTCCTGAAGGTCATAGAGCGTGCGTCCGCAACCCGGGCAGGAGATGTACTCCGTCTTATGCATCTGTACACGGGCGGCTTGAAGGATGCTTTGTGCCACAGGTATCTCGCACTCGGGTTCCTCGCTCAAGGAAACTCTTATCGTGTCGCCTATACCATCTATGAGTAAAGCACCGATGCCCACAGCACTCTTCAAACGTCCGTCTTCGCCTTCTCCAGCCTCCGTAACGCCTAAGTGCAGCGGGTAGTCCATACCTTCCTTCTCCATCTCCTTAACCAGCAGACGGACACTCTGCACCATGATGACGGTATTGCTGGCCTTAATACTTACCACCACATCCGGGAAATGTTCGCGCTCACAAATGCGAAGGAACTCCATACAGCTTTCTACAATGCCGGCCGGGGTGTCTCCATACCGAGACATGATACGGTCGGAAAGCGAGCCGTGATTCACACCTATTCTGATAGCTGTTCCGTACTGTCTGCATATTGCCAGAAAACCACAGAAACGCTCGTCCAGACGCTTCAATTCCTGCTGGTATTCTTCGTCTGTATATTCCAGATGCTTAAACTGACGGGCAGGATCTACGTAGTTACCGGGATTGATGCGTACCTTCTCTACAATAGTAGCTGCCACATCGGCCACATTGGGATTGAAATGCACATCGGCGCAGAGTGGTGTATCACCATAGCCGCGAGCTATCAAACCCGCCTTTATGTTACGTAGGTTCTCTGCTTCGCGAGTGCCTTGTGTGGTCAGCCTAACCAAATCTGCTCCTGCGTCTATGATACGGATGCATTGCTCTACACAACCCTCTGTGTCCATTGTGCTGCAGGTGGTCATACTCTGCACGGCCACCTTATTCTGGCCGCCAATACGCAGTTTGCCTATCTTAACCTCGTGTGTGGGTCGTCTCATTTAGTTTACCTTGAAGTTATACTTTACCATAGCCAAGTCTATGTTGGCCTTTACTATCTTCTGCTTCAAATCCTCCTTGTAAGCCTTCAGCTTGATGGACAGTACTTCGTCGCCAAGTGCCAGCATCTCTGCTGCCAGGATGCCTGCATTCTGAGCACCGTTTACGCCTACGGTAGCCACAGGAATGCCGGGAGGCATCTGAATGATGCTCAGCATAGCGTCCAATCCGTCCAACATACCTTTGATGGGCACACCTATGACAGGCAGAGTTGTATTAGCTGCTATCACACCAGGCAGGGCGGCTGCCATACCGGCTCCGGCTATGATGACTTTGATTCCTCTCTGCTCGGCATTCCTGGCAAATTCCTCCACCTCTTGGGGGGTTCGATGAGCCGAGAGGGCATTCATCTCAAAGGGAATCTCCATCTCGTCGAGAAACTTAGCGGCTTTTTCCATAACGGGCAGGTCGCTTGTGCTACCCATGATAATGCTGACAATTGCTTTCATATTTTTTATTGACGAGTTAACAAGTTAATGACAACTTATACTTTTCATTTTTTCACTTACACAAACAATATTCCGAAGAATCCACATATCACACCTACCATCGTTCCCACCAGAACCTGTGGCAGACTATGCTGAAGAAGCACCATGCGGCTACTCATTACGCAGCCCGACAGTAGAATAGCACCACAGAGCCACCATACGGGGTTAAAACCGAAAATGCCCGAATATGCCACCAATGCTCCAATAACGGCTCCCGAACCTGCCGAATGCATACTTACCTTCCAAAACATATTTATGACGATGCAGCACGTCTGCACCAACAAAGAAACAAACAGGATGGCCGTAAGAAAACGAGGCAGATGCATGTTGTCCAGCAGATACATACAGCACAGATAGCAAATGAAATGGATGGCATACGGAATAAAACGTTTATGCCTTTCCCTCAAATCCTGCTGCCCCCATCCATGAAGGCGTCTGTATAAATAGGTTATAAGCACTGGCAGAAAGACCGTGAAAAAATACACAATACCCAGCACCACCAGACGAAAAACCCAAGGAAATAGGGTCATGTATGTAAAAGTAAGCAGAATGATGGTTCCGACGGTAGGGTAGTACATGGGTCGGAATATGCTACTGAATATGCTGGCTATAACAATATGTTTTCTCATTTTCTCATTCTTGCTATTGGGATTTTCATGGCCTCCCTGTATTTGGCAATAGTTCTTCTTGCTATATCATATCCCTTTTCTTTCAGCAGAACGGAAAGTTTCTCATCGCTCAGGGGATTCTGCTTGTCCTCTGCGTCTATCAACTCTTGTATGACAGCCATAACCTGCTTTGATGTTGCCATTTCCGCATCGTCCTTCTGTACAGCCTTATGGGTAAAGAAGTGCTTCAGAGAGTATATGCCAAAGGGGGTCTGCACGTATTTGCTATTGCATACGCGGCTCACCGTACTGATGTCATAGCCTGCCAACGTGGCTACGTCCTCAAGTCTCATAGGCTTGAGCAAAGTATCGTCGCCTTCCAGGAAGAAGGGGCGCTGCAACTTTATAATGGCATTCATGGTCCTTATCATGCTCTCGCGGCGCTGTGCCAGAGCCTCAATAAAGAGTTGTCCGCGCTCAACATATTCACGCGTAAACCGAATGTCTTCCTGTACAGCTTTACTCAGTTGCGAATCCTTCATCTTCTCATAAGCTTTAAGCTTCTCCGTAGCATCATCGCTTATCATCAGAGTCGATGCGTCTCCTCCGTTCAGCTGCATACTTATATGACCGTCTTCGTCGGTATCCACGATAAAGTCGGGTGTTATCTGGTGTCCCACCACCATGCTCTTCTCGCCCAACGATGAACCTGGACGAGGATTCAGGCGTTTTATCTCGCGTTTTAGTTCCTCTGTCTGCAACGCTGACAAGTTCAGTCGCTGCTGAATACGTTCCCAACGCTTGTGGATAAAATCGTCGTAACATTTCTCTATTACGTCCTGAAGCAGGGGTCGATAAGGGTTTTTCTCGTCTCGTTTTATCTGTAACAACAGACATTCTTGCAGCGTGCGGGCTCCAATTCCTGCTGGCTCGAACTGTTGCAGTATGTCCAGCACTTTCAGCATTTCCTGCTCCGAGGTCTCTATACCTTGGTATATCTCTGCTTCGTCTATAATCTGAATAAGTGGCTTACCAAGCAGCCCGTTGCCGTCCAGTTCGCCAATAAGATACTCCAGTAACGTACGCTCGTGCTCTGTTAGGTCAAAGTCCGACATCTGAGCCTTCAGCTGATCATAGAACGATAAGGTATCGCCGTATTCCACGTTCTCTGGTACTGTGATATTGCTATAGGTAGGACGCAACAAATAGTCTGGGATGTCATCTTCCGAGCGGTAATCATAAGAATCTTCAGGCCTCTCCCCATCTCTCTCCAAGGGAGAGGGGGCATCATCTGTGTACTCCCCTCCCTCGGAGAGGTCGGGGGAGGCTTTTTCCAGCCAAGGATTCTCCAGACACTCGTTCTCTATGCGCTGCTGCAGGGCTTCTATGGGCATTTCGGTGAGCCGCACTAGCATAACCTGTTGGGGCGAAAGCGTCTGCACCTGCACTTGCTGCTGCGCCTGTACCTGTACCTGATTCTGTGTCTGTTTATTGTCTTGTGCCATATCTAATGCGAAGGTACGACATTTTCTCAATACAGACAACGAAAGCCGTCAATTTTTTATTCGAGAGAGGGATTCCCTAATTTCTATTTCTATTAATAAAGGTTATTATTTCTTCCCGAAGAGGTCATCCAGCAGGGTATAGAAAGCGGGATCCTCCCCTACGATGGACTTCACAATCTTGCCGTCAGGGCCAATGATAATCTTTGTGGGATAAGCCGTAATACCATAGTCAGCCTGCACGGTAGCATCATCGGGACAGTAAACGTGAAGCCAGGGCACCTGATGCTTCTCAACGGCAGCTTTCCACTTTTCCTCCGTATCGCTGCAGTCAATACCCAGAATCTCGAACTTGCCTGCATACTTGGTATAATACTCTTTCATCTTGGGGAAGCCCTTGATGCACCATCCGCACCACGAACCCCAGAAGTCCAGAATCACGTACTTGCCGCGCAGAGACTCAAGGGCAAGGGGCTTTCCGTTGATGTCATTCAACGTGAAGGCAGGAGCCTCCAAACCCGATTCTTGCTTCTTGGCAGCTTCGGCCTCTTTTCCTGCCTGCGCAGCACGCTCTTCAACCTTCTTTCGCCAATTATCGTAAAAGACCTTCATACGCCCCTCACGAACAGAGGCATCAAGACTCTCAAAAGCCTTTACATGCATTTCACCGTCACCCAAGCGCTCAAGGAAGGGAACAACAGCCTCCTGCTTAGGATGCTCCTTGGCATAATCTACCAAAGTCTGCCAGAAAGCACGGTTAGCAGGTACGACTGTATTCTCGAAGAATTCTTCTTTTTCCTTTTCGCTGATAGATTCATCTCCATCCATTTCCCTGTATTTCCTACTCACTTCCTGCATTTCCTTGCTTGCTTCCTCCACAAAGAGGTCAACCTTATGATAGTCGGCATAGAAACCCGTTCCGTCCACATCGTAGCGTTCAGGGACGGTCTGCCAAATACGCACTTCCTCACCGCCCACAAAGGGAACATGATAGAACATAATGTCATCCATCTCGCCACGGTCCAACTTGGGCTGATACAACAGAGCCGTGAACGGGGTATCTACCTGAACTTCGAAGTCGAACTTGCCGTCCTTTCCAACGAACTGCAGTTTTTCGGGACCTCCATAAATCATTACCGTGTCGCCAAAGCCCTGTATATCCATTTTAACTCTCAGCGTGTTCTTGTCCCTGGGCGTGCAGCCACTTAACACGGAGGCTACGATAAGCCCCATTGCCAGCATTTTTTTCATAAATAAATGTGTTTATTTGTTTGCTTTTTCCAGTTTCTCCAAAGCCTCTTCAAACTTAAGCAAGCGTTTCACATTCTCCTTTGCCGCCTGCTGATACCTGATTCCAATGGTAGTATCATGTGCTTTGTCCAGTTTGTATCTCTCGTTCACAAAGGTCTGCAATTCTTCGTCACTCACATACATCATCTGCTTACATTGTTCAAATATCATCTTCAAGTCTATAATGTACAAATCACTTATGAGAGGATAATCTTTTGTTTCGCTGAAGGCGGCCAGACTATCAATATTAGCAATGCAATCTTGCATGTTCTTTATGAAGTCGTCAAAAATCTCATGCTTGTATTTGCTTCGGATATCATAGAATATTGAGACGCTTTCGACGAAGACTGTATTGCCGATGGTGTTGATAGTCTCGATGCTCGACGTGAAAATATTCTCCAGCGTCAACGGATAATCCAGACGTGGCGCCAGATGAACCAAATCAAATCTTTTATCATTGAACGTTTCAGGATTTTCCAGAATCTCTACCTGTTTGTCAAAGAAGCAGTTCAAGCACGAGTCGCATTCATCCAACATTTTAAGGGTGGATTGCATGTCATACATCAGCATCATCACTATCTCGCGTTTCTCTGCTTTCTTCTTTCTCTGCTCCACGATATGAGCCGAGCCAAAGGTCAGGGCGATGGATATGGTGGTAGCAAGGAACGATAACACAAACTGACCTGTCATTGTGTTCACGTCCTTCATGTTATCAGGTACTTTCAGCCTCATCTTCTTCATGATTTTTGCAGTCATTTTCATCTTCGTTTCCGTTAACGTGGGCAAAGATAAGCATTTTTTAAAAAAGAACACGCGAACTTACCTTTATTGTCTATTTTTAGTAGTTCTTGTTTATTAGGATTTTTCCTATATTTATTGATGCATATAGATTATTAACATTATTTTATACTAACCCGTATAGTCTCGCCAGTTTTTATGGTAAAGTTTTTTATGACCTTTTGTTCTTTTTCTATCTTTACAGATAGTTTGCCACCAGTAATACGCTCTACCCATATATTGATAGGAGAATCTGTACAAGCAAAGATATTACAAAGGCTATACTTGTCCCATTCTGTTGGCATCTGAGGGGTGAGATTGAAGCTGCGGAAGCCTGTTGGACGGAAGCCTAACAGACCCTCTGTGATGATACGGCAATAGAGTCCGCTCTCAGCTGAAAGATGGCGCAGTCCGCCTTCGGGCCAAGCCTCTACTACGTAGGGAACATGCTCACCAAGCAGACGAATGGCAGAAAACTTTTTCAAATATTCCAAAGCCTTATCAGCATAGCCAGAAGCAAAAGCTCCTCGGAAGCCGTAAAGGGTAGAACGGTCCCAAAATATCTTGTCACCACTCTGAGAGAGCATTCCGTTCTCTGTCCACAACTGGGGCGAGAACATGGCCTGAAGCGTACCCTGAGCCCTGTCGTAGATGCCCATTGTTAGGGGTATGCAAATCCAGGAGCGCAGGACATCGTTGCCCTCGTAATAACGATAGGTATCGTACCCCTCAACCTTTGCATGGAAAAATTTATCGATGTTTTTGCGCAAGGTAGCTGCCTGCTGGCGATAGTTTTTTATTAAGAATTGAGAATTATGATTTTTTCCAATCTCTTCCAAAAGGTAGGCTCCGCTAATAAGGGCATCGTAATAGAGACTGCTGGTGCAGAGGTTGGCATCACCAGCGGGCAGACGGCCCTCCAACTCATCGGCATCACTGGCAACTACTCCGTGATGATTAAGCTTACGATGGCAATATTCCAGACACCATTCTATCAGGGGCCAAACCTCTTGGGCAATATCCCTATCACCACGTTCCAAACAATAACGACTGGCTCCGTATGCCAACATAGCAGCATCGCCACGATCGAAGGGACCAAACACATCATCACCTCCGCAGATAATGCTCCATGGCACAAATTTGTATTCAGGATTAATATATTTCAAGTAGCATCGCCAAGTAGTCATAGCACTCTCATTGCCCTTATCATATCCTAAGAAGGGGAAGAAGGGATTCACGTATTCAGCTTGGTCGTTGCACCACATAGCAGCATAGTAACTTTCGCCTCCAGGGGCGTGCATAAGGCCGTTCTGAGTATAGAAGATACTCTCGCTGGCACGAATTTTACTCATCTGGAAGAGGGTTTGGATGGTCTTATCAGGGCATTCAAATGATAAATTCCTATTGGCAACCTTATCAACAAAATCGTATCGGCAAACGGATTCTTCAATCACATCCAAAGCTATCTCTTTCTCGTCTGCCTCAGCAAATGCCTGAATGGTACAATAAAATTCTGCTCTTTCTCCTGGCTCCAAGGTCTTCATGAAATCCTCCTTGAATTCTGTTTTTGCCACCAATTTATAAGAGCCTCGCGTACCATCCTCTTTGTTGGTGGTACGAACCTGGTAGAGAGCTGGTACACGAATAGTCTCCTTCTTCTTACCAATATTCTTAATGATATATGCCTCACAGACTGCTGTATGTTTGGTGCTTGGGAAAAAATGGCGCGTTACCTCAAACTCGTTGCCATCCCCCTTTATGGTGCTGAAAACATTAAGAATTCCATCGATGGTAACCGTCTTAACTTCCTCTCCGCTCATATAGCGTTTGTTAGCCGTCATTCCCTTCAGGAAATCTACATCGCAGCGCGGCATCCAACTGGCGTGAGTATTGTTAGGAATGGTTCTAAGCATAGGAAAAACCAAATGCCTATCCATAGTAAACTGCTTCTTTTCATTCACACCCCAATAATAAACCACCGAAGTACTAAGTCCGGACATTTCAATGTGGTCTGTATAAGGCAAATCGCCCTTAGAGGTTTCCCACTGAACGGAATGACTTCCGTTGATTGTCCATCTGTTTTCTTTAGCATGCAATGTAAAAGCACCCAAAATTACTATAAACAAAACAATGTTTTTCATATTATTTTCTTTATCCCGCTAACTAAATCGACGAGCACGGTAACTTTCATATTTCACTCTTTCATTTTTAACTTTCAATAGCTTACACTACATTCAAAACCCGCTTTCCTTATTTGTTCCGCTATGCTATCCAAAATGTCAGGAGAAGCTTTCTTAAGGCCTTTAAAAGGAGTTTCACGGTCGATGGTGTAAATCATAACCTTACTGGGCTGGATGCGTTTAAGAGCTTCTATATACGGTTCTACGTAGGCTGGAGTAGTATTGTTGACGCTCTCGCCAGCCAATTCTCCAGTCATAAACATAGTCTGAATAATAACATGACCATTAAATAGCTGCATATTTTTTATTTGCTCCTCTACATCATAATGTCCCTGTGGCTGATCTACTTTATATATATATGTAGTTGAGACAGTATCCAGTTTCTGAATGTTATTGTCGAATTTCAACAATGCTTCTCTTATTTCCGGCCTATGAATCTGCGTGGCATTGCTCAATATACTTATCTTAGCATTGGGGCAATATTGGTTACGAATATTTATAACCCTATCTGCAATCTCTGGAAAATGTGGATTAAGAGTAGGTTCCCCATTGCCAGCAAAGGTAAATACATCAGGCACTATACCTTCTTTTTTTAGTTCCTTAAGTCTAAGTTTCAAGCACTCTTCCACCTTATCGGCAGAAGGTAAGGGATTGTGCGTTCTGTGGTCTCTGTTCAGACCGCATTCGCAATACACACAATCAAAACTGCACAACTTTCCTCCCTCAGGTAAAAGGTTAATGCCAAGGGAAATACCTAATCTTCTGCTGTGAACAGGCCCAAAAATGGGAGAAGGATAAATAATAGTACTCATAATAAATGCAAAATTACTGGTAAGTGAGATATTTTCCAAATAAAACTGATAAAATAATAAAGTAGATAATTTAGAAACTATGTTTCAAAGATAAAAAAAAGTTTAAACATTGAATGTAGGGCATTGAACATTGAACATTATTTTTTAATTTTGCAGCCGAAAATGAAGTATTTTTTCATCATATTCAGCGTTTTCCTCTTTTTTTCGAATGCTGTAAGGGCACAAGAAGAGGATTTTGGAGAACTTATACTTCCACAGCAGACAGAAGGATATAAACTTAAACTGCAACGATATCGATATAAAAAACCTGAAATAGAAGAAGGAGACACTATTTGGTGCTATACTTGGAATCCCGGACTATGGGTTTATGCCCCCATTAAGTTTAAAAGTGAAAGACAACGTAGGGCTTACAATAAACTTATATATAATGTAAAGAAAGTTCTTCCTATTGCACAACGTGTAAACAGTATTATAACAGAAAGCTATGAAGTGTTGGAAATGCTTCCTGACAAAAAATCAAAACAACAGCATATTGCCAACATAGAAAAAGATTTAATGCGTCAATATAAACCTGAAATGAAGAAACTTACTTATAGTCAGGGAAAATTATTAATAAAACTTATTGACAGGGAATGTAACCAAAGTTCATACGAAATAGTAAAAGCTTTCTTCGGTCCAGCTAAAGCAACCTTTTATCAGATATTTGCATGGACTTTCCGTGCTTCTTTAAAAAAGGAATATAAACCAGAAGACGACGATAAACTTATTGAGCGTGTTGTTCTTTTAGTAGAAAACGGTCAGCTATAGACCATATTATAATTCCTGCCGTAACACTTACATTCATACTATGTTTAGTACCAAACTGAGGAATCTCTATGCATCCTTCACAATTATCAATAACTTGCTGTTGAACACCCTTTACCTCGTTTCCTAAAACTACAGCATACTTTTTGTTAATATCCCATTTAAAATTCTGAAGCATAATACTTCCCTCACATTGTTCAATAGCCAGAACTGTATAACCCAATTGTTTCAACCAGTTCACCGCATCCAGGGTATTTTTAAAGTATTTCCATTCTACACTATCCTCTGCACCAAGAGCCGTTTTATGTATTTCGGGATGAGGTGGTTGAGCCGTAATACCACACAGACATATACCTTGAACAATAAAAGCATCGCTGGTACGGAAGACACTTCCAACATTATAAAGACTTCTTACATGGTCCAAAACAACCACTAACGGCATTTTATATGATTCCTTAAATTCATTCACACTTTTACGCCTCATCTCCGTTACCATTAACTTTCTCATTATATTTATTTATTTATTTAAGTTTAACTACCTTTCAAATAGTTTTCCACAAAATTATCAAAATATGTTGATAACTATAATAAAATAATGTGTAAATATCATTAATTATTAACAAAAGAATGTGCAAAACCCATATAAAAATATTTATTAACAAAACTCATAAAATTTTTTATAATGGTTTCAACACATTTTTATTGAGTTATTAAACATATATATGAGATAAAATATTTATATTTGCAATTTATAAACAGGTGTTGAAAACTTTTTTTAATGAAGAAAATATATAGTTATAAAATAAAGTAAAATACATAGTTAAAAGAAAATATAGTTTAATAAGTAAATGTGAATAATGCTGTTGAAAAGTTAGTTAATAACCACAAATATATATTTATGAATAATATAACCAATAATTATAAACACTATTAACAGTATATAATCATAATCATTACTGTATTATTTAAAAAGAAAAAATATAAAATAAATAATATGATAGAAAAAAAATGGAAAGAACTTGGGTATATAGATGAACCCATTCCTGAAGGTACAGACATTAAGGCTGAAATCCGACGTATGTGTAAAGAAAAGAATGCTATTATTATGGCGCACTATTACACAGAAGGTGAAATTCAGGATATAGCCGATTACATAGGTGACAGTCTGGCTTTAGCACAGAAGGCTGCCAAAACAGATGCGGATATTATAGTTATGTGCGGTGTTCACTTTATGGGTGAAACCAATAAGATACTTTGCCCCGATAAAGTTGTTTTGGTACCAGACTTGAATGCTACCTGTTCGCTTGCTGAAAGTTGTCCTGCCAATGAGTTTGAGGCTTTTGTTAAGGCTCATCCTAATCATACTGTAGTAAGTTATGTTAACACTACGGCTGCTACAAAAGCTTTAACAGATGTTGTAGTAACCAGTAGTAATGCCCGTCAGATTGTAGAAAGTTTCCCAAAAGATACAAAGATTATATTCGGTCCTGACAAGAACTTGGGTAATTACATCAACAGTATAACGGGTCGTGATATGCTACTATGGAATGGTGCCTGTCATGTTCATGAAAAGTTTTCTCTTGAGAAAATACTTCAGTTAAAGGAAGAACATCCTAAGGCAAAGATATTGGTTCATCCTGAATGTAAAGGTGCTGTTGTTAAAGTTGCAGATAAGGTTGGAAGTACAGCTGCCCTTCTAAAATATAGTATAAGTGAGGAGGCAACAGAATTTATTGTGGCAACAGAAAGCGGAATATTGCACGAGATGCAGAAGGCTTGCCCTAATAAAAAATTTATTCCTGCACCTCCTGAAGATAGTACTTGTGCTTGCAATGAGTGTAACTTTATGAAACTCATTACAATGAATAAACTCTATAACTGCCTTAAATATGAATGGCCACAGGTGGAAGTAGATAGGGATGTAGCGAGTAGAGCCATAATACCTATCAATAAAATGTTGGAAATAAGTGAAAATTTGGGGTTATAAATACCCTCTTAAGCTCTCCTTTTATAGGAAGAGTGCATAAAATATTTTTATTAAATGGAAGAACTTCCTCATCTTATAATAGACCTTGCCTACATACTTATTGTAGCCGGTGCCGTTACCATTATTTTTAAGAAACTACGGCAACCGCTGGTATTAGGTTATATTGTAGCAGGTTTTTTGGCTGGTCCTCACATGCCTTATACACCGTCTATAGCAGATAGTACAAGCATAAGTGATTGGAGTCAGATAGGCGTTATATTCTTAATGTTTACATTGGGTTTGGAATTTTCTTTCAAGCGCATCATAAAGATGGGTCTTCAACCTATTATAGCCGCTTTGCTTGTTATGACTTGTATGATAAGCGTAGGCAGTGAGGTTGGATGGCTTTTTGGATGGAGTGATATGGACCGACTATTTTTAGGAGGAATGTTGGCCATGAGTTCCACTACCATTATCTATAAGGCTTTTGATGATTCGGGAGTTCGTCTGCAACGCTTTGCTTCCAAGGTACTTTCTGTCCTGATATTGGAAGATATTTTGGGTATCTTACTGATGGTAATTCTAAGTGCTTTGGCTGTAAGTAGAAAGTTCGAGGGAGTTGAACTTTTGAATAGTCTGCTTAAGTTAGGTTTCTTCCTTTTACTTTGGTTTTTGGTAGGTGTTTTTATTATTCCGCTTATATTAAGGAGATACAAGAAATACATAAATTCAGAAACACTTCTTATAGTAAGTGTAGGATTATGTTTTCTTTTGGTTGTAATAGCTTCCAATGTGGGTTACAGTGCTGCTTTCGGAGCATTTATGATGGGAAGTATTATGGCTGAAACATCCGATTCTGAACGTATATCCAATGCAATAAGTCCGCTTAAGGATTTCTTTGGTGCCATATTCTTTGTAAGTGTGGGTATGTTGGTAGATCCTAACATAATTGTTGCCTATTGGTTACCTATTATAGCTATCACATTTGCAGTAATTATAGGTCAAATGGTATTTGGAAGTTTGAGTTTTCTAATATCAGGTAACGACCTTAAAGATTCTGTCCGTTGTGGTTTTTCTTTAGTCCAAATTGGCGAGTTTGCCTTTATAATTGCGTCACTTGGAGAATCGCTTGGTGTGACCAGCAACTTCATTTATCCCGTAGTAGTTGCTGTAAGTATTATTACAACTTTCTTTACACCCTATATAATAAAGTTTGCAGATCCTTTTTATGGCCGCTTAGAAAGGCTGCTTCCAAATTCCATATCAGGTAGGCGGCTCAATGCTTTAAAACGTCGTAGTTCCATTATAAAAAACAAAATAAGTTTAGGTAATGCTTGGAAATCGTTATTAAAGTCGATTTTCATACATACCATAGTTTATATAACTCTTAGTATTGCCATTATTGGAGCCAGCTTTGCAACGCTTTTACCGCTATCCCGTCAGTTATTCGGGCATTGGTGGGGGAATATTGTGTGTGGTGTTATTACTATGCTATTGGTTTCTCCTTTTGTACGACCTATAGTAATAAAGAAAAACCATTCTGAAGAGGCAAAGTATCTACACAAATTTAATAAGTTTCATCGTTTGATGATTAGAATGCTCTTAGGATTAAAATTTGCTGTAGGTTGTGCCGTAATATATCATATACTTACTTTTCTTTCACCGCTCTGGTGGGTATGGCACGTGCTAATAAGTATATTGCTGATGGTTGGAATAATATATAGTCGTCGTATAAAGTTGATAAGCATTCGTATAGAAAGAACGTTCCGAAGAAATTTGCAGGCTCGCGAAGATAACTCTAAACTTCCCTCATACGGACGTAAATTAAGAGGTAAGGACTTACAGATTTTCAGCTTCACTATTCCTGCCAATACCAAGTGGGGAGGAAAAACCCTTTTACAATTAAATTTTGGCCATACTGAGCACATTCATATTGCTGCCATCATCCGTGGACTGCAGCGAATAAATATACCCGGTGGTAATAGCAGAATTTATCCGGGTGATACCATAGAGATTGTTTCAGACGAGGAAGGCTTGCGATCTTTCCAAAGTAAGATGATGCAGTCTGTCTATCTGGCTGAAGAAAAAAATGCCCTTAAGAATACACTTTCCATCATCAAGGTGGGCATATCCAATATGAGTCCACTTTGTGGAAAGACATTGGTTGAAATAAATTTCCGTCGCAAATACAATTGCATGGTAGTAGGCATAGAAGATGAAAAGGGCAACCTGCAGGTTACTCAAGCCCAGCGTAAGTTTCAGGCCGGCGAAAAAATCTGGGTAGTGGGCGAAGAAGCCGATTTGGCAATGCTCAGGATGGGAATATAAGAATCTCTTCTAAGGAGGAAAAAAAGCCCCTCCAAAAAGGGGAGGGGTTAGAAGAGGGTATTATAATTTGTTTTGCTTCAGTTTTTCTACGAACTCATCAACTCTGGCTAAGAGTCTGGGAATATCCAGCTGCTGAGGACAATGCGGAACACAGGCACGGCATTGGATGCAATGGTTGGCCTGACGCAACTTGGGAACACTTCTGTCGTAGCCTACCAGGAAGGCGCGGCGAGCCCGCTGATAATTCTCGGCCTGCTGACTTTCAGGAACATTTCCCTTATTCACACATTTATTGTAATGTACAAAGATGGCAGGAATATCCAACCCATAGGGACAGGGCATACAGTACTTGCAGTCGTTGCAGTCGATGGTTGGATAGCTGTTGATAAGTGTTGCCGTCTCGCCCTCCAACCACTTCTGTTCGTCCTCAGAGAGGGGCTTTAAAGGCGAATAAGTACGGATGTTGTCTTCCAGGTGCTCCATGTAGGTCATGCCGCTAAGTACTGTCAGTACGTTTGTTTTGCTGCCAATATAGCGGAAAGCCCAACTGGCAACGCTGCTCTCGGGGTCGCGCTGCTTAAGATGTGCCACTACGTGATCGGGTACCTTGCTGAGACGGCCGCCCAGCAGGGGTTCCATAATAACAGCGGGGATTTCCAGCTCTTCCAGACGGTTATACAGGTACTCTCCGGAACGTCCCTTATCCTTATCGTTGTGCCAGTCGCAGTAATTGGCCTGAATCTGCACAAAGTCCCACTCGTATTCGTCGTGATGGTCCAGCATCCAGTCATAAACGGCAACATCGCCGTGGAAAGAGAATCCCAGGTTACGGATTCGCCCTGCCTGGCGCTGTTCCATCAGCCAGGCAAGCAGACCATTATCCAGATAGCGTTGGTGCAGATTATGCATACCGCCGCCACCGATGGAGTGCAACAGCAGGTAATCCACATAGTCAGTCTTCAGATACTTAAGGCTGTTCTCGAACATCTCTTTTCCTGCTTCAAAACTGTATTGCTGAGGACTGAAGTTAGAAAGTTTAGTAGCTATAAAGTACTGGTCTCTGCGGTATCCGCTCTTTTCCAAGGCAATACCCAGTGATTCCTCGCTCTTTCCCCTGCAATAGGCTGGTGATGTGTCAAAGTAGTTGACTCCATGATCCAACGCATATTTGCACAGGCGGTTCACTTGTTCTTGGTCTATTGAATCACCGTTAGCGTTTTCCTGTGTACGGGCGCTACCGTTCTTTGTTGTTGGCAGTCGCATCCATCCGTATCCCAGCAGGCTTACCTTCTCGTTTGTCTTTGGATTAACCCTATAGGTCATTTTATCCTTGGGAACCTCACCTGTGTGGTGTCCCATATAATCAATCTTTCCATCAGTATCAGCACTGCCGCCACAAGCTGCCAACGCCGTTGTTGCTGCCACAGTTCCTGTAACCTTCAGAAAGTCTCGTCTATCAATATTTTTCATAATGTTCAATGTATTTAAATTTCCCGATGTACTTCATGACCTTCTACGTAGATTGCGCTGAAGGGACGTGACGGGCAAAGGTTCTCGCAGGCACCGCAACCGATGCACTTCTCCTCGTTTACGACGGGGATGAGCAAAACCTTCTCTCTTGGAATCTCCTGATTATCGGCATCCAGCCAGCGCCAGCCATCCTGATGAACACCAGCCTGCAGGGGAACCATCTGAATGGCACCGGCGGGACAATGGCGTGCACAGTTGCCGCATGGAATACCATCGACGGCAGGAACACAATTCTCTTTCACCCAAACGGCATGACCCACCTGTGTAGCGGTACGCTGTTCTACGGTAATGGGCTTGATGGCTCCTGTAGGACAGACGTCAGAGCAGCGGGTACATTCGGGCCGGCAGTAACCGCGTTCGTAGCTTACCTCTGGCTGCATAAAGCGATCCAGACTGCTACTTGGACGCAGCACATCGTTGGGACAGCTGTTGATACATAGCTGGCACGATGTGCAATGTTCCGACATATTCCTGAACGATATGGAGCCCGGAGGCGTAATCAGCCTGTCTCTGTTTGGCTTCACTTTATCCTCAATCTCGGCCAGACCTCCATCGGTAGTCTTTTCCTGTGCCTTCACCAATGATGTTCCGGCCAGCAAAGCCATACCAGCCAATACAGCCCTACGACCTTCATCCTCCCTTCTGATTTCCCTTTCTACGGGTTGAGACTCAGTCTTTTCCTTCTCCCCTTCATTATGGGATGGGATGGGAGTGAGACTGCTTAATCTGATAGCATGCTGATTACAAACTTCTATACAGTCTCCGCAAGTCACGCAACGGCTGTAATCCACCTGGTGTGTCTTTCCATTGATGCAAGAGGCCTTGCAGTTACGCTCGCACTTGCGGCATCCGTTGCACACATCGGAGTCTATCACGATTTTCAGTCTGGAGTATTTGGCTATCATTCCCAGTACCGTTCCCACAGGGCAGATGGTGTTGCACCAGGTACGTCCGCCCCTCCATGCCAATACGGCGATGATAATCCATATTGTCAGGGTAATAATCAGGGCAGGAATGCTCTTCAGCCAGACATCCACCTGATAAACGGCATAACTTCCATAGTGTTCGGCAAGGGCAGCCAACGCATTGTTTGCCAGTTTGTAAAGGGGTGAGAACACCGTCCCCACAATTCTGCCGTATGTGCTGTAGGGAGCAATCAAGCCTACCACCCAGGCCATATTCGTGGCAAGCAGGAAACCGGTAATGGTAAGGACAACGGCACGCAGAATGCCTTTTTCCTCGCTATAGCTGTACTTGTTTTTCTTCTTTCTGAACCATGCGATGGCATCCTGCATCACACCCATCGGGCAGATGACGGAACAATAGATACGCCCGAAAAGGAGCGTAAGGACAATAACAAAAAGCAAAGCTCCAACGTTCAAAGCAAGCAATGCGGGCAGGAACTGAATCTTAGCCATCCATCCCAGATACACATGGGCGGTGCCGGTAAAGTCAACCAGCAGCCATGTAATCAGAATCCAGAAGACGAGTGCCAGCGTAATTCGGACTTTTCTAAGCATAATAATGTTGTTAATTAATATATGGATAAAGTTTTGCTGCAAAACTAAGCATTATTTTTGATTATCAGGTTTTATAAACGGATATTTTTTGCAAAAACCGGAAAAAAATATTGCCATTCCCGCACTTATGCGTAATTTTGTAAGCGATTTTAAGGTAAAAAGAAAACATAATGAAAATGAAAAGAGCTATCACCGTATTACTGTTTGTCGCAAACGTTATGGGCATCAGTGCACAGGAAGGAACATGGTGCGGAGAACTGGATATTCAGGGGATGAAACTGCCGCTGGTCTTCAACTTCACCACAGAAGGCTGTACCATGGATTCCCCTTCTCAGGGAGTAAAAGGCCTAAAAGCCGAAAAGAGCTATACCCAAGAGGGAAAGCTGAAGGTTTCCGTTCCTATGATAGGTGCCATCTACGAGGGTGTCTTTCTTATGAACATGATATCCGGCTCCTACACCCAGAACGGTATGTCCTTTCCCCTGACCCTTAAACCCGGAGCACCCAAGGTAAACCGCCCACAGACTCCAAAGGGTCCGTTTCCTTATAACACAGAAGAAGTAAGATTCCAGAATGGGACATACACCTTTAACGGCACATTGGTACTGCCCAAGGACTGTACGGCAGAAACACCCGTCGTACTCTTTGTTACCGGAAGCGGACAGCAGGACCGCGACGAGGCGCTTTTTGAACATAAACCCTTCGCCGTTATTGCAGATGCCCTTGCCCGCAACGGCATAGCCTCTTTGCGCTATGACGACCGCGGCTATGGCGATTCCTCCGTTCCCTTCTTTAACTTCACCACCGATGATTTCCGGCAAGATGCCTCTGCGGGTCTTGATTTCCTTCGCAAGCGTTTCAGTAAAGTAGGTATCGTCGGTCATTCCGAGGGCGGAACCATAGCCCTTATGCTGGCAGCCGAGGGTAAGACAGACTTTATCGTGTCACTGGCGGGAATGGCTGTTTCAGGCAAGGAAACCCTTTTGTGGCAGAATCGCGTATCTCTGCAGGCAATGGGTATTCCGCAAGCTGGTGTAGATCAATATATTGACATTATCAGTACCGTCTTCGACCATGCTGCCGAGGGCAAGCTGGATACGACAATCACCTCCCTTGCCCCCGAAGCCATGAAGCCCCTTCTGAAGCAAGCCGTAAAACAACTTTCCACACCTTATATACAGCACATCCTGACGGTGGATGTACGTCCGTTGTTACCCAAAATCCAGTGCCCCGTGCTGGCACTCAACGGAAAGATGGACATGCAGGTTGACTGTCAGGCTAACCTGCAGGCAATGGAAAAGGGGCTTGTAAATAGCAAGCACGAGGTTATGGCGCTCGATAACCTCAACCATCTTTTCCAGCATTGCAAGACCGGTGCGGTAATAGAATACCAGCAGATAGAAGAAACCTTTGCGCCTGAAGCCCTACAGAAAATCACGGAATGGCTTAAGGCACACTGATAACGCATGTAACGGATAGCATGAAGAAACTGTTTTGCCCCCTTGTGCTATTGGTGCTGATGACAGCCTCGGTTTGGGCTGACAGTCACCCTGTGCCACATCGCACCACCCTGTTCAGCACGCTGAATGGCGGTATGGACATTCCTCCCTACCGCATTCCCGGCATTACCTGCGGCATGGGGGGCTGGCTTGTTGCCAGTGCGGCACGGCTGGTCTGTGGAACCGACCCAGGGTTCGGACAGGTAGATTGCGTGGTTAAGATAAGTGACGACAACGGGCTGACGTGGAGCGACAGGGAAATTGACGTGGCAGTAGGCAATGCCTCGTTGATAAATAACGTAAAGACTCCGATGGAGGCTGCTTACGGTGATCCCGCTGTGGTGATGGACCGCGAGCACAACGAGGTTCTGGTAATGGCCGTGGCAGGGTGTATTGTTTTCACCTTTGGAACCACAAACCGCCGGAACCCCAGTATGATTGCCGCTATCCGCAGTCTGGACGGTGGCGAGACTTGGCAGAAGCCCGTGGATCAGACAGAGGATATTTACAGCCTTTTCGATAAAGGAAGCCCCTTGGCGGCAGCCTTTGTGGGCGGTGGTAGGATTTTCCAGAGCCGCATAGTGAAAGTGGGCGAATACTACCGCCTGTATGCCGCCCTTGCAGCACGTCCGAACGGTAACAGGGTCATTTATTCTGACGACTTCGGGCGCACCTGGAAGGCGTTGGGCGGTGTCAGTGCCACACCCGTTCCTAATGGCGATGAACCCAAATGCGAGGAGTTACCTGACGGACGGGTAATCATTACGAGCCGTGTGGGTGGCGGACGCCTTCTGAACATCTACACCTATACCAACACCAGAACCGGTAAGGGTAGGTGGGATGCAGAAACAAAGGCCACCATGGGCGGCCTGAGTGCAAGCCCCAGTAGTAACCCCATAAACGGCGAGATGCTTATTGTACCGGCCAAGCGCATCAGCGACGGCAAGCTGCTCTACGTGGCCCTGCAATCTGTGCCTACGGGTAGCGGCCGTAACAATGTGGGCATCTTCTATAAGGAACTGGCAGGCATCAGCGACATCCGTAATCCGGCTGCTTTCTCAACCCACTGGAACGGCTTCTATCAGGTAAGCCGGACGGCCTCGGCCTATAGCAGCATGGAACTGCAGGCTGATGACAGGATAGCCGTTTTCTACGAGGAAACACTCACCAAATGGGGAACGAAGCCCAATCCCGTCAGCACCAGTTTCCCTACAGGAGCCGGTACACATAATTTCGACGGATTTGAAAACATCTACCTGTCCGTTCCGTTAGAGGTGATTACGGACGGCAAGTACAGCGTAAGCCGTCAGGTGAACCGTGGTGAGTATCTGAAGTCATACTTCATCGCTGCTATTAATGAATCCGGGCTGGCTGCCAGGCAGAAAGCGACAGCCAGGGCACATGTGGCATCGTTTCCCGCAGAACCGACAGCAGACCAGATAGACACCATCTATACGTTGCTCAGCTCACATTAAACGTCTTTTTATAACTTCAGAAACATCAATACCTCTGCCCCCCTCGGTTTGGGTGCTGACAAAAACGAGGCTTTTGTCATTAATAAAAACGAGGGTTTTGTTACCAATAAAAGCGAGGGTTTTGTCACCAATAAAAGCGAGGGTCTGTTTCAGGGGTATTAAATTACTACCCTCAACTGCAGGGAAATGTCATTTTTCCAGGAACTGAAAATGGTCTGTAGGGCACTGCCCTGCTCCGTGCGGTCGAAATACTTGCAAAGCGAATACTTTCCTTCCAGCATCAGGCGTTTGTTAGGGCTGGTCCATCTGGCTGTACAGACACCGTGAATGCCCTTCCCGAAGTATTGGGCCGATGATATGCTGTTGTACAGTGACGGCTCGTACAGGTAAATGCGGCTGTAATAATCGTCGGTACAGAAATACCCTGCCATGAATGCAAGCCTTAGAGAGGGTTTCTGCAGTGTGCAGTAGGCTGTCTCCTGGATGCTCCACCCAATGCTCTCCAGAACAGAATGATGCCACCCGGTGGTCTGGAACTTCCATTTCCCGGAGGGTGTGCAGGTCCACTGCAGCTTGATGCGGTGATGAGGCTCCATCACATCGCCCTGCTCCTTCCGCTTCAGCTGATAGCGTGCCTGCAGCGTGTGGGTTTTGTTCAGCTGATGCGTCACTTCCACCATCAGCTCCTGCCCGGAACTGCTGCTGCTCATCCTGTATCTGGGCCACGGGTTGTGGAAGAAATCGGCATAGCAGACAATCTGCCACCGCTCCCAGGGTTGTGCCTTCAGGTGAAGGAGAACGCCGCTTTCGTTCTGCGCCGAGGAGTTCTCGGCAAAGGCTCTGCCCAGAAAAGAATAATACTTATAGCCATAGAAACGCTGTACGGCAGACAGCGTGTAGCGTTTGCTTATAATCCACTGCAGGCGGTTCAGCGTACCTATACCGCCCTTCTCTGTGCTGTAGGCAGCTTCTCCAGCCAGCGAAAACCGGTAGCGGCTGTATCCGTAGTAAAGGCTGGCTACTGCAAAGTTCCGTCCCTTTGGGTAGTAACGCCTGTAAACGGCAGAGCCAGGGTTCATCGTCTTGTTAAAATGCATAAAGTAGCCTGTTGCCCCTATGTGGAGCCCTTTGCCCTGCCACGAGACGGCACCTCCGGCCGTAGTGGCCGTTGCGCTGTTTTTGCCCTTCCGTTCCGAAGCCGAACGGTGGTAGCCCGATGTTTGCAGCGTCTGTATCTCGCCGTTCTGATTCAGCGTGGCATCTTTCTGACGGAACGAGGCAAAGGCGGTCACCTCCCATCCCTGCCAGGGTTTCAGCGTGACGGCTGCACCACGAAGGAAGTTTATCTCGTCGGTACTGGTCAGCGGCTTTATGCCTGTCTGGGGCTTTGTGGCTGGAGTGGTTTTACTGAACCAGGCACTGCCGCCCAGTGCCAGTCCTTCGCCCAGTCCTATACGGTAGTCGCCCACCACGGCGGTTTTAACAATGCCCACGTCCCGCAGCATGGCAAAGCCGCCGTACGAGTCGTAAAACTTTTCTCCCGCATCCTTCTCGATATGGAAGCCGGCACGGAAGTGTTTGCTGTTTCCTAATTCGTATTTCATTCGCTGGTAAAGCGGGTTGCCTGCATAGCCGTCAGTTATGCTGTACCCTTTTCGGCGATAGAGCGGAATGTCGGTTCGTATGGAGAAATCGTTCCTGAGGTGAGCGAACAGCCTGTCTTTCTCTTTCTCTTTCTGCGTGACTTCTACAGCATATACAAACAGGTGCAGCCATTTGTACGTCTGGGCATCTATCAAGGGTAGCATCAGCAGTTCGCCCAGGGTCTGCATCTGTCCGTGCAGATAGATATAGGCGTGGATGGATTCTATCTGTGGCTCGCTTAGGAAAGGTAGCTGCTGCAGGTCTTCAACGGTGGCGGTGTTGATGTTGAGGGGGTGCTCGTGCAGTTCCTTCAGCTCCTCAAGGGAGAGTAGTACATCCTGCTCGTTCTCCGTTTCCTGACTGGTGGTGAACTCCTCAACGAAATCGTTCCAGACATAAGATTCCTGCGCCATTGTTTGGGCAGCGCAGAACAGGAAGGATAACGATATTATGTAATTCTCAATTCTCAATGGGTTAGCGAAATAATTCTCAATTCTCAATTAAAATAACCACCTCTCCCGCCTTCAGCATATCGTTATGATTGATAAACCAACCCTTTACGGGCTTCTTTCCGCAGAGGATTTTGGTTATCTTCTCGCCACTGCCTTCTTTGCGGATTACTACGCTGCGACCATCTCCCATACGGAACGTCACCTTATCGAACAAGGGAACGGTAACGATGTACTCGGGGTCGGCAGGGGAGTATGTGTAGAGGCCTATGGCATTGAGGACATACCACGACGAGGTCTCTCCGGCATCATCCATTCCTGCGTATGCCAGATGGTCCTCTCCCATATCGTAGTACTTGTCCATCAGCTCATTCAGGATGTGCTGCGCCTTCTCTTGCCGGTCTATGAAGTAATAGGTGTAGGGCACACTGTGGTCCGGTTGGTTGCCGTGACAGTAGTTACCCATGAAGCCGGTCATGTTCCAGGCTTCGTATTGGCGCCAAGGCTCGGAGAACAGGCTGTCCAGCTTTGCTTCTACGGCTTCCTTACTGTGGTAGAGGGCTATCATGCCCAACGGATCATGCGGTGCAAAGAAAAGGCTCTGCCAGGCATTGGCCTCGCGGTACATATAGGCATAGTAGGGGTAGTATGGGTCAAAGTCCTTTATCCACTCGCCACTCTCTATCTTGCCGCGCCAGAAGCCGGTGGAGGGGTCGAAAAGGTTTTTGTAGTTACCTGAACGCTGTATAAGCAGCTTGTAATTGGCCTTGTCGCCCAGCACCTTTGCTACCTGAGCCACGGCATAGTCATCATAGGCATATTCCAGTGTCTTGGTGACGGCAGCCTTATACTCGTCCTCGGTGGGTACATCGGTAGTGTCCTTCTCGGCAATCCATCCGCGCTGGATGTATTCGTAAAGGAAAGGACGTCCGCCCCGGCCGGGAACGGTGGCGTTCTTGAGGATGAGTTTATAGGCACGTTCCAAATCGAATCCCTGAATGCCTCTGCTCCACATACCAGCTACCCAGGTGCTGGCATGGTCGCCGTGAAAGAAGGTGGGCATGTAACCGCCCCGCTTCTCACCGCGATCCATACAGGACTTAAGAATGTCGCAAGCCACATCGGGCGTTATCATGGCCAGGAGCTGTAGCTTGTTGCGGTAGGTGTCCCAGAACGACGGGTCGGTGTAATAGCGGAAATCGCCCTTGATTACTTTGTTGTGGTTGTCAAGATACTCTCCGTTGACATCGCTGCGCAAGACGGGCCATAGGAAGGCACGGTACAGGGTACTGTAAAGCAGCCCCTTCTGCCGCTCTGTTCCTCCTTCTACCAGAATGTGTGAGAAGATGTTTTCCCATGTCTCATCGGCCTTTTGCCTCACATCGGCAAAGCTGAGGTCTGCCATCTCAGCAGCAAGGTTCTCCTTGGCATTCTCTATGCTGACAAAACTGAAGCCAATCTTCAGCTCCAACGGCTCGGCACCCTTGTTGTTCTCGAAATCAACAACGGCAATGGTCTGCTTCTTGGCGGTTTGCAACGACACCTCCCTGACGGGCAGGTTGGAGGTGGCATAGAAGTACATACGTCCGTGACCGTCCTGAAAACCCTCGAAGGCATTGGCTGCCGAGGATTTCTTTATGTTCCAACGACGGGGACGACCGTTGTTCTTGGTGATATCCACCAGCAGGCGTTTCTCGTCTTCGGGCCGGAAGGTATAACGGTGATAGGCGCAGCGTAGCGTGGTGGTAAACTCCGCTTTAACGTTGTAACGTTGCAGGAAAACGCTGTAGTAGCCGGGATGGGCTTCCTCGTCACTGTGACTGAACCACGAGCAGTAATTGTAGGGGGAGAAGCGGCCTGTGACGGGCAGCATGGGCAGGTGAAGTTGGTCCCAATGGCCCTTTGCAGAATGGGCAAAACCGTAAATCTGATGATCCTCGTACTGATAGCCGCTACCGCTGTGATACATGGTAACGGGTGTACACTGCACCATCGCATTGGGCATAGCAGCACCAGGGAATGTCTCGGCACCCCAGGCCCGTTTTACCTCGGTACGTGTGTAACCCAAGTCCTCGGGAGTCCAAAGGGTGGCTGTTCCGAGGATTGGGTTGCAGTATTTTGTAAGGTCAGCCGCATTTGCGATGAGAGCCGCAAACAGAAAGCACAGTGCGACCCCTATACTGATCCTCTCCGAGGGGAGGAAAAAACATTTATTCTCTTTATTCATTGAGTGGTTAATGGTTAGTAGTTAGCGGGCACAGCGGTAACAAATTGCCACTTCGTTCTCGCTTTTTGCTCGCGACCCCTTCGGTGTTCTTCACTTTTCACTTTTCACTTTTCTGTTTTCATTTTTCATTTTTCACTCTTTCACTCTTCATTTACTATCTGCAGGTTTCTTGGAGAAGATGGCTTTGATACGGGCCATGTCGAACTTTGAGGTACGATCGTAGAAATAGACGCCGTTCTGCTCTTGTTCTACATCGGTAAGCTGGGTGAAGCAGTAGCCCCAAACATTGTCCGAGATATTCATGAGTGCATCCACCTGACCCTCCAGTCGGGCATAAAACTCCTCAAGGGAATGAGGCGGTTCACCATAACCCCAAGAAGCACCGGTGTTGCCTGTTGCCTTATCCTGACCCTTTACCCATTTGATGCCGCCGAACTCGTCCAGGATGTAGGGCATGTTGGGCTCTGTATAGAGGGGATAGCTGTAGCGGTTGACATCGGTAGGACGATTGAAGCCCACGTTGGTGCGATATACATCTATGGGGTCATGAGGTGCCTGGAACCACTTGCCGTCCTTGTAAATTATATCCTGTAAGCGCTTGGGGTCTTGCTCGTAGTTGTGAGTGGACCAGATATCGGTCTTTACATGTGCACCGCCGCTGACATCGTGGAAAGGACGGGTGGGGTCGAGTTGCTTGGTAAGGTCGTACAGGTCAGAGACGAAGCGGGGGAACTGTACGCGGTCTGGCCACCACTCTTCGTTCATGGGTGTCCAGATAACGATGCTGGGATGGTTGCGGTCGCGAACGATTTCCTCTGTCCACTCGGAGGTGAAGTTTCGAGCCACCTCGGGGTCATTGGCATTCATTCCCCACGATGGAGCTTCGCCCCAGGTAATATAGCCCATATGGTCGGCCCAGTAGTGGAAACGCTCCTCGAAGACCTTTTGGTGCAGACGGGCACCATTAAAGCCGGCAGCCATAGAGAGTTCGATGTCATGCTTCAGGGCCTCGTCAGAGGGAGCTGTCCAGATGCCGTCAGGGTAGAATCCCTGGTCAAGCACCAGTCGCTGGTAGAAGGGCTCGTTGTTCAGATAGGTCTTGTTGCCGATGCAGTGGAACTTTCTCATGCCAATATAAGAAGCCACCTTGTCAACAACGTTACCCTGGGCATCTTTTACTTCGTAGGTAAGGTCGTAAAGGAAAGGATTCTCGGGACTCCATAGCTTGGGTGCCTTAACGGGCAGAATGAGTGTAGAGGCATCTGTGGCGTTGGCGGTCTTGGTAGCAACCACCTTAGCGCCATCTTTCAAGGTAACGGTTACGGTACCGCCATCCTGTGCATAGAAGTGAGGATGAACAATGACTTGCTTCTGGTCAATATCCGTAATCACCTGTACATTCTTCAGTCCCTTGGGTGCAATGGGTTCCATCCACACGGTTTGCCAAATGCCTGTGGTACGGGTGTACATACACTCAAACTGGCTCTGGCGTACATTCTGCTTGCCAGCTGGCTGCTTGAGGGTGCGGGTGTCGCTGTAGGCATGAACTACCAGGTCGTGTGCCTTGCCATCCTTTAGGAAGCGTGTAACATCGATTGCAAAGCCCGTGCTGCCGCCAAAATGGCGACCCGCCAGATGACCATCCACGTAAACCTCGGAATTATAATAGACAGCCTGGAAGTTAAGCATGATGTTACGTCCCGACCAATCGGCTGGCATCTGAATCTGGCGGTGATACCAGATGTTGTTGATAAAATCTGTATAACCGACACCGCTGAGTTTGCTTTCGGGGGCGAACGGAACAATAATCTTGCCGTCAAAGCCTTTGCTCTCGTACATACGTTTTTCTACTCCGGAGCCAACGAAATCAAAAGCGTAGCTCCATTCACCATTCAGATTCACCCAATCTTGACGTTCAAACTGTGGACGTGGGTACTCTGGGCGTGGTTGTGCCCATGAAGTGCTTGCAATAAGCGCCGTAAGAATAAAAGAAATAAGTTTTTTCATTATTACATTATTTTAATTTGAAACAGAATACGGGGATGCTGCGCTGGTAATGTTGCGCTGTTTATTCGGTTCGGCTCCCATCTTAAAGGTAAGGGTGCCGCCCCGGGATATCTCGCCATAGGTAACGTAGTTGCGGTCGAGAGGCCGTCCGTTGAGCTGTCCGTCCTGAATATAGTAGTTCTGAGGACCGTTGTCTTGCGCCTCAATGACAAACTGATTGCCATTCTCCATGGTGATCGTGGCTTTACGGAAGAGGGGCGAACCAATAACATACTGATCGGTTCCCGGTGTAACAGCATAAAGGCCGAGGGCCGAGAGGACGTACCATGATGACATACCCCCTTGGTCCTCATCGCCAGGGAATCCGTCGGGCGTGGAGTTGTATAGTCGGTCCATAATCTGACGCACCCAATATTGCGTCTTCCAGGGCTGACCGGCATAAGAATAAAGGTAAGGCATATGCTGAATGGGCTGATTTCCGTGGGCGTACTGCCCCATACCGGCCAGTTCCATTTCTACCATTTCGTGAATCTTGCCCCCGTACCAACCGGGATCTACCTCACCGGGAACAGAGAAAACAGAATCTATCTTCTGGCAAAAACGTTCTTTGCTGCCAAAAAGATTGATAAGTCCGTTTACATCATGAAAGACCGACCAAATGTAATGCCACGCACAGCCCTCGGTATAGGGACCACCCCACTTGATGGCAGAGAAAGGCTCTGTCCAAGAACCGTCGGCATCCCGCCCACGGAAGAAACAGATGTCGGGGTCCCACAGATTCTTGTAGTTGAACATTTGACGTGCAAAAATCTCCTCGTAGAACTTGTTGCCGCATGAGCGAGCTAACTGCCAGGCACACCAGTCGTCGTAGCAATATTCCAAAGTCTGCGTCACGCTACCATGCGACAGGGGGAAGGGCACATAGCCCAACTGGAAATACTCCTTCCATCCGGCACGACCGTTGGCACCTCCGTAGGGACCTTTGTTCATCGCCTCGTGAGCATATGCCACAAGGGCAGAATCGGGGTTGAAGTCGTGAATGCCCTTTGCCCACGCATCGGCCAAAAGAGAGATGCTGTGGTTTCCGCACATACCGCCCGTCTCGCCAGGGAACGACCACGAAGGCAACCAACCGCATTGCTTCTGAGCTGCCAGCAGTGCGTTCGTATAATGGCCCTGCTGTGTGGGATGCAGGATATTCGTCAATGGGAACTGCGAGCGAAATGTATCCCAGAAGCCATTGTCGGTAAACATATAACCGTTATAAATCTTGCCGTCGTAGGGACTATAGTAATAAGGTGTACCGTCGGCTTTTATCTCGTAGAACTTGCGCGAGAACAGGTTGGCACGGAATAGGCAGGAATAGAAGGTACGCAACTGCTCCTCAGTACCGCCTTCCACCTTAATGCGACTCAGCAGTTTCTGCCAAACATCATGCCCGCGCTTCTTGGTTTGCTCCAAAGTCTTGTCGGCACCTAATTCGCGTTGCAACGTTATCTGTGCCTGCTCGGGAGAAATATAAGAGGAAGCAGCCTTAGCTTGTACCTTTGTGCTGGGTGCAAAGCACAGGATTGTGCCTTGTAGGTGTGGGCGCTTATAATACTTCTTTTGATTTTCTTCATCTCGGGTGTTGTCCTTTTTGGGTTGGGCGTAGCAGTCTTTGATGGGTTTGTCGAACTGAATGACGAAGTAGCAGCGGAAGTTCTCGCTGTGGTTCACGAAGCGCTGGTTGTTCACCCAGCCCGTCACCTGGCGCTTAGCAAGATCGACGCTGAAATCGCACTCGCCCGTGTAGCCGTCCAAATAGAGCAATACATCTTTTCCCTCATTCTTGGGATACGTGAAGCGGAAATGGACGCAGCGCTCTGTGGGAGCCATTTCGGTACGGATGCCGTTATCGAAGAGCACGCTGTAGTAATGCGGCTGGGCTGTCTCGTTGTTGTGCGAGAAGTTGGACCCGCGCTCATCGGGTTCGGCCAGCTCTTTGGAGTCCAGCATTGGGTAGAAGGAATAGACGGCATAGTCGCTCACCCAAGGGGAACACTGGTGCGACTGGCCAAAGCCTCGAATTTTATCGGCTGAATAAAGGTATTTGAACCCGTCACCGTTTTTGCCCGTCTGGGGTGTCCACATATGCTGAGCAAACGGCATGGCTGTAGTGGGAAAGGTATTTCCGTGCGAGAGTCCAAAGTTAGAATTTGTACCCTGCAAGGTGTTCACGTAAGAAACGGGGTCGAAATCGGCATCATTCCTTTCTGCAAAAGCAGATAGTGCAGAGAAGGCAATTGTTAGGATATAGAGTCGTTTAAACATGAGGCCAAACTCGTTAAATGCGGATTGTGGCTACAAAAGTAATGAATTATACAATGGTTTACAAGGTTTCATCATTCATTTTTTTGTTTTTCAACCGCTTATTTGTACTTTTGCACACAAAACAAATACAAATAAATACTTTATGAAAATAAAAAGAAAGTTTATTTATGGATTATTGTTGTGTTTTTGCATGAGCAGTTGGGCACAAGTGAATATTAATGTTGACGTAGCCCAGAAGGGCATCGAAATCAGCCCTACGCTTTACGGTATCTTCTACGAGGACATCAACTTTGCCAGTGACGGCGGTTTGTATGCCGAACTGATTCGCAACCGCAGCTTTGAATACGATGATGAAAAGCCCGCCTTCTGGTATGCCGACAGGAGCGACATCGCCCTTGTCACAGACGACCTCTTGAACGACAAGCAGCGCCATGCCCTCGCTGTCCGCGCCGCCGTCCCCAATGGCGGTGTCTCCAACCCCGGTTACTGGGGTATCGCTGTCAGCGCCGGCACTCGCTACAAGGTAAGCTTTTGGATTAAGGTCCTCCATGGCAAGCCCGGCACCATCCTTGCACGCCTCTCCTCCAAGACCGACCACACCCTTGGTGCCACCTACATTGACACCAAGTTCCGCAAGGGCTGGCAGAAGGTGGAGGCCGACATCATCGCCACCGAGAGCGACCCGCAGGGTGTCTTTCACCTTACCTTCCAGAACCCCTGCTCCGTCCTCCTCGACATGGTGAGCCTTTTCCCTCCCACCTTCAAAGGCCGGGAGAACGGGTGTCGCATAGACTTGGCAGAAAAACTGGAGGCTTTGCACCCCGCCTTTATGCGTTTCCCGGGCGGATGCTATGTGGAAGGAAACTACAAGCCGGAGAACGCTTACCATTGGGAACGTACCGTTGGTCCGATTGAATGCCGACCTGGTCACATGAACGCCAACTGGGGCTATCCCACCACAGACGGATTGGGCTTCCACGAGTTCCTGCAACTCAGCGAGGACTTAGGGGCTAAGCCGCTTTACGTGGTGAACATCGGAATCTGGCATGGCGGATGCACACCACTGAACGAGTTGCAGCCTTGGATTGACGAATGCCTGAATGCGCTGGAATATGCCAATGGTCCTGTGACCAGCCATTATGGCAAGATGCGTGCCGAGAACGGTCACCCCGAGCCGTTCAACATTGCCTATATAGAAATAGGAAACGAGAATTACAACTACCAAATGGAGAACAATTCCGACCAGAGCGACCATTATCCTGAGCGTTACCGTATGTTCTACGATGCCATCAAGGCCCGTTTCCCCGAGGTGCTGTGCATTGGCAATGTAGAGGCATGGGGTACAGATTATCCCAAGTGGAGAAACAATCATCCCGTTGACATTCTGGATGAGCATTATTACCGTACCCCCCAGTGGTTTGTAAGTCAGTATAATAGGTTTGATAGCTACGACCGTAAGGGTCCCGTCATCTATCCGGGTGAATACGCTGTGACTAACGGCTACGGCGCAACCGGCAATATGAATGCGGCTATGGGTGAGGCCGTTTTTATGATAGGTATGGAGAACAATGCCGATATAGTGCGCATGAGCAGTTATGCACCTATTTTTGTGAACGAGAACCAAATACAATGGCGACCCGATATGATTCGCTTTAACAGCAGCCAGTCGTTTGGAACCCCCAGCTACTGGGTGCAGCAGCTTTTCCCCAACCACATAGGAAACAGGTTGGTGAAGAGCGATTTGCAGTGGAACATCCCCATGGAGGAAGTGAAAAAAGTAACGCCCGTCAGTGTGGGAGTGGCTACATGGAAAACGCAGGCCAGCTATAGGAATCCACAGCTTTTTGTTGAAGGTGTGGAAGTTCCGCTTTCTGAAATGAAAGACTGGAAAGCAGGTGTTCCGAACCCCAGATATATAGGGGAATGGAAGGCCGAAGCCGACGGAACGCTTCGCCAGTTGAGCAATGCGGAAGAGAGCATGCGTGTCAGTCCCGACATTTTCGCTACCAAGCACTATATATACAAGGTGCAGGCCCGGAAAGACGGTGGAGCGGAAGCGTTCATGATTGTTTTCAATTATGTGGATGAAAAGAACTTTGATTGGCTCAACCTAGGCGGCTGGAGCAATTCCAGGACTTCTGTTGAGACCACTTATAACGGAAGCCGCAATACCTTGGAAGGGGCACATGCAGACCATTATGATTCTGACCGCTGGTACGATATTCAGTTGGACGTGGACGGTGAGGAAATTACCGCTACCGTTGATGGCAAGACCGTATATCAAGGCAAAAAGAAGAACGGACAGATGCATGGTGTATATGCCAACAGCACCCTGGACGAGAAGTCCAACACGCTTTACACCAAGATTGTGAACCTCTGCAGTACAGGTACAACGGGTTCTTTGCAGCTCTCTGGCGGTACAGCAGCAAAGGCTGAGATGGTACGGTTGTATGGTTTGAGTGGTGAGGACGAGAATACCATGCAGTACCCAAACAATATTGTTCCCCGTCCCGCCAAGGTACAGACCACAGGCGATGGCAAAACGCTCACTTTCGACGTAGCCCCCAATAGTGTGAATATTATAACCACAAAACTGAAATAAACGATGAAAATAATTCTTTTAAGCCTTTTTTATCTGTTCACTTATTTTACAGGCAATGCTCCTGATCAGGAACAGATATGTTATGCGGTCAGCACAGACGGTTTTAATTACACACCTCTGAATGGTGGAAAGCCCGTTGTGGCAAGTGATTCGATAGCCATTGCCAAAGGCGTGCGCGACCCGCACATCCTCCGTTGCAAGGACGGCTGGTTCCGCATGGTGGTAACGGATATGCGCTCCTCTCTCGGATGGGCCAGCAACAGAGGCATGGTGCTGCTACGTTCTCGCGACCTTGTTCATTGGGAGCATCACACGGTTCATTTCCCTGAGCGTTTCAGCGGGACGAACTTTGCCCACGTAACCCGCGTATGGGCACCGCAGACCATCTACGATAAGGCGGCAGGTAAGTATATGGTGTATTTCTCGTTGCTGACCGATGACGGCTCCATCCCCTACGACCGCGTCTATTGGTGCTATGCCAATGATGATTTCAGCGGACTGGAAACCGAACCGAAGGTGTTGTTCGACTTCCATGCTCCCTCCATTGATACGGACATTGTTCAGGATAAAGACGGACGCTATCACCTCTTCTTTAAAACAGAGGCAGACGGCAGCCATAAGGGAATCCGCCAATATACTTTCACGGATTTGCACAATCCCGAATCATGGACGCTGCATGACGGCTTCTGCGAGACCACGAAGCACGACGTGGAGGGTGCCGGGGTCTTCCCCCTCATCGGGGGCGGCTGGTGCCTGATGTACGACTGTTATCGTGACGGATACTATCAGTTCACAAAGAGCGATGACCTGATGCATTTCACATTTGTTCAGAATACCGAGACCAAGGGTCTCTTCACCCCCCGGCACGGTACCGTAATCCAGATTACAAAAAAGGAATACAAACGTCTTCAGAAAGCATTCATGACACCATAGGCGGGACGGCCTGCCAAGAGCTCGTTACGCATGAAGTCCATGTAGGGGGCTACGTGCTGGAAGTATATCTGATAACCGGCACAGAGGTAATTAAGGCCCGGCTCCCCATCTGCTGTATTCAGGAAACGGAGGCGGGGACATTCTCCGTGACAAGCTTTTAGCCATTCACACTGGCGGCACTGGCGGGGGAGGGACTCTTTCTTCAGGCGGCTGAAGGTGGTCTGCTTCTCACCGTAAACGAGGTCGGGAAGTCCTTGCCGGCGGATATTTCCCAAACGGTACTGGGGAAATACAAAATGGTCGCAACTATAGACATCGCCGTTGTGCTCCATCACAACGGCATGGCCGCATTCCTCGGCATAAACACAAATTCCTGGTGTTACGCCCATCCAACCAGCCAATGTTGCATCAAAAACTTGCACAAAGGTTTTTCCCACATCGTGCTTAACCCATTCGTCAAAGATGGCACAAAGGAAGTGACCCCATTCGACGGGCTTTACGCTATAGGGGGCAATGGGACAATTTTCGTCAAAAAGCTGGGCCAGATGCCTGCCGTCGGAATGTTTGAGAATTCTTTCTACCACAGGACTCAGTTGCAGGAACTGACAATGAAGCTCATCTCGAAAGAACTTGTAGAACTCCAACGGCAGTCCCACGTTGGCATGATTTACGGTTGCCATAGCATTCCATTCCACTCCATAATCCTGCAGCATGTGAATGGCATCCATTACACGCTGCCAGGTTCCTTGTCCCTTTGCGTCCTGTCGGTAAGCATCGTGCATAGGTTGTGTGCCATCGATACTGAGTCCAACCAGCCAGCCTTCATCGTGCAGAAACTGGCACCACTCTGGAGTGAGAAGCGTACCGTTTGTCTGTATGCTGTTGCTTATCTGACGCCCCCGACCGTAATAGCGTTGCAGACGGACGGCCTGCTTGTAGAAGCTCAGCGGTCGCAGCATAGGTTCCCCCCCATGCCAGGTAAAGAGAACTTCTGGTGTCTGCTGCAATTGTATATAGTCGCGGACGTAGCACTCCAACAGCTCATCGCTCATGGAGTTTCCGTTGAACGTTTTTCTGTTCTCTGTTAAATGTTGCTTCTCTAAATAATAGCAATACTTGCATCTGAGGTTACAGAGGGGACCCGCAGCTTTGGCCATTACGTAGAGTGGGCGGGCAAAAGGGTAGATACAGTTCATAATTCACATTATATAATTCAGAATAATCGGTCATTAACTATTGTTTGTCATTATCAGGCATCTCAAAATTATGGATTGTAAATTATGAATTAAAGTAAGTTCTTGGAAAGATATCTTACCGGATACCAGACGGCGGCCCATCCAACCAGAATGACCGTCACAAAGATGAGGACTAAATCCCAAGGGTGAACGCTGACGGGATAAGCTTCTACAATGAAGTTGCCCTCGCTCTCTCCCATGCTGATAAGTCCGTATTCCTGTTGCAACCAACACAGAAACAGTCCAATAAACATTCCAATCACGGCACCGGTCAGACTTATCATTCGTCCCTCAAGCATAAAGATTTGACATATTTGCCGGTCGGTGGCACCCATACTGCGGAGTGTCTGTACATCCTGTTTCTTCTCTATCATCAGCATAGATAGGGAGCCGATGATGTTAAAGCAGGCCACTAATAATATAAAGGTAAGGAAAAGGTACGAGATCAGCTTCTCTATGCGCATGATACGGAAAACATCGTTCTGCTGTTCGTAACGGTCCTGAACAGCGAATTTCTCGCCTAACAGCGTGCTGATTTCTTTCTTGGCCTGTACAAGAGAAACACCTTTCTTCAGCTTCACTTCGGCAGAAGAGATGCGACCCTGTTGGTCGAACAGCCTTTGGGCAAAGCCAAGGCTGGTAATGATATAGTTCGCATCGTATTTGCTTTGCTGAACAAGGAAGACAACGCCAGGACTTTGTAGTTCCTGATGGTTGAAAGAACTAAGCGGGTTGGCCATATTTACGCGTTCGCCCCGTTTAGGAGCATAAACCTGCAGGGGTTCCGAAAAGTCTGCATTCAGTCCCATCCTTGCAGCCAGTTGCAATCCCATCACACCGTATTCCAGCACATCGGCATGAAGGACAAAGGAGCCGTCGCCATACAAAATCTTTTGGATGTGCGTCTGCTTGCAGAAGTTGTCCGCAACACCCATGATGGTTACTACGTGCTGCTGCCCGCCTGTTACCACCATAGCTTGACCCTCCATCACGGGTGTATAGACAGCCACGCAGGGTAGTTTTTGCAGTTGCTGCAGGCGTTCGTCATTAGTCTGAATGGAATTCCCTTCGGCTAGGGTGATGCGCAGCTGAGGATCAAAGGCAGTAAAGAGACTGGCCACCAGGTCGTGAAAGCCGTTAAATACACTTAACGTACACACCAACGCCATTGTGGCAACGGCAACGCCTACCACAGAGATGCCGCTAATGATGTTAATGGCGTTGTGACTCTTCTTGCTGAAGATATACCGACGGGCTATGAAAAATTCATAATTCATTATTCTCAATTATATTTTTCAACAGTCCTTGTGCTTGATTTCGTTTCCCAATTATGAATTGTGAATTATGAATTACCCAAAAGCTTGTCAATGTGTTCAACGTAATCCAGCGAATCGTCAATATAGAACTTCAGTTCGGGGATGATGCGCAGTTGCTTTCCTACACGGGTTCCCAGTTCGTAACGGACCTGCTTCTGGTTGTTATTGATATTCTGCACAATTTCCCCGGCACGTTCGCTGGGGAAAACGCTCAGGTAAGCTCGGCAGACGCTCAAATCGGGACTGATGCGGCAGGCACTTACACTAACCAGTACTCCGCGCATGGTGCAGGTCTGCTTCTGAAAGATGTCGCTCAACTCTTTTTGGATGAGACGTGCTATTTTGTTTTGTCTAGTAGTTTCCACTTTTATAATTAATGAACATTAAACTTCGTCTGAGCCTGCTTTCGCTCAGGATAGTAAACAAGTTTCCCCTCCATTCGCTTAATCGCAGCCTTGAGTTTTAGTAAATCTTATTTTTCACTTTTCATTCTTTCCCTTTTCCCTTTTCACTCTTCCGGCATAAACATTGGGTCCCACGCGGGAAGTTTTACGGGGGTCTGTTTCATCATCTCAAGAACGGAGGCGGGACAGAATTTACGGTTCACAACCACACGGAACATATATTCGCGGAACCACTCATCGGTCATGATGATGTAGCCGTTCATACCGCTGTCTGCTCCCCAGCTGTTCTCCACCTTCCACTTCTTTGCCTTGCCAGAACCGTCCAGATCAACGGCCATCAGGGTCATGGCATGAGTACTGCCGCTGTCGAATGTTTCAATGCGCTGTTTCTTACTCATGCTGAAGGTCGTGCCCAGAAGGCTTCCGTAGTCGAAGTTCTTGATGTCTGCATATCCCGCCTTACGGTCCAGGAATTTGCCCACGTCGCAGCTGAAATACATTTGGCAACTGTCCTTTAGTGAAGCGATGGCGATGCTCTCCAGTTCTTCGATGGGAAGATTGACGTAAAGCCAGTTGTGACCGTCATAGACGTGTCGGTCGTAGTCAATTTCATACACTTTGTTGTAGGGGCGGCTGGGGTCGTTCATCAGCATCACATAGTCCTTATTCAGATTCTCTCCCTCGCTGATACAGTAGGTCTTGAAAAACTCCTGCGGAGTGTAGGTCTTCTCCTTCCAGGTAAACTGAGTGGGAGGCACACCGTAAGCCATTATCAGCATCCGATAGACCGTGCCCAGCTGCTCCACCTTCATGGCCTGCAGTTGTTTCTCGCTCATGCCTGCCTCGCTCTTCTCGCGCAGGGTTATACCGAATTCGCGGAGTTTCCTCTTTAGGTGGCTGCAGAACTCGCTGGTGCTGTTGCTGACGTAGGTTTCCGGCATCACGTCGGCAGGCACAACACCGTACTTTGTAGCTAGGTCGGCAACACCTGTGTAGGTTCCACCGTCCGAGAGCGGATTCTGGAAGAGCCAGCGCACAATTTGGCTGTCCAGAGGCTGCTTACGGGTGTCGATGATGCCTTGAAGGAACAGGTTGCTCTTCTCCAGCTGATCATAGAAGAAAACATAGCACTGGCTCAGTACGAAGTTTTCCTCGCCCAGCTTCTTCATGGCTCGACCGCGCAGGATGTTCAGCCCCGTAAATAGCCAGCAGCGACCGCTTCCCTTCTGGTCTGTTATGCCTGTATTCTTTACCTCAATGCCGAATTTCTTGTCCTTTGCTCCGGCATTCTCCTGATTGACGGCCATCTCCTTTATGCTAACGTTGCTGATGGCATTGCGGATGGCCTTTTCCGTGGGTGTTCCCGTGTAGCTGCCCTGTAGGTTTTTTAAAACCTCGGGCGTAATGCCAGTCTGGGCGTAGGCTATTGAGCATTGAACATTGAAGATTGAACATTGAACTCCTAGGAGTAGGGTACATAAAATAGTCCTTTTCATATCTGTCTGTTATTTTATTCTTTTATTATTTTGCAAAGGTATGAATAAATTTTTGTTTTTCCCTTTCCCTTTCTTACTTTTCTTTATATCTTTGCCCCCAGATACTTAACATTTTACCTCAACATTTATGAAAAAGACCAAATTTTTATTCCTGCTCTTCATTTTCAATGTTCTGTGCTCAATTTTCAATGAACTGCGGGCACAGGACGCTTTCTATATCTACCGCAATGACGGTCAGTTCGATGGTTTCTTCTACGACGAGGTGGTGCGAATGGGTTATTCTAAGCTCGGCCTCGACTCCATAGAGTACGACGCTTATGTGGTTCAAGAGATAGAGACGGAGGATTCACTCTACCGTATCCCGCTGGCTGCCATTGACAGCGTAGGGTTTCAGCAGCCAGAGATCAGGCTTAATCCTAAGTTTAGGAATTTGGATGAAATGAAGCTGACTCAGTTCGTCACACGGACGTATTCAGACCCGAACAGGTCTTATATAGAGTTGTACATCCCGGACTTGTCGGAACTAAGGCCGGGGGATTCTTATTGGTGGGAGGACTTTGAGCCTTGGGAGCCCGAGGAGGGGGATGTGATTGGCGGTTTCGACGAAAGCGTTTTCGGAGAAGGTGGGTATTGCATGAAGGTGTCGCATGTTGTCAATTTTGGCAGCGGACACTACATTCTGGATACGCAGCCTATTGAAGGCTATGGCGATGTGTTTGACCAATTCATCACTATCGAACGGCTATATGTTGACAAGGCGGGTAACGTGCGCCGTCGTATTGCAGGATGCAACGAGGACGGCACGCCCAACCGTGCACGTAAGTTTGCCGAGAGCGGAAAAAGCGAAGAGAAACTTATCGACTTCAGTTCCAACATCTCCCGTGAATGGGAACCAAAGGAGGGAGTGAACATCGACCTTGGCGCAGACATCAGCATGAGCCTTGGCTTGCGTGTGACCTATAATTGTAGCTGGAGCCGAATTTACGTTAAGTTCGAGGTTCCTGCCGATTTCAGTCTTACCCCGAAAGTAACCGTCAAGGCCTCCACAAGTTTCGAGGGAACGGTTGGCGGGCTGCCCAAGTTCCTGAAATCGATAAAGTTCCCCATGCAAATTCCCATATTCCAAACCTTACCACTGCCCGAATTTGTCATTCGCGGCGGCGGCACTTTGTCTGCATCCGTTTCGTTCCCTTCTGTGGGCTTTGGCGTGCAGCAGAACCTGGTCTTCGACAGCAATGTGGGTGGCGGACAATACTGGTGGTCAAAGAGTACCACGGGCAGCGATGCCGACCCAAGTGTAGTGGATATCGGCAAGGGCGAGGTGGCGCTTGAGGGATTCATTCAGGCGGCTTTGAAGCTGAGTGCGAACATTGAGACCTGCGACTGGTTCAGCAACTTGTTCTTCTGCCATGTAGGCCTCGACCTCTATGTCGGCCCAAAGATAGACGGCACTTTTTCTCTTTCTACAGACATGTTCGACGGAATCTCGCCTAACAGTAGCATACCTTATTACACATTCAAGAATTCTGGTGTCAGCATAACGGGGCTTTCCTGTGACCTGGAGGCCAAAGGCATGCTGGGATATCTCTTTAAGGACAAGGAGGAGCGTAGTTTCCTTTCCGCCAGCCTGCCGTTATTCAAGACCTCGTTTAACATGATTCCCTCCTTTGATTCCTTTAAGGTTCAGGGTCTTCCCTCTTCTCTGCGCGACAATGGCTCAATAAAGGCAACGTTTAAGACATCGGGACGTACGTTCCTGCCAACATACCTGGGTATAGCGTACACGGGTGGCAAAGAGGTTGAGTATGCTTATTCCTCCCACTTCTTTGACTCACCCGAGAAGGAAACAACGGTTACCGTCGGTCGTCTTTATCCTGGAGCCTACACAGTAAAGCCTTACTTTAAGACATTTGGCTTTGAATATCGGGCAGACCCAAAAGACGAGAAAGATACAACCGTCTATGTTATGCCTACCACAATAACACATGCCCGTGTACGATTAGGCATACCTACTAAGAGAAGCGGACGGCAGTGGGGATACGAGAGCAAGTGGGACATAAGCGACGGAAGCAACAGAACCGAGTATGACGACCCTTTAGACGGAGAATCGGGAGTGGATATAGATTATTCGTTTATTGTAAGTAGTTCTTGCTCTAATGGAAGATACATCATAACAGGAGAACAAGATAGCAATCCGGACAAGTATTCTCAGGAACAATTACGGCTTCGCCTGGTAATCGATGCTTCCGAGGGTACACCGCCCAAAGTAACAGAGGTTAGCCTGACCAGAAAATCTCAGAGTAACGAGAGTCATTCCAGTGGCAGCGCCAGTGATGGGTTTTCTTTTAGGAGTTCCGATAATTATAACTATGAATATTCCGTCTCGCTCAATAATGTAAGCATTCCTATCACCGGTTTTTCTGTGGGCGAAACAGAGGTGATTACGGCACCGGACGGTTCAATGCCTACCTATGGATACATTATGGGTTCTCGCTATAACGATGCAGCAGGAAAGTGCACGTATAGTTCAAAATATTCATATTATCAGTTTTACGAAAGAAGAGATTATGACAGGTATTCCGAGACATTACTCGAAAAAGTAACTGTAGAGAAAAATAAGGAGTACACCGAAAAATATAACCAAGAAGGCCAATACGGTGCCATTATTTATTTGGGTTATTAGATGGTGTGGCGTCCCGCTCTTGACTTTCTGTACCTTTGTACACAGAAACATTCAAATTTATGAGAAGGAGTAATTACGATAAGTTTCCCAGCACTCGGACAGATGGTATGGCCATCGTCGGCTGGGAGAAGATAGTATCCACGCTGAGTGAACAATGGGCCGACGAGCCCGTGTGGGCCATCGACCTGTACTGCGGAACCTACGAGGAGGATTTCCTGGCCGCCTTTGCCCAGACGGGACGCAGGATTATCGATACACGTCAGTTGATGAGGCCCGAGGAGGAAATCCGCCAACTTACAGAACGATTCATTACAGACGATGTGCTGTTCGGATATATGTCTAATATTCGTTTAGAGGAATACTTTGAAATTGATAATGGACAATTGATAATTGATAATGACAAGCCCTGTATCATCATCGGAACGGGTGCAGCGTATATCGCAGATAAATTATCAATTATCAATTGTCCATTATCAATTGTTCCCGTTGCCTACGGGGACATGGCTCGCTGGGAGATTCTGCAGCGGTTCCGCCGGCACGAGGTGAAGGCGCTGGGCATCGACAACAGCCAGGAGGAGCCTTCGCGCCAGTATAAACGCGGCTACTTCAATGACTGGAACATTGTAGATCGCTATAAGGACGAACTGATACAGGCACATCGCATCCAGTATTGGATAGACAGCAACAATCGTCAGGAGCCCAAGATGATAAGCGACCAGCAGTTTCGTCAGGGCATGGAGCGAACAGCCCGAAAGCCCTTCCGCGTGGTGCCTTTTTTTGACCCAGCTCCTTGGGGCGGTCAGTGGATGAAGGAGGTGTGTGATTTGCCCCGCGAGGAGCAGAACTACGGTTGGTGCTTCGACTGCGTGCCCGAGGAAAACAGCCTCTATCTGAACCTGGACGGCGTGTTGGTGGAGTTCCCGTCGCAGGATGTGGTGCTGACGCATAGCCGTGAACTGCTGGGCGAACAGGTATGGGCACGCTTCGGCAAGTCGTTCCCCATCCGCTTTGACTTCCTGGATACCATGGGCGGTGGCAACCTGAGCCTGCAGGTGCATCCTACCAACGAGTTTGCCCAGCGTGAGTTCGGCCTACCCTATACCCAGGACGAGAGCTACTACCTGTTGGATGCAGGCGAGGATGCCGTGGTCTATCTGGGCCTGAAAGAAGATATAGACAAACATGAGATGATAGAAGACCTGCGTGCGGCTCAGCGGGGCGAGATTTCCTTCCCTGCCGAGAAGTACGTGAATAAATTCCCTGCCAAGAAGCACGACCATTACCTCATTCCTGCCGGAACCATTCACTGTAGCGGACATGACAGCATGGTGCTGGAAATCAGTTCAACGCCCAGTATCTTTACCTTCAAGCTTTGGGACTGGAACCGTTTGGGACTGGATGGCAAACCCCGTCCCATCAATGTGGAGCGCGGTAGGCACGTTATCCAGTGGAACCGCACTACGGAATGGGTAAACCAGAACATCCGCAACCATTTCGAGGTACTGTCCCGGGCAGACGGCATCATGGAGGAGCGCACGGGGCTGCATCCCAACGAGTTCATAGAGACGCGCCGCCATACCTTCACCAAGACGGTGGAGCATAATACGGGCGGCGGCGTGAATGTCCTGAACCTTGTAGATGGCGATGAGGCTGTGGTGGAGAGTCCCGAGGGTAAGTTCGAACCTTTCACCGTTCATTACGCTGAGACATTCATCATCCCTGCCTGCATCGGCCGCTACACCATCACTCCCGTGGGAGGCGAGGAATGCAAGACGGTGAAGGCGTACGTTAGGAAGTGAAAAGTGAAAAATGAAAGTTATGGTGCCCGTCGATTTAGTCGGCGGGAAATAAAAGACTTTAACAGAAAACATTAACTAATAAAACCTAAAAATTATGACTAACAACAAGAAAATTGTGCTGACGCTTGATGCAGGCGGAACGAACTTTGTGTTCTCTGCCATTTGCGACAACGAAGAGATTGTAGAACCCGTTCGCCTGAAGGCTGTTACCACAGATACCGAGGGCTGTCTGGCGACACTGGTGCAGGGATTCACCACAGTAAAGGAGAAACTGGAAACAGAGCCCGTTGCCATCAGTTTTGCTTTCCCCGGTCCTGCCGACTACGAGCGTGGCGTGATTGGCGACCTGCCCAACTTCCCCTCTTTCCGTGGCGGGGTGGCATTGGGTCCGTACCTGGAGAGTGTTTTCGGCATTCCCGTTTTTGTGAATAACGACGGCAACCTGTTTGCCTATGGTGAGGCTTTGGCTGGTGCCCTTCCCCGTGTGAACAAGGCATTGGAGGAGGCAGGCTGCAAGCGCCGCTATAAGAATATGGTGGGTATCACGCTGGGAACCGGCTTCGGTTGCGGCGTGGTAATAGACAAGGTTCTGCTGACAGGAGATAACGGCTGCGGCGGTGATGTGTGGTGTATGCGAAATGGCATGTACCCATTTGTCATTGCAGAGGAAAGTGTCAGCATCCGTGCCGTGCGTCGTGTGTATGCCGAGATGTCGCACGAGCCGGTTGGCGACCTCACGCCAAAGGACATTGGTGACATTGCCAACGGAACTCGTCCTGGCAATATGAAGGCTGCTCAGGAGAGCTTCCGCCAGCTGGGTCAGGTAACTGCTGCTGCATTAGTGAATGTGCTGAACATTGTGGATGGTATCGTTGTTATCGGTGGCGGTCTTTCGCACAATGCCAAGTGGATTCTGCCCGGCATGATGGAAGAGTTTGCCCGTCCCGCAGGCACTTTCACCGGTAGTTTACTTCCCACGCTCCAGTCCGAGGTCTATAACTTCGAGGATTCAGAGCAGCGTGCCGCCTTCCTGATAGATAAGGATGTCTATGTGGACGTGCCTCATACCGACAAGAAGGTGCTCTACCAGGCACAGCGTAAGGTTGCCGTCTGCATCTCTGAGCTGGGGGCCAGCAAGGCCATCAACTTAGGTGCATATAATTTTGCTTTAAATCAATTGAAGAAATAAAAGCCTCTCTCCCCGCTTCTGCCCACCGTCGCAAAGCTCCCCCAATCGTTTAAATGCATAACGCACGATTGACCTTTGGGTGAGTGCTGATAATTATGAATTGTGAATTATATATTATGAATTACAAGAGATTCCTTTTCTTGCTTGCTTGCGCCATAGGTGCTATGATAAGCTGTGACACGCCTGAGACCATTCCTCAGAGCTACACCCAGTATGTAGAGCCGCGTATCGGTACGGCTCACTGTCGTTACTTCCACTTCGCCCCTGGCGCTATGCCATTCGGAATGGCCAAGCCCGGACCCAGCACCAACGGACATTTGGGCAACAAGGACGGTTGGGAGGCAACGGGTTATGACTATCGTGACAAGTCCATCGAGGGCTTCCCCTGTACTCATGAGTTTCAGGTGGGCGGCATTGTGCTGATGCCTACCTGCGGGGCGCTGAAGACCGTTCCCGGTGCTGTTGATTCAGAGGGTGAGGGTTACCGCTCAAAGTTTTCGCATGAAAACGAGGTTGCCACTGCCGGCTATTATTCCGTATATTTGCAGGACTACGGCATCACTGCCGAGGTTACCGCCACCAAGCGTGTGGCCTTCCAGCGCTATACCTATCCAAAGTCTGAGGAGAGCCGCATCCTCTTTGACATCGGTAACCGTTCGGGTGAGAGCGGTGCCGTGAAGGATGCCTACGTTGAGGTTTGCGAGGACGGAAAGACCATTGAGGGTTACGTGATTACGCTGCCCGAGTACGTCAAGAAGTACCAGCCCGGTGCTCAGGTTCCCATCTATTTCTCTGCCGTAATAGATAAGGAAATTGCCAACGCGGGTGCCTTCAACGGCGAGGATGTCCGTGAGGGCGAGAAAGAAGCCAGCGGCCCTGGTGCCGGTGTCTATGTGACCTTCCCCACCGAGGAGAATGAGCAGGTGACCGTTGCCGTGGGAATCTCTTATACTTCTGTCGAGAATGCCCGTTTGAACCGCGAAACCGAGGCCAAGGATATGACCTTCGATGAGGCTCGGGACCAGAGCAAGGATGCTTGGGAGGAGATGCTGGGGCGCATAGACGTCAGAGGTGCCGACGAAGATCAAAAGAAGTTCTACACGGGTCTTTATCATGCCATCCTGGGTCGCGGCCTGTGCAGCGACGTGAACGGAGCCTATCCCCGTCATGACGGCGGCATCGGTCAGTTGGAGATGAAGGATGGCAAGCCCGTACATAATATGTATAATACGGATGCCTTCTGGGGCGGCCAGTGGAACCTGGGCCAGTTGTGGATTCTGGCTTATCCCGAATATACATCGGATTATATCAGCAGCCATCTGCAGGTCTTCAAGGATGCTGGTTGGATGGGCGATGGTCTGGCCAACAGCCGCTATGTATCGGGCGTAGGAACCAACCAGTTGCCCCTCATCATCAATGCAGCTTACCAGTGCGGCATTCGCGACTTCGACGTGGAACTGGCTTATGAGGCTTGCCGCAAGAACGAACTGGACGGCGAAGACCGCCCCTTCGGAGCCGGTAAGTCAGACACCAAGGAGTTTGTACAGTACGGCTATGTGCCCCACGTAGAGAATGCCGACGGCCCAGCCGAAAAATTCCGCTTCTCTGCCTCTCACACTCTGGAGTATAGCTTTACTTCCTGGGCAACCGCTCAGTTGGCAAAGGCTTTAGACAAACCCGAATACGACCAGTTGATGAACCTCTCGAAGGGTTGGGAACGCATCTATGACGACAGCGAGAATTTTATGCACCCCAAGGATGCCGAGGGTAATTTTATTCCCAACTTCGACCCCATGGAGGTTTGGCGCGGATTCCAGGAAGGCAACGCCTGGCAATACACCTTTTATGTTCCCCACGATGCCAAGTCGCTGGTGGCAAAGGTGGGCGAGGAGGAGTTCAACGCACGTCTGGACAGTATTTTCACGCTCTCTCAGCCCAAGATTTTCAGCGGCGGAACAGAGGTGGGTGCCTTTGCCGGACTCCGTACTCTCTACAACCAGGGCAACCAGCCTTGCCTGCATATCTCATGGCTCTTTAACGAGGCCAACCGTCCCTCCAAGACACAGAAGTGGGTACGTGCCATCCTGAACGAGTTCTATGGCACCGATGGTATTCACGGCTATGGTTACGGTCAGGACGAGGATCAGGGCCAGCTGGGTGCGTGGTACGTTATCTCCAGCATCGGTCTCTTCGATGTTACTGGCCTTAATGCCATCAATCCGCAGTTCTCGCTGGGCAGTCCGCTTTTTGACAGGGTAACCATCAAACTTAGCGACAAGTACTATTCTGGTAAGGACTTCTATATTACCACAGGGAAGTCTGTTCTTGACCACCGTCCCGACGATATATACGTGCAAGAGTATCGCCTGAACGGCAAGAAGCTCACTGACCCTCACATCTCATTCACCGATGTGGTAAAGGGCGGTAAGTTGGAGGTGAAGATGGGGGCTGAGCCGGTGGACTCTTATAAGTGAAAAAGTGAAAAACGGATAATTTGCTGCCGTATTCAATTATGAATTGTGAATTATGAATTATAAAAAGCTTTTCCCCGTTATGCTGTGCTTCTTTGCCATGGGGTTTGTGGACCTTGTGGGCATTGCCAGCAATTATGTGAAGGCTGACCTGAATCTTTCCGATTCCATGGCCAATACGCTGCCTTCGCTTGTATTCCTTTGGTTCCTTATCTTCAGCATTCCCACCAGTCTGCTGATGAACAAGATAGGTCGTAAGAACACCGTGATGCTCAGTCTGGTTATGACGCTGGCATCCCTGCTTGTTCCTGTCTTTACGTTGGATTTCACCATGCTGTTGATTTCCTTCTCCTTGTTGGGAATCGGAAACGCCATCATGCAGACATCCCTCAATCCCTTGGTCGATAGCGTCATGAAGGGCGGAGCCTCTGCCAGCACCCTAACCTTCGGGCAGTTCATCAAGAGCATCGCCTCATTCCTGGCTCCCATCATCGCCTCATGGGGTGCCACCACAGATGCGTTCGGCTTTGGCTGGCGAGTGCTCTATCCCATCTATTTGGGTGTAGGTGTGCTGGCCACGCTGCTGCTTTTTGGCACACGAATCAATGAGGCTCCTGTCGCAGGGGAACAGAAGCCTGTGGGTGAACAGTTTGCCGGTTGCTTTGCCTTGCTCAAGAATTCCTTTGTGCTGCTCTGCTTCCTGGCTATTGTTTGCCATGTGGGTATTGACGTAGGTACCAGCGTTACGGCTCCCAAGATTCTGATGGAACGTTTGGGTATGAACCTAAACGATGCCGCCTATATTGCCACCGTTTACTTCGTAGCCAAGGCGGCTGGAAGTTTCAGCGGCAGTTTCATCATGAAGTTCCTGAAGGACTGGACCTTCCTCTTCGTCAGCGTAGCCATGATGATAATAGCCCTTATAGGTCTATATGTAGGAAGCACCCAATGGGAGATTTACGGAGCCGTTGCTCTGATGGGCTTTGGTAACGGAAATCCCTTCAGCATTGTCTTTGCCCGCGCTTTGGCGGCTGTTCCCGACAAGAAGAACGAGGTTAGCGGCCTCCTCATTATGGGTATCTGCGGAGGTGCTGTCTTCCCCATGCTCATGGGAGCCGCCAGCGATGCCGTGGGCGGTCAGGCTGGAGCTGTTGCCGTGCTCTCCGTAGGCGTTCTCTATCTGCTGGGCTATTGGATGACGGGCTTGGGGCGCAAGAGTTAATAAGAACGTGGTGTAGAGGGCATGCGTTGCAGTTGCATGGTATTGTCTTTTAGTTGCCTGATGGCGTCCTGCAAGTAGGTATCGGTGCGCTGCTCCTGTAGGGTTGGTGCGGTGTTGTACTTTGATTTGTTGGCCTGCCAGAAGGTGCTGTCCCCGAAAGCGACCCGTTCCTCAGCCTGCGTGCGCTTAACGATGTTGTTGGTGACCCACAAGGTAGAGTCGAACCCCACCTTATCAATAGCTCGAACCATGTTCTCGCCGACGCGGACGGATTTGCTGAATATCAGCTTCTTCTCGCCCAGATTGAAGAGCAGCTGGCGGATGCGGATGCTGTCTTTGCTGATGGTGCCCGACATGCTGGCTATTTCGGTAAACCCGTGATCGTGACGGTAATCTACGTGCATGGTGTAGTCTATTGAGGTGACCAAGTGTTGTTCTCGGGCCTGGTCGTACAGCTCAATGTGCAGGTTGTGTATCTGTCCGTCGAAGCGTAGCAGGCGGCACTTCTTGCTGTCAATGTACATTGTGCCATCCAGGATTGGACGTGAAGTGATGGCGGGATTGGCCGTAATGCGTATCTTGCTGACTGGGGTACCGTCTTCTTGGGCAAATTGGACGGTGGAGGTCTGGTAGAGGTTCTTCATGCGGCGGAGCACAATGTCAGCGGGGACGAAGGTGAAATCCCAGATGTCATAGTTCACCAGAATGGGCGACAGGCGCAGGAAAATGTGCATGTTGGTACGGCCGAGTCCCGTAAGGCTGGGGCCGTCCAGTTTGTTGTCCTTCAGCTGGCCCCGGCAACCGCTGTGGAAGGTAATGTCGCGAATCTGTACGCATGACTTGGCCGTCATGAAGGCCTCTGCCAGCTCGTCGGTTCCTGGGTACTGTGTGGCCATGCGGAAGAAATACTTGGCCTCGGCCTTACGGTGTCTCTTGGCCTCTCGCTGCATCTTGGTGACCAGCCGGTACAATATATCCTCGCCCTTAGTGGTTACGGTAATCTCCTTCAGGGTGGTGGATACGGGGCGCAGTCTGACAACGGCGGGCAGTTCCGAACCCCGATAGGTAACGCTCTGGTAACCTATGCATGAGATGCGGATGGTCTCGGAGGCGAGGCATTGCAGGGCAAACTCGCCCTCGTAGTTGCTGATGGTTCCGCAGCCTGGCGAGACATAGACCGAGGCGTAAGGCACAGGTTCCTGCGTCTCGGCATCGCGGATAATGGCACCAACCGAATCCAGTTTCTCCTGAGCCATAATCAGCCTGGAAAGCCCAAACAATAATATAGTGATAAAGCGCCTCATCAATTATCCATTGTCCATTCTCCTCGATCCTCCGGGTAGCTGATGCCTGTCAGGATGTTGCCGGCGGGTGTTATGCCTTCAGCGCTTACGGTGATGCTGGTGGTGTTGCTGTTGTTCCATAGGGTAATGCTGGCGCGTCCGTTCCGGTCCAGTTCCAAGTTAGGGTTCCAATAGAGTGTGCGGCGGTAGTCCTTCGTGTCGGGTAGGGGACGGTTGCGGTAACAGGGGCTGTAGAATTCTGCGCTAACGTCAAAACCTTGAAGAACGAGGTGGCGGTCGCGGTAGGTTTGGCGTTTGCCATTCTTTTCTGTATCATAGCCGATATCTACGGTAGGTTGATCGCTCCCCATATAACGCCTGCTGCCCTCCATGCGTGGAGCATAGTCAGTGATAAGTTTTACCGACTTCAGGGAGTGCAGGTAATTCAGCGACTGGGTCTCCTCATCTAATCCGGTAAAAGAGTAGGCGGCGCGGTTGGAGGTGCTCCAACCACCGGGTAATGGCACCAGACCGCTTCCGATGGGTTCGTATTTGGCAGGGTCTGCCCAGACGTAGCTGTCATCGGCAGCATATTGTTGCTGTTCTATGGCACTGGTGGGACCGGGACCCCATTCGGGAGGTCCGCCCCATTCGGAATGCTTGCCCCATTCCGAAGGCTGCGGAACAAACGGGCTGTCGAAGCCTGACCGCAGATACTCTTCATACGTCGTGTATTGCCTATACATATTCATATCTCCCACCAGCAGGCGCTTTACCCAGTTGGCATAGGAATCCTTTCCGGCAAACCATCCGGGTGTGAAGCCGGCATCTACGCACTCGTTGAAAGTCTGGTAGGCATCGCGTACCACAGCGGGATGTGAACTGTCGTAGGCTCGCAGTCCGCTGTGCTTGCTGCGCACCGTCAGCGGTGCCAGCGTGTGACCGTCCCGAAGACTGGGCATCAGCACGTTCCCTTCCCTGGGCGGTGCCACGTGGGTGTGGTAGAAGCTAAAGGGCTTGCAGAAGCGGGGGTAGTAGGGGGTCAGGCGGACGTAGAATTCGGGGTATTCGGTCTCGACAGGCTTCACCCATTGGTGCTCAAGGCTGGGAACGGCTCGGCCTTTCTTTATAAGCTTCTCACGCTTGCGCAGCAGACGGCGGCCCTTGCGTGTGGTGGTCAGCGGCAGTTTCCATTTGGTGGTGTCCGATGCGGCCAAATCCAGCGTACACTGGTTGTAGAAGCCGGGGAACTCCAGGACAAAGCGCCCTTTGCGGGTGGTAATGTCGCCAAAGACGCTTTCTGTGCCAACGTCTGTCAGCTTCTGATATTCGGCATGGACGCGGACTTCGCGGCGCAGGTTGCCTTCGTCATAGTAGTTGCGTCCGTCAAAGGTGGCTGATTCGTTGTCTTTCAGCAGATAGCTGTATGCATTGTGCTTGTCGCGTGCCTCGCCTGCATTGCCCAGCAGGGGTATGATTCCCTGTGGCTTGCGCAGTTTGCTGTGCGAGAACCATTCACCGCCCTCTGGACGCGAGAAGTCGTAATGCTTAATTTCCTGGTCGGTCATGTTGCCCCAGCCGTCAAAGCCCTCATGCCCGATGGCCACATAGCGATAGACGGCACCAAAGTAGATGGGTGTCTTTTCGAAAGGGTGGTTGATACGGAAAATGCCTGGGGTGGCCATCGTTATCCAGTTGTGACGCCTCCAGCCCTGCACCATCAACAAGAGGTCCAGGTGGCGACGGTGCGTCTCATCGTCCTTCTCGAAGTAATAGTCCGGCTGCTCTACAAATCCGCGAATCTGGCTGCATAGAAGCATCTCGGTAAGGATGTTGCTGCTGTCATACAGGTACTCGGATGTGGCAGCGTCCCTAACGGCCAGCGAGATGGTGGAGCCTGCTGCCAGGGGATTCTGGATGGCGACATGGATGGAGTCGAAAGGATCGTATGACGGTTGTATGCCAATAAAGTGTACAGTTGTGGAATTCAAATCTTGCTGGTGGCGGATGAAGCAGAGTCTGTCGCTATATACCCTGCCTTGCGCATTATAGACCGTTACCTGTGCCACTCCGGTGGGCAGGGAATCCGTAGGGATGATGATTTGGGTATCCTGGGCACGGAACTTCTGAAAGTAGTGCAGGGCACCGCCAACGGTTACGGTCACGCCCAGCGTCTCGTTGGCAGCCTCGCCCCGAGGTTGCAGGGTGAGCAGCAGGTGACGGTCCTGGATGTCGGTGCGCACGGCACAACCGTCTTTCTCGGCTTTGGGCATACGCTGGCGGATAACCCGATTGCTGTCGCTGGTAAAGACGGCGGAGTAGGTGATACCTGGCTCGTGGGTGAACTCCAGTGTTCCCCTGCCTCGGTTTTCTGTCCGTTTCTCTTGCAAGAGCTGGCCGCCCTTTCCGTACAGACGCATAGTGCCCGAGATGTGTTCACCGTCTGCCTCGTTGGCCTCAAAAGCCACACGTGTTCGGGTGCCTTCTACTATCACACCGCCCTCGGGGTACAGGTTCACAACGGGAGAGGCTTTCTTTACATCGGTGCGGAAATAGCGCATGTGGGGACGCTCCGTCATATCATGGCTGTAGAGGCCAGGGGAGGTGGGCTTGTCGTAAATGGGGAAGATGCGGCAGTAAAGTTTCTCGTAATCACGGTAGAACTCTTTGGCCATTTTCTTGTTGAAGAACCATTGTTCGGCGGGCCAGGTATGCGGGTGCTGGAACTCGCCCCAGTTGAGTTGCCAGCGTGTGTAGGCCCTCAGTTCGTAGAAACCGCCGTAAAGCGAATCGTTCAGTACAATGGAGCCCGAACCCTGACCGTCTTTCAGTTTCACCAGACGGCGTTCCAGCATATAGCCCTCTTGGTTCCATAGTTCGGCATAGAGCAATTGGCTGAGGTTGGTAAGCTTGCCGGTATCGCTTCGTCGGACGTATGCCTTGAAGTAAAGCGTGTCGCCGGCAAAGTAGCACGTGTTATCCATGTGAACAAAAATCTCTTCCTGCGGAATGTTCTTTCCAAAGAATTCAAGATGCTGCTTCCATCCTTCCAGCGAGGAGGGCAGGGCAGGGTTCTTCTTGGTGTCATGAAACAGGTCGGTGAAGTCCCCCTGAAGGCTGTCCCCTTCGGTTGCATAAGTAGGGAATATGGCAGTTAGGATGACAAATAATAATAAGGTATATTGTTTCATTTTACCGATTGTTTTTTCTGGAAGTATTGCTTAATCTGTTTCTGGCTCGCCTTTCCTTCTAATATAAGGGTTTGTGTCTGGCTGTTGCTTTTTTAATTATAACGCATAAGTTGTCGATTTTTAACAAGAAAAGTGATAATTTCAATATTACTCGCCTCAAAGGTATGTTTTTCCTTGTAAACATTATTGTTGCATGAGGGAAAAATTACGTGTATGTGCTGAAAAAAATATTTTTCATGAATATTTTGGAGGTAATGCATCTTTTTCATAAATTTGCGGGCAGAATGAAGTACGTAACACTGCCGGAAACATTGGCGGGAGACACCCACCTATCGTTCTACTTGGCCATGGAGGAGTATGTGGCTCGAAACATTGATGAGTCCGACTGCTTCTTTATGTGGCAGGTGGAGCCGACCGTTATATTTGGCAGGAATCAGGTTCTGCAGAATGAGGTGAATACAGAATACTGCAGACAGTACGGGATAGAATTATTCAGACGCAAGAGCGGCGGCGGCTGCGTATATGCTGACAAAAACAATATCATGCTGTCTTTTATCACTAAGAGCGACAATGTGTTGTTTACTTTCAACCGCTTTATGACGATGCTGATTTTTGTCCTGCAGAAACTGGGCGTTGAAGCTGTGGGTACTACGCACAACGATGTGATGATTGGTGACAAAAAGGTCTGCGGAACGGCTTTCTACCAGTTGCCGGGCCGAAGTATTGTTCATAGCACTATGCTTTATGATACCAACATACAGCACATGCAGAATGCTATCACACCATCGGCAGAGAAACTGCAGAAGAAGGGTATTGAGAGTGTCAGGCAGCGCATCACATTCCTGAAGGATTACATCAGTCTGAATATTGCGGAACTAAAGGCTTTTATCCGCCAGACACTTTGCGATAGCGAGCTGCAACTCATGGATGCCGATGTGGAGGGTATCCGCCGGATAGAGCAGGAATATTTAGACCGTGAGTTTATTCAAAGAATGTGAGAGGTCGGAAAAGTCAATAGGACTGACAGAACCAGTGTAAAAAAAAGAAAAAAAACAAACTAAATAATCTAATTTATGAAACAGACTTGCCTTTATGACAAACATGTGGCGCTGGGTGCCCTGATGTCACCTTTTGCGGGCTTTGATATGCCCATTCAGTACACAAATATTACGGATGAACATCAGGCCGTTCGTACGGCCTGTGGTGTTTTCGATGTCAGCCATATGGGTGAGGTAACGGTGCGCGGCGTGGATGCCGAGCGATACGTTCAGCATATTTTCACCAACGATGTAAAGGATGCCCCAAAGGGTAAAATCTTCTACGGCATGATGTGTTATGAAGATGGCGGAACAGTTGATGACCTGCTGGTTTATAAGATGGGCGACGGTGACTTCTTCCTGGTTATCAATGCTGCTAATATAGATAAGGACTGGGCTTGGATGCAGGAACAGGCCAAGGGTTTCAACATTGACTTACAGAACCGCTCTAACGATTACGGCCAGCTGGCTGTACAAGGTCCGGAAGCGGAGCAGGTGGTAGAGCAGGTGCTGGGTCTTGCTTGCAAAGAACTGGAATTCTATACCGTAAAGACCATAGGTGACGTTATTGTAAGTCGTACCGGCTATACGGGCGAGGATGGATTCGAAATTTATGCGGGTCCCAACTATATTAATGAGTGCTGGGATAAGCTCATTCAGAGCGGCCGCTGCAAGCCTTGCGGTTTGGGCTGCCGTGACACCTTGCGCTTTGAAGTGGGATTGCCACTTTACGGTGACGAACTGAGCCAGGACATTTCGCCTATTATGGCAGGTTTGGGCATATTTGTCAAGTTAGACAAAGAAGAATTTGTGGGTAAGGAGGCGCTTTTGAAGCAGAAGACTGAGGGTGTGGCCAAGAAGCTGGTAGGCATAGAACTACAGGACAAGGCTATCCCCCGTCACGGCTATTCCGTGCTGAATGCCGATGGTGAGACCGTTGGTGAGGTAACAACAGGCTACCACACCATTTCTTCGGACAAGAGCGTTTGTATGGCACTTGTTGACAGCAGCTACGCAAAGCTTGGCACTCCGCTGCAGGTTCAGATAAGGAAAAAAGTCTTCGCTGGCGAGGTAGTAAAAAAACGTTTCTATGATAAACACTATAAGAAGTAAAGCCCCCTCCATCTCCCCCAGGTGGAGTGAAAAATCAAAAAAAATTTAAAACAACAATATTATGGCAACAGTAAAAGAAGGACTCTATTACAGCGAGTCACACGAGTATGTGAAAGTAGAAGGTAACATAGGTTACATAGGTATTACAGATTATGCACAGCACGCATTGGGTAACGTGGTTTACGTTGACCTGCCCGATGTTGACGATGAGGTAACGGCAGGCGAGGAGTTTGGTGCCGTAGAGAGCGTGAAGGCTGCCAGCGATATTATCTCTCCTGTAAGTGGTACTATCCTAGAGGTGAACGAGGCTCTTGACGATGAGCCAGAATTGCTCAACAAAGATCCTTGGGAGAACTGGATTATCAAGGTGGAACTCTCTGACAAGGGCGAACTTGACAGCCTGATGGACGCAAAGGCTTATGAAGCCTTTTGTGAGAATGCATAATTCACAATTCATAATAGATAATAATGTTTAAATTTTTTCCTCATACAGATGCCGACCTTCAGGCCATGTTCCGGAAGGTGGGCATCAAGAGTCTTGACGACCTCTATGCCGAGGTACCTGAGCAGATTCGCTACCGTGGCGAATATCAGTTGCCCGAAGAGATGAGCGAAATTGAGGTCCGTCAGCTCTTTGAAAAGCTGGGTGCTCAGAACAAACCGCTGACCTGCTTTGCCGGTGCCGGTGTTTATGACCACTATACTCCCTGTGCTATTCCGCAGTTGCTCAGCAGATCCGAGTTCCTGACCAGCTATACTCCGTATCAAGCAGAAATTTCACAGGGAACACTACACTATATCTTTGAGTATCAGAGCATGATGACTGAGCTTACGGGCATGGATATCAGTAATGCTTCTATGTACGACGGAACCACTGCTACAGCCGAGGCTGTGATGATGGCTGTTGCTGCGGGTAAGAAGCAGAACAAGGTGCTGGTGAGCGAGACTGTTGATCCCAAAACCTTGGCTGTAATCAAGACATACGCTCATTTTCATGGTATAGAGATAGAGATGATTCCCGCCAAGGATGGTGTGACCTCAAGGCAGAACATTGAGGCACTGTTAGCTGGTGGTGATGTCGCAGGTGTACTGGTACAGCAGCCCAACTTCTATGGAATCGTAGAGGATTATGAGGGCTTTGCCGATATTTGTCACAACCAGAAGGCACTCTTTATTATGAACAGCGTGGCCGCTGATTTGGCAGTGCTGAAAACTCCAGGCGAATGGGGAGCCGACATAGCAGTGGGCGATGGTCAGAGTCTAGGCATTCCCATGCAGTGGGGCGGTCCATACGTGGGCTATATGTGTTGTACCGAGAAGCTCATCCGCAAGATGCCGGGACGTATCGTTGGTATGACGCAAGATAATCGCGGCCAGCGTGCTTTCGTGCTTACTTTGCAGGCCAGAGAGCAGCATATCCGTCGTCAGAAAGCTACCAGCAACATCTGTTCAAACCAGAGCCTAATGGCTCTTTGGGCAACGGTCTATATGTCGCTGATGGGTAAGCAGGGGCTGAAGGAAGCAGCAGAGCTTTCTTATGCAGGTGCTCATTATCTGTGCGACGAGTTGCTGAAGACGGGCAAATTCAAGCTTGTCTATAATCAGCCGTTCTTTAATGAGTTTGTAGTACGCTATAACGGTGATGTGGATGCATTACAGAAGCGTTTTACGGAAAACGGTATATTTGGCGGTGTCAAGTTGGATGTTGACCAACTGATGTTTGCTGTTACCGAGAAGCGTACTAAGGAAGAGGTTGATAATTTGCTTAAATTAATCCCATAGGTTCCATAATTCCCAGAGGACCTATAAGACTCAAAAAGAAAATGAACAATCGATTATACGGAAATTTGATTTTCGAACTTTCACAGGAAGGGCGTTCTGGTTATTCTCTTCCAAAGAATAAGTTTGGCAGCTACCAGGTTCCTGTCTCTTTGCGTCGTAAGGAGGATGCTGCGCTGCCCGAGTGTGACGAGATGACGGTGGTTCGCCACTACACTAACTTGAGTGCCAATAACTTTGGCGTAGATAACGGTTTCTATCCGTTGGGTTCTTGCACCATGAAGTATAACCCAAAGATTAATGAAGAGATTGCTGCCCTGCCACAGTTTGCCGGCCTTCATCCCTTGCAGCCTGCAGAGACAACGAAGGGTGCTGAGGAGGTATGCGAGCAGCTTTGCAAATCGCTCTGTGAACTGACGGGCTTGTACGCCTTCACCCTGAAGCCTTTTGCCGGTGCTCATGGTGAGTTAACGGGCTTGATGGTTATAAAGAAGTATCATGAGAGTCGTGGTGATGAGGCTCGTCGTTTGGTCATTGTGCCCGATTCTGCTCATGGAACCAACCCTGCCAGTGCTGCTGTCTGCGGCTTGGAGATTGTAGAAGTTAAGTCGCTTAGTGACGGTACCGTTGATGTTGATGCTTTGCGTGACTTGTTGGCTCAGCATGGTTCTGAGATTGCTGCCATGATGATGACCAACCCCAATACCTTAGGACTCTTTGAGAAACAGATTCCTGAGATAGAGAAACTTGTTCATGCTGCAGGTGGCCTTATGTACTACGATGGTGCCAATCTGAACCCTATGCTGGGAGCTGCCCGTCCTGGTGATATGGGTTTTGATGTTATGCACATCAATCTGCACAAGACATTCTCTACACCTCATGGCGGCGGAGGACCTGGTGCTGGCCCTGTTGGCGTAAGAAAGGGATTAGAGGCTTTCTTCCCCGAGGTTTCTCCCTATCATGGTAACTTTGCTGTAGCTATGCGTGCTTATGCATATATTCTTTCTTTAGGTCGTGAGAATGTAAAGTTGGTCGGTCCTTTGGCCACATTGAATGCCAACTACATCAAGGAAAGCCTGAAGGATGTTTATGAATTGCCCATTGACGGTTTGTGCAAGCATGAGTTTGTCTTTGATGGCTTGAAGGATAAAAGCACAGGTGTCACTACTATGGATGTAGCCAAGCGTCTTTTGGACTACGGCTATCATGCACCAACCATCTACTTCCCCTTGCTTTTCCATGAGAGTTTGATGATAGAGCCAACGGAAAATGAGTCTAAGGAGACCATTGACGGTTTCATTGCTGTTATGCGTAAGATTGCCGAGGAAGCAAAGACAAATCCTGACGAGGTGAAGTCTGCCCCGCATCTTACACCTATTGGTCGTGTAGATGATGTTCTGGCTGCTAAGCATCCGATAGTAACTTTCAAACAGATGCAAAATGACACAAACTGATTTAATTATCATCGGCGCGGGGCCTGGAGGTTACCGCGCCGCTGAATATGCCGCAAAACAAGGGCTGAAGGTAGTAATATTCGAAGGAGCCGAGGTGGGCGGAACCTGCCTTAACGTTGGATGTATTCCAACTAAAACGTATGTTCATTCAGCTTCTTTCGCTGAGGCTCGCGAACGTCTGGGTCAGGTAGTCCCCCAACTTCGTCAAGGTGTTGAGGGTATTCTCTCGAACCCCAACATTACATTGATACGTGGGAAAGCCCAATTTGTCGATGCCCAAACAGTAGGTTCAGTAGGCGGTGATTCTGTCACCGCTAAGAATATTATCATCGCCACTGGTTCAGAAACCAAGATGATTCCTGTACAGGGGCTTGATGACCCACGTCTGGTTGATTCCACAGGTTTGTTGTCGCTGGAAACGCTGCCTAATCGCCTCTGCATCATAGGTGCCGGCGTTATTGGCATGGAGTTTGCTTCTGCGTTCCAGCGTTTTGGGTCAGAGGTGACAGTAATAGAATTCCTCAAGGAATGTCTGCCTGCACTGGATAGCGATATAGCCAAACGTCTCCGTAAGACATTGGAGAAGAAAGGCATCACCTTTAAGATGAAGACCGCTGTTCAGAATCTTTCCGCCATTGACGCAGACATTATCCTGATGGCTACAGGCCGTAAACCCCGAACAAAGGGGCTGAACCTTGAAGCCTTAGGTGTCACGCTGGCTCCTAACGGTGCCATCTCTGTAGATGAGAACTATCAAATTGAAGATTGTAAATCGTCAAATAGTAAATGTTATGCCATTGGTGATGTTAATGGCAAGCAGATGCTGGCACATGCCGCAGAAATGCAGGCTATACGTGCTGTGAACCATATTCTTGGCAAGACAGACAATATCCGTTTTGACATCATGCCTGCTGCTATTTTCACAATTCCAGAGGCTGCTTGTGTTGGTGCATCTGAAGATATGCTAAAGGAGCAGGGTGTGCCCTATGAATGCCGTAAGGCTTTTTATCGTGCAAATGGCAAAGCGCTGGCAATGAATGAGTCGGAAGGACTTTTAAAGTTGTTCAGTGAACCAGATTCCGGCAAGATATTAGGTTGTCACGTTTTTGGAGCTCACAGTGCCGATCTTGCACAAGAGGCCAGTGTACTGATGTGTCTTGGCGCTACCATAGAGCAACTGCGCGACATGGTGCATATTCATCCTACACTCAGCGAGCTTCTTTTTGCAGCAGCCGAGACTTAAACTCTTATTAATATGATTAAGAAATTATCTTTTGCATTACTTCTTTGTTGTATCGTTTCCACTCGGACTTCTGCACAAGATGTTCTGGATAATGTTAATCTCTACATTGGTACAGCCAATGACTACGGACAGATGACACCTGGAGCCTGTATGCCTTACAGTCAGATTCAGGTATGCCCTGACAGCAAACCTCGTCAGCATCCTGGCTATGACTATGAAGTAACGCAGATTTCCGGTTTCAGTGTGAACCGCCTGTCTGGCGTAGGTGGTAGCGGTTGTGGAGGAAACGTTTCCCTGATGCCTGATGATACTGGCGCTGATGTTCGTCTGATAAAGAGCACAGAACAGGCAGCTCCCGGTTATTATAGTGTACAGTTGAGTAATGGTGTATGGTTCACGGCGACGGCCAATAGGCGTATGGCTGTGGAACGTTTCTCTTATCCTTCTGCAGAAAAAGCCGTGTTGTTATTAGACCCAGGAACAGCCTTCGACAAGGTTTACAAATCTTCTTTCAATAAGATAGGTGACAACGTGGGACAAGGTTATATCGATTGTGCCAATACATGTCGCCGAGGCAATTATCACTTACATTACAGGCTATACACATCGTCTCCTTTCGAGATGCAGGAATTGGAGGACGGAAAGAAGAAACTGACGTTTCCCAATCTTTCTGCCCGTTATGTAGAAGTGCGTATTGTTATCTCTACAGGTTTGGCGCAGGAGTTGGATGCGATGAAGGACGCGGACGTATGGAGGACAGACTTCCTTTCTATGGTAAATCAGGCACAACATCAGTGGCGCCAGTTGCTTTCGACTATGAAGGTAGAGGGCGGAACAACCGACCAGCGAACAATTTTCTATACTTCACTATATCGTACTTTCCATAGTCCATTTATGGTTACAGACCGTAACATGAAACGTTATTTGGGAACGGACGGCAAGGAATATGAGGCAAAGGACTTTACCTATTATAGCTCATGGTCGTTGTGGGACACCTATCGTACCAAGTTCCCTTTGATAACATTGCTTGACCCCCAGAGGTCAAGTGATATCATGCAGTCACTCTCTACCTTATATATTACAGGGAAGAAGGATTGGAGCACCCAGTACGAGTGTGTTCCTACAGTGCGTACGGAACATGCCATTGCAACCTTGTTGGATGCATATCGCCAAGGTATCAGCATCCCGAATCTACGTGCTGCTTATGCAGGCATGACAGCAGAAGTGAAGCGACTTTCTTTGAAGAGTCCCGACCAGTGCCTTGAGGCAGCCGGCGATTTCTGGGCTTTGGGCCAGTTGGCTGACGAATTGGGAATGCAGGAAGATGCAAGGAAATGGACTGCTCGGGGCGAGGAAATCTTTGACAGCATCTGGCCTCGTGAGTTCCAGAAGATAGACGACTCCTTCCTGAAGATGCGGGGCAACGGTCTTTATCAGGGGACACGCTGGCAGTACAGATGGGGTGCCCCTATGTTTCTGGACCGCATGATTAGCATGGTAGGAAAGAAGGAACTGGCTCAGGAACTGGTCACTTTCTTTGAAAAGGAATTATACAACCAGGGCAATGAGCCCGATATTCACGTTCCATTCCTTTTTTCCCGTTTGGGTATGCCGGAGAAGACGGGACTTACCGTTCGTCCTTTGGCGACGGAAGTTGTGACACACCGGTATGGCGGCAACGATGCCTACCCGACACCGTGGGTGGGTTGTGCCTTCACTAATGCACCACGAGGTTATGCTCCGGAGATGGACGAGGATGACGGTGCCATGAGTGCTTGGTACGTTTTTGCCAGCATTGGCCTTTACCCCTTGGTTGTTGGTGAAGCACAGTATGAAGTCTTTTCTCCTCTCTTTGATAAGGTTACTATGCGCCTCGCTGATAAAGATGTGACTATCACTACAAAGGGACGGATTGATAAGAGCCAGCCGTTGAAGCGCGTAACTTGGAATGGCAAAGTGCTGAAGAATTGGCGCATTTCTGTTACAGAATTGAAGAAGGGTGGCGAACTGGTATTTATGTATTAACGGCAAACGTGCCGACTCTTTTTGAGCCGGCACGTTTGCTATGGGTTGGACTACCCGGGTTCGAACCAGGACTAAGAGAACCAAAACCTCTTGTGCTACCATTACACCATAGCCCAATCCTATCCCAATCTTTTTCAGATTGCGGGTGCAAATGTACAACAAAAAGTGAAAAGTAGAAAGTGAAAAAAGAAAAATTATTCGTTTCTCTTCACTTTTTTACTTTGCTATGAGCAAAAAATACTTTTTCTTACCTTGTTGTACAAGCAGGTACTTGTCGTCAATGAGGTCAGCTTCCGTAACCATCTGGTCGGAAGCTGTAACCTTTTCTTTGTTGAGGCTGACACCACCGCCTTGCGTAAGTTTACGCATCTCACCCTTGCTGGGAAAACACTGTGTATGTTCTGCAAAGAGGTCAACAGCTTTCACACCCTCGCCTTCCAGCAGAGAACGGCTTATTTCAAACTGTGGTACGCCAGAGAATACATCCAGAAGCGTCTGTTCGTCAAGTTTGATAAGACTTTCTTTTGTGGCTTTTCCAAAAAGGATATTGCTGGCTTCCAATGCCAGTTCGTAATCCTCTCGGCTATGTACAAGAACCGTGACTTCCTCTGCCAGACGCTTTTGCAGGATGCGGCGGCCGGGGTCTTGGCGATGCTCCTCTATTAAGGCGTCAATGGTAGCCTTGTCTAACGAAGTGAAAATCTTAATGTATCGTTCGGCATCCTCGTCCGCAACGTTCAGCCAGAACTGGTAGAAGGTGTAGGGGCTGGTGCGGTTACGGTCCAGCCAGATGTTTCCTTTTTCGGTCTTTCCGAATTTTTTGCCGTCAGCCTTGGTTATCAAGGGGCAGGTCAGGGCGTAAGCCTCGTTGTCGGCACCCAGTTTGCGGCGTATCAGCTCTGTTCCTGTGGTGATGTTGCCCCACTGGTCGCTACCGCCCATTTGCAGTTTGCAGTTCTTCGTTTCGTAGAGGTGCAGGAAATCATACCCTTGTAGCAGTTGATAGGTGAATTCAGTGAATGACATACCGTCTTGTGCCTCACCGTTTAAACGACGCTTTACACTATCTTTTGCCATCATGTAATTGACGGTGATACATTTTCCTATTTCACGCGCAAAATCTAAAAAAGTAAAGTCCTTCATCCAGTCATAGTTATTGACCAGTTCTGCTGCGTTAGGAGCTGTGCTGTTGAAGTCAAGAAAGCGGCTCAGCTGGGCCTTAATACATTCCACATTGTGGCGCAGGGTATCTTCGTTCAGCAAGTTACGTTCTTGGCTTTTTCCGCTGGGATCGCCTATCATACCGGTAGCTCCGCCCACAAGAGCCAAAGGCTTATGCCCGGCTTGCTGAAGGTGCCGAAGCATCATCACACCACAAAGGTGACCAATATGCAGGCTGTCTGCAGTAGGGTCAATTCCTACATATGCGGTAACTGTTTCCTTCTCAAAAAGTTCTTCTGTTCCGGGCATCATTTGGTGTATCATGCCCCTCCATTTAAGTTCCTCTACAAAATTCATACGGATAATATCTTTTTTTGACTTGCAAAGGTACACTTTATCTTTTGAATAGCCAAATTTTAAGGGTGAAAACGCATATAAGTGTTAAATATTCTTAAACGCAAGAGGGAAAATATCTCTATTTCACAATATAGTTATACTTTTGCTAATGATTAGCCCCAATACAAAGGGTGTATTGTGTAAAAAAGTTAAGAAACATAAAATAATATATCGATATAAAACTGTTATGAAAAGAAAATTATTTCAAATTCTCCTGATGGCGACCATAACGGTCTCTTTAGGAATGTTCGTGTCATGTAAGGATACGAATGGGGATTGGTACAACGAACTGAAAGCCCAGATTGACGGGAAAACAACTCTTCAGGAAATTCTGGACAAGAATTACGTTGACATGACAACATTGCAGAGTCTGCTTAACCAGTTACAGAATGAGATTGAGGGTAAGATTCCCGATCCATGTACTTGTACAGATTGGACAGATGCCATCAATGCATTGAATGCGTTTATGAAGGAAACGCAAGATGCTCTTCAGGGCGCAGAGATTGGTGATGTCCAGTTGAACAACATGAAGGACTTGATTGATTACATCAAGAATAATGTTACCACCATCAACAACTATTATACCTATACGGGTATTACCATGACACAGTTGGATTCTGCCATGGCTGTGTTGAGGAATGAAATTAGTGCCATAAATCCCGGTTCTGGATGCGAATGTGACCTTTCCAGAGTTGACAGTTTGGAGAAGCAGATGATTCGCGTTTTCAACTGGATAAACAGTGCTACCACTCGTTTGGAATCAATTGAAGGCATTCTTCCTGCTGTCAGAGACTCGCTAAAGCAGGCTGCAGAGGCAGCAAAGAATGCGTCAACAGCCGCACAGGCTGCTGGGGATAGCGCTGCTGCTGCATTAGAGCTTGCCAGGAATTTGGAGACAATCGCTAACAGGGCAGATACTTTGTCGAAGGCTAACTGGGAAAAGATTCAGACAATTACCAACCAGATTACCAATATTGACAATCGTTTCATTTATATAAGCGATTCGCTGAAGGCAATTTATCAGATAGCTGACAGTGCATTTGTTATGATAGATGCAAACAAGCAGGCTATTGAGAAGCTGGATACGTTGGTTAATCAGAACAAGGCTGCTATCGATGACCTGAATAATATAACAATTCCCGGTCTGGAAGGCAAAATAGATTCACTTGTTCAGGTGACAGACAGTCTGGGCACAGAAATTGAGAACTTGAAGCCCGAAATTACCAAGTTGTATTTGTATGCTGATGCAAACTTGGAGAAAGCAAAGCAATATACTGATTTGGAGATTGCCTTGGTAAGAGCTGACCTTAACGCAATAAACATCGACATTGAGGCATTGCGTCAGGAATTAAGGGACAGTGTTGCTGCACTTTCACTCGAGGACTTTAATATTCGTGAGGATTTGAAGGACAGCGTTGCTGCCATTCGTGATGATATGAAGGAATTCAAGGATTCTCTTATTAACGCATTGACAAGAATCGCAGAACTGGAGAGTACTGACCGCTGGATAAAAGATTCAATTGGCAAACTGGACAATCGTATTACTGAGAATACCCTTATGATTGGTCAGGTAAAAGACACATTAGACAGTGTTGCAAACATCTTCCGCGCAGAAATTGATACACTGAGATCCGATCTCTCCAATCTGGCAGAGCGTGTTAAGAAGAACGAAGACAATATTGAGCAACTCTTTGGTGCGATTGATACTTTAAAAGAAAGTCTGAAGCGTCTGGTAACCGGCATTATTGTACAGGGAACCTATAATCCCGCATACGGTACATTCAATCTGCCTGCAGGTGTTCAGTCTAATGTACTGCTTACTTATTTCGGCGAAGCAAAGGGCGACATTTACTTCCCAACAGCAAGTACCGCTAACTATGTGGATGAAAAACATGTCCTGACAAGCAAGGATATGCAAATGATTGGCGGCGAAAGCGAGCCTATCTTCAAAGGAGGTGACTATATTTTGCAGAACGAGGAACACAACGCAGGACGGTTGTTCCTGACGGTTAACCCCAACACGGTTGACTTTACGAAGTTGCAGTTGAGCCTTGTAAACAGCCAGGATCAAGAATCTTATATCAAGCTGGGTGAACTGAAACGTAGCTATGAGACATTGCAGTTGGGCTTCTCACGTGCAGCCGACAATGGCTTCTACGAGTGTAATGCCAACTTAGCTGCTGACGATATAAAGAAGGTTCAGAAGATTAACTTCAACACCGATAAGATAAAGGATGCCATACGGGAAATCGTTAATAAGCGTACTTCTGCAAGTCTCACAAAGATTGCAAACGATATGGTCGATGTAATTAAGGGACTTAGAATTGATGCCAACGCAGTGAAGTGCGAGTGGGAAGATGCAGATGCTGCAAAGACAAAACATGCCGTATATTCTAACTACAATCTGGCAGCAACAGCCGTTAAGCCTCTTTCTCTGACAACGCTGAAAGATGCCGACTATAAAACTGTACCAGGTTACGAGCGTGTAATGGCATTCTTGGATAGCCTTTCCAGCACAGCGCACAGTAAAGTGCATGTAGTATTTAAGGAACTTAACAGTTCTGCCTTGGTTAAGAAGGTTGTCAACCTTCAGATTAAGGATATTAGTGTTCCCGACCTTACAGACGATCTTCTGGAAGAGTTTGTCCTGCACATGGATACCACCTTCGTAATGGATGGTCTCTCCTATACACTGGATTTGCACGAGACAGTTAATGTTCCCGTTAAGTTCAGTCAGGATGTTACCGTTCCTATTGAGATTGATCAGGAGGTAGCTATTGACTTGTCTAACGTATTGGTACAAACTCCAACCATTGTAGTTGAAACCGATGTAAAGACTGGTGATGGTAAGGCTACGTTGGTGGTTCCTGTAAAGGATAACGGTGGTACTACTATCGGTAACGCTTATGTTGATCTTGATGATATAGATGTACATGCAGATGCTTCAATTCAAGGTGGTACTATCACGCTTGACGGTCAGGCTGTTGCACACATTGAATACAAGAAGGATCAGACAGTTAAAGTTAGCGTTGATCAGACATTCCCTGCTACGTTCGACTTCACAAAGACACTTTATTTCGGTGACAATGGCACTGACCAAAAGACTTTCAACCTTGTGTTCAAATATGATATGCGTAAGTCTGCCATTGACCTATGGGGTGTAGCTCAGGATGCTCTTGGCGACATCAACAGCGGTTTGCTTACAGACATACGTGATATTATATCTGAGGTTAATAACGCTTTGGATAAGATTAACAGCTACGAGGATAAAATCAACGGCCAGATTGACAAATATATGGATAAGGTTGTTGACTATATAGATAAGATTAATACCAAGATGGTAAACTTCGTTAATTCTATAAACTCTCGTTTGCAGCCTGTCCTGATTGCCAGCGACGGTACGGGTGCCAAGATGCTGAGCGAGGCAAAGAGCCAGCCGACCATACTGGGCAAGAAACTTACCCTCGTTCCTACTACCTGGACGATAGAGTTGGCAGTACCTATTGCCAAAAAGCATGTGGCCGTTACAAACGTATTTAATGGTAATGCATCTGCACAGAAGGGCGATCCTCAGTGCGTTCAGGCTTTACAGAATGCTAACGCATCAGATGAAACCATGAATACGGTTCTCTCTGGCGAACAGCGCCGTGCATTCGTTAACTTTACGCCTGGCTTTACTTACGAGGTTGCATACTCTGCTCTTGACTTCCATGGTAAGATGACCACCAGAAAGTACTACATTCTGGTTAAGAAATAAAGAATTATTTAGGACTCTAAAAATTGATTCAAAATGAAGTTCAGGAAATTATTATATACCGTATTGATGTCTGCCGGGTGCATGAGTGCATCTGCGCAGACACCGGAGACGGTGACCGTTGACACCTTCAACCATCATTGGTTTGTACAGGGTCAGATAGGTGCTCAGTACACCTTGGGTGAAATTAAGTTTGGTGATTTGATAAGTCCTAACATTCAGGTTGCCGGTGGTTATCAGTTTACTCCGGTATGGGGTCTGCGTCTGGCCATCAATGCTTGGCAGAGCAAGGGCGGATCAACTCTTCGTGAGTCTGGCAACACCTACAAGTGGAAGTTCAATTACATCGCTCCTACAGTGGATGTGACTTTCGACTTGGTAAACCTGATTGCCGGTTATAAGCCAGACAGAGTATTTAATGCCGGTTTGTTGGCAGGTATAGGTGCTAATATAGCCTTCAATAACGACGAGGCGATAGTTGCCTCCCAGCAGATTAGAAACGAGCTTGGAACAGCCTATAACGTGCAGCCTGGTGATGTTATGTATCTGGATAATTTATGGGACGGAACTGTTACCCGTTTGGTTGGGCGCGTAGGTGCTTACGCAGACTTCCGCGTTTCTAAGCGTGTTTCTTTGGGCGTTGAGTTCAATGCCAATGCAACAGGCGACATCTATAATTCCAAGAAGGCTTCTGATTTGGACTGGTACTTCAATGCACTTGCCGGTGTAAAGGTAAGACTGGGCAAGATAACCAAGAAGGTCGAGAAGAAATCTTGCTGCCACGAGAAGATTGTGGAGAAGATTGTGGAGAAGATTGTGGAGAAGCCCGTCGAGAAGATTGTATATCGCGACAGGGAAGTTACCAAGCGTGAGGCTCTGCGCAAGGATATTTTCTTTACCATCAGTAACACTACTGTTTCCCGTGCAGAGATGCCTAAGGTAGAGGATATCGCAGCATATCTGAACAAGTATCCCGAGGCTAAGGTTGTCATCACCGGTTATGCAGACAAGGGTACGGGTAATGCCAGAATTAATGAGAAGCTTGCTAAGAAGCGTTCACAGATTGTAGCAGATCTCCTTACCAATAAGTTTGGAATTGCTTCCAGTCGTATTACCGTGGATTCCAAGGGTGATACTGTTCAGCCTTTCGAGCAGAATGATTTGAACCGTGTTAGTATTTGTATTGCCGAGTAATTGGTTAATAGATAATTGAGGAGAAACCGTCCTTGCTCGATAGTTCAATAATGCTACGAGCAAGGATGGTTACCTTTATATGTATATATGAGAAGACTGTCTTTTTTGTTGATGCTGATAACTGTGCTGATATGTAAAGTGTCGGCTCAGTTTACGACTGATGGATTCTATCGTGTTCAGAATTTTGGAACCAAGCGTTACCTTTATCTTACAGATTATACCGGTTCCTATGATATGAATCGCGATGTGGGTGATTTTGGTGCCCTGCAGTTATATAAGGGCCAGGAAAAGACAATCTCAGACCCTGCCAGTATTCTCTATATTAAGAGATGCGGTTCACAGATTGATATCCAAGGTCAGGGTATAGGTATTTACCAGATTGTAAGCAGATACGTTGACCTACATACTGTCAATACCCCGGCCGCTTTCAAGGGAACATACACGGTAAGTGCCACAGAGGCAGGTATAACCAAATATTTGGATGATGAAGAGACCAACATGGACTTTGATAACGGTGTTGTCGGCACCAACAGAAGTTCTCCTTATAGGAATTGGCTCATTCATCCTGTTAATAGTAGCAACGATAACTATTTCGGTATTACCCCTCTTTTTTCTGTCGAGGGGAAATACTATTATCCGCTATATACGGCTTTCCCTTATAAGGCCAACTCTGGTGGAATAAAAATATATAAGATAGGGAAGTATGACGTAGAGTTAGGATATGCCGTATTGTCCGAGATTACAGGAGTGGTTCCTGCACGTACTCCGGTGCTTATAGAGTGTTCGTCTAATGCTCCGACAAACAACCGTCTCGACCTGATAGACACTTCTGATTCTCCTCTTTCCGACAATTGTCTGTCCGGAACCTTTTTCTGTAACTATGAGCGAAGGAAAATCTCGCCTTATTCCATTGTGGCATACAACTCAAGCACCATGCGTGTGCTTGGCGTAACCAGCAAGGGAAAGTTAGGTTTTGTGAAGGATACCCAATATCTGAATCTAATAGACGGAAAGTATTATTTACGCTCAAATACCTCGTATTTGCCGGTTTCGAAGGACTGTCCCAGTGAGTTGACAGTCATTACGGAAGCTGCGTATAACGAGATTGTGGCAAACCGTTCATATACCATAACTTATACGATAGACGGCAAAGTCTATAAGACGGAACAGCTGAAGGCCGGGCAGGCGATAAATGCCGAAACTCCAACCCGTGAGGGCTATACCTTTAGCGGATGGAGTGGTTTACCTTCCACCATGCCAGCTCAGAACATAACGGTAACAGGTTCCTTTACCGTCAATAATTATAATATTACGTATGTGCTGGACGGAGTAACATATCAGGTTGTTACCGTTCCTTATGGTACGGCCCTTACACCCTTAGAGGTTAAAAAAGAGGGTTATGCTTTTAGTGGATGGAATGGTTTGCCCGCCACTATGCCCGCTCATGACATTACTGTTACAGGGTCTTTTACCATAGCCAGTTTCAAGCTAATCTATGTCATAGACGGAGTAGTCTATCAGACGCAGACGCTGACATACGGTGCTGCTATAACACCGCTGGAAAATCCGGTACGCGACGGATATACCTTTAGCGGGTGGAGTACCATACCTGCAACCATGCCGGGAAACGACGTAACCGTAACTGGAAGCTTTACGCCCATTGTCTATACGCTTCAGTATATGGTTGACGGTCAGTTGTACCAGCAACAGCAAGTACCGTGCGGACAGGCAATAACACCGCCAACACCTCCCGAGAAGGAAGGATATTCTTTCAAAGGATGGGACGGCTTGCCCTCTGCCATGCCTGCCGGTAACCTAACCGTAACGGCCGTTTATGAAGCAAACATATACACCCTGACTTATATGGTGGATGGCGTAACATATAAGACCTTTGAGGTTGCTTATGGAACGGAGCTTACCCCACTCAGTGCTCCCGTTAAGGAAGGATATGTATTTAGCGGATGGACAGGAATGCCGCAGAAGATGCCGGCAAACGATGTTACCGTGAAGGGAACTTTCACGATTGGTACGTATAAACTTGAATATGTTCTCAATGGTGCCGGATATAAAGACTACGTATATTTTTCACGTGACTACAAATTCGGGCAGTCCATTACGCCTTACACCCGCGCCCCTGCCAGCATAGACGGATATACTTTCCAAGGTTGGGGAGAGGTTCCTGCAACGATGCCGGGACATGATGTAAGAGTTTACGGTACATACAAAGGTAACGACTACACTATTACCTACAAAATCGATGGAGTCATATACCAGAGTGTGACGGTAGCTTGTGGTGACACGATTCCTGAGTTAACGCCCACCAAGACAGGCTATACCTTTAGTGGGTGGACTAATTTGCCTGTTGTTATGCCAAAATCCAACATTACCGTAACAGGACAGTTCAGTATTAATTCCTATGTCCTGAAGTATGTTTTGGTAATAGGCGAGAAGGGAGGTACGCAACTTTTCCGTAGCAGCAGATATACCTATGCTGCAGAGGTCAAAGCATTGAACTCGGCACCTTCCCGCGTCGGATACACATTCATGGGATGGGAAGATATACCCACCACTATGCCTGCCGACAATGTCACAGTACGTGGAAGATACAAGGCAAATACTTATAAGGTAAATTATTGCGTTGGCAACAAAATAGTTCATCAGCAAGAGGTGGCTTACGAAGACTCTATTCCAGCATACACCTATTTCTCTGACGAGCTTGTGGTGACAGATGAAGAGTGGCAGGGAACCAGATACTATTCAATGCCAGCCAAGGATATTACATATATTTGTCCTCAGGATGTAATTGATCGCATAATAGCCTTACCGGCAGAAGAAGGGGAAGACAGTAAGGATGTGATTTTCGACCTTTCCGGAAGGCGTGTTGCCGCCATGCAGACAAAAGGAATATACATTGTAAATGGAAAGAAGATATTAAAACAGTAACTAATCTACTAATTAACTTATATGATGAAGGTTAGAAGTTTTCTTGTATTTTTAGGTCTATTTGCAACGCTTGGCGTATCCGCTCAGGATTATTTCAAGCACATGGACCTTGGCGTAAATGTGTCAAGTACAGGTATTGGTGCAGACATTGCTATGCCAGTGGGGGATTATGTACGCTTGCGTACGGGTTTTACCTATATGCCAAAGTTTACTATTAATAGTAATTTTGGTGTCAACTTTATGGGTGACGTCTCTGCAGACAAGTTGCGCCGTATGAAGGATATGATGTCTTATTTCACCGGTGAAGAGATTCAGGATAACATTGATATGAAGATGAAGCCCACTTGGGCTCAGTTCAAGTTTCTTGTTGACATAATGCCGTTCAAGAACAATAAGCATTGGAATGTGACTCTTGGCTTCTATATCGGTCCATCTACGATAGGTGAGGCATTGAATGCTCCTTCAGGCAATACTACACTTGTGGGCGTGAATATGTATAACAGCATGTATATCAAGGCCTGCAAAGGTGAGGCATTGTTCCGCTATGAGGATTCACATGGAAGGGAGCATAACATGTCGTTCGAAGGAATGGAGGACAGGTTGCTGGAAACACGTATGATGGGAGCTCATATGGGATATTTCCCCGATGGTAGCAAGGCTATTATGGTGCCCGATAAAAACAATCAGGCCAAGGCAGAGATGACAGTCAGTAAGTTTCGTCCTTACATAGGAGTCGGTTATACCACGGCACTGTCTCGCGACCATCGGTTTAATATGGCTATAGATGCTGGTGTTATGTTTATGGGCGGCTCTCCACATGTCTATATAGATAATGTATATCGTGTAAATAATACAGACGATTTTGACATGATTTCATGGGATATGGACAGGTTCAACGAAACAGGTGACGGATGGGTTGAGCAGGAGCCGCAGCGTATCGACCTTACCCGTGATGTTACCGACATTCCCGGAAAGGTCGGGGATATGGTCAGTACGATTAAGAAATTCAAGTGTTGGCCTGTAGTAAGCATCACTTTCTCACACAGACTTTTCTGACAAACAAAAAACCGCTCCGTGAAAGAGCGGTTTTTTTGTTTTTTGTTATTTTACCTCCCAAATATCATTGGTTTCCAGCAGTTCAGCGAAGTTGTGGTACTTCTTCTTTGCCTTGACTTCCTCTATCTGAGCGGTGACGCTGTCGTCATAGGTGGGAGCCTCTACATCGCGTATCACACCTAAGGCAATGGGCCATTCCATTTCAGCCAGTTTCAGTTGCAGGGTGTTGTCTTCGCATTTGGCATCGTGAATCAGGATGTCAGCCTCTGTGTAGTCGTCTTCACCCAATTTCACAGCCTTCACGCCAAAGCCGTCCTGCACGATTCCGTATTCGTTGTTTTCTCCAAACAGCATCTTCTCACCGTGTTTCAGGTATATGGCATTTTTGGTACGGCCAGCCTTATCATAGACTGCATCGTGTGTTCCATTGTTAAAGATAACACAGTTCTGCAGAATCTCGCAGACGCTGGCACCCTTGTGCTCATAGGCAGCCTTCAGCACTTCCACAGTGCCAGGAGCATCGGTGGCCACGGCACGGGCAAAGAAGTGACCGCGTGCGCCGAAACAGAGCTCTGCGGGGCGGAATGGATCCTCTACCGTTCCATAGGGCGATGATTTGCTGACAAACCCGCGAGGGCTGGTGGGGCTGTACTGTCCCTTCGTCAGACCGTAGATGCGGTTGTTAAGCAGAATCATATTAAGGTTTATATTTCTGCGGTTGGCATGAATAAAGTGGTTACCTCCAATGGCCAGTCCGTCACCGTCGCCACTAACTTGCCATACGGTAAGGTTTGGGTTGGCTATCTTGGTTCCTGTAGCAATAGCTGCGGCACGCCCATGAATGGTATTCATGCCATATGTGGCCATATAGTGAGGCAGACGGCTGGAGCAACCGATACCACTGATGACAGCTGTCTGCGAAGGTGCAACACCTATCTCAGCCATAGCTTTATGCAGGCTGGCCAGGAAGAAGTGGTCACCACATCCAGGACACCACCTCGGCTGTCCTTTCTTATAATCATTTGATGTAAACATATTCAGTTAAGAATTAAGAGTTAAGAGTTAAGAAAAACACTTTAAGCATTATCATACTTTTCTGTGTTCTCTTTTGTTGATTTTACTATGGAGGCTAAAATGGCTGTTATCTCATCTGCCTCGATATAAATTGAATTGAATGTTTTTTCGTCAATGTATTCACTGTCATGTAATAGTTCCAGCCAATAAAGAGTTTCATTTGCTTCTTTCAAGGCAATAGATGCTTTGTTGACAAAGTCTGCACGGCTTTGCGCAAACTTTGCCTCTCGCATCATAGCCCCTATGGATGTTCCACTTCTAAGCATCTGTTTAGACAAAATGTATTCGTTCTGCTGTTTTGTAAGATACTTATAAGCTTTCACTATCCGAAGTGCAAACAGATAAGAGCGCTTGTCTATAAGCATATCTTGAGACATTCTTTCTTAACTCTTAATTCTTAACTCTTAACTAACTTCGTGAAGTTTGCAACAAGTTCGTTCACAACGAACGGCTGACCCTTGACTTGGTTGAACTGCATGGGCACGAAGCCATCGACTTTCATGCGGAGCCAACCTGCAAGCTGTCCCATGTTCTGTTCTGCCACAACAACCTTCGGGTACTTCTTGAGCACCTCGGCTGTGTTCTTGGGCAGCGGGTTGATAAACTTGAAGTGTGCCAATGCGACCTTCTTGCCTTGAGCACGCATCTCGTCCATTGCGGCATGCAGATGTCCGTATGTGCCACCGAAACCGACAATGAGCAACTCTGCGTCGTCCTTGTCACCCAGCACCTCGAGGTCGGGCACAGGGATGGCATCTATCTTTGCCTGACGCTTGCGAGTCATCAGGTCGTGGTTCTCGGGGTTGGTACTGATGGCACCCGTCTTGTCGTCCTTCTCCAGTCCGCCCAGAATATGCTCGAAGCCCTCACGACCAGGCACTGCCCAGTAGCGTACACCTTCTGCGTTACGCATATAGGGTGTCCAACTGCCCTTGAGTTCCTCAGGAACGTATGGAGGATTGATGGCTGGATAATCAGCAAGGTTAGGCAGCTTGAATGCTCCAGAGCCGTTGGCAACAAAGGCATCGGTCATCAGGATGACAGGTGTCATGTGCTCCAGCGCCATCTTGGCAGCTGCGTATGCTGCATCAAAACAATCGGTAGGACTGGAAGCAGCGATGACAGGCATGGGGCTCTCGCCGTTACGACCGAAGAGTGCCTGCAGGAGGTCGGTCTGTTCGCTCTTGGTGGGCAGACCCGTTGCAGGACCGCCACGTTGAACGTCCAGTACCACTAAGGGTAACTCCATGATTACAGCCAGATTCATAGCCTCACTCTTCAGGCAGATACCAGGTCCAGATGTACTTGTAACAGCCAAGGCTCCTGCGAAAGAAGCACCGACGGCACTGGCACAACCGGCTATCTCATCCTCGCACTGAACGGTAACGACGCCCAGGCTCTTGTGCTTAGAGAGTTCATGCAGGACGTCTGTTGCAGGTGTGATGGGATAGGAACCCAGATAGAGCTTCAGCCCAGCCTTCTCTGCTGCTGCAATAAAGCCGTATGCCGTAGCCTTGTTACCCGTGATGTCCATATAACGTCCGGGTACCTTATTCTTTGTTTCTATTCTATAGACATTCGCCACACTGCTGTGTGTGTTATGCCCGTAGTCGTATCCTGCTTGAATAACCTTAATGTTAGCCTCTGCAATACCGGGCTTCTTGGCGAACTTCTCTTTCAGGAAGTTAAATGCGACGTCCAAGTCACGGTCAAACAGCCAGCACACCAGACCCAGCGCAAACATGTTGCGGCACTTTAACATGCTCTTCACATCCATTCCGCTGTCAGAGAGACAATCCTTCACCATCGTGGTGAGCGGGCAGGCTATCACACGGTCGGGGTCAATGCCCATCTCGCCGAGATAGTCTTCCGTCTTAAACTGTGCCTTTTCCAAATCCTTCGGTCCAAAGCTGTCGGTATCGATGATGATAGCGGCATCGGGCTTGGCATAGCGGTACTGCGTCTTCAGCGCAGCGGCGTTCATTGCTACCAAAACATCACACAGGTCTCCAGGAGTATAGACCTGTTCTGCACCAATGTGAACCTGAAAACCGCTCACACCTGTCAGCGAGCCCTGCGGAGCGCGAATATCTGCAGGATAATCGGGGAATGTACTGATACTGTTTCCTACGGTAGCGGAAACCGTAGAGAAAATATTTCCAGCCAGCTGCATACCGTCGCCCGAATCGCCAGAAAATCTTACTACCACAGATTTCTTTTCCTTAATCTCCATTTTTTTCTTCTTGTTGAATCTAAATTTTCACTAATACCATCTAAAACTAAAGTCAAAAGCCTAAAGCCTAATACTCATTTTTCACTTTTCACTTTTTCACTTTTCGAAATTCAATTCTTAATTTTGAATTATCAATTATCAATTATCGAATTTTCAATTCAAAAAGTACCCCCGCCGGGAATCGAACCCGGATCGACGGTTTAGGAAACCGTTGTTCTATCCATTGAACTACAGGGGCTTTTCTTTTGTGGGTGCAAAATTACGAAAAAATCGATTAAGTGAGAACAGAATAAATGGATTTATTTTGTCAAGCGTGAAAAAAATCATGCATTTCCGCCAGAATTTCCTATAGGCATTGTCTTTGTCTGCGGTATTCGCTTGAAGCTGATGTTGTTCTGTAATATCTGTCCAGGATTGATAAGGGGTAGAATCTGTTTTGGCAGACCAGCTTCTTCACTACGGATGGCAAGAATGCCACGAGCGGCACCGATGGTCATATCGGCAATATGCTGTACAAGCCCCACAGGCAGTATCCATTGGTCGCCATTCAGGTCGTACATTGCGCTCCACCCTTCGCGAGCAAATTCAAATACGGTCTGAACTCCCAGAATCAATTGAGTGATATCGTTCTTTTTGTACTCAAAATTCGTAACGCATCTTACGATACGTTTTTCTGTATCACAATTAAATTGCAGTTGGTTATTTACCTGTAACTCGCCCTCAGGCCATTGTTTAGAAAGGTTTACAAACTGCAGTTCCTGTACATCTACGAGACGGAACTGAATCTGAATTTGTTTTTGTTGTTCCATATTATTATAATGTTCAATGTTCAATGTTACTTGTGCGCTTTTATCGTCAAGGCGTTAAGATAATAGAATTTATTTTTGCTTCTGTTTTTTCTGCCTGGTGCTATAGTAAGTACAATTTTTCCTTCTGGCGTGGGCTTTACGTTCTTTATAAAAGCTGTGTGGTTCGAATTGTTGGATGCCTCTACGGCATCGGTGTAAACCTTTTCGCCTTGAAGTGTGAATTGTGTCTCGCGCCAATCTTGACAATCCTGTCGTGATGCAAAGAAGGTGAAGTCGTATCTCAGGTTAGGGTTCATGTGTCCCAATGTTAGAGAGCAGGATTCTTTCGGTTTTTGGTTTCCGAAGGTTTCTGCAGCGTACCCCCACATGCAGGACTGTGAAACGCTGCTGGGCATCAACATATTGGTTGTTGTATAAGTTGCTCCGTTCATGTTCGTACCCAGAAAGGCATTAGAGTTTGTCAGTGTAATGCCGGTAACATTGTTGTTGGTATCTGTAATCCAAGTGAAGGTACGCATGGCGGGGGTGATACTGTTCCAGTTTTTTTCTTCTGTTTTCTCCCCAAAGTTTAATTTTATAAGTCCTGTAGGAGTGATATCATTCAGCACATTGAAACTCTCATTCTTCAGGTTTGTCACCTCGTAAGGCTTCTGAACGGCTGCATGAGCGGCCACTTGGCAGGCATGAGCCGCAGCATCATCCACTCCTTCTGGTTTGTAGTTCAGGCCTACGGGGGAGATACCCGTGAGGGTTTCCAACCATGTACAGGCAGCCGTGTAGCGTCCGATTTTCAAGTCCAGATGATATCCGTCTCGGTTCATGTTATCACCCAGATATGTAGTACGGGCATTTTGAATGGCTGTACCACAGGGGACGTTGAAGGAGAACTCCGGGTGCAGAATCAGCGTCCATTGTACCGCATAACGTATGCTGTCATACATCACCTCCTGTTGCCGGCCATAGTTGGCAAATCCGCCATGATTAGAGTCCTTTGAATAAGCCCAGGTCATGTGCCACCCATAGCGCACATCCTGCCCGGTCTTAATACTATCGGTATATTGAATGAGTTGCGACAGGAAAGGCTCATACGTAGTAGTCAGACCGCTATAATGGCTGGCTTGTTGAAAGCTGATAAAGTCCCATTGTTCATCCGTAATAATAGGTGGGAGCAGCGCGTGTGGGGTGTTGGTGCGGATTCCGTTTACCACTTTGCGGTATTCATAAACGTCATGTTCTTGTGTAAGGTCTGTCCAATGCTGTTCCAAGCTCTGTCCGCCTTTGTATGCATTGCCAATAATCATCTGTACGCCTACTTCATTGGCTAGTTCATAAAGGTACTGCTCCACCGCATCTTGCGAAAAACTATTGCCAATAGTGAGCAGTTTTATTGTATCCTTTCTGACAGGTTCTGATAATATCTCCTCTTGCGCTTTTGTGCAAAGAGCAGATAAAGTAACCGTCATTATGAATAGGAAGCGTATAGTTCTCATTCTTTACTCCTTTTTTATGGACTGCAAAGATACAAATAAGAGACTAAAAATGCAAAGGAAAAACCTGTGAAATCAGTATAAGTCAATTTTTACAACCCCAAACGCTGCAATATAAATACAAATTATGTTTTTCCCATTCTGCTTGATTACTAACGCTCTTGCCGAACATAGCATTCCTTACGGAGGGGAAAACTTTTCTTTTTTTTGTCCCTGAGGCCATCCGCTATTTTTTGTAACTCCCTGATATTTAGGTACATTCTGTTCATTTTGTCACTTGATTCCAGTGCGTTCTTATTAGGGGGAAATACCCGTTTTAGAAACACTTAAGTATTTCCTTCAAAACACTTAAGTGTTACTCCAAAAATACTTAACTGTTTTTGACAAAACACTTAAGTGATTTTTTTGCCTCATTTTTTGCTTTGGCTTTTGGCTCGTTTTATAGTAGAATTTGGCAAAACGATGTTTTTTTTTTGATATTTTTTTGCTAAAAAGATAAATGATTGAAAAATTTACTTATTTTTGCAATGACAAAGCCAGCTTGAAAAGGCGGGCGGGGTCTTAATTTTATTGGAACGAGGCCGAAAAAAGCCGTTTGTAGGGCCGGTCTCGGAAAGGCGTTTACGGACGCTGTCATTCTGTGACTTCAAACCTCGCAAGTTTGAAACTCTCCACAGAGGTAATGCAACGGTAAGCGCTTGCGCGGGTAGATTATATCCTAGTCGATGCTATATATATTGTATAGCATAGGATTGAAAATATAATCACTTGGCGTGGGCTGGCTGCGTTGCTTATCCTTGGGGAGGGGCAATGCGAGAGCCTGAAGTCAGGGATGGGCAGAAGTAGAAACTCCCATGCCTTTTGTTTCCATAACTTGTTTAAGTATTAATCGCTGACTGTGGGGAGTGGGGAGGCACAATTTTTGGATACTGTGATAACTAAAAAATGTGTTTTGGGATTCTTGGTATGTTTGACTTGTTTCATCGACCAATGTATGGCACAAATTACCCGAAGGGAGAAAGAGGAGAGTGATGGCTTCAAATGGGTTGAAATTAGGGATAATAATGGAAATCGTGGAGCAGAAAGCTCGGAGGGAAAGCTATTGATTCCTTTGGGGCCTTATTGGATGATAGTTTACCATTCTGGTTATGGTGGTTATTTTGGAGTACATTCTTCAGACAATAAGAAAGAAGGAGCATGGTCTTTGGATGGCAAGGAAATAATATCCTTATCGAGGGGATATGATGATATAACTAAGCATAAAGAATATTTTGGAGTCAAAAGGAACAACTTGAAGGGTGCATGTGATTTCAATGGCAATGAAATAATCTCGCCACAATATAACGGATTATTTTATTCTAATGGTTTTAAATATGGTGATACTGCCCCATATACCTCCGTCGGTATTGTCAAGAATGAATCAGGGGAATTTGTTTATTCCGATACAGGAAAACCTGTTCTTTCCAATCAAACTAATCTGGACACACAATCGTCTCAGCAATTAGCCCCGACTGCTTCACAAATAAATGAATCGCTTACGGAGACTCATGATGCAGAGTCAACCAGTCCCGCCCCGTATGTCAGTGGTTTCACCTCGGAGGATAAAGAGCAGTATCGGCGAAGTTCACTATGTCTTATCCTCCTCACTCACCGTGATAAAAAATATGCGGAAGCTATGGAACGTGTATTCCGAAGTTTCCCATTACCTGCTAGATATAACGAACATAATATTCGTGATTTGCGCGTAATCAGCGTGAGTGGCAAACAGTCAAAGGCTGATATCGATCGCATTGTACGTAGTAACGAAGTTGCCCAGAAAGTAGTGGGACGATGGTTCAACCGTAACAGCATTACTGGTCGTATGAATATGGATTTAATTCATGAGCGTGGTGGTTACGGTGCATTCTATGCAGACTATCAAAGAGCACAAAATAATGTAAGGGGTGCAGACATGCTTCGTGACGAAGGTATTGAGTTACTCCAGAGCACATTTGTTCTTGTTTGTGATATGGACTATATTGACAAAAAGAAAGGAGCCAGATGGGCTGCTTTAGGTATGGGATTGCTAAGTTTAGGGGCAGGTGTAATGGCAGGTGTTAACCAACAGCAAGCATACAATGCCGCAGCAAGGGGGGACTATGCAACGGCACGTAGTAAGCAAAGTGCAGCCAATGCATGGGGGGCAGGAAGTTCTTTGGGTGCCGTTGCTACTACGGTGGTGGCTGATATAGGAGGCTTCCGGGTGAAGATGAATGCTTACCTCTACAAGCTACGATGGGACGATAGCATGACACAGAGAATGTATAGAGACTATTGGTGTGATTACCAAACGCCATCTTCTGATGTACAAAACAGGAAAGCGAAATTCGACAATGCATCGTATGCATTTACCTTAGATTATGTCGGAAAATATAGTACTACAAGTTCAAAAACAATTCTTCGTAGTTGGAATAATGAGGATCAGGTTATCCTTGATGTGTGTGAGCGCTGTGTTAACAAAGGAATGGCAGAGTTGGCAAAATCCTTTCCAATATTTCGCCCACGTGCACCATTCTATTTTAAGAATGAAGTCATGTATTCTCATATAGGACGAAAAGAAGACGTTTCGTATGGGAAAAAATATGAAATAATACAACCTTTTAAGGATAAAAGCGGACAAATTTGTTATAAACGTGTGGGAACGGTACAGGCCAATACCCCTTGGAATAATAGGGACATACGCTTTGACCAATATTTTGACGAGAATCAGTTAGGAACTTCATTTTTCTGTAAAAATTCAACATTAGATCTCCATACCCCTGGTTTGCAAATAAGAGAATTATAATCTAAAAAAACAATTGTTATGAAAAAAATCTTATTTATACTCATGTCCTGTTTGGGATGTGTTTTAGTTCATGCACAGGACTATTCGTTAACAAGTGAAGGAGTTGACAACAATGGCAATTTTGTAGTAAGGATTGTTGTCTCTACCAAGAAACCTGCAAAAATGGCAGAGGATTTGGTAAAGCAGTATGCGGTACATGGTGTGATGTTTCGTGGAGTAGCCGCAGCTAAGGATTATAGCGGGCAACCACCACTTGTCAAGGATCCAAACGTGGAACAAACGAAAAAGGCATGGTTTAATGCTTTCTGGAACGAAGGTGGATATAAAAGGTATGCAACCATTACTCCGTCTTCTATGTCTGTAATGAAAAACAAGCAGACGAAGATGACAGAAACTTCTGCGTTGGTGGTGGTTTCAAGTAGCTTGCTGAAAGCTTATTTGGAAGAAGAAGGTGTTATTCAAGGACTCTCAAATTTATGGTAATTATGAAAAATCTTCTTTTTCTTTTTTTTGCCTTTACACCATGTTTATGTGTGTGTGCGCAAGATAAAATTATTAAAATGCCAGAATCGCCATCTATAAACCAAAATATTGCCGAAAACGACAAAGGTTTCTGGTGTGCAGCTGAGGTTGGCGGTGGTTCTACGCTTATGGTTAATAGAAAGAACGTTGCAATGGTTGGAACATCTTTTAGTGCAGGTTATCGATTCAGTCAATATCTGAAGGTCGGGGCTGGATTGGGACTGTTATATTACCCCAATAATGACAATGTTCGCAACTCTGATTGTTATTTGGCAATGCCAATCTTCGTTAATGCCCGGGGAAATTTCCTTTCTGACGAGATTCGTCGTACCGTTCCTTTTTGGTCTGTAAATATTGGTTCAACCATCCCAGACGGTTTTTTCATGACACCATCTGTTGGTTTGCGTATTGGGGAAAAAAGAAGTGCTTTCCTTGTTAGTTTAGGATATACACTCCGTCATTTAAAAACTTATCCCGGAAATATTAAGTACTATAATGGAGTACTTGTAAAACTTGGTTATGAATTCTAAAATTATGAAACAGTTATTATTTTTTTTATCGACAATTGCTGTTGTTTGCCTTTCAAGTTGTAAGAGTAGAGAGATTTCAACAGCCGCATTCCATAGCTATACGACGGAATGTCTAGGTAAAAGCATGGATGGCACCCAAACTTTACGTGTATGGGCCTCTGGCCGCAATCGTTCTGATGCCATAGAACAAGCTAAAAAGAAGGCTGTCTATGACGTGGTGTTCACGGGTATTCAGGCAGGAAGTGGTGAATGTAATTCCTACCCTGTGGTGGATGAAGCTAACGCCCGAAAGAAATATGAACAATATTTCGACATGTTTTTTGCTAATGGGGGGGCATACACAAAATACGTATCAGCCAAAAATCAGAAGAAATCTGCTATTCAGCGATATAAAGGTGACGGAACACAGACTTTCGGTATCATTGTGGTAGTCAATAGGTCTGCCTTAACCCAGCGTTTTGTTAGTGATAATATCATTGTTAAATAAAAATAAAAACACGAAATGAAAAGATTATATACAATTTGTACTGTCTTCTTGATATTGGTTGGTAGTACCTTTGCCCAAAAAGTAATGACTCCACCCCATGTGATGGTCATCCCCGATTTGATATACTGCAAGAGTCACGGCTTTACACAACAGTTCAACAATAATGGACTTACCGAGACCATACCTGATTATGAGAAAGCTCTCTCGGAAGACCCTTCACTACATGCCGTACTGACGCAGGTTGCACAGTTGATAACAGATTGTAATTCGGACATTGTTATCGTAGATATCGTTGAAGCTATAAATAATGCGAAAGCCGATGCTGCAATGGCGGCAGCAAACGCTGGCGATGAATCTGAAAGTGTTGATGAAGCCATTATCAGAAACTCGGAGGCAGATATTCTTGTTAAGGTACAATTTGATTTGGTAAAAAATGGCCCGGAATACAGAGTCTCGTATGTACTAAATGGAACGGATGCTTATACAAGCAGGAACTTTGCACCTGTTTCTGGTATGGGAAAGGGCTCTACATCTGCCAATCCTGTTGTCCTGTTACGAGAGGCTGTTTTCGAGAATATGGCTCCCTTTACAAAAAAACTTACAGATTATTATTTTGCAATGGTTAATAAGGGACGCATGATCGCTTTTGACATTAAGACAACTTCAACATCTGCCGTAACAATGAACAGCAAAGTGGGAGAATACACCTTGCGTGAGCAAATAGAAGATTTCTTATATGACAACTCAATTGACGGGAACGGGCTGGAAAGAGTACAGAGCGGCAACACATTCCTGCGTTATCAGGGCGTTTATGTCCCTCTTATTTCTACAATCAGGGGGAGACAACGCAAACAAGGAGCTAAGGATGTAGCTCAAAAGCTTGTAAATTTTCTTGACGAAAATGGCATCTCTGCAGAATATAAGATTCGTGGTCTAGGTAAAGTAAACATCTATATAAAATAAGGAAGGAGCTTAATATGAAAAAGATAATATTAACTTTATGGGCATTGATTATTGGTACTGCTGGTATGAAGGCACAGAATGACTGCATTATCCCAATGATGGTTTTAGTGCCACAACAGGTAGATTCGCTGGCTCCAATGGCGCAGAGCAAACTGGAATCAAGGATAAGACAAATTGTTACGCAAAACGGAATGGATGGCGGTGCTCTCTTTTCAAATTTCAGTATAGTGGCAAATCTCGTAGAAGGGTCGAAAGAAGTGATGGGTGGAACGCGTCCATTAGTTACCCTTACTAGCGAACTCGAACTTTATGTGGGAAATAACTATACAGGAGACAAGTTTGCTTCTACCTCTGTTGTTCTTAATGGTGCAGGACGAAATGAGTCGAAAGCATATTCAACAGCATTTGGTAGTATTAATGCCAACAATGCACAGATTCAGAAATTCTTGAGGGATGCAAAAAGAAAAATGAACGAATATTATGAAACACAGATTCCTAATATTATACGTCAGGCCAAAAGTTTTTCTACCCGTCGTGAATATGAAGAAGCCCTGTGCTTGTTAACCTCTGTTCCCACGTGTTGTAGCAAATATAACGAGATAGAACGTTGTATGCTGGATATATATCAAGAGTATGTTGATTATGACTGTGCTGTTAAAGTTAATAAGGCTCGCTCAATTTGGAATGCCAGTCAAGATAAGGAGGGAGCCACACTGGCAGGAGCTTATCTGGCATCAATCGACCCTTCCTCTTCGTGTTGGGATGAAGCTTTAGTATTGGCGGAATCTATCCGGGCACGCATTGGCGACAAATGGGAGTTCTCAAAAGAGTTAATGCGTGAATCTGTAATGTTGGAAAAGGCAAAAATTGAGGCCATTCGTGCTATCGGTGTGGCATTTGGCCAAAATCAGAAGGCGCTTACGGTTAGAGAAAATTGGTTAATCAGATAATATGTTTGCTTTATGAGAAAGTTCTTTAAAATCGCCCTTTTGGCAATTTGTTTATGCTTGGTTAGCAATGCGGTAGCACAAAAATATGAACTTAATGCTTTTGAGAAACAAAACAAGCCAATGCTTAAGTTGTTGAAGAAGCAATATGGCACTACGCCAGAGGTTAAACTTTCCGATGACGGATATTTTTACATTTTGTTAACTAAGAGTCAATACAAAAATGGTCCCCAAAAGTATATGCTAATTGATGAAGCGGGCTCTCCTCTTTGTCCAGAATGGTTAGATAAATACAGTGTGTTAAAAGGGGGATTTTTTTATGTGGGACAAAATAGTGGCTCTTCTACCAAATGGGGTGTTGTTGATTCAAAAGGAAAGCAAATCCTACCCATACGATATGACAATATTCAGCAAAGTGGAGCCTTAGAGGCGGGAACTTTTACCAGTTCTTCAAATACATATTGGCATCCTGCAAGTAAGGGCTTTTGGCTTGTGACTGACAATGCGACATCCCATCACGCATTTTATTCCCTTGATGGCAGTTCTGTAATGCACGAATATGATGGTGAAATAAAGCCTCAACTTAGTTATTTTTGGACAATAGCTCCTAAAAACATGCTGTCAACAGGAAACAAGAAGGGTTTGCTTACATTTGACGGAGAGATAATTTTTCCGCAGGAGTATAATCATTTTTATATTGAACCGTCAGGGTTTGTTAATTGCTACAAAAAAGAGTCTGACGGATTGTCTAGATGTGGAGGGAAAATGTTGAAGGGCGCGACATCAGATATTATTGTTCCTCCATTATTCCAAGATGTGACTTACAATTCGTCAAAGAATGCTATCGAATGTAAGATTCATAGAGATGAGGAATATGAGGTATATAATCCCCAAAAGTCATATGAAGTAGTCTTTAGGGACAAGGGAGAAAGACTTTACGACATGGGAAAATATCAAGATGTTATTACATTCTACGAAGGAGAGGGCTATGGAATTGCATGGGGTGATTATTACATGGGGTTGTCCGCAGAAAAAATAGCAAAAGCAGAAATGAATAAATTAAACAGTGTCATTAATACGTTAAATGATAATACAAATTACTACCTGCCTATACAAAACCCAGATAATTACAAATTTGATGCAGGTACAATCTCTGGGATGTACACTTCTGCCGGAATATATCTTGAAAAATACATTAACAGTGAAAAAATCTCTGCAGATGATCCCACATTAGCAAAGGCACGAAAGATGCGAGGCGAAATCATCACCGCACGAAACAATGTCACGAAGAAGATAGAGGAGTATGGAACGGCATTACGATCGGCAACGGCAAAGAATATTGAAAGAGAAAGAAAAATCGCAGAAGAAAAAGCCTTACAAGCACAACGGGAAGCGGCTGCCGCCCGTGCCGTACAACAGCTTAGTTCGGGAATAACTAACCTGATTTTGGGTGGTAGAAGATATTAGGAGAAATGAATCGATTAAATGCTTTTGTTCTTCTTGTTACGTTGATGACTTCGCCCTCGTTAATGTTCGGGCAGGTTAAAGATGCTTTTAACGGCACACGACAAAATGTTGGGGGCAGCAATGTGTCTGCCTTCAACCAAAATCGCGTGAATAATTTTAACGACTATCGGCAAAAGTTGAATGCCGAATATGTCAGTAAAACAAGAGAAAAATGGAGAGACTTTAATTCTTTCCGAGGGCTGGCTTTACCAGATAAAGATGTAAAACCCGTTAATCCCATCAACATGTCGGACGATGATGCGTTTCGTAAAAAACAGGATCGGAATATTAGCATTGAAGGTATTGTCTGCCCCATTAAGGATAATCGTCAGGCTCAGCCAATAGCACCTGTCCAAGAAGTCCCCGAGAACAATTCGCAACATTTTAGTTTCTCATATTTTGGAACATCATTACAAGTGAGAAGACCGCAGGGCGGAGGTTTTACATTAGGAAGCACGGAAGAGAATGCTGTAGCTGATGCGTGGAGTCAACTATGTGAACCGCGCTTTAACAATCTTGTAATAGACTGTATCAAACTTCGGTCAAGCTTGAATTTATGCGATTGGGCATATTTGATGCTATTGCAGACACTTGGAAACAGTTATTGTGGGGAAGGAACGAATGAGGCTACACTCTTGATGGCTTATATCTTTAGCCAATCGGGTTATAAAATGCGTTTAGGACAGGCTGATGGCAAATTGGCAATGCTTTATGCAAGCCGGCACAACGTCTATAACACGCCATATTTTGATTGCGATGGTGAGAAGTTTTATGCTATGTCAAAATCTGTCGGTTCAATTAAAATAAATGCGGCGAAATATCCAAGAGAACAATCATTGTCATTATGGGTTGGAAATGACCCACAAGTGTATTATTCCGGGACACCAACTCGAACTTTGGTTTCGAAACGATACCCCGAAATGTCTGTTAATGTCAGTGTGAACAAAAATCTATTGACATTTTTTAGTTCTTATCCCACGTCAGAAGTTGGAGGAAATTTTATGACTCGTTGGGCAATGTATGCCAATACTCCTATATGCAAAGAGGCTCAGAACGAGTTATATCCACAACTTCGTCAATATATATCTGGACGTTCTGAATTAGATGCTGTAGAGCGTTTGTTAAATTGGGTGCAAACGGCATTCGTTTATGAATATGATAATAAAGTTTGGGGAAGTGATCGTGCCTTTTTTCCTGACGAAACCCTTTATTATCCATATTGTGACTGTGAAGATCGCTCCATTCTGTTCACAAGGCTGGTTCGTGACCTTCTCGGTTTAAGGTGTATTCTTATATATTATCCGGGGCACCTTGCTTCGGCAGTATCCTTCACCGATAATGTAAATGGCGACTATATCAATGTAAATGGCAGAAGATATGTGGTCTGTGACCCTACATATATTGGTGCGTCTGTAGGGCATACTATGCCCAAAATGGATAATGCAACAGCCAATGTTATTATATTAGAATAAATGATGATATTTCTTAATGATTTGAGAAAAGAAGTAATTATACAGTATATACAATATGACGAAGAGTAGCTTTTTATTTGCAGCATTTGTCGGGGTTTCTTTATGTTGTAAAGCCCAATTTGTTTTAACGCCAACTTTAGGAATGATAACAGAAGAGGAGGGTGGAGTACATACAATTTTAAGGCAGGTTGAAACAGAGTCGGAAAACTATTATGAAGCTAAAAAGGCGGCGACATCAGCATATCCTGATGCTAATATCAGAGAGATTGAGCGTGAGAAATCTTTCGTTGTAGATATTCTGCATAAGAGACATAGCAAACTGCCAGGAGCAATGGTTGCTTCTGACTGGGAGATTAACTTTATTCTTAAAATAACAGCATCAGAGAGCAATATTCAAATCTCTTTCGAAAAGTTGGGGAATTTGAAATGGGAAGGAGGCGATTTGATATTTCCTACGGCAGGTGCCAACATTATGATGACAATGTATCGTCATATTTTTAACAGCAAAGGAGAAGTTGCCAAAGGTTTAAAAAAAGCCAAATTGCTATATGAGGAGATAGCAAATGGTATAGTTCGGGATATAGAAAAGAATATAAGTGTTATTTCACAAATGGAAAATAATATAAAATAGGGTATATGAGCTAATTTGACAATAATAAGTCCACGCCTAATGATAAACTTATCATGAATATGATGAAGAATATTTTTTGAAAAGTTGAGTTGTTGCTATGTTTGTCATAACAGTTGTGCCGACGGCTGCAACTGCCGAGAATACGCACATATTCGAGGATAAGGATTTACAGCTTGGCTTCACGGCCGGATGGGTTGCCAAGGAATGTAGGACAACATAAATGGCAGAACAGTTACTACAGTATGAAAATGATGTAAAAAACTGTCATTGTTCAGGGGTTTGCAAGTGTCCGCCACTACCGTTTTTCTGATGAACCATTGCTATCTGACACCGTTGTACAAGAAGGCGCATGTTGGCATAAGCTGTCATTACCAATATTTGAGGAAGAAGCGAAACTAGTACATACAAGGATAAAAATGGTAAGACAATTGTCAAAACACTCGACAATAGTATTGGAGGTTATGCTTATATTAAAGGACCTTAAGACGGGACAAGTAGAACGTAACCAATCATTTAAGAGTAGTAGTTTAATCTCAAAGTCTTCTACCCAAGAGGCCGTTAGCGATGCAACAAGGCATTTAAAAACAGTAATAAAAAACATTAACAAAAAGGCTAATCACTTCTAGTGCGTTTTTGTCTAAATCCGCGAAGTACACAGATACACTTTAGGCTAACTGTTCGCATACCCTTCTCTCGCTCCATCTTCGCTCTTCCTTCGCCCATTCATGCTATTTGAGTATGCCAACAGCGAAGGAAAAGCGAAGGAAGAACGAGGCTAGGGGGTGATATGACATAAAAAACGGGCATCTTTTCATCACGAAAAAATGCCCGTCAGACTAATCTTTAATCTCTCAAATTCTTTTTACCTAAAACTAACTAAACGAAATATCTTTGCTTTTATGCTTTTTCTATACCAAAGAAAAGTTATGTGCCATCACGGCTCTCTTTTTTCTACGTGCAAAGTTAACAGATTTCTTAATTGCCTCAAGAAAAGCAATGTAACAGATTGATTGTTTTTGCGTTTTTCTTGATTTATGTCAAATGGGAGGACATCCTCTTCCACATAATCTTAACTTTGAGACGTCTTTTTGAAAGACACTCTTGCTCGGAAAAACTCAAATAAATTTGGCTTTTCGCTTACTTATCCGTATCTTTGTCCCCCGAAATATGAAAATATACATTGTTATATGGCAAAAGAATATAATTTTAGAGAAATAGAGAAGAAATGGCACCGGCTCTGGACTGAGCGGCAGACATACAAGGTAATTGAGGACGAGAACCGCAAGAAGTTCTACGTCCTGAACATGTTCCCCTACCCCAGCGGCGCCGGCCTGCATGTGGGACACCCCCTCGGCTATATCGCCAGCGACATCTATGCCCGCTACAAGCGTCTGCAGGGCTTCAACGTCCTCAACCCCATGGGCTACGATGCCTACGGACTGCCTGCTGAACAGTATGCCATCAAGACCGGCCAGCACCCCGAGAAAACCACCTTCGCCAACATAGACCGCTACCGCGAACAGTTGGACAAGATTGGCTTCTCCTTCGACTGGGACCGTGAGGTTCGCACTTGCACTCCCGACTATTATCACTGGACTCAATGGGCTTTCCAGAAGATGTTCAACAGCTATTTTGACGAGGAACTCCAGAAGGCTCAACCCATAGAGAAGCTCATCGAGAAGTTCAAGGCAGAAGGCACATGGCCCTCTGACGAGAAAGCACAGAGCGACCTGCTGATGCAGTACCGTCTGGCCTTCCTGGGTGAGACGATGGTGAACTGGTGTCCCCAGCTGGGCACTGTTCTGGCAAACGATGAGGTGGTAAACGGCGTGAGCGAACGCGGTGGCTATCCCGTAGAGCAGAAGAAGATGCGCCAGTGGTGCTTGCGCGTCAGTGCCTACAGCCAGCGCCTCCTTGACGGACTCGACACCATCGACTGGAGCGAGAGCATCAAGGAGACACAGCGCAATTGGATAGGCCGCAGCGAAGGTGCAGAAATAGAGATTCCCTATATTCTCCCCTCCTCCTTGGGGGAGGGGGCGGGAGAGGGGGCTTCCTTCACCATCTTCACCACTCGTGCCGACACAATGTTCGGCGTCACCTTCTTTGTACTGGCTCCCGAAAGCGAGCTGGTGGACAAGGTTACCACTCCCGAACAGCGTACTGCGGTGGATGAGTACATAAAGTACGTCAAGAGCCGCACCGAGCGTGAGCGCATGATAGACCACACAGTGACGGGTGTTTTCAGCGGTGCATACGGCATCAATCCCATCACAGGCGACAAATGCCCCATCTACATTGCCGAATACGTGCTGGCTGGCTACGGTACGGGTGCCATCATGGCCGTTCCCGCCCATGACAGTCGAGACTATGCCTTTGCCAAGCACTTCAACCTGCCCATCATCCCTCTGGTGGAAGGTGCCGACATCAGCACTGAGAGCTACGATGCAAAGGAAGGCATCGTGATGAACTCCCCCATCAGCGAGGACAAGAGCGTAAAATACGACGGCGAGAGCCTTTGCCTGAATGGCCTCACCATCAAGGAGGCCATAGCCGAGACAAAGCGTTTCGTCAAGGCACACAATTTGGGTCGCGTAAAGGTGAACTACCGTCTGCGCGATGCCATCTTCAGTCGTCAGCGCTATTGGGGCGAGCCCTTCCCTGTCTATTATAAGAACGGCATCCCCACGATGATTCCCGAAGAGTGTCTGCCCCTGAAACTGCCTCAGGTGGATAAGTTCCTGCCCACAGAGACAGGCGAGCCTCCTTTGGGTAATGCACAGATATGGGCATGGGACGAAAAGACCAACTCTGTAGTTGATTGTTCTGCAATCGACAACAAGACTGTCTTTCCCATCGAACTTTACACCATGCCTGGCTTTGCTGGCAGCAGCGCTTACTACCTGCGCTACATGGATCCGCACAACGACAGGGCACTGGTGAGCGACAAAGCCGCCTCCTATTGGCAGAACGTGGATCTCTACGTGGGCGGCTCAGAGCACGCCACAGGTCACCTTATTTATAGCCGATTCTGGAACAAGTTCCTCTTCGACCTCGGTGTGAGCAAGAAGGATGAGCCCTTCCAGAAACTTATCAATCAGGGTATGATTCAGGGATGGTCCAGCTTCGTCTATCGTTTGCGCAATACCAACAAGTTTGTAAGCTTTGACCTACTGGAGGAACAGTACGACGATGCCAAGAAGAAGAATTTCTACTACTACCAGGGCACGGAGGCCGACCCCGTATATGCCGACATCAGCATGGTCAGTGGAAATGTGCTTAACGTAGAGAAAATCCGTGAGTGGACAGCGGAATTCCGTGATGCTGAGTTCATCCTCAATGCGAATGGTCAGTACATAGTCAACCAAGCCATTGAAAAGATGTCGAAGTCAAAGTACAACGTTGTTAATCCTGACGATATCTGCGAGAACTATGGTGCCGACACCCTGCGTCTATACGAAATGTTCCTTGGTCCCATTGAGCAGTCGAAGCCTTGGGACGTTGCAGGCATTGACGGCTGTTTCCGCTTTTTAAAGAAGTTCTGGAGTCTCTTTTGGGACAAGGACGGGAACCTGACTGCAGATGATTCAGAGGCAACTGCCGACAACATGAAGAGTTTACACAAGCTTATTAAGAAAGTAAGTTCTGATATAGAAGAGTTCTCTTATAACACCAGTATCTCTGCCTTCATGGTAGCTGTGAGCGAACTTGCAAGTCAGAAATGTTGCAGCAGGCAGGTGTTGGCTCAGTTGCCCGTGCTGATAGCTCCCTTTGCTCCACATATTGCGGAAGAGTTGTGGGAAGCCTTGGGCAACAAAGGCAGTGTGTGCGACGCACAATGGCCGCAGTACGAAGAGAAGTATCTTGTAGAGACCAGTGTGAAATTGGGTGTTCAATTCAACGGAAAGGTACGTTTTGCCATGGACTTCCCTGCAAATGCCACGCCAGACCAGATGGTACAGATGGCAACTTCAGCTCCTGAGGCGCAAAAGCACCTTGAGGGAATGCAGATAGTAAAAACCATTGCCATTCCTGGCAGAATAGTAAATATTGTTGTAAAGCCTCAGGCTTAATATGTTTCGCATTATGCCAAAAGTAAATTATCACAGAATTTGGGAATTTGTCGTCGATTTCATGGCGATAAATATAGGAATGGCCGTTTACGCCCTTGGGTGGGCAGCCTTCCTGTTGCCCTATCACATTACTACAGGTGGTATGACGGGTATGTTTGCCATCTTGTACTATGTGACAAAATTCCCCATATCTGCTGCTGTGCTCATCTCTAACGCTATTCTGCTCCTTATCGCCTTTAAGCCGTTGGGGTGGAAATTCGTTGGTAAGTCGGCATACGCCGCTGTAGCACTCTCCTTTTTCCTGGAAATGGGACAACAGATGATAACTGACGAGGCTGGTAATCTGATACAAATCTTAGGTGAAGGCCAAGACTCGATGGCCTGTGTTTTGGGAGCCATCCTGAACGGTTTGGGCATTGGTATCGTTTTCCTTTCTGGCGGGAGCACTGGCGGATGGGATATCATAGCCGCACTGGTGAACAAATACAGAAACATCTCTTTCGGAAGAGCACTTCTTTATTTGGACTTCGTGGTTATTGCATCCTGCTGGCCCATCTTCCACGACTGGCGGATGGTTGTCTTTGGCTATGTAACCTTGGCCGTTTATACCTATGCACTGGATATGCTTATTAACAGTGCCAGACAGGATATACAGTTTATCATCTTTACCAATAAACCGGAAGAGATAAGTCAGCGCATTATTACAGAGACATGTCATAGTGTAACTTCTGTGAATGGCGAGGGCTATTACAGCCACCAAGAGATAAAAGTCCTAATTACCATTGTACACAAGCGGGAATCTGTGAAAATCCTGAGAATGATTCAGGAAACAGACCCTGCAGCTTTTGTATCGCAAAGTAGGGCTGAGGGTGTTTATGGTAACGGTTTTAAGACAATAAAAGCATAAAAAGCATGTGATTTTGCCGCCCACAGATAATGTTGAATTTGTCAATGACGAATGCTGAATTATAAAGATATCATAGGTCCTTCCCCTTGGCAGCTGCTGCGCGACTACCTGCAGATGCTACTCGGCACACTCATCTACACGGTAGGCTATACAACCTTCCTGCTACCATATAAGATTGTAAGTGGCGGCGTGACGGGTATCTCCACCCTGCTCTTCTACATGACGGGCTTTCCCGCAGGTAATACCTATTTCATCATCAATGTCATCCTGTTACTGATGGCTATGCGTGTGCTTGGTTGGCGCTATCTGGTGCGAACCATCATTGTCACCCTGCTCATTTCAGGAGCCATCGGGCTGATGCAGACGCAGCTTACCGAAGTGGCACCGGACGGCACAAAAACCCTCATGCATATCCTGGGCGAGCAGAAGTTCATGGCCTGCGTCATCGGTGCCTTCCTCGAGGGTCTCGGCCTTGCTATCATCTTTCTGGCAGGGGGGAGCACAGGAGGTACAGACATTATTGCCAGTGCCATAAACAAATATTGGAACATTTCACTCGGTCGCTTGCTCCTGATGCTTGACATCGTCATCATTGGTTCCAGCTATATCATCGGACATGGTCTGGAAACGATGGTCGTTGGTTATCTGGCGATGTTTATCAGCACCAATTTCCTCGATTATGTCATCAATTCCGCACGGCAAAGTGTACAGTTCATTATCATCAGTGAAAATTATGAGGAAATCGCAGAGGAGGTGAACACAAGGCTAGAGCGTGGCGTGACCGTCCTTAATGGCGAGGGATTCTACAGCAAGGAAAAGCGTCAGGTATTACTAATCCTGGCAAAGAGGTACGAAAGCCGTAGTATCTTCCAACTGATAAAACGTTTAGACCCGCAAGCATTTGTCTCCATGAGTAATGTGGAAGGTGTATTTGGTGAGGGATTTGACAAGATAAAGAGATGAAGCAGATAATAATGGCCACCAACAATGCCCATAAGTTGGAAGAGGTAAGACAAATATTGGGAAACGAATTCCAGGTCAAGGGATTGGCAGAAATCGGGTGTCATGAGGACATTCCGGAAACGTCTGATACGATAGAAGACAATGCCTTGCAGAAGGCCCGGTATGTTCACGACCATTATGGTGTGGACTGTTTTGCTGATGATACCGGTCTGGAGGTTACGGCTCTGGAAGGTGCTCCCGGCATATATACTGCCAGGTTTGGTGTTATGAACGGCTATGGCGAAAGTCACGATGCAGAAGCGAATATTCAGTGTCTGTTGGACAAACTGGAAGAAGCGGAGGACCGCAGTGCCCGTTTCCGAACAGTTGTTGCATTGGTGCAGAACGGAGAGGAGCATCTTTTTGAGGGGATTGTAAATGGAGAGATTTTGGCACAGAAAGTTGGCGACGGTGGTTTTGGTTACGACCCTGTCTTTGCTCCTGTAGAAGCTAATGGGATGGCATTTGCTCAAATGTCTGCGGCTGACAAGAATGCAATTAGCCATAGGGGAAGAGCCATCATGAAACTTGTTGAATTTTTGAAGAATAATAAATCATAAAGCATTGCTCATATATGAAAAAGCTGTCATTTCTTACAGTATTATTATTTCTTGTTGTTTGTACTTGCTTGCAAGCGGCACAAATAGGTTCGTGGAAGGTGTATATGAGTTACCACAACGCGACAAAGAGCGTGGCTATGGGGAAAACTATCTATACGATAGCAAATGGTGACCTTTATTCGTACAATACAGAGGACACAGAGGTAAGGACCTATGACAATCTGGGAGCCCTGAATGATATAGACATTGTTGACATTGGTTATAGCCAGGAGGCAAAAAAGATAATTCTGCTCTATTCCAATTGCAATATAGACTTGTTGGATGCCGATGATAATGTTCAGAATCTTTCGGCATTAAAAGACAAATCCATGATTGGAAAAGAAATCAGTAACATGTGTATCTATGGTTCCATGGCATATTTTTCAACAGGTTTCGGGCTTGTAGAAGTGGACATGAAGGAGGGTGTTTTCAGAAACACATACAGATTAGGACTTGATGCGAAAAGCGTAGCAGTAAATGAAGAAAAAATTTACCTCGCAACAACAACAGGCTTGTATGTTTGTTCCAGGGCAGAGAATATGCAGTTACAAGCAAACTGGGTTAAAAATCGGGAAGAAACAGATTGGACACAGTTGCTATTCTACAAAAACCAGCTATTGGGATTACGTAATAACACTCTTTACACAATAGATACGCAACATGTTGGCGCTGCCAATAAAGTCTATGATGGGGCGATATCGTTCCTGTGTGAAACTAATGATATGCTTTTCTGGGGAAACGCCGAATCAATCTGCTATACTTCGGTATTGCCAAACTATACCATTATCAAAGAAAATAACACATGGAGCGATGTGACATATCTGGGCGGTACTTATTGGGTAAGCGACCAATACAAGGGTCTTCAGGGTTATAATATAAATGACAAGCAAACTCAGGTAAAGGTTTCTTCTATAACGCCTAACAGTCCGGAGCGTAACCTTTCTTATAAATTGCAATGGATTGGCAACCGTCTGCTTGTGGCGGGAGGAATCAATACTGTAGCAGGTATTTATAATCAGCCGACGGCAATGTATTTTGAGGATGACCTGTGGACAAATTTTGAGGAGATGACAGAAATCCCGGAAGAATACAGCAGAATAAGATTAGCCAATACAACGAATCTGGTCCAGGATCCTAATGACCCCACACACCATTTTGCGTCTCTTCACAGGAACGGACTTTGCGAATACAAGAACGGCAAGTTCGTGAAACTCTATAATTGTGACAACAGCCCTTTGCAAAGTATCCTGCCCATGAGTAAATATTACATGAATTATGTTGCCTGCGCGGGTCTGACATATGATCCAGAAGGTAACCTTTGGATGCTTTGCTCAGAGACAGACTCCATTCTACGTGTAATACGACCCGATGGAAAATGGCTGAGCTTATATTATGAGGCAATAAACCACGCTTCGCTTTGTGATAATATTCTTATACACAGTACGGGAATGGTCTTTGTAACCAGCCGTCGAATGGACAAGAGGGGTGTTTTCTGCCTTGACACTAAGGGCACTCTTGGCAATATCAGAGACGACAAATGCGTCTTGCACCAAAGTATTGTAAATCAGGATGAGACGGTTTATGCTCCTGACGAGTTTTATGGAATCTGTGAAGACTTGGACGGAAGAGTCTGGTTTGGAACCACGCTGGGACTTTTCGTCATTGACGACCCGGGAACTGTGTTTGACAACAATTTCCGTTTCACTCAGGTTAAGGTGAACCGCAATGACGGCAGCGGTCTGGCAGATTATCTGTTGAGTGGCTTGCCTGTATCGTGTATTACCGTTGATGGTGCTAACAGAAAGTGGGTGGGAACGCGAAATAATGGCATTTTTTTGATTTCTGCCGATGGTCAGGAGACAATTCACCATTTTACAACGGCGGACTCTCCCTTGTTAAGTGATGCTATTCAAGATATAGCAGTTAATTCCATTACCGGTGAGGTTGCTATTGGAACAGAAAAGGGCTTGTGCAGTTATATGAGCGATGCCATAGATGCAGCTGACGATTTGGTAAAGGATGATGTCTTGGTATATCCGAACCCCGTAAAATCGGATTATACGGGTCCTATTGCCATAAAGGGTTTGACAATGGATGCTGAAGTTAAAATCTTAAGTTCCAGTGGCCAGTTGGTTTGGAGTGGTGTTTCGTCTGGCGGACTTGTTACCTGGAACGGCTGTAACATGAGGGGTAAGCGTGTGGCTTCTGGTATCTACCATGTGGTAGCAAACAATGATGCGGGCAACAAAGCCGTTGTCACCCGCATCGTTATCATTAAATAATGAATCTTAGAATCTGTAGCCCAAGGTTATTGTAAAGTGGAAATTACGAACCTTGGGTAAGCGTGTGCCTGTTTGGTTAAAGAAGTCGTCGCGCAGACTATTACGGAAGATATCTGCCAAGCCCCAGTCACATCCAATCATCAGATTGTAATGATGGGCATATTCGGCACCTATACGGAAGCCCAAGCCTGCATCCCAACGCTGGAATGATAGTACGGGATAGCCATAATTTTTGAAAGCCTTAAAATTGTTGGCCTCTTCTTCAAGTCTGACAGCATCACCGTCTCCGTCAATGTTCATTCTGTGCCGTCCGCCTATACCAACAGAGAAGAATGGGCCGAACTCTCCATAAACACCGAAATCTTCTGTGATATTGTAGCGGAAACCTGCACGAATAGGAATTTCAATGTAATGAAGGGCGTACTTCATTGTGGCATCGGCATTAATAATACCATCGTCATAAATGACAGATGTTTTTCCACCCTTCATTGTCCAGTCAAGTCCAGCTGTAATGTAGGTTCCATGAGCCTTGGGAAGTACGTATTCTGCTCTGATTCCCATCGTTGCTCCAGCTTTTGCGCCATAACCGCTGTTTTGAAGTTTAGAGATATTCATTCCAAAAATTCCCATCCAACTCAACCCTTCAGCGGGTTCGTTCTCAAGTTCAAATGCCAGTGCATTGCCGGTGCAAATAACCATGGCAATGATGAAATAAAAAAGTCTTCTCATTTTTAACAGTTTTATTAATGTTAGCTATGTTTATTTTTGCAAAGATAGGGATTATTTACTTAACTTGTATGTCCCAAAGCCATAAAATAACAGAAAAAAGGCATGACAAATTCTATTTTCATTGGCAAAGCAGGATGCAGACTTGATCCTGGAAGTCTTTTCCTGTTTTGGTAGAACTTATGCCTTGATTCATAATACTAAATGATAATACATGACCGTTGCTGGCTGTAAGATAGCCGGAAAGTGTAGAAATGCCATACAAGGTTCCTGTTTTAGCATGTACATTATTATATGCTGGTGAATTCTGCATACGCTTACTTAACGTTCCGTCGATTCCTGCAATGGGAAGTGCATCATACAGATGTTTGAATATAATCGGCTTACTGAAGGCGTAGTTTAAGAGGCACACAAGTAATTCTGGTGATGCATAATTATAGAGAGAGAGCCCACTGCCATCGGCAATCTGATATTGGTCGGGTTGCATGCCCAATTTTGCTATCAGGTCGTTGATAAGTGTTACTGCTTGTTGTCTTCCTGCATTTTTTTGTCCCGAATGGGCCGCAATCTGATAGAATAGGCATTCGGCATATATGTTGTGGCTATTCTTAAGAAGCGGTTGTAAGACTTCGTCGATGGTATGGGTTATACAGGAGATTGATTTGGCGTCATCAGTCACCTGCTGTTGTTTAACGGAAGGCTTACTGCACTTAATCCCTGCTTTGGAAAGTGCTTTGGGCCACTCGGCGTTGAACTTGTCCTTGGCATCGACCATTAAGGCAGACAGCGGCCCGTCTTTATCGTCCCAACACCATCCCCATCCGTAGGGAATATTGTCTTTCATGCTGAGGTCTGCATAAATATTACCGGCAATGCTGTTTATTCCCATGTTACGTAAGGCCGTTGCCATTTCATTCAAATCAGATACAGTTAACATGGGATCCATACCTCCTATGACATAAACATCGCCTTGCAATGTCCCGTTCGCAACAGTTCCTTTTATTCGGAGGTCTGTACGGAACTTGAAGTTTTCGCCCAGATAATGTAGTCCACAGATGCTTGTAATAAGTTTTTGGTTAGATGCCGGACGCATTCGCTGGGTTGTATTTTTAGCATAAATGGGAACGTTGTCTGTAAGGTCGAAAACATATAGTCCAAGTTGTGAGGTTTCGAAAAGAGGAAGTTGGCAGAGAGAGTCGAGCTGTATCTGGATATCGCCAAGCCATGTGCCAGATGGTGCGTTTCCTGCAGAAGGTGCAAGTACCATCTGTTCATCCTGGCTGATTTCTTGTTGTGGAGGGACGGTTTGTGTGATAACAGGTGTGGACTCCAATGATACTCTTCCGTTTTCTGAGGTATGAACGGAATTAGTATAAGGAACTTGCAAAGTACGGTGTGAACCGCAACTGCAAACGGAGAAAAGAAAAGCTATTACCAGTAAGCTTCTGTTTGACTTAATACCTGAAACCATAATGTATATTGCTGTTTATCAGTGCAAAGGTAAAGAAAAAAACGATAAAAGGTACAACGAAACAACTTTTTGAGTATTTTTGCATCGGAAATAGTAAAAAAACAAAGCAGAATTCATGATACGGAAATTTGATTTTCTGATTATAGGTGGTGGCGTGGCAGGAATGAGCTATGCCTTGAAAGTTGCCAACGCAGGAAAAGGTAAAGTCGCCCTGATATGTAAGACCTCATTAGAGGAAGCAAACACGGCAAAGGCACAAGGCGGCATCGCCTCTGTTACCAATCTGTTGGTGGATAACTTCGAGAAACATATAGAAGATACCATGATTGCAGGTGACTTTATCAGTGATCCTGCCGCAGTGGAACAAGTGGTGAAGAATGGTCCTGACGGTATTCGTGATTTGCTGGAATGGGGTGTACATTTCGACAAGAACGAAAAGGGTGAGTTTGACCTTCACAGAGAAGGAGGACACTCTGAGTTTCGTATTCTTCATCATGCCGACGATACAGGTGCCGAGATTCAGCGAGGTCTTATGGAAGCTGTTCGTAACAACCCGAATATTGAGATTCTTGAAAATCATTTTGCTGTTGAAATTATTACCCAACATCATTTGGGTATTCGTGTAACCCGCCGTACTCCGGATATAGAATGCTACGGAGCTTATGTGCTGAACCCAAAGACAGGAAAGGTTGATACTTATCTGTCTAAGGTTACGCTTATGGCGACTGGTGGCACAGGGGCTATCTATGCTACCACCTCAAATCCCAATATAGCTACAGGCGATGGTATAGCCATGGTATATCGTGCAAAGGGAAAAGTTAAGGACATGGAGTTTGTTCAGTTCCACCCAACGGTACTATATAATCCTAAGGAGACGCATCCTGCCTATCTGATAACAGAAGCCATGCGTGGGTACGGGGGTATTCTCCGCTTGCCGAACGGGGAAGAATTCATGCAGAAATATGATGAGCGTCTGAGTCTTGCTCCGCGTGATATCGTGGCTCGTGCTATTGACCGTGAGATGAAGATTCATGGCTTAGACCACGTCTGTCTGGATGTTACCCATAAAGATGCAGAGGAGACGAAACATCATTTCCCCAACATTTATGCTAAGTGCTTGAGTATAGGAATAGACATAACAAAACAGTATATTCCTGTTGCTCCCAGTGCACATTATATGTGTGGAGGTATCAAGGTTGACCTTGACGGGCAGAGCAGTATTAAACGTTTGTATGCTGTGGGAGAATGTTCTTGTACTGGCTTGCACGGAGGGAATCGTCTGGCAAGTAATTCGCTCATAGAGGCTGTTGTTTACGCCGCCGCCGCCGCCAAGCATTCTCTGGAGTGCATTGACGACTATGACTTCAACGAGAAAGTCCCGGAGTGGAACGATGAAGGCACAATGACAAACGAGGAAAAAGTACTCATTGCCCAGGATGTTAAGGAGGTTAACCAGATTATGAGTACCTATGTGGGCATCGTCCGCAGCGACCTGCGTCTCCATAGAGCCTGGGAACGTCTGGATTTGTTGTACGAAGAGACGGAGCATCTGTTCAAACGTGTTAAGCCTACCAAGGATATCTGCGAACTCCGCAATATGATTAATGTAGGTTATCTGATAACCCGCCAGGCCATAGAACGCAAGGAAAGCCGTGGTTTGCATTATACCATTGACTACCCCAAACACGCGTTGGACAAGCAACATTGAACATTGAACAGAACTTTCGGAAGTAAAAGAGGAAGTAATCATTAAACTCCCTATTTAACTTCATTTTATAACTCCTGAAACTTAAATTAAATAGTAATAATCGACAGTGAAGAAGAGTATTTTTGGCGTTCTTATCATGATGGAGAGCCTATTCTTGGGGCTTTCTCTTCTTGTGGCGCTTATTTATTCCGAGACCTGTTGGAAGGCTTTCCTTGGAACAGCAGTGGTTGCTTTTGTGCTGGGATTCATCTTCAAGTACTTGGGCGACCGGGAGCAGTCCGCCAGATTTACACGCTCTGACAGTTACCTTGTGGTGGCACTTTCCTGGGTTATTTTCTCACTGATAGGAATGGTGCCGTTCCTGCTTATTACCGGGATGGATTTTCCCAGTGCTTTCTTCGAGACCATGAGTGGGTTTACCACAACAGGAGCCACATGTATTAGCGACATAGATTCCCTACCTCGCTCCTTGCTTTTCTGGCGTGCCATAACGCAGTGGATAGGCGGTTTGGGAATCGTTGTTTTCTCTTTTGCTCTGATTCCTGTCTATGAATTCAGAAACAGCAATCTCTATTCTGCCGAGGTAACAGGCCTAAGCCTGGACAAGTTGCGTCCCAAGATTGGAGCAACGGCTCGTCGTATGCTACTTATCTACCTGTTCCTGACCTCTCTGTGTGCTTTCCTTTATTGGATAGGTCCCATGAACCTGTATGATGCCATCTGTCACTCGTTTACCACCATTGCAACGGGTGGATTCAGTACGCATACCAAGAGTATGGCCTTCTTCCATAGTTCCTATATAGAATATGTAGCCTGCGTATTTATGTTGGTCAGCAGCATTAACTTTTCTCTGTACTATTACCTCAGCATCAAAAGGAGTAACACACTCTTCAAGAACGAGGAGTTTAGGGCATTCTTTGCCATCATAGCCTTTGCTGTGGTAGGCTTCATGCTTCTGTTCTACTTTGCTCCTGTACCGGCAACCGCAGAGGGTACGCTACCTGTAGGACTGGAAGAGACATTCCGTTCTGCATTGTTCCATGTAAGCAGTGTGATGACCAGTACGGGTTTTGCCGCCCAGAAGTTTGATTACGTGGCATGGGGCGCTTCTTTCTGGATGCCTACGGTAGTCATTATGGCTATAGGAGCCTGTGCAGGAAGTACGGCTGGAGGAATAAAGGTAATAAGGGTGCTGATATGTGCCAAAAGTGTTATCAAGGAATTCGTATTGCAGTTACATCCCAGGGCTGTGATTGGCGTTCGTATCAGTGGGCATATTGTTCCTGATGACAGAGTTCGCCGTGCTTTGGCTTTTGTTTTCCTTTATATAATATTAGTGGTAATAGCCATGCTTTGTTACAGTCTGTTGGGTGCCGATGTAGATACTGCCCTTGGCAGCAGTATAAGTATGCTCAGTAATGTGGGTCCTGCCACAGGAGCTACAGGACCGGCCAGTAACTTTGCCAATGTGCCGCCTGCAGGAAAGCTTTTGATGAGTGCCTATATGCTGATAGGACGTTTGGAAATTTTCACCATTCTGTTCCTCTTCATGCCAAGTTTTTGGAAGGAAAGAAAGTAATATTTCACCTTTATTTTTCGGTTTGGGATGTCCGAATAAGAAAAACCTTAATCCTATAGATAAAAACTTTCTTTTTACGGTATATAAAGTGTATAATTGCTAGGTAAAAATTTATTTTCACATCCTGAGAATAAATTATCTCGTTGAAAAAAATATATTCTCTCATTCAGGGAATATATTATCACGTTGAGAGAATAATTATTAAAGTGGTATTTAATGGTTTTTATATAGGGTTTTCATGATTTTTATCCCTAGTATAAGCACGTTTCCAAAAAGCTACCCCAAAACAATTTTTCCATGAAACTTTTTGCTGTTTCAGATTCTCTTCGTATTTTTGCAGATATTATACGACTTTTAGAAAAATAAGATAGAATATAGTTTAGGCTTTCATATTGTTTATGGGTGCTTCGGACACAGAAACAATCGCTTTTCAACCTTTAGCGGACAGCAATAGAAGAAAATGCGTATTCTGGATATTTGTATGAAATACATAATGCTGATGTTATACAGCAGCACGGATATAGGTGTTTTATCGTAATTCAGATAGGCATTTCTTGCATTTTATCGTAATTTAGATTAAGTTTTTGTGCATTTTATCGTATTATCGAATACTATTTTGTATCTTTGCTACGAATAATATATAAGATATGATAGAAGAAAAGATCATACTACAGGTACTGGCAGAGCAACAAGAGGAAATCAAGAGTTATAAGCCCCAGAAATGGGTTGCTCGTAAAGAAGAATCTCTTTTTGAGTTTGACACAACAATGGCGCAAGTGGTGATAGGTGTGCGACGAAGTGGTAAATCCACACTATGTCATAAAGTGCTGCAGGAAAGAGGTGTCAAATACGGTTATGTGAACTTTGACGATGATCGTCTGGCAGATATGAAGACAGAAGATTTGAATACAGTACTTTCTTGTGTCTATCAACTCTATGGAACGGATGTTCCTTATCTGGTACTTGATGAGATTCAGGATGTAGATGGGTGGTATCTGTTTGTGAACAGGATGTTACGCACTAATCTGCATATATTCGTGACGGGCAGTAATGCTAAACTGTTGAGTGGAGAACTGGCTACTCATTTGACGGGGCGTTACAATGAAATTCATCTATATCCATTTTCTTTTTCAGAGTATTGCCAGTATCATCAAATTGACATACAAGGTATTACCACCAAGGCTGATGCTGAGCGCAAAAGAGCTTTTATGGATTATATACATGATGGAGGCTTCCCAGAAATGCAGGGGCTTCGCAACAAACGTGCGTATGTTCAGAGTCTGATAGAGGCTATCTTACGGAAAGATATAAAGAAACGTTTTAATATAAGGAATGTCGAATCGTTGCGCAAACTCTCACATTACCTTATTAATAATGCCTGCCAGGAGGTTAATTATGATGAATTGTCACAATTGCTCGGTATTGCAGATAAGACGGTAAAGAAATACGTTGATTATCTTAGTCAGGCATTTTTGGTTCAGTTGCTCACGCGTCATTCCTTCAAGAGCAAGGAACGTATCCGTAATCAGAAAGTGTATATTGTAGATACAGGTATGCAAGGCAACCGTGAGAATGCATTGATGCCTGAGAATATTGGATGGCGACTTGAGAATATTGTCTTTATTGAACTTCTGAGACGTTGTGCATATAATTTCATGGACGTTTATTACCATAAACCTGCACCAAGGGCAAAGGAGATAGACTTTGTGGTTTGCGACCAGAACAAGGCTGTAGAATTGATACAGGTGTCCTACGAGATTGATAGCCCGAAAGCATATGAACGCGAGACGTCATCGCTTGTTAAGGCATCCGACGCACTCTCATGCAGCCATCTGACCCTCATTACTTTTTCACAAACACGCGATGTTGAGATAGATGGAAAGACCATACATATTATTTCTGCATTAGAATGGTTGACTATAAGATCATAATAGAACAGGAGCACGCCTGCTTTTGCACGGCAATAATAAAAAAAGTAATAGGCTGGATATTTCACCCAGCCTATTACTTTTTTTTATATTGTTTGAGATTACTTGATGTATTCTGCCAAGTCTGTCAGGCGCATATCGCCCTTGCGCAGGAATGTATCGTGCATGGCAAAGGCGGCTGCCAGTTCATGATGCGTATGTCCGCCTCTCTTGCTTGCATATTTCAGGTAATCCTGAAGCATGGGACGGTAGTCGGGATGAGCAACCTTAATGAGTTCCTCGGCCTTCTGCATATCGCTCTTGTGACGAAGGTCGGCAACACCATACTCTGTAATGACTGCATCGATGAAATGGTTTGTGTGGTCGATGTGGCTGGCGAAAGGTACGATGCTGGAAATGGCGCCACCCTTTGTTGTTGAACCACATGTGAAGATAGAAAGATAGGCAGACGTGGTAAAGTCGGCAGAACCTCCAATACCGTTCATCATCTTTGTACCGCATATCTTGGTGGAGTTAACATGACCATAGAGGTCACACTCGATAGCTGTATTCAGGGCACACACACCGATACGTGCAATAACCTCGGGGCAGTTGCTAATCTCGGAGGGACGTAACACGAGCTTATCCTTGAAGAAGTCCATATTGGCATAGATGTCCTTCAGGCATTCGTTAGTTACAGTCAGAGAGCAAGCCGAAGCACTCAGCACACGACCCTGCTTCATCAGTCCGACAGGAGCATCCTGTAATACCTCTGTGTAGATATGGAAGTTGGGAACCTCGGGGCACTGGCCCAAAGCACCTAATACAGCATTGGCTCCACTGCCTACACCACTCTGCAAGTTGAGGAAACTTTTTGGGATGAGACCAGTCTTCAGGTTGTGAAGCAGGAAATCTGCTACATTCTGGCCAATCTGGGTGGTGATGGGATCGGCATCCTTAAAAGCGCGAGCCTCATCGGGAACATCGCACTCAATAACACCTACAATACGGTCAGCATCTACCTCAACGTATGGCTTACCGATACGGTCGCTTGCCTTGCAAATGTTGATGGGCTTGCGGAAGGGATGATCCTCTATCTCGTAAACATCATGGATTCCCTTACAGTCAGCACTGTGGAAAGCATTAAGTTCGATGATGATACCGTTCTTAGCCAAACGGCAAACGGTAGGACTGATACCGCCTGCGGCTGTCAGGTAGATGTGGCACTTGTTACCCACCTTCTCAATGGCGCAAGCCTCAATGATAGCCCAATCTACATCGCCCAGGTAACCCTGACGAATCTGGGTAGCCATATTAGAGAGATTGAGGTCGAAATAATGCAGCTCGTTGAGATTTACATGTTTGCGGAAGTCGGGGTTGGTGGTATAGGGAGCGCGGAAGTCGATAGCCTGTACGTTGGCCAATGCGCCATCGCAACTCTGACCTGTGCTGGCACCTGTGAAGATGCTAATCTTGAAGGGACGCCCGGCAGCATGTTCTGCTTCAGCCTTCTTTGCAATTTCTGCAGGTGTACACTTGGGAACACCGGCTGGTGTAAAACCACTCAGACCGATTGTCTGTCCGTTTTGGATAAGGGCTGCTGCTTCTGCAGCAGTAATTTTGTTGAATTCCATATTTCTATCTGCTTGTTTTAGTTAAATTTCGTGCAAAATTACAAAAATAAATTGAGAATCGGGAATTGAGAATGGAGAATTTTATTTAAAGGTGATATAACTGGCGGGCATTCTGCCAGATTTTCTGTTTCAGCGCCTCTACAGAGATTCCCTTCAACTGGGCCACCTCTTTATATAAAGGTTCTATAGGAGCTATTGTATCGTCCGTCTCTAAGAACATCATCTCCAAAGGACAAAGCAAAAGACTTTCCTTGTTGTAGTGTAATCCAAAGGATACATAGATGCCTGCAGAAAGGAGCGACTGCAGTTGCTGTGGCTTACCTCTAAAGCCATGCATGACCCAAGGCTGACGGGGCTGCATATCCTTGCGAACCCGCAAGATTTCCTCCAACGTCCTTACACAATGAATCACCAGTGGCTTTTGGGCGTTCTCGCTTTCTGCGACATGCCGTCGGAAGGCAGCTTCCTGTTCTGGCAAGGGGATTTCCCACCTGCGGTCCATACCATGTTCTTCACAACCCAGTGAAAGTTCATTGGCATAGGTTGGATGGTGCGTGTGAAAGTTGATGTATGGTGTTGTCATGGAACAGGGTCATATCCGTGTCCACCCCAAGGATGGCATCGTAGGATTCTTCGAACAGCAAGATATGTCCCTTTGAAAGGACCGTGTTTGCGTAAGGCTTCTATGGCGTATTGGCTGCATGTTGGGGTAAACCTACAGGACGGAGGGGATAGCGGAGATATGAATTTCTGATAGAACCGTATGGGGATAATCAGTATTCCTGCCAGAAATTCAAATAGCGGGTGAAGTTTCTGCAACGGATTCATCGATTTTCTTTAATAGACTCTTCATTTTCTCCATTACCTTCTCTGTAGGAAGCAAATCGTTGCTATTCCATAGAAAGGCAATGTTGATACCGCCGCTTGCGGGGTTAAGAATATGTTTGTTCAAACGATACGCTTCACGTAGCTGACGTTTAATTCTGTTGCGTTTTACAGCGCGCTTAAAAAAGCGTTTAGAGACAGAAACCATTATACGGATTCCTGTCTCTTCTGTTTCCTGAAACACTGCCCTTATGGGGTACGCCAAGACGGACTTGTTGCTTTTAGCAAAGAGCTCTTCCAATGCCTTACGGCTGCAAAGACGCTCCTCTTTGGGTAGCGTAAAGCGTTCTTTAGTCAATTCCATTTACCTTCTTCACATACGCAGCAATGGCAGCAGTGATACTCGGGTATTCTGGTGAGGGAGCCTCCAAGTCCAAACGAAGTCCCGCTTCGCGGACGGCTTTTGCTGTTGCGGGACCAAATGTTCCGATGGAGATGTTGTTTTGCTTGAAATCTGGGAAATTCTTCATCAGGGCTTGTATTCCGCTGGGGCTGAAGAAAATGAGCAAATCGTAATCAAAGGACTCGTCTTCTGTAAAGTCGTTGCTTACGGTACGATACATGACGCCCTCTGTATGAAAGATTTTCTTGGCATCCAGCAGCTCTCCAAACTGGCTGGTGTGTACATCGCTGATAGGGATAAAATACTTTTCGTTCTTGTGCTTTACCATCTGGGGGATAAGGTCGTCAATCTTTCCGGTTTCACCGAAAAATATCTTGCGTTTACGATACTGCACATACTTCTGAATATATAGAGCAACGGTTTCTGTAATGCAGAAGTACTTCATCTCCTCAGGTATGGCAATACGCATTTCCTTGCATAACGTGAAGAAATGGTCAATGGCATGCCTGGAGGTAAAAACAACGGCCGTGTGTTCCAAGATTGATATTTTCTGTGCACGGAATTCCTTAGGCGTAATTCCTTGAACCTTAATAAAAGGGCGGAATACAATTTCCACGTTCATGCGTTCTGCAATGTCGTAGTATGGAGACCTTTCTGAAGAGGGCTTGGGTTGTGAAACCAATATCTTCTTTATCATATTTGTCCTAGAATTTTACTATCAATTCTTCTGTTACTCTAATCAGCACTTTAAAAATTACTAATAAAGGCATTATTTCAAGGGTGCAAAAGTACACAATTAAATGCAAAGTGCCATAGATTTTTGGGAAAAAGATTTGAAAAGTTTTATATAGAAGTAAAATTTTAACAAGAAGCCCTATTGTCAGGACAATCCATAGGGGTGTGTGAGTAGGCAGATTAAGATATATGGTGGAAATAATAACAGGGAAAAAGAGCAGTGTTTCTATGGCCAAAAGAAAAAAATAGGATTTTTGCCAGTTTTCTCTTTTGCTTTTGTCAAAAAAAATCCAGTCCACAAAATAGTAGAAGAGGTTCTTAAAGACAAAGTATAGAATCCAAATGCCTATGTAAAGTGCAATAAACAGATAGGGTGGTGTCTGGCCTGTAAAAAGATGCAACTGGCTTTGTGTGTACATAAACACGCCCAGGCCGCCCATAATACTTAATATAAGCATCATTAGCAGGGGTTGCAGTTGTCCGGAACCGCTGTTGTTTTTTTCTTTCGTGGCAATGCTTTTTGCGGGGAAGAAGAATTCTTTTGCCTGTGAAAACAATTGCCTTTTAAGGATTTTCTGTGTCATTACCAAAAGCACGAAGCATACAAGGACAATAAGGGTTACCCAATCGTCGCGCCATAATTGGTATGGTCTGGGAATGCCGTCAAATCCCGTTTGCCCGACCTTTACCTCAGGGTGTAGAAGAGGGTCTCCCTGAAAGAACCCCATATCCTCATAAAAAGCTGGCGGTGTTTCTGCCGGGCAGACGGAGTCCATTGCGGTTGAATCGGTTTTGGTATCACACAGGGGTTCTGTCATATAGCTGCAAATCTGCGGATGCTGGTATCCCACAAAGGTGTTTCCAAAACTAATTTCAGGGCTTCTTCCGGAGTTTCGGCAACGTGCCAGATAGCGGTATGTTGCTGTCTCATGAAGTTTTGCTCGGCTGCTTGACGGAGTGCTTGCAACATGGCGTTGTAATATCCATTAGTGTTCAGGATAACAATAGGCTTCAGGTACAGGCCCAGCTGTTTCCATGTTATAAGTTCCATCAGTTCGGCAAAGGTGCCACAGCCGCCCGGCAGGATAATGGCCGCATCGCTTTCTTCTGCCATCTTCTGTTGCCGGATATGCATGTCTGGAGTTTCAATAATCTGCGTCATTCCCTGATGGCACCATCCTTCCTTTATCATAAAGGTGGGAATGATGCCTATGGCCTGTCCTCCAGCCTCCATACATCCGTCGGACGAGGCTTGCATCAGTCCCATGTTTCCTGCGCCGTTTACCACAGCTATGCCTTTGGAAGCCATAAGCTGCCCCAGCTTATAGGCATCCCGGAAGTAGCAAGCGTCTATCTTGGTGCTGCTGGCGCAATAAATGCAAATACGTTTTATTTCTGGCATATTCCGAATGCTTCTTGTATTTTTTGAACGTAATCCAGTTTCTCCCATGTGAAGAGTTCTACGGTAACTTCCTTGGTCTCTCTGTACAGGGACTCGTATCGTTTGGTAATAGTGCGAGGCTCGCGTCCCATGTGTCCATATGCTGCAGTCTCCTCGTAGATGGGGTTACGTAGTTTCAGACGTTGTTCTATGGCATAAGGCCTAAGGTCGAACAGTTCTTTAATCTTATTGGCAATCTCTCCGTCAGTGAAGGGAACCTTGCTGCGTCCGTAAGTGTCAACATAGATGCTTACCGGCTCGGCAACACCGATAGCATAGCTTATCTGCACCAGCATTTCGTCCGCTACGCCTGCTGCCACCATGTTCTTGGCAATATGGCGGGCTGCATAGGCTGCAGAACGGTCCACCTTAGAGGGGTCTTTTCCGCTGAATGCACCACCGCCATGGGCACCTTTTCCGCCATAGGTGTCAACGATAATCTTCCTGCCCGTCAGACCAGTATCTCCGTGAGGACCTCCAATCACAAACTTCCCCGTCGGGTTAACATGGTAAGTTATCTGGCTGTTAAAGAGGTTGCGGATGTTCTGGTTCCTGACATTTTCCAACACACGTGGAATCAGGATTTCCTTCACATCCTTTGCGATACGCTGCTGCATAGCTTGGTCGGTATCGAATTCGTCGTGCTGAGTACTGATGACGATGGTATCTATGCGTTGAGGAATACCGTCGTCGCTGTACTCGATGGTTACTTGGCTCTTGGCATCGGGGCGCAGATAGGTCATCACTTTGCCTTCGCGGCGGATGGTTGCCAGTTCCATCAGCAGACGATGGGCCAAATCCAGGCTTAATGGCATATAGTTATCTGTCTCGTTAGTAGCATAGCCGAACATCATTCCTTGGTCGCCAGCCCCTTGGTTCGTGGGATCTGTGCGTTCAACCCCCCGGTTGATATCGGCACTTTGCTCATGAATAGCGCTCAGGACTCCACAGCTGTTGCCTTCGAACATATACTCGCTCTTGGTGTAGCCAATGCGGTTGATAACTTCGCGGGCAATGCGCTGCAGATCTACGTATGCCTCGGTCTTTATTTCTCCTGCCAAAATCACTTGTCCTGTGGTAACAAGTGTTTCGCAAGCCACTTTCGACTGTGGGTCAAAAGCAAGAAGTTTGTCCAATACGGCATCGCTGATTTGGTCGGCCACTTTGTCAGGGTGGCCTTCAGAAACAGATTCGGATGTAAATAAGTATCCCATAATACATTTATATATAATTAATAATGGTATTGGGAAAGAAATCGGGCAGAAATGCGTGAGAAACATGCTTTAGCTTCTCGTTTTAGCATTTTTTACTGTGGTTGCAAGCAGCCCAAATCTATCCACATTTTTTATTTCGGCTGCAAAGTTACAAAAAAACGAGAGAAGTGCGAAAGAAAAAGCTTATTTTTTCTTTTCAATTCCGAGTGTCAGTAAGTTTGCGTTTTATCGCAATGTTCAATGTTCAATGACTTCCCTGAGTGGAATCATTACGAAATCGCGTTCTTGCATCAGAGGATGGGGCAGTGTCAGTTCGGGTGTTTTCATCTCCAGATTGTCGTAGAGAAGGAGATCCAGGTCGATGGGTCGGTCATGGTATTTCCCGTCTGTACTTTTCTTGGTTCTGCCCAACAGGCGCTCAATCTTTTGTGTTTCCTTAAGGCACTGCAGGGGTGTTAGGGCGGTCTCAGTCAGACAGACCGCATTCAGAAACGTGTTCCGGCTTTCAAATCCCCAAGGTTCCGTCTCAATGAACGAAGAGGTTCGCAACACCGGGCCAATGCGCTTATTGATAAGTTCAAGGGCCCGGCGCAGCATCTCTTCCTTGTTGCCCAGATTAGAGCCTAAGCCTATGTACAGCTTGTGCATTAATCCTGTAGGATTAGCATGGCATCTCCGTAGGTGCCGAAACGATAACGGTTCTCAGGGTCGTTCTCGTTGTATTTCATGGCTTCCTTATAAGCCATCATTATCAGATCGTATCCGCCGAAGGCACATGTAAGCATGAGCAGTGTGCTGTAGGGGAGGTAGAAGTTGGCAATCATGGCATCTGCCAATGTGAAATCATATGGAGGGAATATGAACTTATTGGTCCATCCGTCATATTCCTTCAGCCGGCCGTCTGCACTGACAGCGGATTCAAGCACCCTTTGCACGGTGGTTCCCACAGCAACAATTTTGCGTCCGTTTTCTTTTGCAGCGTTAATGATGTCACAGGCTTTAGCATCCACGTGCATCTCCTCGCTGTCCATTTTGTGCTTGGTAAGGTCTTCTACGTCTATTTCGCGGAAGTTTCCAAGACCGCAGTGCAAAGTTACGTAGGCAAAATCAATGCCCTTTATCTCCATCATCTTCATTAGTTGGGGCGAGAAGTGAAGTCCTGCCGTGGGGGCGGTAACGGCCCCTTCTTTTTCGGCAAAGATACACTGAAAGTCCTCCAGGTCCTCTTTCGTTGTGGGACGCTTAATGATGTGCTTGGGTATGGGAGCCTCTCCCAGGGCATAAAGAGCGCGCTTGAACTCCTCATGCGGTCCGTCGTACAGGAATCTGAGTGTACGGCCGCGGCTGGTTGTGTTGTCTATTACTTCGGCCACCATCGATTCGTCCTGACCAAAGTATAACTTGTTGCCGATACGGATTTTACGGGCAGGGTCAACAAGTACGTCCCACAGGCGCATCTCTTTATTCAGTTCGCGAAGCAAGAAGACTTCAATCCTGGCCCCAGTCTTTTCCTTGTTGCCATATAGGCGGGCAGGGAACACTTTTGTGTTGTTGAAGACAAAGACATCCTTCTCATCGAAGAATTCCAACACATCGCGGAAGGATTTGCGGTGTTCGATGTATTTGCTCTTGGCATGTACTACCATAAGGCGGCAGTCATCGCGGAATGGAGTGGGTTCTTGAGCAATTCTTTCGTCGGTTAGTTTGTACTTGAATTGTGATAGCTTCATGAGATTATATCGTTTGAATTTGTTTTTTATTCGTTATCTGACTCTATTTCCTGTTTTTCCAGCCACTCGGGGAAGTTCTCCATCTTCATGCAGTCCTCTACTTTTATGTTTCCTACTCTGGTTCTGCGCAGTGCTGTCAGGTGTGCACCGCTTTGCAGGGCCTTTCCTATGTCTCTGGCCAAAGCTCGTATGTATGTTCCTTTACTGCATACCACCCTGATTGTCATTTGCATGGTCTGGGCATCAAAGTTTTGCAGTTCTATCTCATCGATAACCAGAACCTTGGCTTTCAACTGAATGTCTTTCCCTTTGCGGGCCAGGTCGTAGGCCCTGTGTCCATCTACTTTGCAGGCCGAGAAGGCCGGTGGCACCTGTTCTATTCTTCCCAGAAATTGCGTAAGCACCTCTTTCGCCTTTTGCTCCGTGATGTGGGCCGTGGGGAAGGTTTTGTCAATGGCTGTTTCCAGATCAAACGACGGTGTTGTGGCTCCCAGTTGCAGCGTTGCCACATATTCCTTGGTATGAGCCTGCAGTTCATCTATGCGTTTGGTCGCCTTACCCGTGCAGATGGTTACGATGCCTGTTGCCAGAGGATCCAATGTTCCTGCATGTCCCACTTTCAGCTTTTTCACTCCCAACTTGCGGCACAACGCACTACGCACTTTTGCAACAAGGTTGAAGCTGGTCCAGTGGAGCGGCTTGTCAAAGTATAGTATTTCTCCGGCAACAAAGTTCATCATTGTTCAATGCTCAATGTTCAACCGTCACCCAAATATCAGTACCAGCGTTCCTGCAATGGCACAATAAATGCCAAAGTAAATGAGCTTGCACTTTTTGACAATCGAAATCATCCATTTGCAAGCAAAGCAGCCTGATATAAATGCTGCCAGAAATCCCACAATCAAGGCCGAAGTGGGAGTGGAAGCCGAAGCTTCAGCCAGATATTCTGCGCTGGGCGAGACATAGTGTTTGAAGTCCAGCAAAGCTTCTCCCAAGATAGGCGGAATTACCATCAGGAAAGAGAACTGCGCCAGCATCTCCTTTTTGTTACCTAACAACAGACCCGTGGCTATGGTGCTTCCGCTTCTGCTTAAGCCGGGAAGAACGGCCAGCGCCTGGGCTATACCTATAAGGAAGGAATGCTGCGGTGAAATGTGTTCCTTCTCATTGGCCTTGTAGAAATGGGTTAGCGTGAGCAGTGCAGCAGTAATCAGCAGGCAGACCCCTACAACCATGGTGCGTACATGCTCATTGGCATAGAGGGCTTCTATGCTGTCTTTGAAGCAAAGTCCCACAATCCCAACCGGAATCATGGAGATGATGATGTTGAGCGTGTATTTTGTCTCATCGTTCCATTCAAACTTGAAAAGTCCCTTTAGTATCCATGTAATTTCTTTCATTAGGACTACCAGGGTAGCCATTACTGTGGCAATGTGCACCATAACGTCGAATTGCAGACCACCGGCTTCCGGGTCAATGCCTAATAGCATCTTTCCTATTTCCAGATGTCCGCTGCTGCTTACGGGCAGGTACTCTGTCAGACCTTGTATTATGCCCAATAATAATGCTTGAAGATCGCTCATATCCTTTTAATATTTCTTTAATCTGTCTTTTTGTTCTCAGCCTTTGGCTTGTACATAATGGCTACCATAATGAAGACAAATCCGGCCAGGCTTACCAGTGGTGCCACTTTGATTCTGCGGGCGCTGAAGATGTCTGCATTGAATACGCCCTCATAGCTTCCTTCTCCTGCCATTAGTATCAGTCCGATAATAACAATTGCCATTCCAATGGCCAGCAGGATGTAATTAATCTTTGTAAATGCAAAATTACTCATATAATTATCAATTTTCAATTATCAATTTTCAATTAATATAGTTCTCCTGCCTTCTTGTACAGTTGGCGTGTTACGGAAACATAGGTACATACTATGGTAATCAGGAGGCCTACAGCCAATACACAGCCGGTCATAATAAGTAAGTTCGGCCGGGTTACATAAAGCAATATGGCCTCATCGTACGTAGCAGCCCACATTACAAGGCCTACAAGAACCGCATCGGCAAGGAAGGCAGCAACCAGTCCTATCCAGAAACTGCTGACCAGGAAGGGACGGCGTATATAGCTCCACTTGGCTCCTACAAGCTTCATGGTATGAATGATGAACCGGTGGTTGTAAACGTTCAGCTTGACGGTCGAGTTAATGAGGCTCAGGGAGACAACTACCAGTAGTGCTGCTATACCCAAAAGAACGAGCGAGGCACGTGTAAGATTCCGGTTCAGGTTTTCTACCAGGTCCTTTTGGTAAACCACATCGTTTACATAGCGGGTTTCTTTCAGTTCTTTCTCAATCCAAAGCAGGCTGTCGTTTTTGGAATATTCGGCCTTCATTCCAACCTCCATCGAGATAGAGAACGGGTTGGCTTCCAAGAATTCCGAGGGGTCTATGCCCATGCTTTCCACGTGTTCCTTCAGTGCTTGTTCCTTACTCACGTAGTCAATGCTGTTCACGTAGGGTTGGGCACAAAGTTTCTTCTGCAGCTTTTGCGCCTCTTCTATTGGCGTGTCTTCCTGCAGGACGACGGTTACTACCAGGTTCTCTCTTACGGAATCGCCTATTACATGGGCTGTAAGCGTCAGCAGAATCACCATGCCCAATAGTATCAGAACCATGGTGGTACTGATGGTGTTGGTGAATGCCTGCATTCTCCACGACGATGTTTTTCTCTTCTTGCTCACTTTTCTAAAGTCTAATGTCTAAAGTCTAACGCCTAATCACCCCTTTCAGCGTTGCACTGCTGCTGTCTGTTATTGTTACGCGTACCGTCTCTCCAATGTGATGCTGGCCACGGTCTATGATAACCACCTTGTTCTGTCCGGTACGCCCGAAAAGCTGGTCCCTGCTTCTCTTGCTCACTCCCTCTATCAGCACCTCAAACTCTTTTCCTATGCACTGCTTGTTGCTTTCGGCAGACAGTTCGTTTTGCAGGGCAATGAGTTCGTTCAGTCGGCGTACCTTCACTTCCTCGGGAATATCATCGGGCAGGTGCTTGCTGGCGTAGGTGCCGGGGCGCTCGCTGTATTTGAACATAAAGGCACTGTCGTACCCGCATTCCCTCATCAGGCTTAGGCTTTGCTGATGGTCCTCCTCCGTCTCGCTGCTGTAACCGGCAAAGATATCGGTGCTGATGGCACAGTCAGGGATAATGCGACGGATGGCTGCAACCCGGTCCAAATACCATTCGCGGGTATATTTGCGGTTCATTAGCTTTAGAATCCTATTGCTTCCGCTCTGTACCGGCAGATGAATATGATGGCAGATGTTGGGTTCTTCGGCAATTACGTGCAGCGTCTCGTCGCTCATATCCTTGGGATGCGATGTGGTAAACCTTACCCTCATCTCAGGAACTGCACGTGCAACTCTTCTTAATAACTCCGGAAATCCAATTGTGAATTGGTATGAATTAACATTCTGCCCCAGCAGTGTCACCTCTTTAAAACCTCTGTCGGCCAAATCCCGGCATTCGCGCAGAATACTTTCCACGTCACGGCTTCTTTCCCGTCCTCTGGTATAGGGTACGATACAATAGTGGCAGAAATTGTTGCATCCGCGCATAATGGTTACGAACCCTCCGATATGCGTGCCGCAGATACGCTGGGGAATGATGTCCTTGTATGTCTCGGTAGTGGAAAGTTCCACGTTAATAGCCTTGTGTCCGCATTCCACCTGGGCAATCAGGTCGGGCAGCGACATATAGGCATCCGGCCCCACCACAATGTCTGTGTGGTATTTCTCTATCAGTTCCTCTTTTACGCGTTCAGCCATGCAGCCCAGTACGCCAATTATGATTTTCCGGCCCTTCTTTTGCAGGCTGTACAGGAATTCCAGGCGACTGATTATTTTTTGTTCTGCATTATCTCTGACGGAGCAGGTGTTCAGGAAAACGGCATCCGCCTCGTCCATGTTATCCGTCACCTCATAGCCTGCCATCCCCATTACACTAGCCACAACTTCACTGTCGGCTACATTCATCTGGCAGCCGTATGTCTCTATCAGTAGTTTCTTCATTTAAGCTTGAAAGCGCGTTTTGCGCTGCAAAGATAATACTTTTAATTGATAATTGGCAATTGCCCATTAACAAATTCACATCTTTTCTTTAGAAAAGCCTCTCAGGGAACTGTAATTAAGTTAAAAAGTGTGAATCGGGCCGTTTTCCACATTGCGTCTTTTGGCTGTTTGGCCAATAATTGCGATTTTTGCACCAACATTAGATTTTTTCATAGTTAAGGTTTAGTTTTAAAAAAGGGAGTAAAGGGAGCTGCGAAGCCCCCTTGCTTTGTTAAAAAAGAATGAATGGAAACATGAAGAATAAGCTTTTCATTGCAGTTTTGCCCTTTTTGTTTTGCTGTTCGGGAAACACTTGGGCACAAGATGCGTATAATGAGATAAAAGATGTGGTTTCGGCTCTGCTGAAAGCCGAGAAGGAAAGGCAGTGTCTGCGGATAGGGGAACCCAGGGCGGATTCGGTCGGCATCAAGGGAAAGGCAATGCGCATTTTCTGCAACGATAATGCAGCCTACCTCTCGTACAGGGAGGAGAACGTACAGCAAATCTATACCGCCCTGAAGCAGGAACTCCCTGCCGCTTATCAGAAATACAGAATTCAGATTTGGGCCGACGGCAGGCCCATAGAACAGCATGTGCCGGCCTACTTCAGGACGGGCAAGGACAAGGCGCTTAGGTGGGCTCCGCAGGTGGATGTGCCGCTAAAGAAGTGTGCAGACCGCTCCTACAGTATAAAGGCAGGAATGCAAGACAGGCATATTGCCCTCTGGCAAAGTCACGGCTGGTACTACGAGCAGAAGCTGGACCGTTGGGAGTGGCAGCGGGGCCGCCTGATGCAGACCGTCGAAGACCTTTATACGCAGAGTTATGTGCTTCCGTTCCTGGTGCCTATGTTGGAGAATGCGGGTGCCAACGTGCTGTTGCCTCGCGAGCGTGACACCAACAGGCAGGAGTATATCTTGGATAACGACGCTGATGCGGGATATACAGAGACCGCAGGCCTGAAAGCATGGGGGACAGGCTCAGGAAAAGGCTTTGCACATAAGCAGGCCATTTACCGGGACTTCCAGAATCCCTTCCTCGACGGTACCTTCCGGCAGGCAGAAACCCAGGTGAAAGGTGCGGAGAGCCGGGCAGAGTGGCAGACCGTTATCAGGGAGCGGGGCGAATATGCCGTATATGTTTCGTATAAGACGGTCAGGAACAGCAGCAAGGATGCTCTCTATACCGTCCATCATGCAGGAGGCGAGACGCACTTCCGCATCAACCAGCAGATGATGGGCGGTACATGGGTCTATCTGGGTACCTTCCTGTTCGAGGAGGGACAAACGGCAAGGGTAACGCTGAGCAACCTGTCCCAGAAAGCCGGGCAGACGGTAACGGCCGATGCAGTGAAAATTGGCGGTGGAATGGGCAATATTGAACGTGCAGGTCTCCTCAGCGGCTATCCCCGTTTTACCGAGGGTGCCCGCTACTGGCTGCAATGGGCAGGAGCTCCGGACAGCGTTTATAGCATGAAACACGGCGAAGACGACTATACGGACGATTATGTGAGCCGTCCCCGTTGGGTCAACTGGATGGCAGGCGGTTCTGCAGCACTGCCTAAGCGTAAAGGCTTGAATGTTCCCATAGACCTTAGTATGGCGTTTCATTCGGATGCCGGTCTTACCAAAAACGATGACATTATAGGCACCCTTCTGATTTACAAAACAATAGTGGAGGGCAGGGATACTTATGTAAATGGAGCTTCAAGGTACCTGGCAGCCGAGTTGGCAGATTTGGTTCAGACACAGATAGTGAATGATGTAAGGACGCTTTGCGCTTCGGAATGGAGCAGAAGGGGAAAGTGAAACTCTTCTTACGCCGAGGCTCGTGTACCCGAGGTGCCCGCTATTCTGCTGGAGTTGTTGTCGCATCAGAATTTTTCTGACATGCGCTATGGCCTTGACCCGCGTTTCCGCTTCATAGCTTCACGTGCCATCTACAAAGGAATGTTGAAGTTTCTGTGTAGTCAGCGAGGCACGGATTATGTCGTGCAGCCTTTGCCCGTCAGTCACATGCGTGTCAGCCTTTCACAAGGTAATTTGGCAACCCTTGAGTGGCAGCCTGTCTCAGACCCTCTGGAACCAACGGCAACACCCCATTCCTATATGGTTTATACCCGCATGGATGAGGGCGGTTGGGACAATGGTCAGTTGGTAAATGCACCTTCATACACCACAGCGTTACAGGCGGGGCACATATATAGTTGGAAGGTTTCTGCCGTGAATGACGGCGGCTGCAGTTTCGACAGCGAAATCCTGTCTGCAGGGTTGCCGTCTGAGCCAAGGAAGGATGTGGGTACGGTATTGGTAATCAATGGTTTCGACCGTGTAAGTGCTCCGGCTGATTTTGACTATACTCTGGATAACGGTATGCAGTTGGCAGGTTTCCGTGACGATTACGACCATGGCGTTCCATATCTGCGCGACATCAGTTATGTTGGTCGGATGAAGGAGTTTCGCCGGTCTATTCCATGGATGGACGATGACGCCTCCGGGTTTGGTGACAGCTATAGCGACCAGGAAGACCGTGTAATAGCCGGTAATACGTTCGATTATCCGTATATTCACGGTCAGGCACTGATGGCTTTGGGATGCAGCTTTACGTCGTGCAGCAATGAGTCGGTAGAGGCAGGCCAAGTTGTTCTTTCTGATTTCCCGATGGTAGATCTGATACTGGGTAAGCAATGTCAGACCAAAATAGGTAATGGTAAAAACGAAAACCAAAACCAAAACGAAAATGGGAACTGTTGGTTCAATGTTCAACGCTTAATGTTCAAAACATTTACTCCTGCCATGCAACTACATATCACGCAATACCTGCAGCAGTGCGGAGGCCGTTTCTTTGTGAGTGGAGCCTATGTCGGTACTGATCTCTGGGACAACCCGCTGGTTCTACCTTCCGACGATGACAAAAAGTTTGCTCAGGATGTGCTTAAGTTCAAGTGGCGGGCTAATCAGGCGGCAAGAAGCGGAGGGATTAAGCAAGTCCGTTCAGCGTTTGGAAAGGCTGGGGGGAACTTTCTTTACTCAGATACCCTCAATGCCCAGTGTTATATTGTGGAGTCTCCTGATGCCATAGAACCCGCTTGTGCCGAGGCTCATACCGTCTTCCGCTATGCACAGAACAATCTAAGTGCTGCCGTTGGCTATAGGGGTCGGAAGTACGGCACCTTTGTGATGGGCATTCCTTTTGAGGCCGTAACAGATGCCGGGATACGTAAGGAATTGATGCAGACCGTCCTACAATGCCTGTTTGATTAGCACCTCTTTCCGTAGGATGCATTAGATACTCAGCAAGTCGCCGCAGATTTCCTCTGCACGCTTTACACGGTTCCAAACCGTTTGTATTTTCGCGTTCATCACCTTGGTTATCTGCACAGGTTTCAGACCTATCTTCAGCAGGTATATGGTATGGAGTAACGGTTCGCGCATTTGTCTCTTCAACCGTCCTTGAACCCTTTCCTGGAATCCAGGATACAGGGTTTCAACGGCAGCTATCAGATCCACCCAGGCATTTTCGTTTAGGGTCATTTTTCCTGCAGCAACCTTTCGGAAGTACGCTATAACGTCCTCTGCCTTGGTGGTTGCGTTGTTCATAAGGGCGATGCGTGTCAGCTCCCTGTTTATCATTGTCCTTTGCTCCAGATCCTTCATGGTATTCTCCAATTGGATTTTGGATGTAAATATTGTCTGTTCCGCTTCATTCAGTTGAGTCCCCAATTGTTCTATCTCATTCTGCTTTGTCTTCAACTGATTCTGGCGACGGAGGATTTCGTCCTTAACAGATTTCAGCATCTGCTCCTTCCCAATGATTTCCTCCATGTATTTCTTCCTCCTGAAGTTATAGAATGCCGCCAATCCTAAAACTACGCACAGAAAGGTCAGACATGTTACTGTAGCAATAAAGATAATGTTTTCGTCGCGCTGTATGATGGTCTGTTCTTTTTCTTTGTCGCGATAGTAGTGGAACGCATCTTTGGCTCTTTCTGTCTGTTCAAATGCTCGCTGGGCGATGATGGAGTCGTTGGTTTCATATAGTCGGCTTCCCCACAGAGCTGCTTCTCTAAAATCTCCCTTCTGCAAGTAGCACCGTTGCAAGCCGGCAGAAGCCTCATATCTCCCTGACACATTATTTATGTGGTCGTAGCAGATTCTATAATGAATTATCGCCGAATCCGTCCTGTTGGCATTCTCATGGTATTTAGCCAGACACAACTCATAATTATTGGGCCGAAGGTGTTCCGGGACTTTCAGCAAGTACTGTAGCAGTTCCTCAACCTTTTCATAATGTTTGTATTTCGAGTATATGGCCAACATATAAGCATAGCTTCCGGCATATTTTGGAGGGAACTTCTCCTGCTGGTAAACGGTGTAAGCCTGGTCGCAGTACTGTAGGCAATGGGTAGTGTCGTTCAGATGGTTATAGGCTGTGGCAACGTCTATTAAATGCCATCCCAGTTTATTGCCTGTTTGTCTGGCCAACTCTACCACTTGCAGCGCTGCATTCAGCTCTTCCTCATAATTGAGTTGCAACATATAAAGATTGCTCAACTGAGAAAGTGTGTTTTGCCATATCAGGGTGTCGGCGCTTTGGCATTTCTCAGCGCTTTCCACCGCTTTCAGAAAGAATTTCACAGCCCTTGGGTAGTCTTTCAGGTCGCGATAGGCACTTCCCATATAGTAATAGGCACGTTCCTTGTCAACAAGATTTCCTCGCTTTTCAAAATAGGCCATTATTTTCAAGGCGGAATCAGGGCAGGACGGAACGATATTCTTTTTGTCGCGAATGCGGATGTTCAGCAGATTATACTTTTGTCTGACGTATTCTGAAGACTTCAGCACAAAGTCCTTCATTGTCTCTGTCCTCATCTCGGCCTCAGGAACAGAGGACTCGCATTCCTGCCAGATCTCGTCAATGCGTTCCGACAAAGTTTCTTCCTTGTGTTGCTTCAGGCAAGAAGAAAGCAAGGTCAGCATACAGCAAGCCATGAATAAAAACTGCTTTTTCCTCATAATTCTACGTATAATAGGGCTACTTAAACTGTTTTCGGTGCAAAAATAGATGTTTTCTGCAAATCAAACAAGCAAATTTACTCCCAAGTACTCCCAAAAGTGCTATATAACATAAAAAACGTGCGTTTTGTATGTAAACGATTGATTTACAGTCACCTACAAGCAAACCTGCGGCATTTTAACATTTTTTACCAATAAGTTGGGACTACTTGGGAGTGGAATTTTTTTGCGGCTATTTTGAAACCCCATAATTTTGCAGCAGAAACTCGAAATAACGCAAAAAATATTAAAAATTATGTGTAGGGCCATTAAGTTATTTATTCTATGTTTCGCTGTCTTGTGCAGCTGCACATCTGATGATCCTGAAGTGGAAATTTGTAAGATTGATGAAACGACTTTTCCCGATGCTAACTTTCGCAATTGGGTTCTTGGCCGCGATTACGGAAAAGACGGCATTCTGACTAATGCAGAAATGACCGAAATAAAAAAACTGCAAATACCACTCTTGTCTATTCAGAGCCTGAAGGGTATAGAGTACTTTACTGCCCTGACATACTTGAATTGCGCGAATAATAATCTGTCCACGCTTGACCTCTCATGCAACGTAAATCTGACAGGGCTTTCTTGTTCACACAATAATCTTACCTCAATTAACCTTTCAAAAAATACCAAGCTTGAAGGTTTATGGTGCTTTAACAACAAACTAACCTCTCTGGACCTGACAAACAATCCTGCTTTGACAAATCTGGAATGTACGCGTAATAATCTCACCTCAATTAATCTTTCCAAAAACACCGCGCTGATATACCTGAACTGTTGCAGCTGTCCTATTACAAGCATTGACCTGTCATATAACATTATGCTTGAAATCATAAACATCCATAAATGTAAACTGACTACACTGAATGTTTCCAAGAACACAAAACTAAAATCCCTTAGTTGCTACGAGAACCAGATTAGTGGTGCCGGGATGGATGCCCTGGTAAAGAGTCTTCCTGCTGTAACAAGTGGAGAGTTGGACATCTTCTGCCGCTCGGATGTAGAGCAAAATGTTATGACAGCCGAACAGGTGGAAGCTGCAAAAGCTAAAGGTTGGATAGCTAAATGGAGTGGCGGTGCAGAATGGACACCCTATCCTGGTAGTACTCGTTCAGAAAGTGTATCCTTTGCCAAAGGACAGATGGCTACCATTATTCTGCCAACAACACCTGATGCCGACAAGGGACGGTATTATAGGCTTGACAGATGCGAGAATGGCAGAGCTATTTTTGCAGAAGAACTTCAGCCCAAAGCCCGAACACCTTACATTATTGTGCCAAAAGAGGATTTTGGTATTGATGTAAGTACTATGGAGCTGGACGGTTTAAGCCGGGATTCCGTTTCCATTGGAAGGATTTCCTTCATTGGCACATACTATCGTGAAGAAATGAACTGTCAGGAAGGTTTCTATATTGACATTATAGATTCCACACCTGACTGTCTGATTGATAACGAAACCCAGAGACAGGCTATTGTTGGTGCCTTAAGAGCCTGCTTGATAGTCTGTTGGGACGATCCATACACTCAAAGTCCCACAAAAAGTATAACAGAGAAGATGGAAATCATCCTTGAAGATAATACCAATATGTAACACCTCAAAAATAAAACATATGAAACAGTATAATTCTATTCTATTGTGTGTATTTTCTGCCCTGTGTTTGTTGTCTTGCCGGAATGATGCCCCAGACTATCCTGGTCCAGACCCGTCGGAATCTTGGGGAACTATTGAGGATGGAGGCTCAATAACCAGTATCGGCCTTTATTGTATTGAAAAATATAATAATCACATAGGCGAGATTTATTATGAATATAATCCAAGAGTAAAGACATTAAAAAGCTATACCGATTTTTACCTACAGTTAGAGCTTAACGGAATAGATAAATCTTTCCAATCAAATGATTATGAGGAAATGGCCACTGTCCTTAACTTGCAGAAAAATTATTGCTTGGCAAAGTCATCGTTCATGGTAGAAGAATATAAGAAATACCAAAAAGAAACAAATAGCCTAATGGAGTGGCCTCTTTTCCTTACGGCCTACGTCAGCGGAGAAGTGTCCATCACCTGTGATAAAGTGCTGTTCGGGGAAGAGCCCGGAACCAAACTGAACAAACATTTTTCTGTAAACAGGTATTATTCAAATTTTGACATGTTTATAGAAAATGCAGGCTATAGTTGTTTGCCAATAGGTATTGAAAATCCCAAAATGCTGTATAATTTTGGAGAAAAAATACCTTACGATATGGACGAGTTCTTTGTTAAGGGAACTTGGCTTCAGCCCAAATATTATCTGCAATTCAAATACAATGATACGCCTACGGAGAGATATGATGACATAACGCTGACTTTATCCTTCCCTATGATTCGTGAATTTGTAACAGAATATGCCGTAGCAATACACAGGGGCAGAGGAATGGACGCTCCCAGATTATTGGAAAATGTGTACGAGGCAAAATGCAAAATAAAGTTTGAGTGGGAATAAACCTTAAGTCAAATGGGTGATTAAGTAAGACGAGCAGCCATACCTATTTTGTTTTGAACTCCTGAAAATAAGATTATCAAATGATAATTGTAATTTTGCAAGGAATATAAGTCCATTGGTTATGAAAAGAAATCTATTCCTTTTGCTGTTTCTGTTCCTAATAAGAGCACAGTTTGGTGTTAATGCCCAAGAGCTGACGTTGTCTGATATTCAGAGTAGCGGGTGCCTGCGAGAGGTAAAAGCCAGCAGGAACGGGCTAAAGCAAATAAATGATGGGTACGAAGAGAACGAGACTCCCCGAACGATTATTCTGACCAAAGATGGCAATGTCCTGACGGTACAACTACTTAATTATGTAAGCAACTGCGGCACGTCTGGCTTTGATGTAACACCTTATATGACTGGCGGAAGTAATGGAATTCCCTGCTCGTTATTGTTTCGTGTAGTGCCTATTTGTGAAGAAGACATGGATTGTGTATGTCCGTACAATGTATCCTTTACCATACACGGTCTGGAGTCCAACAGTTTCTACTTTTCGTGTTGGTGGTGCGAGGGGCAAGTTAACCTAAAGGAAGGAGAACCATTAGTCCTGAAAGATTCTTGGGAAAACGTCAGTATAGGCGGCTTAAATTACAAGATACATAAGGTGATGCATTCTGCTAAGCTAAAAAATGGGGAAATGTGGGAGGGCGCATTAGACATACCATCGAAACTGGACTATGAAGGACAGGAATATATTGTAACAAGCATTGACTACAGCGCGTTCGACGGCAATGCATCACTAACCTCCGTCATTATTCCGAGCAGTGTTGTCAGCATCGGTTCTAGGGCATTTTCTCGTTGCACAAGCCTGACATCTGTTGTCATTCCCGAAAGTGTGAAGATTATTGACTACGCTGCTTTTAAAGGTTGTAGTAATCTGTCCGGCATCACTATTCCCACTAGTGTAATCTATATCGATAGCGAAACTTTTGATGGAACTGCATGGTACAACAATCAGCCAGATGGATTGGTCTATGCGGGCAAGATTGCTTACAAATATAAAGGAACTATGTATGAAGGTACAAAAGTTACTATCAAGGACGGGGCTTATGCGATAGCTCACGGTGCTTTCCGCAACTGTGGTGGCCTGGCCTCCATCGCCATTCCTGGTAGTGTGACCACAATAGAGGATTCTGCATTTGAAGGTTGTGGCAGTTTGACATCTGTCACAATCGCAGAGGGCTTGACCCGCATTGAGAATCATTCTTTCAAGGATTGTAATAATCTGGAATCCATTGACATTCCCAAAAGCATGACGATGATAGGAGAGTTTGCGTTTCAGAATTGCAGCAGTCTGTCATCCATTATTATTCCTGAGGGAGTGACCCGAATAGGTCGGAACGCCTTTGAGAACTGTAGCGCTATGACATCCGTTGTTATATCCTATGGCGTAAAGAATATTGGCTACGAAGTTTTTTCAGGCTGTAATAGTCTAACCACCGTAACCATACCGGGTAGCGTTAACGGGATTGGCGGAGCACTCTTTTTCCGTTGCAGTAACTTGACATCCGTTGTCATTTCCGAGGGCGTGATGACCATAGACTGGTCTGCCTTCCATGGATGCAGTAATCTTACTACTATTACCATTCCAAACAGTGTGATTTTCATCAATAGCTTTGCTTTCTCAGAATGTGGTAATTTGACGGATGTTTATTGTTATGCAGACAATGTTCCCAGAACAGAAGAAGAGGCGTTCTATGGTTGCCTCCTTACCTCAGTAACACTTCATGTTCCTGCAGGCTCTGTAGATAAATACAGGACAACTTCGCCTTGGAATGGTTTTGGAAATATCGTGGCTTTGGAAGAAACTGTTTCCTTCACCAAGGACCAGATGGCAACTATTATTCTGCCAACGGAGCCAGATGCCAGCAAAGGAAAATACTATAAGTTGGACAAAGGCGAAGAAGGGAAGATTATCTTCACGGAAGAGCTTGAGCCCAAAGCACGGACACCCTATATCATTGTACCAAACCAGGATTTCAGCATAGATCTGAACAAGCTGGACTTAGGCGGATTATGCAATGATACCGTTTCAATAGAAGGCATTTCTTTTATTGGTTCTTACGGTCGGGGGGAAATAAGTTGCCAGGAAGGTTTCTATATCGACATTATAGATCTTACCCCCGACTGTCAGATGGGCGACACCAACTCAAGGACGGCCGTTATAGGTGCCCTACGTGCCTGTTTGATAGTAAATTGGGACGACCCATACAGTCAGGGTGGCACAAAGGGGGTGACGGAGAAGAGAAAAATTGTCCTTCATGACAATCCCAATGGTATCGGTGAAATGAAGGATGAGAGCGTGAAAAGTGAAAAATATACAGATGCCATCTATGACCTAAGTGGAAGGAAAATTAATGCTTCACTCTTCACTCTCCGTTCTTCATTAAGAAGGAAGGGAATTTACATTCAGAATGGCAAAAAGGTCGTGGTAAAATGAAATAAATTTTCTTTGGCTCTCGCTGCTCTTCCAGTTCGGGAATAAAAATAAGAGTTGTTTTTATTTTGTATTCCGCTCACTTTTTCGTAATTTTGTAGCGGATACCAATATCCCAGAACTATATATGAGCCGAAAACTTTTCTTCTCAGCCGCTGCTGCTATGGCTTTGGCTGCTCAGGGACAGGAACGCCCTAACATTATCCTTATCCTTGCCGACGATATGGGTTACAGCGATATAGGCTGCTATGGCGGTGAGATAGAGACTCCAAACATCGACCGTCTGGCTGCCAACGGTATCCGCTACCGCCAGTTCTATAACGGTGCTCGCAGCTGTCCTACCCGTGCCTCGCTCCTCACTGGTCTCTATGCGCATCAGGCTGGCATAGGGTGGATGACACATGCAGACATGGGACGGCCTCCTTATCAGGGATACCTCAATCAGGAGTGTGTGACGCTTGGTGATGTGCTTCGCTCGGCTGGCTACAGCACTTATATCAGCGGCAAGTGGCATGTGAGCAGTGTACGACAGAATAGCGGAAAGGTAAAGGATAACTGGCCTAACCAGCGCGGCTTTGATGAGTTCTTCGGCATTGTAGAGGGCGCTTCCAACTATTTCCATGCGACGCTGAACCGCAATAACGATCAGTTCAAGTCGCCTGAGGAGGGTTTCTACATGACTCATGCTCTCAGTGATACGGCTTCGGCTTTTATCCGCAGGCATGATTTCGACGTCAAGCCCCTCTTCCTCTATATGTCATATAATGCTCCGCACTGGCCTTTGCACGCCTTGAAGCCTGACATAGACAAGTATGTGGAGCGTTACCGCCGTGGTTGGGACGTGCTCAGGGAAGAACGTTTTGAGCGGCAGAAACAGATGGGGCTTTTCCCGAAGAAGACGCAGATGGCACCTCGGGACTCCCAGGTGCCTGCTTGGAACACACTTACCGCAGAAGAGCAGGAGGAGTTTGCCATGCGCATGGCTGTATATGCCGCCCAGGTGGATGCTATGGATCAGGGTATTGGTCGCATTATGCAGGCTTTGGAGGAAAGAGGCCAGACGGACAATACCATTGTCCTCTTCCTAAGTGACAACGGTGCATGTGCCGAGCATTTGGGCAATAGTCACCGCATAGACGGCAGTGCCGGCACTTATGAGAGTTATCGCCGCAACTGGGCGAACCTGAGCAGCACCCCCTATAAGGAGTTCAAGCACCACACCAACGAGGGCGGTATTGCCACACCCCTGATTGTGCATTATCCGAATGGCGTGAAGAAGAAAATGAACGGCACGTTTGTGAACGAGTACGGACACATCACGGACATCATGCCAACTTTTGTGGAACTCTCGGGGGCACAATATCCCACGACCTTTAAGGGACACAGGATAACGCCGATGCAAGGAGTCTCGCTCACACCCAATTTCGTTGGCAAGAAGACGGGCAGGGGAGAGACTTTCTGGGAGCATGAAGCCAACATCGGCGTTCGTGACGGCAGATGGAAGATTGTGACCAAAACGCTGGAAGGAGAGCCGTATCAGGAGGACTCCATCCGCCTTTACGATATGAAGAATGACCCCACCGAGTTGCATGACTTAGCCAAAGAGAAGCCTGCTTTGAAAGCTCTCCTCTATGCCGATTGGAACCGCTGGGCAGAACGGGTAGGGGCTCTTCCGCTTGACACAAGACCCTATGGACGAAGGGGCAACGAATACAACCGTGCAAAGCCTAATGGTGAGTTTGACGAGAACTTCGGCAGTTGGGACTGCCAGCAAAGCGGTGGTGCAGAACTCATCTTTGAGATAGATACCGTCCGCACCATTTCTGGCAAGAAGACTGCTCACATCATTATCATCAAGAGCGGAGAACGTCCTGCCAACGGTTTCCTCAAATGGAAGTTCCGGGCAGAGAAGGATGAACGCCTAACAATCCAGTTCAAGGCTTGCTCCAGCAAACCCACGGAAATGAAGTTCAGGCTGGAAGACCCGTCGCGTATCAACGACAAGGCCATCGACCAAAGCATCGCCCTCAGTTCAGAGGTGAAATCGTTCAGCTTTACCTCCAAACCCCTTTTCCGTGGCGGAGAGCATCATTTGGTCTTCTATATGGGACAGTCGGAAGGGGAAATCTGGATTGACCAGGTGACGATTAGCGAGTGAGTGTAGCTATTTTCCTGCCCTGGCGGACCAGGATGCCAACTGGTAGCTTACCGTTTGGCGATTTGCTGTTTGCTATCTGGCGGCCGCTGAGGTCATAGAAGGAACCCTCAGAATCTCCCCGAGGTTTACTGTTTGACGATTCACCGTTTACGTATTCTCCTTCATTTATCGGGAGCGTTTTTATGGCCGTGATGAGTTCGTCGGACACCTGGTTCAGCGTCCAGAAGGAACGGTGATTAGTTCCTGCTGCTGCTGCGTAGGTCTGAACATAACAGCTTGCCTGGTTGCTCTCGCCCCGCAGGTTGAGTCCAATGGTGCCTGATGAGAAGTCGTGAGGCGTGACGGAGGTACAGGCAAAGCCGTACCTTCCGTCTTCACTGGTCTGTGCCGTCACATAATATTCCACGCCTTCGTTTCCCATGCTGACCGTCAGGCCGGATGCCTTGGCATACCCCTGTATGTAGCGACCTGTCAGGAGATTGCGTACATGGTAGCAATGCGTGTTGCCTGTAGGCTCGAACAACCAATAGGCAGCATCGCCGATACTCCCTTCACAGTCGATATGACTGTCGTTTTCCATATTGTCAACCATGAATGCCGGTGTGCCGGAGAAGTTACGGATGGTATAGGCATGGTCCTTCAGCGGCCAGTTCTCATCGGTTTTCTTGGGATAATAAGGAGACGGGTCGAAGGTACCCGCCTTAATCTGACGTATCTCATCGGCAGAGAGGATTCCCTTGAAGAACCAGGCATCATCTATATAGCCCTTGAAGTAGCTCTTGCCTGTTTTGTGTCCTCCTATGCGAAAGCCGCCGGTACATGCCTCGAAAGTGCCGACTCCAACCGTAAAGTCCCTCTCGCCGTTGATGTAGTAGGTGACGCTTTGGCTTACAGGGTCGCAGACAATGGCTACATGCTGCCATGTGCCGGGTTTGAGCGAACCGTCTGTTGCATGATGCTGACTGCCGCCAAGGAAGGTGTTGTAGAAGAAGTTTGGCGTGCCGCCACCGGTAGGGGCTTCTGCCCTGGCATAGAGATAGATGCGTCCCGTGCCGGCATTGTCCTTCTGTGCCAGAATAATCTCGTCACGGATGTAATAGCCGTTCTCTTCCTGATTGCCGGTATCAGGTGCAGTAGTGTTTTCGTCATAGACCCAAGCGCAGAATGTGCTCTGTGTGCTTTTCGTATCGAAAATGCCCGTGGTGTTCAAGTCGAGATACTGGGCGTTCCCATTGAGATGAAGTGCCTGCCCCATTTTCCCCGTTCCGTATGTAATGCCGTTTACACTGGGCGTTAGCACGTACTTGGTTGGCGAAGCATCTTCCAGACTGCCGTCAAAAGGATAATGGAAGATGAGCTCCGTCTTCGTATCAGTAATGTCTTCCGGTACATTGAGTCCCACGCTTCCTGCCCAGTTGTTCCAGAGTGTCTTCAGCTCACGGACTTTTTGGGGATATTCAGCCGCCAGATTATTTGTCTCGGAGAGGTCGTGAGAGAGGTCGAAGAGCTGCCACCCGCCATTGGCAAGAGCGGTAAGCCGCCAGTTGCCCTTGCGAACGGCCTTTCCTTTCTCATGCTCCCAATACAAAACACGCTCATCATCCCAGCTTTCCTTCTCCTGAAGCAAGGGTACAAAGCTACGGGCCTCGTTACAGAGCGGCTTGATGCTGTTGCCGCCATAGAACGAAGGATAGGATGCACCAGCAAGCTCCAGGCATGTAGGCATCACATCAAGGAACGTACAGGGTTGCGACGTGACGGTTCCCTCCTTATCCTTAGCCATGCCAGCAGGCCAGTGGACGATGGTGGGAGCTGCCGTGCCGCCGTGGAACTGCGTCGTCTTCCAGTAGCGATAGGGTGTGTTGACGGCTCCTGCCCATCCTGTATGCAGATAGTTGTAGGTAAGCTGACCGCCTGGATTAGGCGCGTTGCGTACCACCGTCTGCCCGCTTCGAGTGCGGTCATGACGGTCGAAATCCCCAATGCCGTAGTTCTCGCTCGAGGCACCGTTGTCGGAGGTGAAGATGATGAGGGTATTGTCGAAAATACCCCTGCGTTTCAGCTCATCGATGATGCGCCCGATGTTCTGATCCACGCAGTCAATCATAGCGGCATGAACCTCCATGTTGGCCGACTGGAATGCCTTGTTCGTCTCGTCTGCCCACTTGCGGCCCGAGGCATTCGTAGCCACGGGCATCTCTTCGGGACTGATAAGACCAAGTTCAAGCATGCGGTTGTATCTGCGTTCACGCATCGCATCCCAACCGTCATCGAACTTGCCTTTATACTTCGCAATGTCCTGCGGCTTGGCATGAAGCGGCCAATGCGGTTCCTGGAAAGCCACATACATAAAGAAGGGCTTGCCGTCGGCAGTCATCTCGTCCATCATGTCAATGGCCTTGTCTGCTACGAAATCGGCATAGTAAAAGTCCTCGGGAATATTTTCGGTGAAGATGGGCTCCTCGTTATGCACAAGCGAGAATGGGTCGAAGTGGTCCGTGACACCCCAGATGGTGCCCCAATGCTGCTCGAAGCCCCGGTTGCAGGGATACGTCTCGATGGGAGCGAAGGGACGGTTATTGAAGGTGTTCTGGTGCGAAAGCCACGCCATCTGATCTGCATTGTTGCCGATGCCCTTGGTAAGCGACAGGTGCCACTTGCCGCTCATGCCTGTGTGATAGCCAGCATCACGTAGCACTTCGGGGATGGTGACGCAGTCGCGCGTCAGACTTTGTCCCATTCCTGTGATGCCGACGGTCTGTGCGTAGCGTCCCGTCATGAGTTGGGCTCGCGAGGGACAGCTGCGTCCGGAGTTATAGAACTGGGTGAAGCGCATACCCGTTGCGGCAAGCGCGTTGAGGTTAGGACTCTCCACTTCGCCGCCAAAGCACTGGAGGTCAGAGTAACCCATGTCATCGACCACGATGAGCATAATGTTGGGGCGCTGTGCCTGTTGGGCAAAAGCAACTGCCGGCAGCAGGGCCGGCAGCGCTTTGAGGGCGCGATGATAATTTCGATGCATGTTAGAATGAAAAATGAAAGAGTGAAGAGTGAAAAATTAGAAGATTATTTTTTTGCCGTTAATGATGTAGATACCCTTGGGCAATTTACCATTTGACGGTTTACCGTTTGCTATTTTCCGGCCCTGAAGGTCGTATATAGCATTATCAATTGTCAATTGTCCATTATCAATTGATTTAATGCCGTCATCATCGCTTCCGTCGTCAATCCTGATGCCCAGTTCACGGGTGTTCATGTTAAAGGTAACAACGTAGTCTGTAGGCGTTGTGCCGTGTGTCCATTCGAAGCGGAAACGGTGGCTGTTGCCATAGCCGCGAACCAAGTCGTCCGTCATTTCACCGGGCGTCAGGATCCGGTCTGTTTCAGGAGCTGTATAGCTTGCTTCCAGCCATCCTGGGCGCACTACAGTGCTGTTAGGCTCGTCCTCAAGGGTAGAACGGCTTGCCATGATAAGGAAGGTTGCGTAACCCGGATATACATAGTCTTCGAAGAAACGTACCGTTCCCATATATAGGCCGTTGCCCACATGCACCAACGGAGCAGTCTCGTCGTTGTACCAACGGTGCTCAGCCCCATTCTTATCCATAACAGAGCCGCAGACAAAGACATGGTCAGACCATTCATATTCCTGAGCATTAAAGACAACGGTACTGTCTTTCGGATTAAGTGTTACACGCATCTTTGCACCAACCATCTGATAGTCCTGACCTGCACCGGCAACGAGAGGATGCGTGTTCTTCTCCGGCGTTACGAAGCGACGGTATGGCTGGTTAGATTTGAAGGTCTGGTCGAAACGTGTGAAATAGACGCCTGCCCTTGCATCGGCATGAACCAGATTGGCGCGGTTCTGCGTCGTGAACACACCCGTGTAGGTGCCGTCCTCCTGACGCTCAAGTGGATATACCTTATTGAGCGCATCATGTTCCAGCACATTGCCTTCTGCATCAAGCAAGTCGCCCTGTACGTAGAAGCCGCCACCTATCGCGACATCGTCCCTAATGTCCGTTATATATTGTTCCGCTTGCTGGTCGGTAAGGTCGCAATCCAAAACATGGTTCAGAATCTCCTCAGCTTTGACATACAGGGCATCGCTCATTGCGGGCTCCGTCTCGGCCGTGGCATCCCCTCGGTTGTAGCAGTAGTCCATCAGCCCAACCAGTTCCTGATAGATGGCATAGCTGCCGTTGATGTCATTAAAGGCAGCATTGATCTGCTTGGCCAGCTCCATCTTCTCCTCCATATTGCCGGCAGACTTGGTGTCATCTATAAGGGCAGCGATACGGTTCAGGTGTTCCGTGCTGATGTAGAACTCCTGAGATTCCTGTGCATTGCGCAAGTTCTGCAGGTGTTCCTCAAAGTTGTCCATCATTCCCTGCAGCGCCTCCTCGCTCTGACCGCGGTAGATAAGGCGGAACTTGCCCCAAGCTGTTACGCCGCCATCATACCAAGGAGTACCTGTACTCTGGATGCCGATACGCAGTTTGCCGTCTTCCACAATGGCGTATGCATGATTCACGAAGCGACCGGCCGAGAAGGCGAAGCTCATGGCATAACGACCTTCGGGAACCCAGCCTGTACCTGTATCGATATCATGTGAGTCGGTATTCTCTCCGTTATGCGGAGCAGAGGGGTCGCCCGAGGGGTCAAAACGGCAGTTAACGCCATTGACGGCCTCGCTATAAGGAAGGATACACTTGTAAAGGTTCCATACGGGCGTGTGGAAGTCGTTGATAAAGATGTCGGAAGCCACCAGTTCTGTTCCTTCGAAGTCACCCAAGCCTATGTCACCCGTACGCTGGTAAGCAGGAACAATCAGTTCATAGAGACCGTCGGGAAGACCTTCCTCCAAGTCCTGATAAACATAGAAGGCAGTACTCTTGCTGGCACTTACAGGATAGATCTCCAGGTAACCGGTGCGGCTTGTGAAGTTCCAGTTGGTACCGGTGCGACTTGTCTTTGCCTCCCAGCCCTTGAAGCTGCCGTCCTCCGTGAAGTCGGCATTGTAGATTAGGTTCGTCAGGTCGGAACCCTCTGTAATGTTGTTCTTGACGGCCAGGTTAAGCAGCTCCTGAACGAATGCTATTTCTGCCGTCAGTTCTTCAGCAGAAAGCATCTTGGTGTCCATGATATTCTGATATGTACCGTTTGGCAAGCCTTCCACCTCTTCTTCGTTATCATTCAGATAAGTATAGAGCAGATCGGCATAGTGGCCGCTCATCTGTTCACGAGCCTCTGTTTCTGCTATGATTGCACTTACGGCATTCGCGTAGTCGATGTAAGCAAGGTGACTCAAACGAATCTGTTCTGGCAAACGTGAAAGCTGGTCGGCCAGGTTCAGCACCTCTTCCAATGTAGAGGCACTTCCGATGGCACCAGAAGCATCCTCGTATGCTTCAGACAACTGAGTCTGCGCACTCAATTCATTAAGCTCTTGCAGGTTCTTTTCCTGTTGGGCACGGATAAGTTCCACAGCATCGGCATCTTCTACACGCTCCAGACGCCAGGTGTCCCATACCGTCCAGTTTCCTGTAAGGTACATCTGGTTCTCTACACCAACCTTTACGGTATCCTGTACATTTTCTACAACAAAGTACAGGGGCTCGTTCCAGTACAGACCTTTCAGGAAGTAGGCGTGACAGGCTGCCAGAGAGTTCGGCACATAATAGCCCGTAGCCTCGTGATACGTTTGTGTTCCTGTGCCAATCATCTTCTCCTGCCTGCCGTTTGCAATGTCCATAAAGAGGTTTGCGACACGGTGACCGCCAGTCTCAACATAATACTGGCTGTTGTGATAGAGCTGCACATAATCGGGATTGAGTTCTGCGTTCTCGTATGCCACATCATCGGTGTTCGTCCATGCCTTCACACGTGACAGACCTTGCACACGCAGCTTATAGAGTCCCGGTTCAAGGCCAGTCAGGTTTTGGTATGTGTCGAACCACTTTTGATTCCAGTGCTCAGCCACGCTATTGTTGATGGCAAGGCCGGAGCCGTCATTACTCTGATTGTTGACATACCCTCCGGTAGCATCGTGGTCGGCATTGGCAAAGATACGGATGAAGGGATAACTATCATCCTCCTGTCCACAAACCTGACAGAAGCCTTCTACAAAAGTATGAGGTGGAATGACCACTTCACCATTATTGGAGTAAACAGCCACATCGGGGTCATAAGAGCCGTCGCAAAGCATTTCTGCTCTGACAACAACCGTACCATGTGTGGGAATGAACGTCGGGAAGTAATCCACTTCCTTGCCGTTGTCGATGTTCTGGAACCAACGTATCACGCTTTGGTCACCATTGAGACGGTAGCAAAGGGAACCGCTTTCGAGTTCATCAAATTCGATGCGTTGTGCCTGAGTACCATACATGCTGAAACAATTCGTGACAATAGCATTATCGTGGCGGAAAGCATATTTGTCTTCGCCCTGAATGCCGGAGGCTGTGGCTGTTGTCCAGCAGTTGCTGATGATGGCACCATTGTTACCGAGCCAAGCCACAAGAGCTGCACTCTCTGCACCGCCCGAGATGGAGCCTGTGCTATAACAGTTCTCGACAGTCAGTTTGGCAATACTCTGAAAGTTGGCTCCCAGTACAGCACCGGCACAGGTGGTGAGACCATCAACGTAACCCTCGAAGCCGAGATTGCGCAGGAGCACATTGCCTGCCATGCCGCAACCGCCAATGAGTGCAGTACCCTTGGCACCCGTCAGATAGCAGTTCTCGTCCAAACGCAAGTTCTCAATGGTGGAGCCGCCGCGAATGAAATTGAAAAAGCCTGACCAGTCATGGTCCACGCCTTCCATAACAAGATTGCTAATGGTGTGATACTGTCCGTCGAAGTGTCCGAGGAAAGGAGTTGCCAGAGAACCGATACCGGCAAAGTCAACACCATGCATATCGATGTCATTATCCATGACAACTTCCAGATTCTCATGTCCCGCAGCAACGTATTCAGCCAGCCATTGCAGCTGAATTGGTGTGCTCATGTGCAGGATACCATCTACGGGCGATACGAAGTTTTCGTTGAAGGCTCCGCAGACAGTACAATAAAAGTCTCCGTCAACAAATGTATGAGGCGGCACAATGCTGCCTTCATTGGAATTGCTGTAGGTTCCTTCTTCGCCAATTGGTGTTCCATCACAACTTAAAGTGCCCTGCATATAGACACGCTGACTGGTGGCAAAAGGAACGGGATAAGCGTCTTGCCCAAGTGTCTGATAGAAGATAATATTTGACTGATTTCCGTTGAGGAAATAGCAGAGACGACCGCTGGCCACATCCTCTGCTGTGAAATCGTGGTCAAGACCCTGTCCTGCACCTTCTGTTCCACTGATATCAATAAGATTGATGCTGGTTCCCGAAAGGCGTCCCATCTGGTTGTCGGCATTGAAGCCTTTCACAACGCCCAGGTTGATGATGTTCTCCTGAATATTCTGTGCATTATTGCCATAATAACCGGCAATGACACCTGCATAGCCATCATCGGCAGTACTGGTAATAGCACCTGTGTTGACAATGTTGCGGATTCGCCATGTTGGAGCATTACCCGTCTGACCGCCAACCAAAGCAGCAGCATCAGTGCCGCCTTCTGCCGTCACGTTAGCTTCGTTAACGATATTCTCAAGTGTGATGAGGCCCTGGTTACCTTGGCTGCAACCTGCAATAGCTCCCACTTGATGATAAGCCGTAAAGGAGCAGCTCTTGTCAATAATAAGGTTACATACGCGCGTATTGCTGTCTGAATTGCCACGTAAGTAACCGAAGAGACCCTGAATGTTTTCTGTCGGACGGTTAATAACAAGATTAAGAATCCGATGTCCTTGTCCGTCAAAAGTGCCGCGCCAACGAAGATCAACATTCTTTGCGATAGGTGTATGGTCTATGCCAGACATGTCGATATCGTTCATCAATCGGGCACAAGCATCATTTTTGCCTGAATTGACCAATCCTGAGAACCATTCCAGTTGGTATCCATCACTGATTTTGTAAAAACCGTCTTCTGCTTGTTCAACATAGTTAGGGTCAAGGGCTCCACAAATGGTGCAGAAGCCTTGTTGAAAGTCATGTGAACCCAAAAGACACGATGGCGGTTCTATCTCACGGAAGAACCAGAAACTCTTATGGTTGGTACCTACTGCAGCCATATAGGACTGGACCTGCTTGTTGTCCTCATGCCAGTTCATGGCGAAGCAGTTGGCAGAGTTGAAGGCGAGGTTGCTGTGGTTGGAGCTTGTCATACCGAAGCAATCGGTTCCTTCGCTTGGTGTGGACATAATGAAAAACTCCACAGGCTCTGTACCCATGTTTACCGGCACCTCTCTCGTCTCTGCAACTACCTGAATGTAACGCATGGTGTAAAGGTTCTGCACATAATAGCAACTTTCATTCTCTGTAGGAATGAAACGCCAGTAAGAATAGGTGTCCAAACCTGCATTGCATTGAAGAATGTCTTTCCCCGTATCTTTCATGTAGGCTTCATGATTGTTGCGAGGGGAAATCGCGTAGTACTTGTTCTTGTCAATGTCAATAGCCCATGTGGATGCTATGCCTAGCATTAGCATCACAAGAAATAACAGATTTCTTTTCATTTTGAATAGTTATTGATAGTTTATAATGATTTTCTCTTCTCACTTATTGCAACTTTCTTGCCATCTCGGATGAATATTCCAGGCTGACTGATGGAGTCCTGCTGGCGACCTTGCAAATCATACCATTTACCATCGGCCCGTTTATCTTTTTCCATTTTTCCTATTCTGTCAGCAATGGATGGATTGAAGGTTGGATATTCTCCTTCGCTTATAGTCCAGACATTGTCGAAGTCCCAATTCAATGTGGTTGTGTAGAAGTCTTTCGTTCGAAACACAGCATCGTTCTTTTCCTGGATTGTCCCTGCAGGAATCTGTCCACCCACGCCTTGGTCTGCATAGTAGGTGAGTGATATGCCTTTCCGAACATAGAGGTTCGACATATATTCTATGATATTATTCGGTGCTGCAGGCAAGCGACGCGAATAATAATAGTTGGGAGTCGCTCCTGTTATGCTGTTTGCCAGTACCAAAACATCCTGCAAGCGGACATTCTGATTGTTGTCTGTAAAGCCGATAACACCTGTGGCACAGCCGGATTTGTGATTCTGCTGAAGAGTAGAAACATTGCCGGTATAATAAGTGCGTGCAATGTAGAGCTTCGCTACAGAGGTTCCATTGTTGGAATGAATGAAGCCAACGATACCCCCTGCACACGATGGAGCATCCATATTGGTGCTTAGCCTCGTTGCTTGAATGTCTGCGTTTACATAGCAGTCTTGAATGATGTTGTAGTCGGTATGCGTACCATCACGGGCTACTCGACCAGCAATTCCGCCCGCTTCGCTGTCGCTGGTAATCTTACCGGTTACGGCAACCCGCTCTATCGTACAGGTTCCTATCATGGCTCCTGTGATGCCTCCTGTTGGTGCTTTGCCTGAAATATCAACATCCTGGAGTATCAGATTCCTGACTGTCCCGTGGTCCATTCTTCCAAAGAGCCCTTTGAAGGCATTGGCATTCTTAATTGTAAGACCTTTTATCGTATGGCCTCTGCCGTCCAGTATGCCAGAAAAACGTGCTGGGTCAGCATCGTCTTTGCTCGAAGCACCGATGGGTACCCATTCCTCTCCTTCTGGTATTTCTATGTCGCAGTCAAGGTAATAGTTCTGTGTTAAGTCCTCGCGAATGGCATTCAGCTCTTCGTAAGTGCTAACTGGCTTCGGGATTTTCAGCGATGGATCTTCGGGATTCTTAGTATCCATCAAAGCTCCTCTGTCGCCCTGCTCGTTCATCCAACGGTGTAGTTCCTGGTACATCATTGCTATTCGCTCTTTGTGTTCAGGTGCATCTGCCAGATTGTTGAGTTCCCAAGGGTCGGTTTCGTGGTCGTAAAACTCTATGGCGGGACGCTTCACAAATCTGTTGACAAGCCAGTCGGCATAGTCGTTTGTCTGTGCCGTTTGCACCCACGACTGCCACATGTTGTTGCCTTGCGCCATCATGTGCTTCTCATAGTAGGAACTGTCAGGAGAGAGATTCTCGATAAGCTTGTAGCGTTTGTCCTGTATGCTGCGAATGGGGTACGACGGACCTTCCGGGTTATTGTTGTGCATGCCGTAAACCCATTGGCGTTTGTCTGTTTGTCTGCCCAAGAAAACATCGAGCTGGCTGATACCATCAAGACCTTCCACAGGTTCACCGCCTGCAACTTCGATGAGTGTGGGCAGGATGTCTTCATACTGCACTAAAGCGTCACTCACGCTTCCTGCCTGAACTTTCCTTGGATAACGGACAATCATGGCGCTCGACTGGCCATAACGATAGCACGTCCACTTGCCGAAAGGCATCTGCGGACCTTGTTCGCTCAGGACTATTACAAGAGTATTCTCGTCGGCTCCGGCTTCCTTGAGGGCAGACATCACCATTCCGACCTCGTCATCGAAGAGTCGAATCTCTGCCAGATAATTGCAGAAGTCGCTGCGTGTCTTTGCATTATCTACGCAATTCGGGGGCAGCTTCACCTTCGATGGAGTAAACTCCGAGGCATCGCCTGCATCCCAAGGCATGTGGCTGTTGATGCTGCAGACGAAAAGGCAGAAAGGCTGCCTGTTGTCACGCTTCATAAATTCCAATATACCATCAGGTGTAGATTTCGCAGGATGAGAGACTGTGCAGCCAACGACAAAGCCAGGAATCTTTTCGAAGCCATAGACTTTTGGCTGGTTTATGGGATGGTCTTTTCCCGCTCTGCCCACACGATAGCCAAGGTCGGAAAGATAGTGTGTAACGCTCTTCACTTTGGAATAGGTGGCTTTATGGTTCAAATAAGAACCGTGATGAGCTGGGTAAAGGCCAGTGTACATAGACGCACGGATGGGCACGCTCATGGCAACTGAAGCGAAGTTATTGGTCATACGCATTCCTTCGCTTGCCACTTGGTCGATGTTAGGCGTAGCAAGGTTCTGTCCGCCATAGCAGCCCAGTTCGCACCGTGCCATGTCATCTGCAATGATGACAAGGATGTTCGGCTTCTGCTGGGCCATTCCTGCCAATGTGGGAACTGCGGTCGCCATTGTCAACATCAAACGATTGTTCTTCATCATATCCTTCCTGTTTAGTGTTGTTTATAAATCCATTTCAATGCCTTTGTCTCCTTGCTCCTCCATCCAATGTTCCAACTCCTTTTGCATGGTACGGATGCGTTTGGCATACTTAGTTTGAGAAGCCAGATTGTTGAGTTCCCAAGGATCTTTTTCCAAGTCATAGAATTCAAGTCTTGGACGGTTGAGGTATTTATCCATAAGCCAGTGGGCATGTTCGTCCGTCTTGATTGATTCAAGCCAGGAAGTCCACATGCGGTCTTTGTCCTTCATCATTCTATTATTGGTATAGGGCACTTCCGGTGTTAGATTGACGATAAGCTTAAAACGTTTGTCCTGTATGCTGCGAATGGGGTAGGTTGGTCCTTCCGGATGATTGTTGTGCATACCATAGGCCCATCGACGTATTTCTTGCTTCTTTCCAAAGAGAACTGGCAGTTGCGAAACACCGTCCAAGGTATCGATACGTTCACCCCCTGCTGCCTCGATGAGTGTGGGAAGGATATCCTCATATTGCACAAGGGCGTCGCTCTTTGAGCCGGGCTTGATATGACCGGGATATCGCGCAATGAAAGCGCTTGACTGGCCATAGCGATAGCATGTCCATTTGCCGAAGAGCATACGCGGCCCTTGTTCACTCAGCAGGATGACTAACGTATTGTCTGCCTTGCCACTCTCCTTCAGCACCTCCATTACTTTCCCAACTTCATTGTCGAAAAGGCGTATCTCTGCCAGGTAGTCACAGAACATCTCTCGTGTGGCCTGATTGTCAATGCAGTTGGGGGGTAGGACAACCTTTGAGGGGTCAAACTCCGAGGCATCGCCTGCATCCCAGGGCATGTGGCTGTTGATGCTGCAGACAAAGAGACAGAAAGGCTGATTCTTGCTTCGTCCTATAAATTCACGTATGCCATCGGTGGTTGCCAGGGGGGGATGCGACATGGTGCAACCGACGGGGAAGCCGGGAACCTTCTCGAAAGCATAGACCTTTGGCTGCTTGACAGGATGGTCTTTTCCAGCTCTGCCCACGCGATAGCCAAGGTCGGAAAGATAGTGTGTGACACTTCTTGAACCGCGATAGGTGGCTTTGTGGTTGCGATAGGAACCGTTTCTGGCCGGATAAAGTCCTGTGTACATAGACGCACGGATGGGCACGCTCATGGCAACTGAAGCGAAGTTGTTGGTCATGAGCATCCCTTCGCCGGCAAGGCGGTCGATGTTAGGCGTGGCAAGGTTCTGACCGCCATAGCAGCCCAATTCGCACCGTGCCATGTCATCGGCAATGATGACAAGAATATTCGGCTTCTGCTGACCCATTGCCGTGGTTAGTCCCAGCGGCACCAGAACGAGTGCTCCCTTTTTCATTTCATTCCGAATCTGAACGTGTTATACCACTGACATACCTGTTTGCTGAGCCGCCGCACCAGTTTGGGATGTTCGGCGGCCACATCCGTAGTCTCCTTGGGATCTGCCACCATGTCATAGAGTTGCACGTCCGAAGCATCATCTCCGCAGAGCAGCTTCCATTTGCCCTGACGGATGGCAAGATGCGGGCTGCGGTGATAGGGGTTGCGCGGTTTGTTGTACGAGTCGTTACGCCCAAAGTCCCACATCAGCACTTCCTTGCGTTCCGGCTCTTCCAGTCCCAGGAAGGCTTTGCTGTAATCTGCTCCATCGCTCCAGTAACCCTTTTGTGTGGGAATACCGCAAATGGTGCAGAGAGAGGGATAGAGATCGAGGGTGGAGAGGACAGTCTTGTTATTTACCTTTCCCGCCTTGATTATTTGGGGATACCGGATAATGAAGGGCATGTTTATGCCTCCGTCGTACAGGCTGTTCTTTTGCCCGCGCTTGCCACAGGTACGTTCTTGCTTAAAGCTTGGAGCCGGTCCGTTGTCGGCTGTATATATGACGATGGTGTTATCCCTCAGACCTAAGCTGTCTATGGCATTGAAGAAACGTCCCAGCTGGCGGTCCAGCTCCTCCATTACAGGAATAAAGCTGGTCCTTTTTTCCCAATCTTCCCTTTTTTCTGCCACAGCTTCAGGTACCCATGGCGTGTGAACATCGTCGGGCCACAAATTCAGGAAGAAGGGTTTCTCCCGGGCAATGTTCTCTTTCATGAAATCTATGGCTTTGTCTATGAAGTATGCCGTGCGATTCCAGCGCTTCACCTCGTCGGTTGCAGCCCAAATCCAGTTAGTGGAGGTAAGTTTGGGGTCTGGGTCTGGACTCTCGTACGTAGAAATATGACTGGTGAATCCGTATTGCTCAAAGCCGGGTGCATCGGTTACATCTCTTCCGCCTCCCATGTGCCACTTGCCGAAATGTCCTGTGGCATAGCCTGCATCCCGGAAGGCATGTGCCATGGTAGGTACGTTGGGATCCAGGTAGTTGGCATTCTCTACACGGGCGTTGGCGGCTTTATTGTCTAAATAAGTATTGATGCGGTATTTTATGGGACACCGCCCTGTAAGAAGACCTGTTCTGGCAGGTGAACTGACAGGAGCTGCGGAATAGAAACTGCCCAGCTGTAAGCCTTCGTGGGCCAGGCGGTCTATGTTGGGAGTGGGAATGATGGTGGAACCGTAAGTGCCATTGTCACCAATTCCCATATCGTCAACCAGTATGACTATTACGTTTGGCTTTTGCTGTTGGGCGTAGCTTATGGTAGCAGCAAACGGTAGCAGAAACAATGTCTTTTTCATGTTTTCTCTTTTCACTTTTTCACCTTTTTCCTAGTATTCCGTTATTTTCCATTCTTTGGGGGCAACAAAATCTTTCTGCCCTTTGCCATACGGGATTTCCTCTTGATAAGGAACTATGGCATCTCCCTCAAGCACGGTCTGACGCAGTTGAATGACTCGTTCGGGGTCTTCATAGATACGGCTTTCGCGTTTCTCCGACGGGTTTTGCCGAATGTCAGTGATGAAATCCTTCTTGAGTCCAAGATGCTGACCTGCCAGAATGAGTTTATACTGCCCACAAACACCGGCCCCGCATCCCAGATACATGTCACGGTCAATCTGCTCTTTCTCTCCGCTAAGTACGCCGAGGATACTGATACCGTCGTATGGGTTCTTGGGAGTATTTTTCACCCCGATGATGTCTGCCAGGGTAGGAAGCACATCAACAAAACCTGTCACTTGTTCCAACTTCCGGTTACCTTGGCGGAAACCTTTTATCCAGTAAATTCCGGCAACAGTGCGTACGCCGCCTTCCCATTCGTCGAATTTGTTTCCTCTCAGCGGATGGTTTACACAATATGGTTCCATCCCGGGTACACCACCGTTATCACTAAGGAAGAGGATGATGGTGTTGTCCCATTCTCCGCTCTCGCTGATGGCTCCGAGAATTGCTCCTATGCCCTTGTCCATACGTGAAACCATGGCACGGTACGTCCATCCCTTTTGGTCTTTCGGCGGGAGGGCATCGAATTCCTCTTTACTGATAAACTGGCGTATCTCCTCTTCTGGTGCCTGATAGGGAGAATGGGGGGCATTGAAGCAGGTATATACGAAATATGGTCCATCCTTGGCATATTCCCTGATGCACCGAGCTGCCTCAGCGGCAATGAGATCGGTAGCGTATCCCTTCTCATAGCATGACTCCCAATCGTCGTGCCAGTCCAATTCCTTCTCGCGTGTATGTTCGAAGTAATCGAAGGCACCGTTCAGGGCACCATGGAAATGTGTAAAGCCTCGATTCAGAGGGTAATAACGGAGCCTGCTGTGCCCCATGTGCCATTTGCCTATTGCTGCTCGGTGGGTATATCCGTTTCGTCCCAGCACATCAGCCATGGTTTCTTCCTCTTCCGGAAGACCATAGTCACGCCAAGGCGGGATTACCGTTTTGCGAATACCGAATCTGCTGGGGTATCTTCCAGTCATGAGTCCGCACCGTGTTGGTGAACTGACGGGTGCCGTGTAGAATCTGTCCAGTTCTATTCCTTCGTTCAGAAGACGGTCGATGTTGGGAGTAGGAATGACACTGCCGTGCAGGCTTACGTCGCCCCAACCCAGGTCGTCAGCCACTATGATGACGATGTTGGGTTTTTGCTGAGCTGCTCCGGACGCAATTCCCAATGGCATTATTGCCATTCCTACATACAGCGTCTTCATTCCATTATCTCCTTATTATTTTCTTCCCGTTGGCACTGGCCGAGCCTTGTTTTATGATGTAGATTCCAGACTTTAATTGTCTGTCGTCCGTTGTCCGTTGTCTGTTGTCCTCTGTCCCAATGCCACTGCCAACGCGCACCCCTGCTACATTATATATGTTATAAATAGCATTATGCCCGTCGTTGGTTTGCCTGATGGCATTGGCACCGTCTTCTTTGTACTCATAGGCTCCACGGTCGATGTGTGGGCCAATAACCCGGGGACCTGCTGCAAGGTCGTGGGAGCTGATGGCTGCATAGTTGTCGTCACCTGTGTCGATGCAGGGCGAACCCTTTTGCAGTTGGTAGCTGTCCTCTGCAAACATCGGTGTGTTTTCTTGCGACAGGAAGATGTGCTCCTCGTCGTTTCCGTCGGTGAACTTTGTGCTTTGGCTCTCGATGGCAGAAGAAAGTGCGATGACCGTGCCGCCGCCATTGACATCTGTGTTCTGACCATAGCTACTGAAAGTGCCTGCACCTGAATTGCGCCATGCGATGGTGTTATAGACATTTAGGTTAGAGGCGTTGGTACCAAGTCCGAAGGCACCGCCGGGACCACTGGCTGTGTTGTCGCAAAAGGTGCAGTTGATGACGGTGGCTGTGGTTCCACCGCCCACCTGTATTGCCCCACCATTTCCCGACGAGGTGTTGCCGGTGAAGAGACTGTTCTGGATGCTGACCTGTCCCAAGTGGCAGTGGATGGCGGCACCATTCTTGCTGTTCTGCGTGCGGTTGTTTCGAAAGATGCAGTTCCTGACGGTTGCGCCATTGGTGAGGATGGCCCCACCCCCGTTGCCATTGCCGTTGGCTCCTACCTGATTGAGGCCGTTCTGGACGATGAGACCGTCGAGAACTGTCATGACTGTGCCGTCAAGGTTACTGTTCCGGAAAGGGCTCACCGTTCCTCTGCCGTCGATGATGGTGGGATGAACTGCGTAGTCACGCTCTTCCAAATCCTGTTCACTGCCGGTGAATCCTCCATAGAGTTCCAGCTTGTCCGGGTGTATAGGTGTAGTGACAAAATATGTGCCCTCTTTCAGCCAAAGCACTGCCTTGTCGATATAGGCATCAGCAAGGCTTAGGGCATGACTCAGGCTGGTTGCCTGCTGCCAAGAAGAGCCGTCGGCACCGGCATCACCGTCTGGTGAGACGTGGATGATGGAATTTCCAACTAAGGGTTCTCCGTTGTCGAACTCGTAAACTCCCATGTCGATTTGTGCTCCAGAAAGCCTGCGTTGCATACCCAAGTCGTAATCGAGGCGTGAGGTCAAGCTGGCATTGCCGGCATCAATACACGGTGAGTTTTCTGCCAGTGTATAGCCGTCGCCCTCGAACATGGGAGTATTCTCTTGAGAAAGAACCAAATGACTTATGTCGTCGCCATCTGTGAACTTGGTGCTCTGACTCTCGATGGCAGAATATTTTGACACGACCGCGCCACCGCCATTCACGTCGGTGTTCTGCCCATAGCTGCTGAATTTATTCTGGCCTGTATTGCGCCATGCGATGGTGTTATAGACATTCAGATTAGACCCATTGTTCCCAAGTCCGAAGGCTCCACCGGGGCCTGTGGCAATGTTGTCACATAGGGTGCAGTTTACGATGGTAGCCGTAACGCCACCACCCACCTGAACAGCACCGCCGTTGCCTGACGAGGTATTATTCACAAAGAGACAATTCTCGATGCGAAGCTGTCCCGTATGACAATGGATGGCAGCTCCGTTCTTACCGTTTTGCGTACGATTGTTCCGGAAGATACAGTTTCTCACTACTGCGCCGTCGTTGAGGATGGCACCTCCACCGTTGCCGTTGCCGTTGGCATCTGCCTGATTGATGCCGTTCTGGACGATAAGGCCGTCAAGGACTGTGCTTACCGTTGTGGTAAGGCTGTTGCGAAGCGGACTCACCGTTCCCCTGCCGTCGATGATGGTGGGATTGCTGTTCCAGTCGCGCTCTGCCAGTTTTTTTTCTGTGCCGTTGAATCCGCCATAGAATGCAATATTGTCGCAGTTCAAAGAAGCGTACACTTGATAGGTACCCTGCTTCATCCATATTTGTGCCCCGGACACGCTTTGTGCCAGTGCGATGGCATGGGTCAGGGTTGTTGCATGCGCCCATGATGTACCATCGGCATCTTCATTTCCGTCGGGAACCACATAGACAATGTTGTCGGCATATTCGCGATAAGCTTCGTTGAACCAGTCGATAGCAGCCTTCTTCAGCCGTTCTGTAAGCACAGGATTGGCATTTGCCACGTTGTGCTTCTCGTTGAAGTCGGTGGTCATGTTGTAGAGTTCGACCCTTGTACCATCGGCATTGACCAACAGTTTCCACTCGCCCTCCCTGACGGCAATGTGCGGGCTGACTCTATCAGCCTTGCACTTACCGAACTCCCAGAAAAGCGGTGTGGAGCGTTCGCGACTGGACTGTCCCATGATGACATCGCTCATATCCAAACCGTCAAGAGGATATTCTGTCGGCACTTCGGCACCTGCTATTGCACAAAGAGAGGGGAAGAGGTCAACCATGCAAACGACCGACTCGTCGTTCTTCACTCCGGCAGGGATGTGTTGAGGCCAACGGATGATGAAAGGCATACGTATGCCACCTTCGTAAAGTGTTCCCTTCTGACCTCGGAAGTCATTTGTGCGGTGGCCGTCGAAGGCGGGAGCGGGACCATTGTCACCAGTGAAGATAACAATGGTGTTTTCGTCGATGCCCAAATCCTTCAGACCTTGCATGAAACGCCCTATCTGCTTGTCGAGTTCTGCCAGTACAATGGAGAACGACCCTGCCGACTCACGTTGAGATGCCTCGTCTCCGTCATAGACCCAGGGTGTATGCACATCGTCAGGCCAAAGACTGACAAAGCACGGCTCGCCTTTGTGACGGGAAAGGAAGTCGAGTGTCTTGTCAATGAAATAGGCAGTTCTGTCCCACCGCTTTATCTCGTCTGACGCTGCCCAAATCCAGTTCGTGGAAGTAATCCTCGGATCTGGGTCTGGACTTTCCCATGTAGAGACATATTCATCAAAGCCATAGTTACGAATAGACGGAGCATTCTTCACGTCGCGACCGCCACCCATGTGCCACTTCCCGAAATGTCCCGTAGCATAGCCGCTTTGCTTCAGGGCTCTTGCCATAGACGGGGCTTTGTCACTGAGAAAATCGTTCTGCTCGTTCTTCGCATTATTCGCACGTTCCTGCAGGAAGGTGTTGATACCCCAACGTGTGGGGTACATGCCAGTAGTGAGACCGACGCGCGACGGCGAGCTGATGGGACAGGATGTATAGAACTGAGTGAGACTGAGCCCCTCGTTAGCCAGCTGGTCGATATTGGTGGTGTTGACATAATCACCGCCAAAACACGACGGGTCGGAGTAACCCATATCATCGATGTTCAAGATGATAATGTTGGGCCTATCTGCCTGCGCCGCTCCTAAAATTGGAAGCAGCGAGGCAGACGACAGCAGTAATTTTTGGTATTTCGTTACCATGTGTTCAGTCTTCACTCCAGATATCCCATGCACTTTCCTTGGTGAGAGCATCACCGCCGTCAACGGTTGTGTCGCTGTTTATTGCCAGACTCTCGGCCATCATGCCGGTCACCAGGGCTTCTTCTACCTGTAAGGCAGGAATCAAATATATCTTTTTCATCTTAGTAATTTATTATTTAATTGAGTGATTTATTGTTCTCCTCCCTTCTCGAGAAGGGGTGAGGCTTTACTTCATTATCTTTCTTCCGTTAACGATATTGATGCCCTTTTGCAGCTTGCTGATGCGCTGACCTGCCAGGTTGTAGATAGCATCATTATCAATTGTCAATTCTCCATTATCAATTGCATTTATGCCCGTTGCATCATTTGCGAAAGGATAGAAGGCTTTCACACCTGCTGCAATTACCAAATAACCCTTTCCTGCTGCAATCGTCGTGTTGGGAGTTGCCTTGTAGAAGCCAACACCATCTTCATCCTTAGCCAGGATGTACTGTGTGCCGTCGGCTGTCATCTCTTCTGTTGCAGCTTTCAGGTCATTCACAAGAGCAATCTCTTCGCCAGGCTCCTTTGGATATAGTGTATAAGTACCTGCTGTGGCCTTCAACACAACGGCTTCACCTGCTGGGATAGCTGTCACAGGCTCCAGATGGACATAGCCCTCACAAAGCTGAACTGCATAAGCCTCAACACCCTCAGTAAGTTCGTCTATATATCCGGGAGCCACGAAAGTAGCATATCCAGCATCGGTAATAGTAACATCAATAGTGTTCTCAGCAGAAGCGGCACCAATATAGTACAACTTCACGTTGCTCAAACCAATCCAAGCAGAACTGGGACAGCCTTCGATAGTCTTGATGCCCAACGTCAATGTGCCGTCGGTCACAGTTACAGTAAGCAATTCCGACTGGTAATTGCCAATTGCAAATGAGCCGTTTGCCTGATCGGGATTTCCGGGGAAATAATAGTCACCCACTTGCTTTACATGTACACCAGCTAAGCTTGACGTTGCTTCCTCTGAGAAAACAGAAGGCACCTTGATAGTCTCTTCGTTGGCATATGCAACGGCAAAAACTGCTTCATCGCCATTCGTCTTGTATGCATTGTAGTCATCCACATTGAGATTCCCCAGGCCTGTAGGAGCATAAAACGTGGTGAAGCGAACTTGATAAATGCCGTTAGGAACCTCAATTCCTGTCTGCGAAATGTCAACGTTGGCACTTCCCTGAACCTGACAATGGCGATTGTAACGGCTAAAGTCGTTCCATACTTCTGTGCCACCGTCTCTCGTAACCACCCATGCGGGGCGCTCGTTATTGTTGGAAAGGTCAGGGTTATTTACCAAGAAGGTAACGTCGATGGGATTAGAGGCCGAAGCATTATCCTGTGCATACTGAATGCGCTCTTCGCGAGTGACAAGTTGCCAAGTGGTTGCTCCCAAGTCGGCACCACGCAAGTAGTTATTAACATCTGCGCCCAAGACAGAACGTTCGCACTCAATGGTATAAGCGTTGCTTACACCTGTTACTTCCTTAGGATAGATATTCCATGCGGTGACATCCGCAGAGGTGTCTAAATAAAGATTGGTTGCATTGATGGAATGTTTGTTACCATATTTCGGATTAATCTGATAGCCACCATCCGGAAGAGCAGTCAGGTCGAAGTCAAGACCGTTGTTGCCCAGCTCGGCACGAGTTGTCCAGTAATTAGCTGTCAGCTCAGGGTTGGCTCTGTTATTGTTCTGAAGCCACATGCCGCTTTCCACGTTGTATAGATATACGGTTCCTTCACCGACCTCTATGCCTGTGTATGGACTCTCAAGAGATGATGTTTGAACCATTGGCACCTCAAGGATTCTCCATACAGACCATTGGTTTGCTCCTGCAACAGAGGCAAAGCCCTGAACTTTTGTGTTGTCACCGGCACGATTCAGACCGATAGTACCTGCAGTGAAATCATAAGGTGTACGGTTTGTGGAAGTCATACGGAAGAAATTCTCACCAGCTTGACCACCTGTTGCATCGCCCTTAATATAATACTCTACAGGATTCGCTCCCATTGTGGCGGCAACTTCTGAGTCTGGACAAGCTTGGATGTAATTACCTGTCACAACATTCTTAACATAGTAACAATCTGGATTGCCAGTTGGTTCGAAAGTCCACAGAGTTGCCCTCGGCTCTGCGCCAAGGAGCAAAGTGCCCGTTCCATAGTCCTGCATGAATGTGTTGAAATCAGGTTTACAGACAATCGTATAGACCTTGTCTGAATTGAATGACTGTGCGATGACTGTTGTCATCATGGATGCAAGAAACACTTGCACCATAACAAAAAGTTTTCTTTTCATAAACGTTAATGAATTAAAGTATTAATAGGAATAAAAAATGACATAAATATTTCTTTTTTGTGCTGCAAAGTTATGATTATTATGCGACACAGAAAATACACAAAAAAAATATATATGCAAAATATATATACAAGAGTAAGTATATTGCTAAAATACAGCGATATACATTAAACAGAAAAGAACAAATTATTATAAAAATATATATAGAATATGTGGTGCAAGATGCGTCTTTTGCTATTCTTAAGAACCTATTTTCATAATATCTTGCTCAAAAGTATCAGCATTAATAGCCATGGCGCGTACTCGCACTCGATAGTTTAATATGGTATTATATGAGTAGTTCAATACGCGGGCTATCTGCTGATTGCTTGTTATCCCCAGTCGGATAAGGGCAAAGATACGCATGGATGGAGTGAGGAGCGACTCTCCCTCCTGCTTCCTATATTCTGGCATCAGCAATGCATTGAAGTCTGCAACGAATGTGGGGAACATAGACATGAATAGTTCATCGAATCTGTCTAACTGTTCTTTTTTGCTGAAGTTCTTCTGAAGTTCTCTGATGGACTTCTGGACTTGCTCGTATTGTGATTTCTTCAGCTTTTGATCGGCTTTAATAGCAAATTCCTCAAACATGTTAGTGAGTTCGCTATTCGACTCGAGAAGCTTTCCCAGATATGCATCTTTCAACTTGTTAGAGTCGCGGAGCAACATGCCGGTCCTGGACAGTTTTTCGTTTTCGACATGAAGAAGGTTGTTTTCTTCTTCCATTTTTTCCTTCAAAAGACGATAATCTTTCAGCAACTTCTTATTCTTCTCAAAGCGTGATAATAGGTTATATATAAGTAATAAAAAGATGACAGCTATTGTTGCAAGGAAGAAGACAAGAATCCTATTCTGTTTAGATTTCTCTTTGGTAATATCCGGAATAATTTTGTCTATATGTGTTATCTGTGAACGCATTCCATAGTACTCTCCGTTTTTTATGGCTATATTCACGTATCGGCTAACGTTACTTGTCTGATGATATTGTTTAAACAGATGTTCAGTCAAGTCGATTATGGCGATAGAAGAATTCTGTGCATTCAGTATGTCATTTTTTGTGGCCTCTATGTAATAACGGGTGGCTTGTTCATGTTTGCCTTGATGTTTGAAGCACTTACCCAGGGAGGCATTAGCAAGTGTATAAAGGATATTGTCATCTTTGTTGATGTATGTAAGTGCTTTTTCAAAATATTGTTGCGCAACATCGTATTTCTCTTGTCTGCCATAGATCCTGCCCAGTACAAAATAGTTCTTTCCCTGATCTTTGGAATACTGAAGACTCTTCTGGAACAATTTTATGCCAAGAGTGTTGTATTTCTTGGCATTGACAGAGTCGTTCACATATACGGCAAGCCGTTGATAGGTTATACCATAATAGAAATAATAAAGGGAAAGAATGCTGTCGTTCAGGTTCGGGAAATTCAGGTTGACCGACTTCAACGTGTCCAAAGCCTCTACAAACAGACAAGCCTGTGCCAGATAGAAACTGGACAGTATGCGTGATTCAGCCATCAAGTTCCCATCGCCAATCTTTTCGGACAGAATGAGCATCTTGTGAGAGAATTGGCTGGCATAGTCGTATGAGAACATCTGAGCTTTCTTCAGCATGCGTCTGTTGGTGTAGTACCTGAATTCGTCGCTGTAATCCGTATTCTTGTGAAGCTGCAGCATAACGGAGTCCATCTCGTGTTTCAGGCTATCCCTGAAGAATAGCTTCTTTTCGATGAGGCTGTTCAGAACCTCCAATTCATAGCGGTTCTGCTCCCCCATTTCTCTTGGGTGGTCTTCCCTGATGAGGAAGAAATAAGCGCCAACCAGCAAAAGAATGATTATAAATACGCCAATATGTTGTTTTCCCCCGTACTGCATGGATATTTAACAAATCTGATTAACAAATGATAGATTCCCGATGTAGATATTCGTTGCAAAGTTATAACATTTTAATAGAAATATCAAAATAAAAAGTCCTTTTTGTTTCAGAATAAGATAATCATGATTTTGTTCTTTCCATGTTGAAGTATTGGAAAAAAGGAACCATGCATTATCTGATTGTTTATTCTGTTTATGGTATTGTCATGTTCTTGTTAAAATCATCAACATACGTTGTGTCAAGAAAGTGTGCTAATGTGTTTTTTCGTTTTTCTTGCACGTTTCATGCAAAATCCTTGCTTTTGCATACATCACATCTCCGTTTCTTCTCCGTTTCTTCTCCGTTTCCTCTCCGATTCTTCTCCGTTTCCTCTCCACTTCCTCTCCACTTCCTCTCCACTTCCTCTCCACTTCTAAGAAACGGAGATGTAACAGAGAGAAAACGGAGGAGAACATGAGAAAAATTGGAGTAGAATATGAACTAAACAGGAATAGAACTAAGACAGAAACGACGAAAGACATGTGCTTTGAGACGATGTCTTGAAATTCTTGCGCTCCAACAGGTGCTCAGGCGCAGGCGGAATCCTTTCGTTCGGAAAAACTCAAATATATTTGTTTTTTCTCTTACTTATTCGTACCTTTGTCGCCCGAAATTTATATATTAGGTGGAATATGGAAATTGCAGGCAAAATAACGAAGGCCGTTTTGGCCGTAATTGAGAAGTTGTATGGTGTGCAGGTGCCCGAGAAAATGGTGCAGCTACAGGAAACCAGGGCAGAGTTTGAGGGACAGCTGACCCTGGTTGTGTTCCCTTTCCTTAAAATGAGCAAGAAGGCGCCGGAGGCTACGGCACAGGAGATTGGCGAACAGCTGGTGGAAAAGGTGCCCGAGGTGATCAGTAAGTTTAACGTCATCAAGGGTTTCCTGAACCTGACCATCAACCCTGCCCAATGGATAGAACTGTTGGAGAGCATTTGGCAGAATCCTACCTTTGGCTTTACCCCTGTTACAGAGGACAGTCCGTTGGTGATGATTGAATACTCGAGCCCTAACACTAACAAGCCTCTTCATTTGGGTCACGTGCGTAACAACCTGCTTGGTTGGGCACTGGCTAACGTAATGCAGGCCAATGGTAACAAGGTGGTGAAGACCAATATCGTGAACGACCGTGGTATCCACATCTGCAAGTCGATGCTGGCATGGCTGAAGTGGGGTAACGGAGAGACACCCGAAAGCAGCGGCAAGAAGGGCGACCATCTGATTGGCGACTATTATGTGGCCTTCGACAAACACTACCGCGATGAAATTCGTGAACTGGTGGCTCAGGGCATGGAGGAGGAGCAGGCCAAGCAAGAGGCTCCGCTGATAAAGGAAGCCCATGAGATGCTGGTGAAGTGGGAGCAGAACGACCCTGAAGTGCGTGCCCTGTGGCGTAAAATGAACGAGTGGGTTTATGCCGGTTTCGATGAGACGTATAAGGCACTGGGCGTCAGTTTCGACAAAATATACTACGAAAGCGAAACCTACTTGGAAGGCAAGGAGAAGGTGGAAGAAGGCTTGCAGAAGGGCTTCTTCTATCGTCGTGAAGACGGTTCTGTCTGGGCAGACCTGACAAAGGAAGGCCTTGATGAAAAACTGCTGCTAAGGTCTGATGGTACCAGTGTCTATATGACGCAGGACATCGGTACTGCCAAGTTGCGTTTCCAGGACTATCCCATAGACAAGATGATATACGTCGTTGGCAACGAGCAAAACTATCACTTCCAGGTGCTCAGCATTCTGCTTGATAAGCTTGGCTTCAAGTGGGGTAAGGACCTTGTACACTTCTCCTACGGCATGGTGGAACTGCCCAACGGAAAGATGAAGTCTCGCGAAGGCACCGTTGTGGATGCTGATGACCTGATTGCTACCATGATACAGGATGCCCGCCAGATGAGCGCCGACAAAGTAAATAAGTTGGAGGATATTACGGAGGATGAGGCTCAGGAAATAGCCCGCATCGTGGGTATGGGTGCCCTGAAGTACTTTATCTTAAAGGTGGATGCCCGCAAGAACATGCTTTTCAACCCAGAAGAGAGTATCGACTTTAATGGCAATACAGGCCCATTCATCCAATATACGTATGCCAGAATTCGTAGTATTCTAAGGAAAGCCGGCGAGGTGAACCTCTCTGACCTGGCTAAGGACACGGAACTGAGCGACAAGGAGATAAGCCTTGTTCAGCATCTGCAGGGCTTTGAAACGGCTGTTAAGCAGGCCGGAGCAGACTATAATCCCAGTTGCATTGCCAATTACTGCTACGAGTTGGTGAAGGAATATAACCAGTTCTACCACGACTTTAGTGTGCTGCGTGAGGAAGACGGAAAGAAGCGTCTGTTCCGTATTGCCCTGTCTGCAGCCGTTGGTCAGGTGATAAAGAACGGCATGGGACTTTTAGGTATAGAAGTGCCGGAAAGAATGTGAAAAGGTTAAAAGGGGGGAGCATGGACTACGAGAAATTAAAAGGAATTGTCGATTTTAATGCCATTGCGGTCGATGCAGGCTGTAGCGGCAACCCAGGCCCCATGGAATACCAAGGGGTGTATTTGGGCAATGAGCAGCGGCTGTTCCATTACGGACCCTTGCATGGAACCAACAATATAGGTGAGTTCCTGGCTATTGTCCACGCTTTGGCGCTTATCAAGCAGAAGGGGTGGGACATGAAGGTCTATAGCGACTCGTACAACGCCATTCTCTGGGTGAAGAACCGTAGGTGTAAGACCAAGTTGGAGCACACCCCTGAGACAGAAGGCTTGTTTCAGTTGATTGCCCGTGCCGAGGATTGGCTTTGGAGGAACCCTCAGCATGCACAGGTGCTGAAGTGGGAAACCGCCCAATGGGGAGAGATCCCTGCAGATTTCGGACGGAAGTGAAGAGTGAAAAGTGAAAGAGTGAAAGAGTGAAGAATGAAGAATGAAAGAATGAAGGAATGAAAAGTGAAATCCCCTTTTACTTCCGAAAGTTCAGAAAATAATAAATTGTAAATGAGCAGAGTGCTTTATATATTTAGGATGGTAATGTTCTTTGCAGTGATTTCGCTGCTGGGTAAGGTGGCCTTTATGCTTTACAATGCAGAGGAGCATTGTTCTTTGCAAAACACCTTCGGCATTCTGCTGGCAGGCTTGCCGCTTGATTTGAGTTTAGCAGCCCTGCTTACTGTACCTGTGTGGGTTGTTACAGCCGTAAGTCTGTATTATCCCAGGACACCGCTCCGTGCCATTCTATCACCTTATCTGGTTTTGGTGCTCCTGTTTTTTATCGTTGTCACAGTAGGTGATATTGTAATGTACCACCACTGGAAGTTCAAGCTGGATGCCAGCATTTTCAATTATATGTCCTCGCCCGGTGCTGCGGGAGCCAGTGCTCCGGCAGTCTATATCATAACGTGTATTTCATCGGCCGTCCTTGCTGCACTGGTTGCCATCATCATAGCTGTTATGATGACTCCCAAGCGTATGCCGGAGGACAGGAACGGCGTTAGCAGAACCAACTTTTTGGCAATCGGTGCGCTGCTATGCTTCACCATTTGGGGTATTAGCGGGCACAGGTGCACGGAAGCCAGTGCTTATGAGTTCCCTCACATCGTGCTGAATCATGCTGCCGTTAATCCTGTGAGGCACATGCTTCATTCTTTATGGATTTATCAGCAGGCTCCGGAAAAACAGTTCAGGAGCATGGACGATGAGACGTGTAACAAACTGGTGGACGACCTTTACCCCGGGCACATGGATGATATAACTGACACGTTGCTGCTGACCACACGCCCCAATATTCTGACCATCCAGTTGGAAAGTTTCGGCGCTTCCTTTGTAGAGGCATTGGGTGGGGCAGAGGGCGTAACGCCAGAGTTGTGCAGGTGGATGCAGAAAGGTGTGAACTTTACCAATGCATGGTCTAACAGCTTCCGGACGGATCGTGGGACGGTAAGTGCCCTGTCGGGTTACCTTTCTTATCCCACCTACAGCCTGATGATGGAAGATGACTGTTTGGGTCGTTTTCCCGGTTTGGCAAGTACGCTGACTGCTTTCGGGTATCGGACTGACTATATGTATGGGGGCAATTCCGAGGGAATGAACAAACGCAAGTATTTGCTCTCCTCCGGTTTCCGGAAAGTGTGGGATATTAATGACATAGACGTTCCCGAGGAGGAGCGTGATGCGTGGGGAGCCAATGACAGTATATCGTTTCTTCGCCTGTATAACATGCTTACATCGCGGACGGATTCAACCTGGTATTTTGCCTACCAGAGCATCTCGAGTCACGAGCCCTGGAATGTTCCGTATCACAGGCTGGACAATGAAGTCCATAATGCCTTTGCCTATACTGACCATTGTCTGGGCACTTTCCTTGACAGTCTGAGCAGGACACCCGTATGGGATAATCTGCTTGTTGTCATTTTTGCCGACCACGGGAGTATGTATCAGTTGGATTACCAGCATCCCATGTTCTTCCGTATGCCGCTGCTAATGGTGGGAGGTGCCGTCAGGGAGCCAAAGAGGCTTGGCGTGTTTGTCAGTCAGAGCGATATTGTGGCTACACTGCTTGCTCAGATGCAGATAGGTAGTGAGGACTATTCGTGGAGCCGTAATGTGCTGAGCAAGAATTACCGTTATCCCTTTGTCTATGCCACCTATCCGTCGGGAATGCTCTTTGCTGACAGTACAGGAGTGACCATGATGGATTTGCAGTCAGGCTGTGTGGTATATTCTGCCGGTAAGGAGGATGATGACAGGGTGCTTCGTACAAAGGCCATACTGCAGCGCAGCTATAATAAGCTGAAAGAAATAGGGCTTTAGATTTTAGGCGTTAGACTTTAGACTTTAGAATTTAGTGAATTGTGAATTATGAATTAAACCAACATGAACCGTTTTATCCTACTTCCTCTTCTTGTGCTTGTCTCTTTCAGGCTGATGGCTCAGGATATTGTCTTGACAGACAGTCTGACGGATACGTGCGCTGAGGAGCATAAGTTTAAAGCCAGGCAGCTGATAGTTCCGGGAGCACTGGTGGCTGTTGGTAGTGTGGGCGTTGCCTTTTACGACAAACTGGGCGACTGGGGAACGGGCACACATACCAAAGTAGATAACTATATTCAGTATGCTCCCGTTGCTGCCAATGTGTTTTTAGGTTGTCTTGGCGTAAAGCACAAGCATAACTTCGTGGACAGGGTCTTGATATCTGCTACGGCATATGCTGTTGAAGTGGCACTTGTAAACGGATTGAAATATACGGTTTGTGAGCCGCGCCCCGGCACAGATACTAAGCGGAATTCTTTCCCGTCGGGACATACGGCAACGGTGTTCACAGGAGCCGAGTTGGTGCGAAAGGAATATGGTTGGGGAATAGGCTCTGCAGCCTATGCCATAGCTGTTGCGACGGGAGTCCTGCGTGTTTACAATAACCGACACTGGTGTAACGATGTGTTGGCTGGTGCGGGGATAGGTATTCTTTCGGCTAATGTGGCTTATTGGCTCTATCCTTTAGAGAAGAAGCTGTTCACTCCTAAAAAGAAGAAAGGAAACGCCGCCAGCATGATGGTGGTTCCCACTTATGAGACAGGACACCACACCATAGGATTGGCTTTTACCGCAGTTTTGTAGAATATGAAAAAGATCTCTGTTATATTGCTTTTGTGGGCGGCAGGAATTCCTGTTCTTGCCCAAACCAGCCTGGATGGGCCGGACCGTGGTGAAACCACCATGATTTCTCCCTATTATTTTGGTCCTAACGCCTTTGCCGTGCCTGATATGCTGGATGGTACGGTGCAGCATGATATGCGCATAGAATTAGACGGCAATCACTTTTTCGGAACAAGGGGTGACCATACAACAGACCTCACGCTCAAGGTAAACATTCCTCTTTTTTCTGACAGGGTAAATCTGACGGCTTGGATGCCCATAGCAGAATGGTACAGGAATTCTGACGAGAGTCTGGCAGTTTCCCGACTTACCGAAAAGGCTCTTACCGACCCCAAGGCACGCAAGGGATGCGTCAGCGGGGATGTTTATATAACTACGGATATCCATCTTATCCGTCAGAAACGCTATGTGCCTGATATAGCTTTGCGGGCAGCTCTAAGAACGGCCTCAGGGAACGATTATCAGTATGCCCGTAACTATGACAGTCCAGGCTATTTCTTTGATGCAACCGTAGCCAAGTCTTTTGTTTTGGGAGCCAGGAAGGAGCACGACCTGCGTGTGGCTCTGAGCGGGGGCTTTCTTTGTTGGCAGACAAACAATGCGCGGCAGAACGATGCCTTTATGTTTGGGCTGATGCTGAAGTGGACCTATAAGCGCCTTATGCTGGAGGAAACGTTGCGTGGCTATAGCGGCTGGGAGCATTCATCTACTCGTGATAAGGAATTGGCGCACGACAGACCCGTCGTTCTGAAAACCCGCGTGGCATACAAGATTAAGAAATGGGAAGTGCTGGCATCTTACCAGTACGGTATGCGCGACTATCCGTTTCACCAGATGCAGTTAGGGTTGGCCTACCACATAGATATACTGAAAAAGTAAAGAACAAATACAAAAAAAATATATTATGGAAAAGAATTTCAAGAGAACCCTTATTACGTCCGCTTTGCCCTACGCAAACGGTCCTGTTCATATCGGTCACCTCGCTGGCGTTTATGTGCCTGCCGACATCTATGCTCGCTATCTGCGTCTTAAAGGTCGCGAGTGCCTGTTCATTGGCGGCAGCGACGAGCATGGTGTGCCTGTTACCATCCGTGCCCGCAAGGAGGGCATCACCGTTCAGGAGGTTGTAGATCGCTACCATTCTCTGATTAAGGACAGCTTCGAGAAGTTCGGTATATCGTTTGATGTATATAGTCGCACTACCAGCAAGACTCACCATAAGCTTGCCAGCGACTTCTTCCGTAAGCTTTATGACGATGGTAAGTTCGTGGAGCAAGTAAGCGAACAGTTCTACGATGAGCAGACAGGTCATTTTCTTACAGACCGTAACATCAAGGGCGAATGTCCCCGTTGTCATGCCCCTGAAGCATACGGCGACCAATGCGAGAAATGTGGTGCAACGCTTTCGCCCGAAGAGCTGATCAATCCTTATAATGCTGAGACAGGCAATCCCCTCGTTAAGAAAGCTACCAAGCATTGGTATCTGCCTCTTGACAAGGACCAAGCTTGGTTGGAGAAGTGGATTTTGGAAGACCACAAGGAGTGGCGCTCCAATGTCTATGGTCAATGCAAGAGTTGGTTGGACGGCGGTTTGCGTCCCCGTGCCGTGACGCGTGACCTGGACTGGGGCATTCCCGTGCCCGTAGAAGGAGCCGAGGGCAAAGTTCTGTATGTTTGGTTCGATGCGCCTATTGGTTACATCAGCAACACCAAGGAGCTCTGTGATGCCCATCCCGAACTCGGCTCTTGGGAGAAGTGGTGGAAGGACGAAGAGACAAGATTAGTCCATTTCATCGGCAAAGATAACATCGTCTTCCATTGCATCGTCTTCCCTGCCATGCTCAAGGCACACGGCGATTACATCCTGCCTGACAATGTTCCCAGCAATGAGTTTCTCAACCTTGAGGGTAACAAGATTTCCACCTCTAAGAACTATGCCGTATGGCTGAATGAGTACCTTGAAGAGTTACCCAATCGTCAGGATGAGCTTCGCTATGTCCTTACCGCCAATGCTCCCGAGACGAAGGACAACGACTTCACGTGGGCTGATTTCCAAGCCCGTTGCAACAATGAGCTGGTGGCTGTCTATGGTAACTTCGTGAACCGTGCCCTTCAGCTCACCCAAAAATACTACGAAGGTGTTGTGCCTGCTTGTGGCGAGTTGAACGACTATGACCGCGAGACTTTGGCTGAGTTCCAGGGCGTGAAGGAGCGTGTAGAGGCTTTGCTGGAAGGCTTCAAGTTCCGCGAGGCGCAGAAGGAAGCGATGAACCTGGCACGTATCGGCAACAAATATATAGCCGACTGTGAGCCTTGGAAGGTTATCAAGACCGACCCAGAGCGCGTGAAGACCATCATCAACATTTCCCTGCAATTGACCGCTAATCTTGCCATCGCCTTCGAACCATTCCTGCCTTTCAGCAGCGAGCGGTTGCGCAAGATGATAAACATGGAGAGCTTCTCTTGGGAACAGTTGGGTAGTTTGGATTTATTGCCTGCCGGCAAGCTGTTGCCCAAGCCCGAACTGCTCTTCACCAAGATAGAGGATGACGTGGTAGCTGCCCAGGTAAAAAAGCTGGAGGACACCATCAAGGCCAATGAGGCTGCTGCTTACAAGGCAGCTCCCGTAAAGGACATCATTCCCTTTGAGGATTTCGAGAAACTGGACATCCGTGTGGGACTTGTCAAGGCATGTGAGAAGATAAAGAAGAGTAAGAAACTGCTGAAATTCACCCTCGATGACGGTAGTGGCAAGGACCGTACCATCCTCAGCGGCATTGCCCAATGGTATGAGCCGGAACAGCTCATCGGCAAGCGTGTACTCTTCATCGCGAATTTTGCACCTCGTCAGATGATGGGCGAAGAAAGCCAGGGTATGATTCTGAGTGCAGTCAACTACAATGGCGACCTCAGCGTTACCACAACACTTGATGAAGTGAAGGGCGGAAGTCAGGTTGGATAAAATTTTTGGGCAATTTGTTTGCGGTTTCGTAAAAAAGATGTAATTTTGTCACACAAAACAACAATAAAGGTAACAAAAAGCATTGTAATTATGAAAAAGACTCGCGTTGCAGTAGTCGGTTACGGAAACATTGGTCGCTACACCATTCAGGCTTTGCAGGCTGCTCCCGATATGGAGATTGCGGGTGTGGTACGTCGTGCAGGCGCAGAAAACAAGCCGGCAGAACTGGCCGCCTATAACGTAGTAAAGAACATTGAGGAACTGGGCAAGGTGGATGTTGCCATTCTTGCTACCCCTACTCGTAGTGTCGAAGAGTATGCCCTTAAATGTCTGGCTTTGGGTATCAATACAGTGGATAGTTTTGATATTCACGGGCTTATCTGTGACCTTCGTCGTACCCTTGATGCTGCCGCAAAGAAGACGGGAGCTGTAAGTATTATCAGTGCCGGATGGGATCCTGGGTCCGACAGCGTTGTCCGTACCCTTATGCAAAGTCTGGCTCCCAAGGGAATAACGTACACCAACTTCGGTCCTGGTCGTAGTATGGGACATAGCGTATGTGTCCGCAGTAAGGAGGGTGTTAAGGATGCCTTGAGTATGACCATTCCCGTTGGTGAAGGTATTCATCGCCGCATGGTGTATGTTGAGTTGGAAGAAGGTGCCAGCTTAGAGGCTGTTACAACTGCCATCAAGTCCGATCCCTATTTTGCCAGCGATGAGACACATGTCTTTCAGGTGGATAGCGTAGATGAGTTGAATGATGTGGGACACGGCGTGAATCTGGTTCGCAAGGGCGTGAGTGGTCAGACACACAATCAGCTCTTCGAGTTCAATATGAAGATAAATAATCCTGCCCTTACTGCCCAGGTATTGGTGAACGCTGCCCGTGCAACGCTCAAGCAGCAGCCTGGAGCTTACACCATGATAGAGATTCCCGTCATAGACTATCTGCCGGGTGATCGTGAGGACATCATTCGCCATTTGGTTTAATTTTCATTAGAATTTATAATAATGTATGCATACGCGAGGCTTTAACCAGTCTCGCGTATGCTTTTTTTTGCCATTTTGTAATACAGGCTTTGCGCTAAACAATATGTTTGTAAAAATAACGTTAAAAAAGTTTGAGCCAAAGTGAATATTCCTTATCTTTGTAAGCCTATAAAACAGAAACAACAATTTTATTAACTTAATTTTATTAACTTAATTTATTAACTTAACAAATTCATTCAATGAGTAAAAAGTTACTTAAAATGTGCGTGATGGTCATCATGATGGTCATTAGCATGTCTGCATGGGCACTTTCCGAAGTGAATGGTGTCTATCAGATTGGGACGGCTCAGGACTTTTTGGACTTTGCCGCGCTCGTTAATGGAGGTGATACCTATGCCTGTGCAGAATTGACGGCGGACATCGATTTGGGAACAGACGGAACAATGATTGGTTCCGATGCTAATCGTTTCCGCGGTATCTTCGATGGTAAGGGGCACTCCATTACTGTTAACTCCTTCCCGAAGGCAGAAGGTCAGGCAATCTTCCGTAACATGGAAGGCAATGCCCTGATTCAGAACCTTAAGGTGCAGGGAACCATAACCACTTCTATGAAAGAAGCTGCAGGTATTGCGGCCTGGGGTCGTGGTACTATCCGTAACTGTTGGATAGATCTGACGGTGGTAAGCAGCGTAGCTGGCGATGGTACACATGCAGGTATCGTAGCAGTTGCCAGCGAAGGTCTTGTTATCGAGAACTGTCTCTCTCATATTACCATTAATGGTGCAAATACAGAGAATTGTGGCGGTATCTGTGGTTGGGCAGACGGTAATGTTACTGTTGCTAATAGCTTGGTTATTAATGAAGGAACCTTGAAACTTCCTTCTGACTGTGGTACTATTAGCCGTAACTCTGGTAAGTTGACAAACGTTGACCTTACTCAGTACAACGGTGGTGATGGAGATGGTTACAACTGGCGTCCACGCGGTGCAAACTACAACAACTATGCTACAAATGCGTGGGGTAATACCAGTATGGTTACTATTATCAGTGCCGCAGATTTGTCAAGTGGTAAGGTATGCTACCAGTTAAACAACGATCAGACCACTATTGCCTGGGTTCAGAATATCGGCTCAGATGACTATCCTGTTCCTGCCGTGTTTGGTACAGGAAAGAAGCAGGTTTATGCTTCTGGTGCTACAGGCTGTAACGGTAAGTCTGACGAGGCTTTGACCTATAGTAACTCGGGTACTGTGCAGGCTACAGCTCATACAACCGACAAGTTTGGTATTTGCACCACTTGCGGTCACATGGAGCTTGAGAAACTGCCCCGTGATATTACAGACAATAGTTTTATTGCTAAGACGAAAGAAGACCTTGACTGGCTCGAAGGCCGTAACCGCGTAAACAACGGAGGTTGGTTTAATATAAGCTTGGCTAATGACATTGAGTATGAAGCCGTTCCTGGTCAGTTGATTTTCAACAACGACAACTGGTATGGTGGTAACTTTGATGGTCGTGGCCATGCTTTGACCATCGAGTTTACGGATGCTCCTGAGGCAGGTTCTCTTTTCCCCAACTTCCGTGGTACGCTTAAGAATACTATATTCCATGGTAACATCACTACTAGCAATAAGTTTATTGGTACTGTAACAGGTCATGTACGTGATAATAATGTTGTTATTAAGAATGTTTATTCTGATGTTAACATCAATCCTACTTTTGCAGGTGATAACACTATTGGTGGTCTTATTGGTGTAGGTGATACAAATTATCGCCTCGAGAACGCCATCTATAATGGTACTATCTCAGGTACAGACAATACAGAGTGTCTGGCAGGTATCTGTGGATGGAGCGCTGGTAATGGAACAATGGTGAATGTAGCCTTCCTGGGTAGTATTGAAAATGGTAAGGGTGACTCTCAACTTATCTCACGTAACAAAAGCAAGGTTATTCCCACAAACTGTTATTTCTTAAATGACTGTGGTTTTTATGATGAGCGTTTCACTAAGATTGATGCAGACGATGTTGAATCTGGTAAGCTGGCATTCTTGCTGAATGGCCAAAAGCAGGGTGGTGAGGACTTCTATCAGGTTATCGGAACCGACGATGTGCCTATGCCAATAGCAAAGGAAGGTGCTAAGGTTTATACCGGTGCTTCTTCTTATCTTTGTGACGGCACCCCTTTGGGCAACGTTACTTATACTAATGTAGAAGGTGGAGCAAACATTCCTCCCCACACCTTTGTTGGTGGATTCTGTGAGGTTTGTAACCACGTTGATGAAAACTATGTTACCCCCACAGAGGACGGTTGGTATGAACTTGGTTCTGCAGATGAATTGATTTGGTGGTCACATTATGCAGCTGAGGTGAATTTGGGTGCTAATGCTCGTCTGAAGGCAGATATCGACATGAGCGAAAAAACGACCCCAAAAGAGTATGCTATTGTTGGTAACGAATCAACTCCTTTCTATGGTAACTTCGATGGTCAGTTCCATACTATTAGCAACTTCCAAATCTCTTATCCCGGTCAGCGTGGTGTTGGTCTGATAGCTGTTATGAACAGCCGTGCCAACAAGAAGGACGGTATGTCTGACAGCGATGCCCGCAATGCTGAGGGTGTATTCATCAAAAATGTGGTTTTGGATGAGTCTTGCAAAATTGAAGGTCTTGGCTACTGCGGTATCGTAGGTATGACAGCAGAGTGGGCTGGTCACGTAACCTTCTTGAATGTAGGTATGGACGGTGACGTAAATTGTACGGATGGTGCCAATGCTGGTGGTGTGCTGGGTTGTGTAATGGGTTCTACTTGCCACATCACCATTGACAACTGCTATATGACAGGCAATTGTACTGGTCCTAATGAGAATGGTTCATTCTCAGGATGGTTAGGCGACCATTGCGACATCCAGAACTGCTATGCCATCGGTACTGTTGAGCATCCTGATGGTGAAGCACATAAGTATTTTGCCCGTTACGGTTCAGCTAAGATTACCAACTGTTACACTTTGAATGGCGGTACCATTGACGATGCCGATCACCAAATTTATAGGATTGAGGAGGGAGACATTGCCAGCGGTAAGTTTACTTACTTGCTGAACGGAAAACAGTTCCGCAACTCTCTGTTCTATCAGGATCTTGAGATAGATGAACATCCCGTTGCTAATCCTGCACACGGTACTATTGTATATGCAGCGGGCAAGTATATGACTGCCAATGCAGAGACGCTTCCTGAGGTTGTGGTTACCATATCAGAGTTCTATACCGAAAAGGCCAATGAAACCATTGCTTATTCAGGTTCTATTGAAGCAATGAATGAAAAGATAGAGGCACTTGACGGGGTAACAGACATTAATGGTTTGGCAGATGCACTTGATACCATATATGTTTATGAGGCAGCTGTTGACGCAAGTGCCAAGGTTTACAAGAAGTATCAGGATAAGTGCGAGGAGACTAAGGCTTATCTCGCAGATCATGACGATTTTGAAGGTGGTGATCGCGATGAACTTGAGGAGTACTTAGAGAGTGAGTACATAGAAATTTGGGAAACTCACGAACTCCCCGATTCTCTGATTGAACAAGAGATAACTCGAGTAGATGAATGGTTATCTCGTGCCATCCAGAATGGTTATTTGCCAGGTACAGATGTTACCAAGATGCTTGTTAACCCCGACTTTAGCGAAGGTAAGGATAAGGGTTGGGAAGGTGAAGCTATGGCTACTGGCCATGCAACTGTTGAGCGTGATGGTGGCAATCTTTATGGTGTAGAGTCATGGTCAAGCCAGCCTTTTGCTATAACTCAGACAAAAACAGGTATGAAGCCTGGATACTATCTGGTCGGTGTGAATGGTGCTTATCGTCCACAGAACGATCGCTACAGTTACAACTATGCTGCACAGATTAGTGCCAACGGTGTTATTAACTATTTACAGACAGTTAGGGAGAACCCAGTTAATGCAGAAGATGCAATTGATGGCGAGAATGCAAACCTTGACGAAAACAAAACTCCCGACCTTGGAATCTCAGATGATGGCATTACTACAGAATTCTCTCAAGATACCCCACCAGATGCTTACGTAGTACAGGGTCCTTATGGATTGGCTATTGCAGCCAGTGCCGGTCGTTACCAGAACTACATCGCTTGCGAGGTAGGGGCTGATAGTGTACTTACCATTGCTATTGCCAATCCTCACTCTAAGGTGGGTGTCAATGAGTGGACTGGTGTTGCTAACGTCAGACTTACTTATTTAGGAACAGACGAGGATGACGCGGCTTCTGTTGGTTTGACAACAGCTCTCGAGAGTCAGATGGCACGCGCTAACACTATCCTTACCCTTTATGAGTCTCTTGAAGGTTATGAAGAGGATGCTGCCAAAGCCCCCAACTATCCTGCAGATTTGAAAGAATCTCTGGAGGCTGCTGTTGCAGAAGCAGAGGCTGCAGAATCTCCCGAGGATAAATGGGCAGCTATTCAAGCTCTTTCTCAGCTTTTCCAGAATATTTATGCTGGTAAGCAGGCTTATATTAAGATATTAGGGAAGGCAAAGACTGTAGAGAGTGTACTGCAAATGCTCGATACCGTCCTTTCAGAGGATGAGTACGAGTCAATCTATAATGACGTAGATGAAATCTATGCTATTTATGGAGATGGTGCCTTCACACTTCAGGAAGCTCAGGAATTTGATGTTGCAAAACGGATTCCTGCTGTTGCTAATATTGTTGCTCCTCAGGACGAGAACGGAACTTACCAGATATCTGCTCCCATGCATATGATTTGGTTCAGTGCCACTACATCAAATGGAGAACAGAAAGCTAACGCTCTTCTAACTAAGGACATCAATATGACCGGTATCCCCTTTACACCTATCGCTTCCGGTACACGTTACAATGGTGTATTCGATGGTCAGCAGTATGCTATCACCAATCTTACATTTGGTAGTGAAGACGAATTCTATCTAGAAGAGCGTGCCGCACTCTTCAATGATATCGAGAACGGTACTGTGAAGAACCTGAAGATTCAATCAACTATCTATACAAGTGCTAAGTTTGGTGCTGGTCTTTCTGCATATACTCGCAATGCAAGGATTCAGGACTGCGATGTTGACGTAACTATACACTCTTCTGTTGAGGGTGATGGTACTCATGGTGGTATTGTCGGTGTTAACGAGACAGAGGGTACCGTTATTGAGAACTGTAAGGTTCATTTTGTACTTGATGGAGAGAACACTAACAGTTGGGGTGGTATTTTTGGCTGGTCAACTAATAAGGATGAGGTGAAAAACACCTTGATTATTGCAGAAATAGTTAATGCCAACCTTGAAAGCAGTAACTCTGTAAGCCGTAACGACGGCAACTGCTCTTGCAGCAATGTATTCTATACCACTAAGTTGAATGGTGCAAACATTGGAACTTTCATTGAGGCTACCGACGAGCGCTTCAAGTCTGGCGAGCTTACATGGTTGCTCAATGGTTCTTCTGCAGAGGATGCTCATTGGTTCCAGACATTGGGCAATGACGACATGCCTCACCTCTTCAGCGGTAGTCTGGTATGGAAGAATGGCAATGAATATCTGAACAGCCGTCCTAACATTCAGCTCAATGCCTTTGCATCTAACCTAAGTACTGCCACCAATGCAGAACAGGTAGTGGTTGCTTACACCCTCAATGCTGAGGCTAAGAGTGGTGCTATCAACTTCTATGCAGGTGGCGAATTGAAGTACTCTCATGTGCTGAAGAGCGGCGACCTAATGGCGGGCGGTCATGAGATAGCTATTGACAACAGCATGTTAGGTGTTGCTGCAGGAACAAAGATGACATACGAACTAGATATCACAGGTATTGGTGCTCTTGAACCTACAAGGATTGGCGAGGGCTACAAGGTGAATTCTCCTTACGGTCTTGCCGTTAATAATGCGCCAAGCAGCAAGGGTTTCGGTCAGATTTACGTTGCAGAGTCCCGACCTCTGGAGAAAGGTGAAGGCAGCATCTGCGAGCAGAAACCCGGTGCCCTGTTTGCCTTTGACGCCACCTTCAAGCCTATCAATGCCCTGGATGGTACACCGGGCTTCTATGGTGGCTTGGATATTAAGGATAACAAGAACGTAATTACCATCTCTGGCGATTACCAGTTCGACCTGAAGAATGTACGCGTAAGCAAGGACGGTCGTCTGTTCATTGCTCGTGCATCAGGAAACTCCACTAGCTCTGTATGGGAAGCAGATCCTGCCGACCTTGACAAGCCTTGGACTCCTATCTTCACTGGTGGTGAACTTGATCCTGAAACAGGAATTGTAAGTGTTGGTGGTGAAGAACAGAACCGTCCTGCTGTTGCTTTGGCAGTAGAGGGTGAGGGCGAAAACCTGAAGCTCACTGTACTGGGTGCTCAGCGTTCAGACGGTGCAGAGAATTTCTCTGATTACAAGTGCTTCACTTACAACTTGGGTACGGCAACGAGTTGGACAGGCGCTCCCAGCAATGTTTATGAGCCTCTCACAGGCAAGTACACGGTTGCTCCTGGACATGTAGGTATCATAGCTGATAACCGTGGTGGTCTGTGGTATGAGCAGTACAGAAGCAATCCTAAGGAGGAAGAGCCTTCTATCAAGCACTTCGATGCTACAGGTAAGGAAGACTACAGTAATATTACGACCAACACTCGTGGTGAGGCCATCGCAATCAGCGAAGACGGTTCAATTCTGGCAATTCCTATGGGTGCAAACAAGGTAGTTATCTACGAGACCAACTACGCTCCTATGGCAAACAACGAGATTTTCTTGGATGGCAAGTACAACATCAGTGTTGAAGAGTCTCAGATTACCGGTATGGCATTCGACTATGCAAACAACCTGTACATTACCTCAAGTGCCAGCAAGACGCTGAACCGTTATGCTATTCCTTCATTCACCGATAACAAGTGCGTTACTCCTGCTCCCGAGGGCTTCACAGTAGGCACGGAGAGCGGCGATCCCGATGCTATCAAGAGCGTTAATGGTAACACCATCGCTAACGGTACCATCTACAACATTGCCGGTCAGCGTGTAAGTAAGGCTCAGAAGGGCATCTACGTAGTTGACGGTAAAAAGGTTTCGGTTAAGTGAGAGAAGAGCCAAGCTCGTTTGACTCTTCCGAATGGAAGAAAGCTCGACGAAGTTAATTAAGTAAATTCATTCTATAAGCACGAAAAGGGGGGGCAAAACACTCCCCTTTTTCGTGCTTTTTTACAACCCTTGCTTTGCATACATTGCTTTATTTGTAAAAAAATCCCCTATAAAAGCTTGATGCAATGTAAAAAATTCTTATATTTGTGAGACAATTAAATCGGAACAACACATTTTAATTAAATAATTTATTGTTAACTTATCTAATTCGTTCTATGAGAAAAAAACTACTAAATCTGTGTATGACCGCTCTATTGAGTGTCGTCTCCACAGCTGCATGGGCACTTTCCGAAGTGAATGGTGTCTATCAGATTGGTACTGCGGAGGACTTGGTTGCCTTTGCAGAACTCGTGAATGGTGAGGATCCTTATGCCTGTGCTGTCCTGACGGCAGACATAGTGAAGCCCGCTACGGATGTATCCATGATTGGTCGCGACGGTCAAGACTTTCAGGGTACCTTCGACGGTCAGGGTCACACCATTACAATTGATTTGTACTCTCAGGGTGAGAATGGTACGGCACTCTTCCGCAATGTCGGTGTGCATGCCATTATCCAGAACCTGAAAGTGCAGGGAACAATCACTACAGACAAGAAGTTCGCTGGTGGTATTGCTGTGTATAGCAGTGGTATCATTCGCGGCTGTTATGTTGATGTCAATGTGGTCAGTGCTATGGCAGGCGATGCCACTCATGGCGGTATCGTGGCCGATGCTTATCGCGGTACTCTCATCGAGAACTGTCTGGCAAAGTTCACTATCAACGGTGCCACTACTCAGAACTGTGGCGGTCTTGTCGGTTGGTGTGAAAATCCTGTCAATCTGGTGAACAACTTAGTCATCAGTGACGGCAGCAACTTCGACATTTCCAACGGTGGAAGTGCCAACATCGCTCGTAACAATGGCAACGTGCGTGTACCGGATCTGACGAGCTACAATGCAGACCCGTACGCCAACCGTCCTGCAGGTGCCAACTACAACAATTATGTGACCAACCAGTGGGGCAATAACAATGCTGCAACGGTTGTGTCATACGACAACCTTGCTGACGGTCGTATCTGTTACCAGCTGAACAACGACCAAAGCCGCATCGGATGGGTTCAGAGGATTGGTACAGACCCCTTCCCTGTTCCAGCAGCCTTCGGTAGTGGTCAGGTTTATGCTTCTGGTACCACCAGTTGTGACGGTAAGAGCGAGGCAAACCTTACCTTCTCTAACAGCGGAACTGTTCAGGCAACTGCTCACCAGTTCGACAAGTATGGCTTTTGCCCTGTCTGCGGTTGCTTCAACTTCCATGCATTTGAGTTTGATGATGTAACAAAGTTTGACCCAACAGACAGAACTGTCCTGCTGAATAGCGAAGACGACATCTTTATTTGTGAAGGCTGGAACCGTGTAGGTGATGGCTTTAAGCTCAATATGAAGATGGCGAACGACATTGAGTGCATTGCTCCCGACGGTGAGCTTATCTTCAATGCCAGCAACTGGGTTGACGGTAACTTCAATGGCGACGGCCATGAACTCACAATCGGCATGGCTGATGCAGGCGAAAACTCTTCCTTCATTCCCAAGATGACTGGAATCTTCGAGAACGTCATCATGCACGGCTCGATTTCTTCTGTCAACAAGTTTGCGGCCTCCGTCACCTCTCATACCTATAGCGACAAGGTGATTATCCGCAACGTATTCTCCGACATCGATATCAACTGTAGCCTTGCAGGCGACAACACTTCGGCAGGTATCATCGCTGTGTCTGAATCAAAGACCCACGTCGAGAATGTTATCTATGCAGGTAACATCAACGGTACTGGCAATACGGAGTGTCTCGCTGGCTTCTGCGGCTGGGCTTCCGGCCAGACCTATCTTACCAACTGCGCTTTCATCGGAACGCTCAACGATGCAATCGGCGACTCGAAGAACATATCCCGTAACCCGGGTAATGTGTCTTCCGAGAATGTCTATTGTATCGAAGACTATGGTTTCGGCGACAACGACAAGTTCATCCTGTTCGAGGATGGAGAAGAAGGCGTTAAGAATGGTCAGCTCGCTTATTTCTTAAACGGCAAGCAGGGCGGTATAGAGCGTTTCTACCAGAAGATTGGTGAGGATGAATGTCCATTGCCCATCAAGAAGGAAGGTGCACTAGTCTATACTTCTGCCGCAAGCTATCTTTGTGATGGAACGCCCGTAGGTGCAACTGTTTATACCAATACGCCTTCCGGTGAAGTCGTTTTGCCCCCGCACAAATATGAGGACGGTTTCTGTACCGTCTGCAATGGTTTGCAGGAAGACTTCATGACTCCTGTGGATGGCTGGTTCGAAATCAGCAACGGTGCAGAGCTTCTATGGTGGAGCCACTATGCTTCCAAGCATCTGGATGCCAGTGCAAAGTTGACCGACGACATTGACATGGGCGGCTACAGCGAACGCTGGGCAAGCGTAGGTACCGAAGCAGTACCTTTCTATGGATGCTTCGATGGCCAGTTCCACGTCATCAGCAACCTCAACGTTGATATGCCCGAGGGCAACGGTGTTGGTCTTATCGGTGTGATGAACAGCCTGCCCAGCAAGGGCTTCGGCGGCATCAGCGATGCTGACGCACGTGCAGCCGAAGGTGTATATATTAAAGATGTGGTGCTTGACGAGAGCTGCTCCCTCCGCGGTCGCGGCTATATCGGTCTGGTTGGTATGACAGCTCCTTGGGCTGGTCACGTTATCATCAAGGGCGTCATGATGTGCGGTGATGTAACAGCCAATGGTGGTCCCAATGCTTCCGGTGTATTTGGTTGTGTAATGAGTTCTGCATGCCATGTTACTATCGATAATTGCGGTATGGTCGGTAACGTCTATGGCGAGAAAGAGAATGGTTCGTTCTCTGGTTGGCTTGGTAGCTATGCCGAGGTAACCAACTGTTTCGCAGTTGGTGAGGTGACGGGTATTCAGGACGATGACCACTACTTTGCACGTTACAACAGTGCCACCTTCACGAATTGCTACGCTCGCTATGGAACTCAGGTGCCAACTGTAAGTGAGAAGGACTTTGCAAGCGGTGCTCTTGCTTGGCGTGCTAACGGCAGCCAGTTCCGCACTCCTTACTGGTATCAGAACCTGGATGAGGATGCGTATCCTTTCCCGGATCCTTCACACGGAACCGTTGTACGCGTTGGTGAGCAGTATATGACAGTTAGCGAGGAGACATTTCCCGATGTCATTCTTGCTTTCAACGAACTTTATTCCGAGAAGGTTTCGGATGACGTGATAGCCTACACTGGAGTTATAGACACCATGAAGGAAAAGATAGACGCACTTGACAAAATAAAGGATATTCTTGAGCTGGCAGATGCAATTGACTCTTTGGATGTATATGAGAAAGTTGTTAGCGCAAGTGTCAAGGTATATCAGGAATATATAGCCAAGTGTGAGGAAATTAAGACTTATTTAGAGGATCATCCCGACGTAGAAGGTCCTGGTCGCGACAATCTTGAGGAGTATCTCGAAAACGACTACTTAGAGATTAAGGAAACTCACGAACTTCCCGATTCTTTGGTTGAGAAAGAGATTGTACATGTAGATGAGTTGTTTACTCTTGCCATCGTAAATTATTCTCCAGGTTCTGATGTCAGCAAGTTGATTCCTAACTACGACTTTAGCCAAAAGAAGGATAATTGGACCAATGGCTGGTGTACCAGTTATGGTGAGGTTAAGGACGAGAAGGGCAACACCGTTCGTGGCGTTGAAGGTTGGAATGTAACAGGTGATATGTACCAGACCATTGAAAGCATGAAGCCCGGTTACTATCTGGTTGGCATCAATGGTGCCTTCCGTCCCAGCAACAACCGCTACAGTACCAACTATGCTGCTGGTATCTATGCTAACGGCGTATTCAACTACTTCCCCACGGTAATCGAGGATTACATTGCTGCTGCTGACACTGTTGACCAGGTGAACTGTAACCTGCACGGTGCAGGTGCCCACGACCTCGCTATTTATGATGACGGCTTCTCTACAGAGGGTGAAGACGGCATTCTCGGCTATGCTGTTCACGGCGAAACAGGTATGGCTATTGCTGCAATGACAAACCGCTATCAGGCTTATACCATTGCAAATGTAGGCGAAGACGGCAAACTTACCATCGGTATCAAGAACCCGGGCACCAAATATGACAGAGACTGGACTGGCTGGGGTGCCCTCAAGGTAATCTATTGTGGCGACGATGCTGAGAAGTCTGGCGAGGCTCTTGACCAAGTGCTTGAAAACATGAGTGCCCGTGCCCAGACAATTCTTGCTTATGAATTTAATGAGGGTTGGGACGATGATGCCCCTCTAGCAGCAGCTCCCAATTTCCCAGAGGAACTAAGAGGTGAACTTGAAGCAGCTGTCGCTCAGATAGAGTCAGCAGAAACTGTGGCAGATAAGGCAGACGTGGCTGCAGCAATCTCTGATATCTTCCAGAAAATCTATGAGGGTAAGCAGGCTTACGTGAGACTTTACAATACGTCCAATGCCCTTTCGGTTATTGTAAATCACAATCTGCCTTTGGTAGAGAAAGATGCTGAAACCGGCGAATGGATAGAGACTGGAGATTTTCTGTTCAGTGACGATGAGACGGAAGCATTCTACACGCTCAACGCGGATTTGCTCGATGCATACATTTCCGGTACCTACAGTACTGAGCAGGCTCTGAATCCGGAAGGCATGAACAATCCTGTAATTAAGGAAGCCTTTCCTGCTCAGGACGAAGAAGGCTTCTACCTCATCTCTACTCCTAAGCAGTTTGTTGTCTTCTGTGCTATTGCCAATGATGTTGACAAGTATGCCAAGGGTAAGCTCATGAACGACGTTGACATGACGGGTATTGCTATGGAGCCCATTGGCAACAGTGCCAACATCTATGCTGGTGTGCTCGACGGTCAGGGCTTTACCCTCTCTAATGTCTATATCAGCTGGGGTGAGCGTTGTGCACTATTCTATGAGTTGCAGAATGCCACCGTCAAGAACCTGAAACTGACAGGCGAGTACTACTCCAGCAACAAGTATATGGCCGGCCTTACTGGCTATACATCCCAAAAGACAACCATTGAGAACTGTGAGATAGCTGTTGTTATGCACTCTGGTGTTGATGGTGACGGTACTCATGGTGGTATCATCGGTGTCAACCACTCCAGTGGTGCTGATGTTGTTGTCAACAACTGTCTCGTCAATTGTTCAATACTTTGCGATGAAGGCATCATGACTACCAGTTGCGGAGGTGTTTGCGGTTGGTCCGATGCAAACTTCAATATCAAGAACACCTTGATTCTCTCCGACTATACCGTTAGCGGTTCCGGTTCTAACACCGTATGCCGTCACGACGGATACTGTACCGTAACCAATGTTTACTATCTGAATATAATACAGGGTGACAACACTTCAAGTGGCACAATGGGAACAAAGGTTACTGCAGAGCAGCTGGCAAGCGGTGAGATTTGCTGGAAGCTGAACGGAGAGATGGTTGAGGATGCTCATTGGTTCCAAACATTGGAGAAGGATGCTACACCTCATCTGTTTGGTGGCAGCCTGGTATGGAAGAATGGCAATGAATATCTGAACAGCCGTCCTAACATCCAGCTCAATGCTTTTGCATCTAATCTGAGTTCAGCCACCAATGCAAATCAGGTTGTAGTAGCCTACACGTTGAATGCCGAGGCTAAGAGCGGTGCCATTAACTTCTATGCAGGAGACGAATTGAAGTACTCTCATGTACTGAAGGGCGGCGACCTCTATGCTGGCGGTCATGAGATTGCCATTGACAACAGCCTGTTAGGAGTTGCTGCAGGAACAAAGATGACGTATGAGCTAGATGTTACTGCTTTGGGTGTTACTGCACCTACCAAGATTGGCGAGAGCTACAAGGTTTGGGGTCCTTATGGATTGGCAATCAACAACAATCCTGCCAGCAAGGGCTTCGGCCAGATACTCATGGCAGAGTCTTATCCCGAAAAGATAAAGAATACCTACATTTCCTACGAAAAGCCTGGTGCCCTGTATGCATTTGATGTAAACTTCCAACCCATCAATTCGGCCGACGGCACTCCAGGTTTCTACGGTGGTCTCCCAATTAAGGGTGAGACTCCTCTCGCTATTGCCGGCAACTACAAGTTCGACCTCAGGGACATCCGCTTCACCGAGGATGGCCGTCTCTTCGTGGCTCGTGCTTCCGGTACCGACAATAGCTCAGTCTATGAGATTAATCCGGAAGACCTTGACGAGCCTTGGAAGCCCGTATTCAAGGGTGGCACACTGGATGAAGCTACAGGTATCACCTACGTAGGCGATGAGGAGCAGAACCGCATGGCACTTGGTCTGGCATTCGAAGGCAAGGGTGCAGACCTTAAGATGTACGTCTTGGGTGGAAAGCGCAGCGACGGTGGAAACAACACAACCGACTACAACTGCTCTATCTACAACCTGGGTACTGCTACCGAATGGACAGGCGTTCCTTCTGCCAACTACGAGCCTCTAAATGGTGTCTATACCTATTCTTCGACAGATGTGGGTATTCACGAGGACCGTCAGGGCGGTCTCTGGTTCATTCAGAATCGCAACACAGAGGTTAATCCTGCTCTCAAGCACTTCGATGCTACTGGTAAGGAAGACTACAGCAACCTCACCTCCACCAATAGCGGCAAGATTGCCATCAGTGCAGACGGTCAGTACATTGCTATTCCACAGGGCAGCGGCAAGATTGTTCTTTATGAGAATAACTACGTACTCTTGGCTACCGGTAAGATTTTCCTCACTCCTGTTATGACGATCAACGTTGACGAGACCCGCATCACAGCCTTGGCATTCGACTATGCCAACAATCTGTATGTTGCCTCTGCCGGCTCCGAGACTTTCAGTCGCTACGCTATTCCCAGCTGGAACGGTAACAAGACTGTTACTCCTGCTCCCGAGGGCTTCACAGTAGGCACGGAGAGCGGCGATCCCGATGCTATCAAGAGCGTTGATGGTAACAGCATTGCTAACGGTACCATCTACAACATTGCCGGTCAGCGTGTAAGCAAGGCTCAGAAGGGCATCTACATAGTTGACGGTAAAAAGGTTTCGGTTAAGTGAGAGAAAAGCCAAGCTCGTTTGGCTCTTCCGAATGGAAGGAAGCTTGACGAAGTTAATTAAGTAAATTCATTCTATAAGCACGAAGAAGGGGGGGTAAAACACTCCCCTTTTTCGTGTTTTTTACTATCTCAGCTTAGCATCCAACACTTTATTTGTAAAAAAATCCCTATAAAAGCTTGATGCAATGTAAAATATTCTTATATTTGTGAGACTATTAAATCGGAACAACACATTTTATTTACATAATTTATTGTTAACTTAACTAATTCGTTCTATGAGTAAAAAACTACTTAAAATGTGCATGATGGCCATTATGATGGTCGTTAGCATGTCTGCATGGGCACTTTCCGAAGTGAATGGTGTCTATCAGATTAGTTCGGCTGCCGACTTGGAAGAGTTTGCAGTGCTCGTGAATGATGGTAATGTCTATGCCAATGCCGTGCTGACAGCCGACATTGACAGGGGCATCGACGGTACGATGATTGGTACAGAAACCAATCCATACCAAGGTACTTTCGAGGGTGCCGGACACACCATCAAAATCAACATGTTCCCCGAAGAGATAAATGCAGCTCTTTTCCGCTACACTGGCTTCGGCGCTGTCATCCAGAACCTGAAGGTGGAGGGAACGATCACTACCAGTAACAAGTTCGCTGCCGGTCTCGTGGCTCGCAACTACGGTATTATCCGTGGCTGCTATGCCGATGTGACCATCAACAGTTCTGTACCAGGCGATGCCACCCACGGCGGTATCGTTGCTGTTGGTTATGGCGGTTGTACCGTTGAGAACTGTTTAGCAAAGATTGCTATCATGGGCGAAACCACCACCAATTGCGGCGGTGTTGTTGGTTGGGCAGAGAAGCGCACCAATATAGTGAACTGCTTGGTTGTCAGCGATGGCAGTTCCTTCGCCTACACCGACGCCTCCAACGGTCACAGCAGTAACCTCGCACGTAACGAGGGCTGTATGGCAGCCATTGATGTTGAGACGTACAATTCAAATCCGTATGCTAACCGTCCCAAAGGTGCCTGCTACAACAACTATGTCACTGTTGACTGGGGTGGCACCAGCCCTGCCGTAACTGTTGTGGCTTACGACAACTTGGCTGACGGTCGCATCTGCTACCAGCTGAACAACGACCAGAGCCGTATTGCCTGGGTTCAGCGGATTGGTACAGACCCGTTCCCCGTTCCCGCAGCATTCGGTAGCGGTCAGGTCTATGCTAACGGTCCCACAGGTTGTGATGGCAAGAGCGAAGCTAATCTTACCTTCTCCAACGAGGGCAGCGTGAATGCAACTTCCCACCAGTTCGACAAGTATGGCGTCTGCTCTGTCTGCGGTTGCTTCGACTTCCATATGTTTGAGTTCGACGATGCCACAAAGTTCGACAAGACGGACAGATCTGTCCTCTTGGGTACTGTTGAGGACATCGACAAGGTGGAAGGTTGGAACCGTATTGCTAATGGTTTCCGTCTCAACATGAAGATGGTGAACGACATCGAGTACATCGCAGAGCCAGGTAAGTATATCTTCAATCCCAGCGACTGGATTGACGGTAATTTCAACGGTCAGGGTCACGTCTTCACAATCGGCATGTCCGAAGTGAACAATCCCGCAGGCTTATTCCCTGAGATGACAGGTAACATCGAGAACCTTATCCTGCATGGCGATATTCAGACTAACGGAGGACATACCGGCTCTGTCTGCGGTAATGCTCGCAATGCTTTGATTCGCAATGTCTATTCCGACGTTGACATCACCTCTACTGTTGTAGGTGACAACACCTCCGGCGGCCTCTTCGGTTGGATGGGTGACAAGGAAAAGCGTGTCGAGAACTGTATCTATGCAGGTACCTTCACCCTGCCTGGTGCGGAAGGTGGTGCACATTGTGCACGTGTTGGTGGCATTGCCGGATGGACAGCAACAAAGACCTACATCACCAATTGTGCCTTACTCGGCAACATCATCGGTGCTGGTGACCAGACTTTGGACGACGATACGGAGAACTCCCAGAACATCGCTCGTTACCCGGGTAATGTAGTCACTGAGAATGTATATGTCGTTAACCCCATCTCCGGAAACTACGTTTCAGACCATGACAAGTACATCCATTATGAAAACGAGGCAGGCATTGCCAGCGGTGAGCTTGCATTCTTACTGAACAGCAGTAAGAGCGGCCTCGACCGCTTCTATCAGCTGATTGGCACAGACCCAGAGCCTATGCCCATCAAGAAGGAGGGCGCACTTGTTTATTCCACAGCCTCAAGCTTCCGATGCGACGGAACGCCATTGGGTAGCGGTGGCTACTCCAATGACCCGTCCGGCACTGCAGTTATACCTCCTCACACATTTGTGGACGGTTGGTGTACTGTCTGCGGACAGATGGACGAGAACTACCTGACTCCCGTCGATGGATGGTTCGAGGTAAGCAATGGTGCACAGCTCACATGGTGGAGCGTATATGCTTCCGCACATACGGATGCCAAGGTGCGTCTGACTGAGGACATCGACATGACTGGCTACATGGAGCGCTTCGTTCCTGCTGAGATATTTGTTGGCGTCTTTGACGGTCAGGGTCACACCATCAGCAACTTCGTTATCGACAGCAACAAACAATATCAGGGTCTGATAGGTGTTATCGGCAATGGTGCAGTCATTAAGAACTTCATTTTCGACGAAAGCTGCTCTATTGCAGGTGATGCATTCTGCGGCATTGTAGGCGGTACCAGCGGCAGCGGTGACATCTACATCGAGAACGTCGGCAACGAAGGAACCGTAACCACCATCAACCAGAACGCAGCAGGTATCCTCGGTGTTGACCAGGGCGGCTCCATGACGCTGCATATCAAGAACTGCTGGACAACGGGCCCAATCTATGGCGGTCGCGAGTCCGGTGCCATGTGCGGATATTCAAGCAATGCCTCCGAAGTTATCAACTGCTGGAGTACTTCTTATTTACCGCAGTCTGCTATCTACTCCAATGACTCCTTCACTCGTGGTGGAGCTTCTGTTATCAACTGCTATGAGGCAGACATCGAGGGTGTTGCCGACAACAAGCAGCAGCACAAGAATCCCGCTGACGAAAGGCGCAGGGTTAACCGCATCACACCTGAGGAGGTAATCAGTGGTGCTCTCTGCTACAACCTGAACGGTAAGCAGTTCAGCAATCCTGACTGGTATCAGACGCTCGAAGATGACGAACATCCTTATCCGTTCGATGGTCACGGTGTTGTTGTTAATGCTGTCGATCAGTACTTCTCTATTCCAAACGACGACCTTGAAAGTATTATTTCCGCAGTTCAGACTTCTGAGAGAGAACGTTTTGTGGATGTTATTGCTACCCAGTCTCTGCTTAACGATTGGGATGAAATGGTAGAGGCATTGGATAATATTACTACGCTTCCTGAATTTGCAGATGCCATTGATTCAATGGGAATCAAGAAGACTGAAATTGAAAACAATATAAAGGTTTATCAGGCTTATATTACCAAGTGTGAAGAGATTAGGGCTTATCTTGCTTCCAACCAAACTTTCTATGGTACACTACGCGAGGCTTTGGAATATTACCTTGCTGAGGAGAATGCTGATGAACCCAGCGACGAGAATCCTCTCGGTACATTCGGGTACATTGTTGAGGAGCACACTGCCACTGCCGAGGAAATCAAGGAAGAGACAGAGCGTGTTGCCCAATGGCTCGCAGCTGCTATTGCAAGTGATATTGCTCCTGGCGCAGACATCAGTAGCCTGATTCCTAACAGTGACTTCAGCAAAAAGAACGAAGGCTGGACTAATGGTTTCGGCAATAGCTGGGGTCAGGCTCAAAATGAGGCTGGTACCTTTGTGGGTGTTGAGGCATGGAATGTAACAGGTGATATGTATCAGACTGTTGAAAACATGAAGCCCGGTTACTATCTGGTAGGTATAAACGGAGCCTTCCGTCCAAGCAACAATCGCTACAGCACCAACTATGCTGCCGGTATCTATGCCAACGGAGTTTTCAACTATTTCCCCACTATTATTGAGGATTACATTGCCGTTGCTGATACCGTTGATCAGGTGAACTGTAACCTGCACGGTAAGGGTGCGCTTGATTTGCCGGTTTATGATGACTTTGAATCTACAAACGACGATCTTGGTGCAGAACTTATCGGTTACGTTGTCCAAGGAGAGACGGGTATGGCTATTGCTGCAATGGCAGATCGCTACAAAGCTTTCACCATTGCAAACGTAGGCGAGGACGGCAAACTTACCATCGGTATCAAGAATCCCGGCACAAAGTACAGCAACGACTGGACTGGCTGGGGTCCCCTTAAGGTTATTTATTGTGGTAAGGAAGGTGAAGAAGTTGACAAGGCTTTTGCTACAGTGCTTGAAAACATGGGTGAGCGAGCTAAGACCATCTTGGACTTTGATTACGATAATGGTGTGGATATGGATAATGCCGCAGCCGCTCCCAACTTCTCCGCAGAACTGAGGGAAGAACTTGAAGCAACTGTCGCTCAGGCTGAGTCAGCAGAAACCGTGGAAGACAAGGCAGACTTCGCTGCAAAAATCTCTGAAATCTTCCAGAAAATCTATGAAGGTAAGCAGGCATATATTAGTCTAGCCATCAAAGCTCGTTCTCTTGATGCTCTCCAGCTTGGCAATTTGGCTTTGGTTGAGAAAGATACTGAAACCGGTGAATGGATTGAAACCGGCGAAATGGTATTTAGCGAAGAGGAAATAAATGGCACCTTTGACATCTATGATGAACTGTGCATGGGATGGTTCGGAGGTATTTACAGCACAGAGGAGGCAAAGAATCCGGAAATCCTGAATAATCCGGCAATCACGAAGATTATTCCTACTATAGATGAGGATGGTTACTACTTGATAGGTACTCCCAAACAGTTTGTTACTTATCGCGCAATTGCCAGCGAGGTGGACAAGTATGCCAAGGGTAAGCTCACGGCTGATATTGATTTGACCGGCATTGCTATGCTGCCAATCGGTCATAACAGAGGTGAGGCTGCCCAGCACATCTTCTCAGGCGAATTCGACGGACAGGGCCATGCGCTTACCAATGTTTTCATCGATGACGCAAATATTCCATCAGGTGAATATGCTGAGCCTGCAACTCTGTTCTACGAATTGCAGAATGCCACTGTCAAGAACTTCAAGCTGACCGGTGAAATGTACACCAGTCATCAGTTCTCTGGTCCTATCACGCGTTGGATGTCTGGCAAGTCAACTATTGATAACTGCGAGATTGAAGTTGCCATGCACTTTGCTTCCAACCTTGCAGGCGATGCTTCTTCCGGTGGTGTAATCGGTCGCAATGGTAGTGCAAACAGCCTTATCAGTAACTGTTTGGTTCGTAGCCACTTGATTGGTGAAGGTGAAAATCCGATATGGTATGTAGGTGGCGTTGCCGGTTGGGCAGATGCTTCTCTGGCAATTACAAACACGCTGATTCTATCTGAGTACACCAACGTTGGTGTTGACGGCGATAATTCTCGTACTATCAGTCGCGGAACAAAGTGTACCCCAACAAATGTTTTTGTTTCACAGTACTTCCGCGAGGCAGAAGGAACACTTGTTACTGCTGAGCAGCTGGCAAGCGGTGATATTTGCTGGAAACTGAACGGTAACACGGCAGACGGTGCTCACTGGTTCCAGAAGCTGGGTACAGACCTCACTCCTCATCTGTTTAGTGGCAGTCAGGTATGGAAGTATGGCGATGAGTTCGTAAACGTACGCCCCAACATCCAACTCAATGCTTTTGCCTCTAACCTAAGTTCTGCTACCAATGCAAATCAGGTTGTTGTAGCCTATACATTGAATGCCGAGGCAAAGAACGGTGCTATCAACTTCTATGCAGGTGACGAGCTGAAGTACTCTCACGTACTGAAAGGCGGTGATCTGATGGCAGGCGGTCACGAGATAGCTATCGACAACAGCCTGCTGGGTGTTGCTGCAGGCACAGAGATGACATACGAACTTGATGTCACAGGTTTGGGTGTTACAAAGCCGACAAAGATTGGTGAGAGCTACAAGGTTTGGGGTCCTTACGGATTGGCAATCAACAACAATCCTGCCAGCAAGGGCTTCGGTCAGGTACTCATGCTTGAGTCTTATCCTCAGGAAATCAAGGATACCTATATGTCGTACGAAAAGCCTGGTGCCCTGTATGCATTCGATATAAACTTCCAGCCCATCAATGCAGCCGACGGCACTCCTGGTTTCTACGGCGGTCTCCCGATTAAGGGCGAGACTCCTCTCGCTATTGCCGGCACCTATCAGTACGATCTGAAGGACATCCGCTTCACCGAGGACGGTCGTCTGTTCGTGGCTCGTGCTTCCGGTACCAGCAACAGTTCAGTCTATGAGATTAATCCTGAAGACCTTGACGAGCCTTGGAAGCCAATCTTCAAGGGTGGTACACTTGATGAGGCTACAGGTATCACTTACGTAGGCGATCAGGAACAGAACCGCATGGCACTTAGTCTTGCATTCGAAGGCAAGGGTGAAGACCTGAAGATGTATGTACTGGGCGGACAGCGCAGCAACGGTGACTATGGTTTTGCTGACTACAACTGCTCTGTTTATAATCTGGGTACAGCAACAGAATGGACTGGTGCTCCTTCTGCCAACTTCGAGCCTCTCGACGGCAAATATACCTATTCTCCTGTCGATGTAGGTATCTACGAGGACGGTCAGGGCGGTCTCTGGTACATCCAGCGTCGTAGCGACGTATCTGCAGAGCGGCCAGCTCTCAAGCACTTCGATGCTACTGGTCAGGAGGACTACAGCAATATCAATAACGCCTCTGTTGGCAGTAGGATAGCTGTAACCGCAGACGGCCAGTATATCGCTATTCCCACAGGCAACGGTACGATTGTTCTCTACGAGACCAACTACGTTCCTAGGGAGAACAAAATGATCTTCCTGAATCCGAAGCAGATCATCAACGTTGGTGAGAGCCGCATTACAGCCTTGTCATTCGACTATGCCAACAACCTGTATGTTGCTTCTGCCAGCTCCGAGACTTTCAGTCGCTACGCTATCCCCAGTTGGAATGATAACAAGACTGTTACTCCTGCTCCCGAGGGCTTCACAGTAGGCACGGAGAGCGGTGATCCTGATGCTATTAAGAGCGTTGATGGTAACACCATTGCTAACGGTACTATCTATAACATTGCCGGTCAGCGTGTAAGCAAGGCTCAGAAGGGCATCTACGTAGTTGACGGTAAAAAGGTTTCGGTTAAGTGAGAGAAGAGCCAAACGAGTTTGACTTTTCCGAACGGAAGAAAGTTTATTTATCTTAATAATGAGAAGGGGGGAGTGGTAAACTCCCCTCTTCCTTTTTTATATCCTAAAAGTATTAAGATAAAAGAATGTTGTCGGTTTTTGTCTTCAAGTAAAAAAAAAGATGTATATTTGCAATCTAAAGGTAATACATTGAAAACATGTTAGAAACACTTAAAGAAAAAGTCTTCCGTGCCAACTTAGATTTGGTGAAGCAGAACTTGGTAATTTTTACCTGGGGCAACGTCAGTGGCATCGACCGTGAGAAGGGTCTCGTGGTCATCAAGCCCTCGGGTGTGAGCTACGACGATATGAAGGCCAGCGACATGGTCGTCGTGGATCTCGCTTCCGGCAAGGTCGTAGAGGGCGACCTGAACCCCAGTAGCGACACGCCCACGCACCTCGTGCTATACCGGGCATTCCCCAACATTCAGGGTGTGGTCCACACCCACAGCACCTATGCCACCGCCTTTGCACAGGCAGGCAGGGATATTCCCAACATCGGCACCACACATGCCGACTACTTCTACAAGGACATTCCCTGCACCCGCGACATGACGGAGGCTGAGGTCAAGGGACAGTACGAGTTGGAGACGGGCAACGTCATCGTGGATGAATTCCTGAACATCCGCAAAATCAATCCCGACCACACGCCCGGAGTCCTGGTCAAGAATCACGGTCCCTTCTCGTGGGGCACGTCGCCCGACAATGCCGTCTATAATGCCAAGGTCATGGAGCAGTGCGCCAAGATGGCGTTCATCGCCTTCAGCGTCAACCCCGCCCTGACCATGAACCCGCTATTGGTGGAGAAACATTATAGCCGCAAACACGGTCCAAATGCTTATTATGGTCAGCGCAAACGCTGACCATAGATAAGCATTTAATGGGAACAATGGATAATTGATAATTAGGCTACGCCCTGACTACATCATTACCGATTGTCGAACCATTACAAAATTGCTGGTATCAATAATAAAATCAACAAAGAACAATAACGAATAAAACCTATATTATTAACTAGTGTATGCGATAGTTGTCAAGCGGAGCCAATTATCCATTGTCAATTATCAATTATCAATTAAAATTTTAAAACTATGTTTGAAAATTTAGAAATTTGGTGGGTGACTGGTGCACAACTTCTTTATGGAGGTGATGCTGTTGTTGCCGTTGACGGACATTCAAAAGAGATGGTCGAGGGACTGAACGCCTCTGGCAACATCCCCGTGAAGATTGTGTATAAAGGCACTGCCAACAGCAGCAAGGAAGTGGAAGCCGTGATGAAGGCTGCCAACAACGACGAGAAGTGCGTGGGTATCATCACCTGGATGCACACCTTCTCGCCTGCCAAGATGTGGATCAAGGGCCTGCAGCAGTTGCAGAAACCCATGCTTCACTTCCACACACAGTACAATGCCGAGATTCCCTGGGACACCATCGACATGGACTTCATGAACCTCAACCAGAGCGCACACGGAGACATCGAGTTCGGACACATCTGCACCCGCATGCGTGTGGCTCGCAAGGTGGTTTGCGGCTACTGGAAGGACGAAAAGGCACAGAAGCAGATTGCCGTCTGGGCACGTGTGGCTGCCGGTGTGGCCGATGCCAAGAACGTGCGCTGCCTGATGTTCGGCATGAACATGAACAACGTGGCTGTCACCGACGGCGACCGCGTGGAGTTCGAACAGCGCCTCGGCTATCATGTTGACTACTATCCCGTCAGCTCCCTCATGGAGTACTTCAAGAAGGTGACCGACGCAGAGGCCGATGCCCTCGTTGAGGAGTACAAGAAGCTCTACACCATCAAGATTGACGAGAGCGGCGAAGCTGTCTATTGGGAGAAGGTGAAGAACGCAGCCAAGGCTGAGATTGCCCTGCGCCGTGTTCTGAAGGATGAAGGTGCAACGGCCTTTACCACCAACTTCGACGACCTTGGCGATGCCAACATCGACGACCCGAACTTCTGCGGCTTCGACCAGATTCCCGGTCTCGCCTCACAGCGCCTCATGCAGGAAGGCTACGGCTTCGGTGCCGAAGGCGACTGGAAGACCGCCTGCCTCTACCGCACCCTCTGGGTCATCCAGCAGGGCATGCCCACAGGCTGCTCCTTCCTCGAGGACTACACCCTCAACTTCGCCGGCGACCGCTCGTCCTGCCTCCAGAGCCACATGCTCGAGATCTGCCCGCTCATCGCCTCCGACAAGCCCAAGCTCGAGGTTCACTTCCTCGGCATCGGCATCCGCAAGCAGCAGACCGCCCGCCTCGTCTTCACCTCGAAGACCGGTCGCGGCATCAAGGCCACCGTTGTTGACCTCGGCAACCGCTTCCGTCTCATCTCCCAGGAGGTTGAGTGCATCGAGCCGAAGCCCATGCCCAAGCTGCCAGTAGCCTCCGCCCTTTGGATTCCCCAGCCCACCTTCGAGATCGGCGCAGCAGCCTGGATTCTCGCCGGCGGAACACATCACAGCGCCTTCTCCTACGACATCAACGAAGAGTACTGGGAGGACTTCGCCGAGATGCTGGGCATCGAGTACGTCCGCATCAACAAGGACACCACAATCAGCGAGTTCAAGCAGAAGTTAGAGATGAAAGAGGTTTACTACATGCTGAACAAAGCACTTCACTAATTGACAATTGATAACCGACAATTGATAATTATGGATGCAACAAAAACAATAACAGAGGGTAAAGCCATTCTCGGTATCGAGTTTGGCTCTACCCGCATCAAGGCAGTCCTCATCGACCAGGACAACAACCCCATTGCACAGGGTGCTTTCGAGTGGGAGAATCAGTTGGTGGATGGCCTATGGACCTATAGCATCGACCTTATTTGGAAAGGCCTTCAGGACTGTTATGCCGACCTGTGCCAGGATGTCAGGAAGCAGTATGGCTGTGAGATTGAGTCATTGGCCGCCATTGGCTTCAGTGCTATGATGCATGGTTATATGGCTTTCAATGAGAAGCAGGAGATTTTGGTGCCTTTCCGCACCTGGCGTAACACCAACACGGGCAAGGCTGCTGCCGAACTGAGCAAACTCTTTAATTACAACATCCCGTTGCGTTGGAGTATCAGCCATCTGTATGAGTGTATTCTTGAGAATAATGAGCACGTTAAGGACATCAAGTATCTGACTACGCTTGCAGGCTATGTTCACTGGCAGGTAACGGGTCAGTTCGTGTTGGGCGTAGGCGATGCATCGGGCATGATTCCCGTTGACCCCGCTACGAAGACCTACGATGCCGAAATGGTGCGCAAATTCAACGAACTTCTTATGGCGAGAGGCTATGCCTTCCGCTTAGAAGACATCCTTCCCAAGTCACTTGTGGCAGGCGAAAATGCCGGTACGCTGACTGCCGAGGGTGCTAAGATGCTGGATGTAAGCGGTCGTCTGAAGGCTGGTATTCCTGTTTGTCCTCCTGAAGGCGATGCCGGTACGGGTATGGTAGCTACTAATGCCGTTAAGCAGCGCACAGGGAATGTCAGCGCAGGAACATCCAGTTTCTCTATGATTGTATTGGAGAAGCCGTTGAGCAAACCCTAT